>NZ_JBCARA010000007.1:0-255628 GCF_038419725.1 Roseateles sp. PN1 | reverse complement strand
GCGGCCTTGTCTTCTTCGCCCAGGCCGCTCCAGTAAGCGCGTGCCGCTTCCAGCAAGGTGTAAGTGCCTTCGATATTCGTGCGCATGAAGGCGCCGGGACCGCTGATGGAGCGGTCCACATGGCTTTCTGCAGCGAAGTGGATCAGGGCGCGGGGACGGTGCTGGCTCAGCAGTTGATCGACCAGGGCGCGATCACAGATATCGCCTTTGACGAAGGTGTGCCGGGCGTCACCTTGCAGCGAGGCCAGGTTTTCCAGATTGCCCGCATAGGTCAGGGCGTCCAAGGTGACCACGGGCTCGTCAGAGCCTTTGAGCCAGTCGAGGACGAAGTTGCTGCCGATGAAGCCGGCGCCGCCGGTGACGAGGATGGTCATGAATTCAAAAATGGAAAAAAATTAAAAACAAAGCTCGAGCAATTCAAAACACGATACTTACACGTCTACCGTGCTCGCAACACCACTAGAAGATGATGGCTTTATGAAAACACTCATACCGACCGACCAATTACCACCTATCCGATGAACTATATTTCGCAATACCAATTGAATTCAAAAAATTACGAACAGAAGGATGATCAAACTATTCACCCACACCCTTCGACAAAAACCAAATCATCCCTGGACGAAACGGAACTTGCGCCCTGAGTACCACCCCGGGACACGAACGCCCACACTACACCACCGATCAGTCATCAAATTATTCTCTTAGCTCAAACCATAGTCTGGCATTGAACCAACATCAGACATTAGCAAGACCGTCAACCCCGTACTCTTAGCTATTTCCACCACCCTATCTCGTTCAACCCTATCCGCTTCCGGCATTGCCACCAACACATGAGTGGCCCCAGCCAACACATGAGGCAAAAGCAAATCCGAAATGCAACCTTGCACACCAACTCCTGATACTCTCAGGCCATGCTTAGCAATATCGTCATCTAGGATCGCAAGAACGCTCCAACCCTGGTGCCGATGAATTGCAGCCACCATTCGGCATGCGCTTTCTCCTGCACCCAAAACAATTGCCCTTTTGCTTTCATAATACGGGCCGCCAGACTGCTCGCTGGCGTGCTCCCAAATCAAGCGATAGGACATTCGCACCAAAGCTAGTGCAAGTATGCAAAAGAAGGGATGTAGTACCAGTACCGCACGGGAAACACCCAACAGATGGGACAATTGAATCCAACACACGCTAAACAAGCCTGCACTTAAACAGGAAATTATTAGCCGCCTAAAATCATCCAAGCAAAAAAAACGCCAAAGCGCACGCGAGACGCCAAATACCGCGATCGCCAGCAAGTAGGAAGCCACAACCCCAATCAAGACAAAGTCATCATACCAAGGCCGCTCCGGCTGCCAACGCTCAAACCCCAGGCGAAAAAGATAGGCCGCATGCCAACAGCCGATTACGACAACTGAGTCAATTAAAACAGCATAGGCCCGCCCAACCCGGTTAAGGGTAGACATCCAGCGTTCGACCCCGCTCCAAAAACTCATGCTTTTAGTACTCAACACACCCCTCACGGAAGAAATCGCGGGCGCAAAAACAACCCCAAACGTCAATCCAATTACATGGAAATCTTTTGCAATTGTTTTATTATCTACATAATACAAAGAGTAGCGAAGTTTATCAGGCAAGATCACCTCAATATACTCACGCTCCGGATTTTCAGAACAAGCGAGCAGTTCATTCTCATTGCGATAATGAACGGACGCCAAATCGGTCACCCCCGGCCGTACACTCAACAACCGCTCTCGCCACAAATGCGGATAGTGTTGCACATACTTTGGAACTTCCGGGCGAGGCCCCACCAAACTCATCGTGCCGCGCAATACATCTATCAACTGAGGCAGTTCATCTAGTTTATACCGTCTAAGCAGTCCACCTATACGCGTGATCCGGGGATTTCCTGCAACAGTGATTTGCAAGGAATCAGGAGCAGCCAAATCACTCATCGTTCGGAACTTGAAGATGCGGAATAGCTTTCCCTGTCGTCCAACCCGTTCCTGTCGAAAAAAAATTGGGCCCGGCGAATCCAGCTTTATGGCAAGGCAAATAAATAACAAAATTGGTGCGAGTACTAATAAGCCTAGACAGGCAGCCGAAATGTCAATAGTCCTTTTTAACATGCATCGTCATTTTTTGGTAAACGAAAGTAGCCTTGCTCTGACTACGGAAATTACGCGCTGGACATCGGATTCAGTCATGGCACTGTAGAGCGGGATGCTAAAGCTGCGCTCATAAGCCTTTTGGGAATGCGGGAACTGCTCAGCCTTCAACCCGTAGCGATCACGCCAGTAGGGCTGCTGATGCAAGGGGATGTAGTGCACGCTGCAGCCGATGCCGGCGGCGAACATGGCCTCGATGAAAGCGTCGCGGTCAATGCTGGCCGCGTCACTCAGGCGCAGCACATACAAGTGCCAGGAATGCACATCGCCATGCGGTGCCTGCGGCGGCAAGATCAAAGGCAGGTCGGCAAAAGCCTGGTTGTAGGCCGCCGCGATCTGCTCACGCCGCGCTTGAAACGCCGAGATGCGCTTGAGCTGATGAATGCCCAGTGCCGCCGCGATATCGGTCATGTTGTACTTGAAGCCCGGCGCCACGATCTCGTAATACCAGCTCGGCACCTTGGCGGTGAAGCGGTCAAACGCGTCGCGGTTCATGCCGTGCAAGCGCATCACGCGGGCGCGCTTGGCCAACTCGGCATTGCGGGTCACCAGCATGCCGCCCTCACCCGTGGTCATGGTCTTGTTGGCGTAGAAGCTGAACACAGAGGCATCGCTGCCCATGGTGCCGATCAGCTCTTTTTCCAGCGTGGTCGGCAATGCATGCGCAGCGTCTTCCAGCACGCGCAGGCCGTGGCGGCGGGCAATGTCCAGAATCGCCAACATGTCCACCGCCAAGCCGGCATAGTGGACTGGAAGGATGCAGCGCGTTCTCGGGGTGATGGCCGCCTCAACCAGCTTGGGATCGATATTGAGCGTGAGCGGGTCAATGTCCACCAGCACCACATCGGCACCCAGATAACGCACCACCTCAGCGGTGGCGGTGAAGGTGTGAGTGGTGGTGATGACCTCATCGCCCGGGCCAATGCCCATAGCTT
Source organism: Roseateles sp. PN1 (assembly GCF_038419725.1). Classification (NCBI taxonomy): domain Bacteria; kingdom Pseudomonadati; phylum Pseudomonadota; class Betaproteobacteria; order Burkholderiales; family Sphaerotilaceae; genus Roseateles; species Roseateles sp. PN1. Next base: position 252,528 of record NZ_JBCARA010000007.1, on the reverse strand, counting down.
CAAGAGCCAAATGCAGGCCAGCCGTGGCCGAATTGACGGCGATGCACTCCAACTGCGGCTCATTCAAAAAAGCCGCAAAGTCCGATTCAAAGCGCTTGGCCTTAGGCCCGGTGGTCACCCAGCCTGAGCGCAAGGTGTCCACCACCTCATTGATTTCGTCCTCACCGATCTCGGGCAAGGCAAAAGGCAAAAAGGGCAAGTCGGATGGGGGCAAATCAGCACTCATGGTTTTTCAATCAAGCACAGCACATGGCTGCGCAGCAGGGGCAGGCTGTTGAACAGGGAATAAGCAGCGGGATGAATCTTGTTGCACACCCAGCGCGCCAGCGGCGGCGCCAGGGTCAGGCGTTGACTGCGCAAGCGGCCGTCCGGAAACAGCTCACGCACCCGGCGCAGAGGCACACCACGCACATCCGGATTGCGTGGATTGTCGACGATGAAGTCGTACCAGAGCACCGCCCCACCCGGTTTCAACCAGCGCCACATCGCAGCGGCCACCGCCTGCTGCACGCCATCGTTCAGCAGAGACGAAAAAACGGTGGACTGCAGCACGAAGTCCTGGCTCGCCTCTGGCACGGGCGCCACTGAGGCATCGCCCAGATGAAGCTGCAAGTCGGCGGGCAGCAGCGGCCGGGCCAGATTCAGGCGCTCGGGCAGCAACTCGATGCCGGTCAGGTGCTCGGGCCGCAGCCCCAGGCGCAGCATCTCCAGCAAGTTACCACCGGCGCCACAACCCACTTCGGTCAGGCGCCAATCGGCGGGCTGCCCCGGGCGCTGAGCCAGCAGCCGCAGCATGGCGCGCTGGCGCTCGTGCAGCATCTGCCAGACCTCGGGTCGCAGCAGGCTGTAACGATCCTCCATATGAGCTTGGTTGCGCTTGGCATAGCGGCTGGCCACTTGCGCCAACTCCTGCCCATGCTCCTGTTGGTTCATGGCTGCACGGCTTTCAAGAAACGCTGGGCCAGGATGGGATAGGTGTGGTGCGCCAGCACAAAGGCCCGGCCACGTTCGCCCATGGCCTTCAACTCCTCGGCGGGCAAGGCCGCCAAGCGCAGCACGCCCGCCTCCACCGCCGCCGAATCCTCGGGCGCCACGGTCAGGCCCGCGCCCGCTTCAGCCACTGGGTCGTTGCCCGCTTCCACCGAATGCAACACCGGCCGGCGCGCCATCATGTAGTCCATCAGCTTATTGGGCGCGATGCCAAAGCGATAGATGGGTGTGCGCTGCCAGCCGATGTAAGCGATATCGAAATGGGCCAGCAGGCCGGGGATTTGCGTCTTTGGAATCGGCTCGAACAGGGCCACATTGCCCAAGCCTTCCGCCCTAACCCGCTCGGCCAAACGCGGCTTTTCATGCCCGCCGCCCACCAGCACGATGGAAAGTTCGGGCGCACTTGTCTGCAGGCGCTTGGCGGCATCCAGCAGCACATCCAGCGCATTGGGCAAGCCATGCGATCCGGCATAGCCGAGCACACGGCGGCCCAGCGCCTTTTGCTCGCACAAATGCGTCAAAAGCGGCCCCGCAGCCAAAGGCTCCGCGACGGAAGTCCATTCATCCAGCGTGATGCCATTGGGCACGATGGCCAGCTTGGCCAGGTCCAGGCCGTGCGCCGCCATATGGCCTTGCGCCTTGGGCAGCATGGAGACCACCACATCCGCATCGCGGTAGGCGTCGTTCTCGGCCTTCTGGCACAGCAGGGCAAAAGGATGGCGAGGCGACATGCCCGAGAGTTCGATGGGCGAGAGCGGCCACAAATCATGCACCTCATAAACCAGCTTGGCATGACTCAGCTTGGCGATGCGCCGCGCCACCCACACGTCCATGGGATAGGTGCTGGAGGCAATCACCACATCGGGCGCGAAGTCCCGCGCCAGCACATCGGCATCACGCCAGACCTGGCTGCAGAAGGACCAGATATTGCGCACCCGGCCCAGGCCATTGCCCTGGTAGGCGGGCGTGTCGTACCAGCAGTAGTTCACCCCGTCGATGACTTGCACGCCGGGCTCTGGCGATTTGGCGCGCACATGCGATTGCGCCGACGCCAGGATCAACACCTGATGACCCATGCGCCGCCATTCCCGAGCCAAGTAAAAGGGCCGGAACTCCATGCCGTGCTGGGGCGAGCCAGCGTAATGGTTGATGAGCAAAATCTTCACGGCGGTGTTGTCTTCTTCTCTGAATCAAAGGCACGCAAGCGGGCCAGAAAGCGCTGCACGGCGGGGGCAAACAGGCCGTGGTGGCTGACCCAGTCGCGATTGGCCAGGCCTGCGGCTTCCGCCTGCGGCGCCAGCGCCAGCAACTGGGCATGCAGACCCGACAAGTCGCTTTCACCCAGGATCAGGCCGCGCGGGCAAGCTGCCTTTTCTTCAAGCAACTCATGATTCGCCGGCAGGTCCGACAGGATGGGCACGCAAGCGTGAGCCATGGCCTCCAAAACTGAGACGGCCACCGAATCACTCTGTGGCAGGCTGAAGTACCAGCGCGCCCGGGCGTACTGGCTGGCCTGGGCCTTGGCATCCAGCCGGCCGACGAAGCTGACCTGGGATGCGAGTCCCAAGCTCGCCACCTGGGCCTCCAGCGCAGCCCGCAAAGACCCGTCGTTAGCGACCACCAAGCTGGCCTCGGGCTCATGCGCGGCCACGGCAGCAAATGCGCGAATCACCAAGTCCGGCCGATAGATAGGCTCCAGCCCGCGATTGGCAAAAAAGCTCCACGGCGCTTTACGCGCGCCCAGCTTGGGCATGGCCTCCAGGCCGAAGGGAAAGGTCATCACCTCTCGCGCATCCAACTCGCGCATGCGCGCTGTCATGTGCTGCGAGTCAGAGGAACAGAGATCGCAGGCGCGCAAGATATTGCGGGTCAGCCAGCGGTAGGCCCAGCTCACATCAGGCGTGACCAAAATGTCGCTGCCCCAGGCCGAACCCACAATTCGGGCACGCAAATGCCAAACCCGCTTGGCCATCCAGGCCAGGGTGCCGTGCGAAGTCAGGTAATGCGCATGCAGCCAGTCGGCATTGACTTTCGCCAGCCAAGCGCCCAGCTTGGGCACTTGCTTGAGCAAAGCGATATTGCCGCCGCCATGCTCGGGCGAGGTATTCAAACTCAGGCGCTTGGCCGCCGGCACGAGGGCCTCGAACTCCGGCAAAAAGCCACGCGAGGACGCGGCCCACAGATCAACACCTGGGGCGGCCGCCAGGGCTCGCGCCCACTTCAGCAAATGCGGGCTCTCGCCATCACCGATCAGCACCAGCCTCATGCCTGTCCATCCTTAGTCGTCTGCGGTGCAACTGGCAACTCACCCGCCCAGGCCAGGTAATGGGCTTGCAACTCCGGGTGCTCGCGCAGCAGGCGCTCGTCCATGCGACGGGTGTCACCCACCTGCTTGGCCGGCTGACCGGCCAGGATGGCGAAGTCCGGGTGCGTGCCGCTGACCATGCTGTAGGCCGAAACGATGCTGCCGCGCCCCAGCACCGTGCCGGGCAAGAGCGTGGCGTGGGCGCCGACAAAGGAGTAATCACCAATCTCCACGGGCGCGGTGAAGTAGGCCTTCTTCTCGGCCGTGGCCACAAAGGCGCGGCCGTAGAGTCGAATGGCCGCATGGCTGGAGTGGGTGAAGATGCCAGTGAAGAAACCGATCTGGCAGCCCTCGCCAATGCGCAGGCCATAAGTGGCATCCAGCACGCTGAAGTGGCCGATGAAGACATGGTCACCCACATCCAGGCGCTCGCGCGCGAACACATGGCTGGTATTGCTGATGCGGGTGTGGGGCAGGAAGACGCCATCCCCGCGCACAAAGCCGCCCACCATTCGCGTGCCCCAGGCCCGCGAGGCCAGCATCTTGAGCTGCTGAAAGCGGCGGCGCCACCAAGGCGCTTTGAGATTGATTGCAGCACTCGTCTTCGTCGTCATGCCATCAAGCCTCCGCTTGCATCTGCATTTGCATCTACACCCGCACCCGCTTGAGCCCGGCGCGGCAGAGCCCAGAAAAACCAGCTGAAATAAAGCGTCATCGCCACCGATACACCCCAGGCCGCGCCCCACAAGCCGCCCCAGATCAAACCCAGCGCTAAGCCCGACACAAACAAGAACTGCCCCACCAGGGCCAGGCGCAAGGCCCAGGCCTGCTGCTGCCAGGCCATGGTCGCCACCGACAAGGGCGAGGCTACGAAATGCAGGGCGATATAGGGCGCCAAGCCGCGCGCCAACATGCCCGCATCATGCCAGCGCTCGCCGAACACCCAGGTGAACAAGGCCGGGCCAAACAGCATCAGGCCCAGCATCAGCGGCAAGGCCAAGAGGCAGAGCAAAAAAGTCAGCTTGCGCACCAAAGTCGCCGCCTCCGCCGCGCTTTGCGCCGCCACGAGGCGCGGGTAAAGCGCTTGCGACAAGGCGCCACCCACCAATCCGGCCGGCGCCTTCAAATAGCGCAGGGCCAAGGCCCAATAGCCGGCTGCGGCATCACCGCTCCAGGCCGCCAGAATCAGCATGGCCAAGCTGTCTTGCAAGGCGCCAGCAAAAGCATGCGGGGTGTTGAGCACGGGGAAGTCACGGTGCTTGCGCGCCATGGCGGTCAAGTCATCACGCCGCACCCGCCACAGCTGCAGCCAGCCGGCGGCCGGGGCCGGCCGCGCCAATAAGGCCGTCGTCAGCAAGCCCGCCAAGATCGGCCCCAGCAACAAACCCCAAACCCCAAAGTCCAGCAGACCCAGCGCCAGCTGAATCAAGGCGCCGCCGCCGTAAAGCAGCACCCGCCCGAGCGCCAACAATTGAAAACGCTGGGCTCGCGTGGCCCACATCGTCAGCCACTGCGTCGCCCCACCTGCCAGCACAGCCATGGGCAAAAGCAGTGCCGAGCCCTGCTGCTGCCACCAGGCCAGCGCCAAGCCCAACAGCACGCTGGCCAAGCTCACCGCCAGCAGCACGCGCAGGCATAAAGCCATCAGCACGCGCACGCGGCTCTCTTGCGTTTCCAGCGGCAACGCAAACTCGTAGCGGGCACAGCCCACCACGGCCAGATTGCTGGCCACGGCCCAGATGAAAGCGAATTGGCCGAACTGCCCCGGCGTGTAGATGCGGGTCAGCCAAGGCCCCAGCAACAGCGGCAGCAGCTGGGCCAGCGCGCCGCCCAGCAACAAAGTCAGGGTGGATCGCAGCAGGCCGGAGCGCAAGATCGCGCTCATGCCCTCATTGCTCTCATTGATCTAAACCGTCCAGGGCCTGAGCCAGGGCCTGAATCACCTGATCTTGCTGCCCCTCGCTCAAATCGGCACTCATGGGCAAGCTCATCACCCGCTGCGCGGCCCGCTCGGCATGCGGAAAGCTCTGGCCTTGCGCCCACTGGGCATAAGCCGGCTGCTGGTGCAGGGGCTTGGGGTAATGCACGGCTGTGGGCACGCCGGCGGCGCTGAGGCGTTCCTGCACCTGGCTGCGATTCTCCAGATGCAAGGTGAACTGGGCCCAGACGCAATTGCGATCCGGGCGCAGTGCGAGCTTTTGCACGGGCAGGCCGTCAAGCAGGGCTTGGTAGCGCGCGCCAATGTCCAAACGGCGAGCGATCTCCCACTCAAAGCGCTCCAACTTGGCGAGCACGATGGCGCATTGCAGCGTGTCCATGCGGCCGCCCACGCCCACACGAGTATGGGTGTAACGCTTGCTTTGGCCGTGCACGCGAATCTCGCGTGCGGCCTGGGCCAGGGCGTCGTCATCGGTGAACAGCGCACCGCCGTCGCCGTAGCAGCCCAAGGGCTTGCTGGGGAAGAAGCTGGTGGCGCCGAAGGTGGACAGGCTGCAACTCTTGCGGCCCTTGTAACTTGCGCCAAAGCTCTGCGCCGCATCCTCGATCACGGGCAGATGGCCATGCCGGGCTGCGATGGCCTTGATCTCGTCCATATCGCAGACCTGGCCATACAAGCTCACCGGCATGATGGCGCGGGTGCGGGGGGTGATGGCGGCTTCGATCAAGCGCACATCGATATTGCAGGTGTCGGGCTCGATGTCCACAAACACCGGCACGCCGCCCAGCAAAACGATGACCTCGGCCGTGGCGGCAAAGGTGAAAGGCGTGGTGATGACTTCATCACCCGGCTTCAGATCCAGCGCCATGAGGGCGATCAACAAGGCCTCGGTGCCGCTGGAGACAGTGATGCAGTGCTTGACGCCCACGAACGCGGCCAGCTTGTCCTCCAACTCCTTGACCTCAGGGCCCATGATGTATTGGCCGTGATCCAGCACACGCTGGATGCGGGCATCCACGCTGCTCTTGAGCGCAGCGTACTGGGCCTTCAGGTCGATGAATGGCAGGGCGGCGGCGTTGCTGCTCATGCTTGGCTTCCTTGTTCTTGTTCTTCTGACGTTGCGAGCAGAACCACTTGGCCGTCTTGCAATCGGTAACGATCGCCGGTATGCGGGCAAAGGTCTTCACCCTCGCCTTGCAAAGGCAGCTTCAGCCGTTCTCCAAAACGGCTCATCCAGCCGATCTGCCGGGCTGGCACGCCCACCATCAGGGCAAAATCTTTCACGTCTTTTTGCACCACGGCGCCAGCGCCCACAAAGGCATAAGCGCCAATCGTGACGCCACAGACGATGGTGCAGTTGGCGCCCAGCGTGGCGCCTTGGCGCACCAGGGTGCGGCGGTATTCATTCTTGCGCGCCACGGCGGCACGCGGGTTGTAGACATTGGTGAACACCATGCTGGGGCCGCAAAACACATCGTCTTCCAGCGTCACCGCGTCGTACACCGAGACATTGTTCTGGACGCGCACGTTGTTGCCGATGCTGACGTCATTGCCGACATAAACGCCCTGCCCCAAGGCGCAGCCCGCGCCGATGCGCGCGCCGGGGCTCACATGGGCGAAGTGCCAGACCTTGGTGCCATCACCCAGCTGCGCGCCTTCGTCGACGATGGCGCTCTCGTGCTTCCAATAGCTCATATCAAAACACCAGCGGCAAGCCAACACGTTGGCCATCGCGGGCCGAACGGTAAGCGGCGATCAAGATCTCCAGCGAGCGCAGGCCTTCATAGCCATCCACGGCCGCATCGGCCTCGCCACGCAAGGTCTTGATGACGTTGTCGTAGTACAGCGGGTGGCCGAAGCCGTAGACGCTCGTGGTCTCATAACTCGCGGCCTTGATGGCGGCATCCTCGGGCCGCTCATCGGCAAACTGCCAATGCTCGATCTTGTTGACGGCCGTGCCGCCGATCTTGACCGTGCCCTTCTCGCCCAGGATGGTGATGGAGCCTTCCAGATTCTGCGGATAGGTCAGCATGGTGACGTTGATAGACCCCAGGCCGCCATGGCGCAGGCGCACGCTCAGCACGCCGGTGTCCTCGGCCTCGATATCGCGGTCCAGAGTGGCGGTGTAGGCATGAACGCTGTCCACCGGCCCCACCAGCCAATCCAGCAAATCGACGTAATGGCTGGCCTGATTCATGAAGGCGCCGCCATCCAGATCCCAGCGGCCACGCCAGGGCGCGGCGTCGTAATAGCTTTGCGGCCGGGTCCAGAACACATTGACGGTGCTCAGGAAGATGCGGCCAAAGCGGCCTTGCTGAATCGCCTGCCGCACCGCTTGCACGGTGGCGTTGAGGCGGTTTTGCTTGACCACGAAGAGCTTCACCCCCGCGTCGCGGCAGGCACGCACCATGGCCATGCCTTCGTCGAACTTGGTGGCCATGGGCTTTTCGCTCAAGACATGGCGGCCGCTGGCGGCGACTTTGATGGCTTGCTGCGGATGCAGGCCGCTGGGCGTGGCCAGCACGACCACATCGGCGTCCGACTGGGCCAGCAGGGCGTCCAGGCTGGCAAAGCCTGCCGCGCCGGTGGCCGCCACCGCGGCGGCCAGGGCTTCAGGGCGGGTGTCGCACACCGCCACCAGCTGGGCGCGATCGCCGTGGGCGGCCATCGCCTCGATATGGTTCTTGGAGATACGGCCACAGCCCACCAAGGCAAAACGAATCGGGCGGTCAAGAATGGGGAGGTTCACGCTCATGGGAAGGGGCTCAAACGGCCCGGGCCTGCGGCTAAGAAAGAGGGCTGATTCTAAGAGCGCGGATGCGAGTAAACATCGCCACCTGCATTGCCTTGCCGCGCCTGCGCCTAAAATCACCCCAAATTCTTCGAGCCTACGATGACCCAGCACCTGCACGCCACTCCCCACCAAGCGCCCGCCCCCGTCGACGAGAACCAGCTCATCACCGAGCGCCGGGAAAAGCTCGCCGCTATTCGGGCCAAGACTGCCGTCCCCTTCCCTAACGACTTCAAGCCCAAGCACCGCGCCCTGCCCTTGGCGCAGCGTTACGGCGATCTGGACAATGAGACACTGGAGCCGCAAGCCGTGGCGGTCAGCATCGCCGGTCGCCTGATGCTCAAGCGGGTCATGGGCAAGGCCTCGTTTGGCACTTTGCAAGACGCTACCAGCCGCATCCAGCTCTTCGTCACCAAAGACGGCGTTGGCGAGGAAAGCTACGACGCCTTCAAGCATATGGACTTGGGCGACATCGTGGGCGCCGAGGGCACGCTGTTCAAGACCAAGACCGGCGAGCTGTCGGTGCGCGTCACCAATCTGCGCCTGCTGACCAAGAGCCTGCGCCCGCTGCCGGACAAGTTCCACGGCATGGCTGACCAGGAACAAAAGTATCGCCAGCGCTATGTCGACCTGATCACTGACGAGCATGCCCGTGCGCGCTTTGTGGCCCGCTCCAAGGCGGTTTCATCGATCCGCAGCTTCATGGTGGAGCATGAGTTCCTGGAAGTGGAAACGCCCATGCTGCACCCGATTCCGGGTGGCGCAAATGCCAAGCCCTTCATCACTCACCACAACGCCTTGGATCAGGAAATGTTCCTGCGCATTGCGCCGGAGCTGTATCTGAAGCGCTTGGTGGTGGGCGGTTTCGAGCGCGTGTTTGAAATCAACCGCAACTTCCGCAACGAAGGCATCTCGGTTCGGCATAACCCCGAATTCACGATGATGGAGTTCTATGCGGCCTACTGGACGCACCATGATTTGATGGACTTCACCGAAGAAGTGCTGCGCCACGCCGCCCGTGCCGCCACCGGCAGCGCCCGCGTCAGCTACGCAGGCAAGGAAGTGCATCTGGACGAGCCCTTCGCCCGCCTGTCGGTGCGTGAATCGCTGATCACTCATGCCGGCCTGACGGGTGAGGAGGCGGACAACGCCGAGTTGCTGCGCAGCAAGCTCAAAGAGCTGGGCGAAGAACCGCCCAAGCACTGGACCCTGCCCGAGCTGCAATTCGGCATGTTCGAGGCCGTGGTGGAAGAAAAGCTCTGGCAGCCGACCTTCATCATCGACTATCCCGTCGAGGTCTCGCCGCTGGCCCGCGCCTCCGACACCAACCCCGCCATCACCGAGCGCTTCGAGCTCTTCATCACCGGCCGCGAATACGCCAACGGTTTCTCGGAGTTGAACGACGCCGAAGACCAGGCCGCGCGCTTCCAATCGCAAGTGGCCAATAAGGACGCCGGCGACGAAGAAGCCATGTTCTATGACGCCGATTTCATCCGCGCGCTGGAATACGGCATGCCCCCCACCGGCGGCTGCGGCATCGGCATTGACCGCTTGATGATGTTGATCACCGACAGCCCGTCGATCCGCGACGTGATTCTGTTCCCGGCCTTGCGCCGCGAGGCTTAAGCCCTTCAACGCCCGCCGACCCCGAGTGGCTCGGGGGGCAGGCGCAGCGAGGTAAAGGAGGAGGCGAAGCCGGGGGACACGAGCTGAGCCTGCCCCCCCGAGCCACTCGGCCGCGGCAGACCAGCCCGGTCTTTAACGCTTACCGTGCTTGAACACCGGGGCGCGCTTGTTCAGAAAGGCGTCCATGCCTTCGCGCTGATCGTCGGTGCCGAACATCGCGTGGAAGACGCGGCGCTCGGAGCTGACGCTTTCCTTCAAGCCGCTCTCGAAGCTGCGATTCACCAGCTCCTTGATCAACTGCAGTGCCGGGGCGCTGAAACCGTTGATGGTTTCGGCGGCGGCCAGGGCCTCCTCGATCAGCTTGTCCGCCGGCACCACGCGCGACACCAAGCCGCTGCGCTCGGCCTCGGTGGCATCCATCATGCGGGAGGTCAGCAGCAGGTCCATGGCCTTGCTCTTGCCCACTGCGCGCGGCAGGCGCTGGGTGCCGCCGGCACCGGGGATGACACCGAGCTTGATCTCCGGCTGGCCGAACTTGGCGGTGTCGGCAGCGATGATGAAATCGCACATCATGGCCAACTCACAGCCGCCGCCCAGGGCGAATCCGGCCACGGCCGCGATCACTGGCTTCTTCACGTGCAGGATGGTTTCCCAGTTGCGCGTGATCATGTCGGTGCGCACGGCGCTTTGGAAGTCGTGCTGCATCAGGGTGGGGATGTCGGCCCCGGCCGCGAAGGCGCGCTCCGAGCCAGTCAGAACGATGCAGCCGATGCAGTCGTCGGCATCAAAGGCCAGCAAGGCATCGCCCAACTCGTCAAACAGCGGGTCGCTCAAGGCATTGAGTTGCTTGGGGCGGTTCAGCGTGATCAGGCCGGTCTTGCGTGGGCCTTCGCCGTGCACGCTGGTGATGATGCATTCGTAGCTCATGAAAAAACTCCTTTTGCGATGGGTAGGTCGGTCAGCTTAGTGAGAGGAAGTATCGGCGGCAGCCTGCAGCGCCGGGCTTTTCAACATCAGGTCAACAAAGGTCTGTGCATCTTGCCGAATACGGAGCCGCACAGGCAGATATTGCAGGCTGGGCGCCAGCCAGACTTCGGCCGTCATATCGCCGCCGGTGGCCAAGGCACTGGGGCGCAGATGCCAGGTGTTCAGCGGGCCCATCGGGGTCTGCAATTCCACTTGCCCCATAACCTCGTAACGCCAGCGGTATTGGCGCCGCGGCAGAGCCAGCGGAATCTCCACCACCAGGCCCGGGCGCAGCGTCTCGCGGCCGGTGAGGAAGAGCCAGGTCAGCTGCACAAACTGGCTGGCGGCGTCTTGCACACCCGCTGGCGCGACTTCGCTGCGTCCATCGGCCAGGGTCACCTGGCCAAGGTCGAATTGCACCGTGGCGCGTCGCCGCTGGCTGAGCACCACGCGGGTGTCTTCGTCATAGCGCTTGGGCGCAATGCCGGCACCGTCCAAAAAGCCATCGCTGCTCATGCGGCGCACCATCAGGGGCGCGATGCTGGGGCCCACGCTCACATCCAGATGCATTTGGTAGTGGCTGCCCTGGCGCAGCCACTCCACCTGTGCCTCGCCGTAGACGGCACCGCGGTAGTTGCCGGTCAGGTCGTAGCTGAGCCGGGTTGAGGGCGGCCATTCGGGCGCAACTTCATCAGACTGCGCCTCATTCAGCGCCAGCTCTGGCGCTGGCGCGACTTCCTCGGCATTCAAAGCCTCAGCAGGCGCAGACAGGGGCTCAAGCGCCGGGTCTGGCGCCAAGGGCTCGGTCTGCCAGGACTTGGGCGCGGCGCTGCGCCGGCTGTGAGGCCTGGCCTGCTCGACGGGTTTGACCGGCGGTGGCGCCAATTCAAGCGGCTTCAACTCACGCACAAAACTGGTCTGCAGGCGTGGCGGCATGGGCGTGGCTTGCTGCCAAAAATCGACCAACATGCGCAACTCAAGACTCAGCCAGACATGCATCAGCACGACCGGCAGGGCAAGGATGGCCAAGCCCCAACGGCGAAAAAAAGCTGCCCGGTTCTTCAGGCCGCCAGCCATGCCCGGCGCAGGGCGGTGACCCGCACAGCGGCCTTCTCCGCGGGGCTCAGCAGTACCGGCGCCCCTTCCACCTTGCTGGCCGCCGACAAGGCCGGCAGGTCCAGGCTCAACTCCAGCACCCGTTGGTCGCGCGCGATCAGCAAGCGCAGCTTGAGCTGCTGCGGCGCCAAGCTGAGCAAAGCATCCTCCAGGCGCCGCAAGCGCCAGCCATTGCAGGCCAGCAATTCATCACCCGGGCTCAAGCCCGCTTGCTGCGCCAGTGAATCGGCCAGCACCTGCTTGATCTGCACGCCGGCAACGGCTGACTCGCTGACCCGCAGGCCCAGGCGCTGCGCCAAGGTGGGCTTGTCGCTGCTCCATTGCACGCCGAAGCGCTCCAGCAAGAAGGGCAAGGGCAGATCGCCAGTACCGTGGACCCAGTGAGCGGCTTCCCGGCTCAGCTCAGGGCCGCCCAAGTCGGCCAGCAGCGCCATGATTTGCGCTTCATCGATGCCGCCACCCTGGCTTTGCTGCCACAGGCCGCGCATCAGCGCATCCAGGCTGGAAACCGGCCCCGCGCCACCACTGCCACTGCGCAAGCTCAGGTCCAGCGCCAGCGCCAGCAAGGCGCCCTTGCCGTAATAGCTGATGGTGGCGTTCGGCGTGTTTTCGTCCGGGCGGTAGTACTTGGTCCAGGCATCAAAGCTGGCTTGCGCCAGGCTCTGCACCATGCGCCCAGGCGTGGCCAGCACGCCGCTGACGGTGGCGGCCAGCAGCTTGAGGTAACGGGTCTCGTCGATCAGGCCGCTGCGCACCAGCATCAGGTCGTCGTAATAAGACGTGAAGCCCTCGAAGAACCACAGCAGCTCGGTGTAGTTCTCCTGCGCGTAGTCCAGGCGCATGAACTCCGCCGGCTTCATGCGCTTGACGTTCCAGGTGTGGAAATACTCGTGGCTGATCAGACCCAGCAGCTGCACATAGCCGTCGCTGGTTTCCGCCTGACCGAGGCGCGGCAGATTGCGGCGCGGGGCGATCAGGGCCGTGCTGGCGCGATGCTCCAGGCCGCCATAGCCCTCGTCCACGCAATTGAGCAAGAAGACATAACGCACAAACGGCAGGGCTTCGACGCGCTTGGCCGCCGGGCCGTGCCAGAACTCGATCTGGGCCGCGCAGATTTTTTGCGCATCACGCAAGAGCCGCTCACCGTCAAAGCCCGACCATGCACCGCTGACCACCACGGCGTGCGTGGCGCCACCGGCCTCAAAGCTGCCTTGCCAAAACTGGCCCAGCTCGAAGGGGTGGTCCAGCAACTCGTCGTAATCGGCCGCCAAATAGCTGCCGGGCGCAGGATTAGGCATGGCGCTGGCGATCTGCCAGCCGGTGGGCAAGACGCCAAACTCGATGCCATGCGAGGCCTGCTCACGGCCATGCACCCGCAAGCACAAGCTGGTGCCATTGAAGAAGCCGCGCTGCGCGTCCAGAAAAGCGGTGCGCACCGAGCTGTCAAAAGCGTAGACCCGGTAACGCACAACCAGCGCCTGGCGGCCGCTGCAGCGCACCTGCCAGCGGCTTTTGTCGAGCTGCTCCACCGCCACATCGCGGCTGCCTTGTGAGGCCTTCATGCCACTCAGATGGCGGGCGAATTCGCGCAGCAAATAGCTGCCCGGAATCCAACTCGGCAAACTCAGTTGCTGCACCGCGGCGGGTGCGGGCACAGTCAGTGTGATGTCGAAGTAATGGGTGTGCGGCTGGGCCAGCTCGATGCGATAGCTGATATCGGCCATGGTTCAGCTTCCCGCCGCGGCCAGGAAGCAGCACAGTGCTGCGACCGCGCTGAGGCGAAAGCGCAGGGTCAGCCAGCCCGACGCACCCAGCAGGGGGTATAGGCGGCGGTCCACCAAATAACAGACGATCAGCATTGCGCCATGCAGGGCCAGGCCGGCATAGGGCGGCATGATCACGCCGACCCATGCGACTGCGCTGGGCACGATGCCCCAAACAAAGGCGCGCGGCATATCGACCGGCTGCACAAAGGCCAAGCCCCAGTAAATGCCACCCAAGAAAGTGATGATCAGACCAGCGTAGGTGGACAGGCCGACGCTCACGTAATAGTGCGCATCAAGATTGCGGCCACCGAACAGCCACACCAGCAAGGCGCCAACCACAAACGGCAACAAACCCAGATGGCCAAGGCGGTGGGCAAGTGGGTGCAAGGCCACGGTCTTCAGCGTGCTGGGCTGAACTTCGGCAGGAGGCATGGTCAAAGAATCCGTTTGCGGAGTAAGGGGCTGACGATCAAAGAGGCGACGCCGTAAAGGCGCGCAAGCACAGGGTCAAGAAGACTTGCCCACGCTTTGCAGACGCTTTTCCAACTGGTCGGCGCTGATGGCCCCCGGCGCGCGGCTGCCGTCTTCAAAAATGATGGCCGGCGTGCCGTTGACATGATGGCGGCGCGACAGGGCCAGATTGCGCTCAATCGCGGCGTCATCGCAAGCGCCCATGGGCTTGACCGGCGCCTTGCCGTCCAGCATCCAGGCCTGCCAGCTGCTGGACGAATCTTTCGCGCACCAGATGGAGCGCGACTTTTCGGCCGAGTCGCCGCCCAGAATGGGGATCAAGAAGGTGTAGACGGTGACGTCCTTGACGTCTTGCAAGCTGCGCTCGAAGCGCTTGCAGTAGCCGCAGTTGGGGTCGGCAAACACGGCGATGCGGCGCTTGCCATTGCCGTTCTTCCAGACGATGGCGTCCTTCAAGGGCAGCGTGGCGAAGTCGATGGCATTGATCTTGGCCAGGCGCTCTTCGGTCAGGTTCTTGCGGCTCTTCAAATCGATCAGCTCGCCTTCGATCCAGAAGCTGCCGCTGGCATCGGTGTAGCGCAGCTCATTGCCGATGCGCACTTCCCACAGCCCGGCCATGGGGCTTTGGCGAACTTCGTCAATCTTGGGCAAACCCGTCAGGCGCTCGGCCAGGGCCTTGCGGATCACGGCTTCGTTGGCATTGGCCACCAGAGGCAGCGCGGCGGCGAGCAAAAGGCTCAACTTTAGGATCGAGGGGAACATGATTTAGGAGCCTTCAGCAAGAGCAAAAATGAATCGTGCAAAACCGGTAGTCGATCAGCCTAAAGCGCGGCCGATCAACCATTGTTTGAGGGGTGGCAAGGCGTTTAAAACGTTCATGCCGGTATTGCGCAAAGTGCGCAGTGGCGCCGCTTCGCTGGCAAACATGCGCAGCAGGCCATCGGTCAATTCACCCATGGCAAAAGTGTCGGCCTGGCGCGCCCGCACATAGCGGCGCAGCAGCTTTTCGTCACCCAGCGCACGCCAGCTTTCACGCTGGCGAATCACCTCGGCCAGCGCCGCCACATCGGCCAAGCCCAGATTCAAACCTTGGCCTGCCAAGGGGTGAACCAGGTGGGCCGCGTCGCCAGCCAAGGCCCAGCCCGGGCCGATCAAGGGCTCAGCCCGCGCCAGGGCCAAGGGCCAGGCGCAACGCTCACCCGCCAGGCGCAAGGCGCCGGCCTCACCCTGGCTGGCTTCATTCAAAGCGGTTTCAAATTCGGCCTCGCTGGCGGCCAGCAACTCAGCGGCACGCGCCTCGGGCAAAGACCAAACCAGACCGTAAGACGCGCCCGGCGCGGGCTTGTCAATCGGCAACAGGGCCAGGATGTCGGGTGAGCGGAACCACTGGCGCGCCACGCCTTGATGAGCTTGATCTGCCACTAGGCGCGCGGCAATCGCGCGGTGACCGTAAGCATGCTTTTCGAACTTGACGCCCAAATCGGCCCGCGCGGCGGAATCGCGCCCTTCGCACAGCACGGTCAGCTGCGCCGGCACGGCCGCGTTGACCATTTGCACATGCGGGGCGAACTTCAGGGCGGCGGCGAGTTGCTGCTCCAGCACGCCGGCGTCGACGATGAAGGCCAACTCGGCCACGCCCTGGCTCCAGCTGGAAAACTCCAGCAAGGCTCCGGCCGCATCGCCCTTGATCTTCATATCGAAAACCGGGGTAACGGCGTCGGCCGGCATGGCATCCCACACCTTGAGTTCACGCAGCAAGCGCACCGAGGCGGCATTGAGCGCATAGCTGCGCACATCCTCGCGCTGGGCTTGGCTGGCTTCGACGCTGCCCAACAGGGCGACGCGCAAGCCCTGCGCGCTCAACGCCAGAGCCAGGCTGCGACCCACGCAGCCGCTTCCACGAACCAAGACCTCACAGTTTTGCATGCGGGCATTGTAGGCAGGCTTGTGTGAATCGTTTGACAGCGGCGGGCGCTGCGCGGCTGCAGGCGACTAAAATCCCATCTTTGCGTCAAGCACTCCAAAGCCAGAAAGTCATCCATGAGTCTCAAATGCGGCATCGTTGGCCTGCCCAATGTCGGCAAGTCCACCCTCTTCAACGCGCTGACCAAGGCCGGTATCGCCGCTGAGAACTATCCGTTCTGCACCATCGAGCCCAATGTGGGCGTGGTCGAGCTGCCCGATCCGCGCCTGGACGCGCTGGCCGAAATCGTCAAGCCCGAACGCATCCTGCCCGCCGTGGTGGAGTTTGTGGACATCGCCGGCCTGGTGGCTGGTGCATCCAAGGGCGAAGGCCTGGGCAACAAGTTCCTCTCGCACATCCGCGAGACCGACGCCATCGTCAATGTGGTGCGCTGCTTTGAAGACGGCAATGTGGTGCACGTCAACGGCAAGGTCGACCCGATCTCCGACATCGAGGTGATCCAGACCGAACTCTGCCTGGCCGATATGGGCACGGTGGAAAAGAGCCTGCACCGCTACAACAAGGTGGCCCGCGCCGGTGACAAGGAAGCCATCGCCCTGGTCAAGGTGCTGGAGAAGTGCGAAGCCGCGCTGAACGAAGCCAAGCCGGTGCGCACGATTGATTTCAGCAAGGAAGAGCTGGTACTGCTCAAGCCCCTGTGCCTGATCACCGCCAAGCCAGCCATGTTCGTGGCCAATGTCTCGGAAGATGGTTTCGAGAACAACCCCTTCCTGGACCGCCTGAAGGAATACGCCGCCGCCCAGAACGGCCCCGTGGTGGCCATCTGCGCCAAGACGGAAGCCGAGCTGAGCGAGATGGAAGATGAGGACCGCAAGATGTTCTTGGCCGAGATGGGCCAGGACGAGCCCGGCTTGAACCGCCTGATCCGCGCTGGCTTCAGCCTGCTGGGCTTGCAAACCTACTTCACCGCTGGTGTGAAGGAAGTGCGCGCATGGACCATCCACAAGGGCGACACCGGCCCGCAAGCCGCCGGCGTGATCCACACCGACTTTGAACGCGGCTATATCCGTGCCCAGACCATCGCCTATGAAGACTTCATCACCTACAAGGGTGAGCAAGGCGCCAAAGACGCCGGCAAGATGCGCGCCGAAGGCAAGGAATACGTCGTCAAGGACGGCGACGTGCTGAACTTCTTGTTCAACGTCTAAGCCTTATCGGCTGAGCATCAAGGGCTGAGTCTCAAACTCAGCCCTTTTTTTGCGCCCTTTTACATTTACCGCTTCAAGAGCTGAGCCAAGGCAGGCCCCAGGGCCGGATAGCGAAAGCGAAAGCCCTGTGCCAGGGCCCGCTGAGGCACGGCGCGCTGGCCACCCAAGAGCAAGACCGACATTTCGCCCAGCGCCATCCGCAGCGCCCAGGCTGGTGCCGGCAATACCGCCGGCCGCTTCAGCGCCCCCGCCAAGGCCTGCGTGAAATCGGCATTGCGCGCCGGCTCTGGTGCACAGGCGTTGAAGGCGCCACGGCAGTCGGTGTGCTTGAGCAAGAAATCAATCAGGGCAATTTCATCCTCGAGATGAATCCACGGCATCCACTGCCGGCCACTGCCCAGGCGACCACCCAGCCCTAAGCTGAAGGGCAGACGCAGGCGCGCCAGCATGCCGCCACTCGCAGCCAAGACCGGCGCGGTGCGCAGCAGCACAACACGGATGCCCAATGGCTCGGCCTTCAGGGCGGCTTGCTCCCAGGCCTGGCACAGCTGCGCGCCAAAGTCCGCTGAACCCGCGGGGCGGCTTTCATCGAGTTGGCGCTCACCGCTATCGCCATACCAACCCACGGCCGAGCCGGAGATCAAGACCTCGGGCTTGTGCGCCAGCTGGGTCAGATAGGCCACCAACTCCTGAGTCAAATCAACCCGGCTGCGCCACAGGACCTGGCGTCGTGCAGCGGTCCAGGGCCGGTCAGCAATCGGCGCGCCGGCCAGATTGACCACGGCATCCAGCGGCCCGGCGTCCGCCAATTCACGCAAATGCGCAATGCCACGGGCACCGCTGCACAAGGCAGGCACACGCTCAGGCTGCCGGCTCCAGACGATCACTTCGTGCCCGGCCGAGCGCCAGTGGCTGCACAGGGCTCGGCCAATCAGGCCGGTGCCGCCAGTCATCAGAATGCGCATATGGGGATGTCCTTTGTGAGCATCAAATCAAGCACGACCCTTGCGCACCTCAAGGCACTGGGTCCTGGCGCGCCTGCGACACCCAAATCAGATCCGCCGTTTCGACCCCGAGCGCCTTGGCCCGCGCCGTGATGGCATCGCGCTGCGCCGGCGCCAGCACTTTGTCGCGCGACAGAATCCAGCAATAGCTGAAGTCGGGGCCCAGCACCAAGGCCCAGCGGTAGTCGGGATCCAAGGCGGCGACGTGATAGCCACCGTAGAACGGCCCAAAGAAAGACACTTTGAGTGAGCCGGTGGTCGGCTCACCAATGAATAAAGCCCGGCCCACCGCCTCACGCCATTGGCCGGTAGCGACATCAAAACCCCGGTTCAGCACCCGCACACTGCCATCGGTTTGGGCGCTGTAAGTGGCCGACACATCCGTCATGCCGCGCTCAAAGCGGTGATCCAGGCGCGCCACCTCAAACCAGCGGCCTTGGTAACGCTCCAAATCAAAGGGCTGGACGGCGGTGACGCCGGGCGGCGGGCTGGTGGACATACAGCCCGCCAAGACACCCAGACCGGCAAGTGCCAGCGCCAAGGCACCGCTGCGCAATGCACGCCGACGTGAGCGCGCAAGCCCTTGCGGCGCGGTGTTTCCAAGGAATTCGATAGGCACGGGGATATTCCTTTAAGGAGTCTGAGGCAAACACGCCAGCAGGGTTTGTGCGCACCAGCAATATGCACCGAATTGAGGCTGACGCGAGCGCCCAACATCTAAAGTGCAAACAAGCGCACCAAGCAAGGCTTTTGCGCTTGTCAATGATCAAGCCAGGCCAGACAGCCTACGCATCCTGTGCGAACATTGCCGGGCGGACTGGCTAAGGGCCTACGAAAGAATAGCCCTTTGGGAGGCGAAAAAAGTGCCCGCTCACCTCTTTGTGCATCTCGCTGATACCTGCCCGCGCGAACACCGAACTTTTCCGGGCTAGATCGCAGGATGCGCAAGGACAAGATTTGCGAAAATAGCAGCGGTTGATTCAGCAAACGAATCAACCCGTCCGATTTACCTGACTCAGACCTCGACACCCTACATGAGCGCCTCCACCGATCTGGTCCCCCAATCCGGCTCCCAAGCTCTGCAAACCACAGGGCAAGCACGGGCCGATAGCAAGCAGTTCCTGACCTTTCGCGTTGGCGAAGAGGAATACGGCATGGACATCCTGCGCGTGCAGGAAATCCGCTCCTACGAAGCCCCGACCCGCGTCGCCAATGCGCCCCAATTCATCAAGGGCGTGACCAATCTTCGCGGCGTGATCGTCCCCATCGTCGATTTGCGCATGCGCCTGGGCCAAAGCGCCGAGTACACCAGCTTCACCGTCACCATCGTCCTCAACGTCTGCCAGCGCATTGTTGGCATCGTGGTGGATTCGGTATCCGATGTGCTGGAGCTGACGGCCGAGCAGATCAAGCCACGTCCCGAGGTGGCCGCGGCGCTGGACGCCCGCTTCATCACCGGCCTGGGCAAGATCGGCGAGCGCATGCTGATCCTGCTGGACATCGACGCCATGGTGGCCAGCCCCGATTTCGGGCTGATCGACTAAAGCTGCGGCTAGCGAATCCCGGGGCCGAATAGGCCGCCTCCCACTGGCCAGACCCCGTCGGCGCACTACCCTGCTCTGCGCACAATTCATACACAAATCGCCCACGCCCTTACCATTGGCACTCTCTTTCGTAGAGTGCTAATATGGAATTCATCGAACCCCTCAGTTCGTAATCCGAAGGACGTAATGATGACAATGTCGACCCCTACTGCCACTTTGACCGTCCGTGACCCTTGGTCGCTGGTGCCGTCGCTGGGCAATCTGGACGCCTACATTTCCGCCGTAAACCGCCTGCCCCTGCTGACCCCGGAAGAGGAAAGCTCGGCCGCACGGCGCCTGCGCGATAGCGGTGACCTTGAGGCTGCCGGCCGCTTGGTGCTCTCGCATCTGCGCTTGGTGGTGTCCATTTCGCGTCAGTACATGGGCTACGGCTTGCCGCAAGGCGATCTGATTCAGGAAGGCAATGTCGGTCTGATGAAGGCCGTCAAGCGTTACGACCCGGATCAGGGCGTACGCCTGGTGAGCTACGCCATGCACTGGATCAAGGCTGAGATTCACGAATACGTGCTGCGTAACTGGCGCATGGTCAAGGTCGCCACGACCAAGGCGCAGCGCAAGCTGTTCTTCAATCTGCGCTCGATGAAGCACAGCATGAAGGAAGAGCAAAGCGACGACCTGACCCACCGCATGAGCCTGACCGAGGCGCAGTTGGACCATGTGGCCAAGGAATTGAACGTCAAGCGCGAAGAAGTGCTGGAGATGGAAACCCGCATGTCCGGCGGTGACGTGGCCCTGGAGCCGCTGACCGACGACGACGGTGAAGCCTACGCCCCCATCGCCTATCTGGCCGATGAGACGCAAGAACCGACCCGCGTCCTCGAAGCGCAAGCGCGCGACTCGCTCGCCAGCGACGGCATCAGCCGCGCCCTGGAGGCCCTGGACGAGCGCAGCCGCCGCATCGTGGAAGAGCGCTGGCTCAAGGTCAACGACGACTCCACCGGTGGCATGACCTTGCATGAACTGGCGGCCGAGTACGGCGTCAGCGCCGAGCGGATTCGCCAGATCGAGGTTGCCGCGATGAAGAAGATGCGCAAGACCCTCACGCCGGCCTGAGTTAGCTAGGCCGGGCCTCACGAGGCCCACACAAAAAAGCCCCTGCGGATTCGCCGGGGCTTTTTTTCGTCTGGCCCCGGCTCAACTCAGGGCGACACAGTTCGACTTACGGGCGCTCGGCCAGCAAGAGCTTGATGTCATCGGCCAAGGCCTGCGCGCCCGAGCCATAGCGGGAGAACACCCGCACGCGGCCCTGGGGGTCAAAGATGAAGCTGGCCGCCGTGTGGTCCATGGTGTAGCTCTCGGGCGTCTTGCCGGGCACCTTGGCGTAGAAGACCTTGAATTCCTTGGCCACGGCCTTGGTTTGCTCCTCGCTGCCGCGCAGGGCCACAAATGTCGGGTCAAAGCTATTCAAATAGGCCTTGAGCAGCGGCGCGGTGTCGCGCTCGGGGTCCACGGTGACGAAGATGCCCTGCACCTTTTCGCCATCCTGGCCCAGCATGCGTTTGACTTCCGCCAACTCGGCCAGCGTGGTCGGGCAAACATCTGGGCATTGGGTGTAGCCGAAGAAGACCACCACCACCTTGCCCTTGAACTCGGCCAGGGAGCGGCTGCGTCCGTCTTGGTCGCTCAGACTGATGCTGCGCGCATACTCCGCGCCCGTCAGATCCACGCCCTTGAACGCTGGCTTGCCAGAACCGCCCAAGCCGAGCTGATCACAGCCCGCCAAACCCAGGCTCAGGCCCAACGCGAGGGCCGCAGCCCAGCCAATCGATCGTCTTTTCGTCATCATCATTCAACGCGTCCAGGGCAAGAGGTAATGGTCCACCAGCAGGGCCGCAAACAGCAAGGACAGATGCAGGATGGAGAATCGAAAAGTGGCTCGCGCCAACTCGTCGGAATACTGTCGCCAGAGTTGCCAGGCATAGGTGCAAAAGCCCAGGCCCAGCGCCAGCGCACTGACCAGATAGATCCAGCCGCTCATGCCGGTCAAGAAGGGCAGCAAGGTGGCGGCCAGCAAGATCCAGGTGTAGAGAAAGATCTGCAAACGCGTGTACTCGGAGCCATGCGTCACCGGCAGCATGGGCAGGCCGGCCTTGCGATATTCCTCGGTGCGGTACAGGGCCAGCGCCCAGAAATGCGGCGGCGTCCACAGAAAGATGATCAGGCACAGCAACATGGCCTCAGGCCCCACCTCACCGCGCAGCGCCGCCCAGCCCAAGACCGGCGGCATGGCACCGGAAGCGCCGCCGATGACGATGTTCTGCGGCGTCATGGGCTTCAGCACCACGGTGTAGATGACGGCGTAGCCGATGAAGGTGGCGAAGGTCAGCCACATGGTCAGCGGATTGACCCAGAACCACAGAATCGCCATGCCCAGGCCGCACAGCACGGCCGAGAAGCTCAGCGTTTGTGCGCGGCTGAGCTGGCCTTTGGCGGTGGCGCGCCAGGCGGTGCGCTTCATCTTGGCGTCGATTTGCTGCTCGATCAGGCAATTGAAGGCCGCTGCCGCGCCGGCCACCAGCCAGATGCCCACGGTGGCGGCCAGGATGGCACCCCACTGCGCGCCTGCCGGCAAACCCGGAATGGCCAGCGCCATGCCGATGACCGCGCAGAACACGATCAGCTGCACCACGCGCGGCTTGGTCAGCTGGTAATACTGCTGCCAGCGCGAGCTGGGGGCCGGGGACGCGGCCGGGACGGAAGGATTGGATGACATAGGACTCTAAAAACGACAACGACAAGGACAGCGACAGTGCACTTCAAGCGGCCGGCAATGCGGCCCGGCCTTGGCGGATTTGGGCCAATAAAAAACTCATGATCATTAGCAGCATGGCGGCACCCGCGGTGTGCGCAAGCGCGGCGACGATGGGCCAGTCCAGCACCACATTCGACAAGCCGCTGACGAACTGCCAAGCCGCCGCCCACAGCAAGCGCTGCGCCCACAAGCGGCCGCTCGGCTGCGGCGCACGCCACAAGGCCCAGGCGAACAGTAACAGCAGCGTGAAAACCAGCAAGGCGCCCAAGCGGTGCGTCATGTGAATGGCGGTCAGCGCCTCAAACGGCAGCCAGCCACCATCGGCCCCCACGCCCAGCTCACGCCAGATCGTGAAGCCATGGCTGAAGTCCATCGCAGGCCACCACTGGCCGGCTTGGCAGCTAGGGAACTCCGAACAGGCCAGCACCGCGTAATTGGTGCTCACCCAAGCGCCCAGCGCCACTTGCCCAATCAACAAGACGAGCAGGCCCCAAGCCGTGAGGCGCAGACCGGGGCTCAGCGGCAAGGGTTTGGGCTCATAGGCCTGAGCCTGCCAAGCCAAGAGCATCAACAAGCCCATGCCACCCAGCAAGTGCAGCGTGACGATGGCGGGGAACAGCTTCATCGTTACCGTCAGCGCACCGAATGCGCCCTGCATGCAGACCCAGACCAGCGTCAGCGTGGCCCACCAAGGCGAGACCAGCTTAGCCGCTGCCTGCGTTTTCCGCGCCAGCCGCCAACTCGACACGCACAGCACCAGAATCAGCACGCCAACCGCGCTGGCCAGGTAGCGGTGAATCATCTCCACCCAGGCTTTGCCGTGGGTGACTGGGCCGGTGGGCATGGCGGCCTGAGCGGCGGCGATATCGGCATGCGCGCCAATCGGACTGCCCTGGCCATAACAGCCCGGCCAATCGGGACAGCCTAAGCCGGAGTCAGTGAGGCGGGTGAAGGCGCCAAAGATGATCAGATCAAAGGTCAGAAACAGTGTCAGCACCGTCAAAGCGCGCAAGCGTGCCGTCGGCGTCGCCGCTGTCGAGCGCAGGCGCAGCCAAAGCAGTGGGCCGGCTGCCAGGGCCGCGCCCAGGGCGGCCAGCTGGGCCAAGGCAATCCAGTCGTCGTAATTCATACGCGCATCAACGGCCGGGCTTGTCCCAGCCCGCATTGGTCTTGAGCAGGCGGCTCAGGTCGCTCTTGACCTTGCTGGGGTCGGGCTGCACGGGGGAGCGCCACATCCAGCGCCCCATGGGGTCGATGATGAAAAGATGGTCGTTCAGGCCTTGGCCGGCGCCGGCCTTCAAGAAGGCCTCCAACTGGGCCCGCGGGGCACGCAGAATCGTCACCGGAATGCCGGTGGTCAGCGCTTGCTGCAGCTCGGGGCGCAGGGGGGCGTCATCGGCGATGAGTAAAAGCTTGTCGACCTTGTCGCGCTCCTTGCCCATCATTTCGCGCAACTGGCGCTGCATGAACAGCAGGTCTTCGCAGGCCTTGTTGCAGTCAGCGTTTTGCACCAGGGTCAGCAGCCACTGGCCTTTCAGGCTTTCCACGCTGACCGGCTGGCCGGCCAAATCACGCAGGCTCAGCTGGGCGGGCAAATCCACCGTGGGCACGATCAGTTCACCATAGGCTCGGCCTTGCGGCTTGATGACGTAGAAAGTGAAGTAGGACGCGATGACAGGCGCCGCGCAGGCCGCCAGAACCAGCAGCATGCGCAGGCGGCCGCTGCGCTGCTGCGCTCCGTTGACCTGGCTCGGATCGGGCAGGCTGTGCACGCTCAGATTGAGCGGCTCACTGCTCATGGCTTGATGGGCGCTGTGCGCGGGCGGGACGGATGAATTGGAACCAGACATAAAGACCCAGGAGCAGCGCCGAAAGCGCAAACCATTGAAAGGCGTAACCGTAATGTTTTTGCAGCCCCAGATCGGGTGCCGCCCAGTCACGCGGCATCTCATCCGCGAGCTTCGGGCCAGTTTGCAGCACGGTCAGGGGCAGCAACTCTTGCTTTGTTTCTTGCGCATAAGCCGCCGCGTCGAGATTTTGCCGGATCGCGCCGCTGTGCGCCGCGCTGAACTCATACACACGTGACGGTGCAAGGGCCAATCGTCCCTGCACTTCGACCTCGCCCTCGCTCAGCTCAGCGGCTGGCAATTGCGGCAACTGGCTGCGCTCCAGCGCATTGCGCGGCAGCCAGCCGCGCTGCACCAGAATGGCCTCGCTACGCCCTTGCAAGCGCAGCGGTGTGACGATGAAAAAGCCCACCCGCCCGGCCATCGGACGGTTGTCCAAAAACACGGTTTGCGCGTGCAGCCAATGGCCGCGCAGCAGCACCGGCAGGTGCAATTGGCCCGCGGCATCCTCGGGATTTCGGCCCAAGCCCTGTGCGCTCAGCGGCGCTTGCAGCGCACGCGAGTTGATGGACTGCTGCAGCGCCAGCTTCTGGGCCGCGCGATCAAGCTGCCAAAAGCCCAAGCTGGCGGTCAGACCAATGCCGGCCACGGCCAGCAGGCCCAGCAAGAGGCGACGCAGGCCTGGCTTCATGACCACGCACCTCGCGCACTGACTTGCGCCTTCGCTGGCACCTTCACTTGTATGAAGCCCAGCGCATAATCGCCAGCCATGAAATTCGTCTTCCTGCTCGCCTTCATCGGCATCCTCGGCGCACTCGGTGCAGCCGGCTTGTTCATGCTCAAGAACGGCAAGTCCGCCAACCAGCAAGAAGGCGACAGCAGCCAGCGCAGTTCCAGAATGGCACGCGCCCTGGCCCTGCGGGTGGGTTTGTCGGTGGCCTTATTCCTGTTCATCTTGCTGAGCTATCTGATGGGATGGATTACGCCGACGGGGCTGCCGCTGCAGCGGTGAGTGACGGGCGATCGGCAATGGGCATTGGCCCAGTCACCGCCTGACAAGTAAAAAGCGCCGCTAGCGCGGCGCTTGTGTGCGGCAGTTGAATGCGGCGGATGAAGCCTTACATCCAGTACACGATCACATACAGGCCCAGCCACACCACGTCCACAAAGTGCCAGTACCAGGCCGCCCCTTCGAAGCCGAAGTGGCGGTCCTTGGTGAAATGGCCTTTTTGCAGGCGCAGGGTGATGAACAGCAGCATCAGCATGCCCACGAAAACGTGGAAGCCGTGGAAGCCGGTCAGCATGAAGAAGGTGGAGCCGAAGATGCCGGAGCTGAGTTTGAGGTTCAGATCGGTGTAGGCATGGTAGTACTCGTAGCCTTGCACGCACAAGAAGGTGATGCCCAGCAGCACGGTCAGCCACATGAAGGCAATCGTCTTGGCGCGGTTGCCAGCGATCAAGGCATGGTGAGCCACGGTCAGCGTCACCCCTGAAGTCAGCAGCAGCGCCGTATTGATCGTAGGCAGCGGCCAGGGGCCCATGGTGGCAAAAGGTTCCACCGTGCCGGCTGGCGAGGCGGTGAAGCCGGCCGCAGCACTTGGCCAGATGGCCTTGAAATCAGGCCACAGCAGATTGTTCTCCAGACTGCCCAGCACCGGCACCGAATGCACACGGGCCCAGTACAGCGCGCCGAAAAATGCAGCAAAGAACATCACTTCGGAGAAGATGAACCAGCCCATGCTCCAGCGGAAGGACAGGTCGATGCGGTCGCTGTACTGGCCGCTTTCGCTCTCGGCGATGGCTTCAGCAAACCATTGCTTCAGCACCACGACGAACCACAGCAGACCGAAGGCTAGCGAGTACTTGCCCCAGTCATGGCCGTTGATCCACTGCCCCGCACCCAGGATCACAAAGAACAGACCGATGGAGGCCAGGACCGGATGCCGCGAAGGCCCGGGTACGAAGTAATAAGGGGCTTTGCCCGTGGAAGTCGCTGCCGACATTTTTCTTCTCCTCGAACTAGATTTCAGTCCAGATTCACAAGCTTGAATTTCACGACCTGCTTACTGGCCGCTGGCCACACCGCTGCCAATAACCCATTGAACCAGCAGCACCAGCGCCAATACGAACAGCAGCGCTGCGATCACCCCAGCGATGATCACATGCACGGGGTTGAGCCGCGCCACATCTTTCTCGTATTCGGCGCCACGACGCACGCCGAAAAATGACCAAGCCACTGCCTGCATCGTCCGCAGAAAAGACAGCGGGCGCTTGGTCACATCCTTCTCGTCCTTCACTTCACTCGAACCTTGATCCGCGCTCACAGCTGCACCTTGGCCGCAGGCACTGCGGCGACCGGCGCCGGCGGCGTGCCCGGCAACTTCTTCTGTCCCTTGCCCGCCACCTCGAAGAAGGTGTAGGACAAAGTGATGGTCTTCACATCCTTGGGCAGCTTGGGGTCGATCACAAAGACCACCGGCCATTGCTTCTTCTCACCCGGCTGCAAGGTGTATTCGTTGAAACAAAAACACTCCAGCTTGTTGAAATGCGCCGTCGCTTGCTTTGGCGCATAGCTGGGAATGGCTTGCGCGGACATCACCCGGTTCTGCACGTTCTGAAATTCGTACATCACCGTGACCAACTCGCCCGGATGCACCGTCAAGTTGGACACCGCGGGCTTGAACTCCCAGGGGCCGCGGGCATTGGCGTCAAACTCCACAGAAATGGAGCGGCTGCGGTCGACTTGCGTGTTCTTCACATCCTCAGCGCGCACCGCATGCTGGCGCTCCGCCAAGGACAGGACATTGATACCCAAGGCCGTGCACACCGCCTTGTAGAGTGGCACCAAGGCATAGCCGAAGCCAAACATCAGTGCCGTCACCACCACCAGCTTGGCGACCAAGTGCAGGTTGTCCCTGCGCAGCGCGCTTGCCAGTGACCAGGTCTTGTCTGCCATGGCGCTGGGTCAGAAGCCGAGAACGGCGATCTTGGTCATGAAGCCGACAAAGAAAACCACCGCCACCGAGGCCAGGATCAAGGCCAGGCGCTTATTGCTTTTGCGCTGCTCAGGGCTCTGTGCCATGGTCTTAGCCGATCACTTTGTTGGCGGCGGCATTGAGCTTGGGCGGCTCTTCAAACGTGTGGAAGGGCGCCGGCGACGGCACTTCCCACTCCAGACCTTCCGCACCCTTGCCATCGGCATCATTCCAGGGACGCTGAGGCGCCTTGGCACCCTTGCCGCGCATCATCGGGATGACCACGAACAAGAAGAAGTAGACCTGCATCAGACCGAACCAGAAGGCGCCCACCGAGGCGATCATATTGAAGTCGGTGAACTGGATCGGGTAGTCGGCATAGCGGCGCGGCATACCAGCCAAGCCCAGGAAGTGCATGGGGAAGAAGGTGACGTTGAAGGCGATCAGCGAACCCCAGAAGTGGATCTTGCCGCGCGTCTCATTGAACATCACACCAGTCCACTTCGGCGCCCAGTAGTAGTAACCGGCGAACAAAGCGTACAGAGAGCCGGCCACCAACACATAGTGGAAGTGGGCGACGACGTAGTAGGTGTCTTGGATCTGGATATCGATCGGCGCCATCGCGCAGATCAGGCCGGTGAAGCCACCCATGGTGAACACGAAGATGAAGCCCACCGCCCACAGCATCGGCACTTCAAAAGTCATGGAACCGCGCCACATGGTGGCCAGCCAGTTGAAGATCTTCACGCCCGTGGGCACGGCGATCAGCATGGTGGCGTACATGAAGAAGAGCTGACCCGTCACCGGCATACCGGTGGCGAACATGTGGTGAGCCCACACGATGAAGGACAGGATGGCAATCGAAGCCGTGGCGTACACCATGGAGGCGTAGCCGAACAGGCGCTTGCGGGCAAAAGCCGGCACGATCTGGCTGACGATGCCGAAGGCCGGCAAGATCATGATGTAGACCTCGGGGTGGCCGAAGAACCAGAAGATGTGCTGGTACATCACCGGGTCACCGCCGCCGGCGGGGCTGAAGAAGCTGGTGCCGAAATGACGGTCAGTCAGCGTCATGGTGATGGCGCCAGCCAGCACGGGCATGACGGCGATCAGCAGATAAGCCGTGATCAACCAGGTCCAGGCAAACATCGGCATCTTCATCAAGGTCATGCCAGGCGCGCGCATGTTCAGGATGGTGACGATGATGTTGATCGAACCCATGATGGACGAAGCACCCATGATGTGCATGGCGAAAATGCCAGCGTCCATCGAGGGGCCCATCTGCAGGGTCAGCGGCGCATACAGCGTCCAGCCGGCAGCGGGTGCGCCGCCAGGCATGAAAAAGGAGGCCACCAGCATCAGCGCGGCTGGAATCAACAGCCAGAAGCTGAAGTTATTCATGCGCGCAAACGCCATGTCCGATGCACCAATCTGCAGGGGAATCATCCAGTTCGCGAAGCCCACAAAGGCCGGCATGATGGCGCCGAACACCATGATCAGGCCGTGCATGGTGGTGAACTGGTTGAACAGTTCCGGGTTGAAAAACTGCAAGCCCGGCTGGAACAGCTCGGCGCGGATGCACAGCGCCAAGATGCCGCCCACCATCAGCATGGTGAAGGAGAACAACAGGTAGAGCGTCCCGATGTCTTTGTGATTGGTGGCGAAAACCCAGCGCCGCCAGCCGGTGGGGGCATGGTGGTCGTGGTGGTCGTCGTGGCCATGACTGGCGTGACCGTGGTTGTCGAGCACTGCACTCATTTACTTTTCCTTTGCTAGACGTTCATCTAGTCAGTTGGGGACAGAGCTAAGGCTGATCTGTCGCGCAGAAATTCTTGGTCAGTTGGGGTCGGCGCAGGCCTCGCGGCGCTGCCCGAGCCCGCAGAATTATTGTTTTCGCGCTGCCACAACTTCGGCAGGCTGCACCAATTGGCCGGTCTTGTTCGACCAGTTGTTCTTGGTGTAGGTGATCACAGCGGCTATCTCGGTGTCGGACAACTGCTTCCACGCCGGCATCGTGCCGTTGTTCTGGCCGTTGAGCAGCACCGCGATTTGCTTGAGCTTGTCTTCATCCAAAACCACCGCCGCGCCGTCTAGAGGCTTGATCGGACCGGCGCCCTTGCCGTCGGGCCGGTGGCAAACCGCGCAGTTGGCCGCATAGACCTTCTCACCGCGAGCCACCAGGGCGGCCTGATCCCAGACCTTGCTTGGGTCATCGGCCTTGGCTGCGATTTCCTTCTTCTTGCCGTCCACCCAGGCGCTGTAGTCAGCAGCCGACACCACCTTCACGTGGATGGGCATGTAGGCGTGCTCCTTGCCGCACAACTCGGCACATTGACCGTAGAAATCGCCGATCTTTTCGGCCTTGAACCAGGTGTCGCGCACAAAGCCAGGGATGGCATCTTGCTTGACGCCAAAGGCCGGCACCATC
Organism: Roseateles sp. PN1; assembly: GCF_038419725.1. Classification (NCBI taxonomy): domain Bacteria; kingdom Pseudomonadati; phylum Pseudomonadota; class Betaproteobacteria; order Burkholderiales; family Sphaerotilaceae; genus Roseateles; species Roseateles sp. PN1. The sequence goes on along the minus strand of NZ_JBCARA010000007.1, from coordinate 222,816 downwards.
CAGGCGTGGATGACGTCGTTGGCGGTGGTGATGATGCGCACCTTCTTGCCCACCGGCACGACCAGCGGGTTGTCGACCTTGAGCAGATAGTCATCGCCAGCTGGCTTGCCAGCGTCGGACATCTCGCGCTGCGCGCTATCCAGCGTGGCCAGGAAACCAATGCCCTCGCCTTCACCCTTGATGTAGTCGTAACCCCATTTCCACTGGTAGCCGGTGGCCTTGATGGTCAGGTCGGCATTGGTGGTGTCCTTCATTGCCACCACCACCTTGGTGGCCGGCAGGGCCATCAAGATCACGATGATGAAAGGCACGATGGTCCAGGCGATTTCGACCTTGACGCTTTCGTGGAAGTTGGCCGACACCGCGCCTTTGGACTTGCGGTGCTTGAAGATGGAATAGAACATCACGCCGAAAACGGCGACGAAAATCACCAGGCAGATGACCATCATGAAGTTATGCAACCACATCTGATCCTCGGCAATGCGAGTGACAGGAGGATGCAAATTGATCTGATTGACCGCCGGACCGCCGGGGAGATCGTTCACGGCGAAAGCCGCTTGTGCGGCCAAACCAGCCACCGAGGCCGTTGCCAACTGCGCCAAGCGCCCTAGCCGACTGGCCCCATTTTTGGCCTGATGCAGTCCTGCGCTCATCGTCTTCATGGTCGTCACTCTTGTCTCCAATTCATCCGTTGGATGTCCTGCCGCCCGGCACTCAAGCAAGGCCGCATCCATGCCATCAAACCGAGATCCAGCAATCCCTCGGAAGGGCAAATGCAGAAAAACAGCTTTGCCCCAATGACTTTTCTTGAGTTAACGCAAGGCCAAAGGCATGACCTGACACTAAACTCAGCTGCCACAATTTGTATCAGCGGGCAGTTTAGCTCACGCCTCGCACAGACAGAGCCGGTGCTTGCCCTGACTCACCTTGTCTTTTGGATCATTGCCCGCATCTGGTCGAGGCTCAAACTCGCCTCCGGCGTGACGCGCAATTTCGGCACGGGCTTGATGGCGTGGCCGTAGACCAGCTCCACGGTCAGCTTCAGGCGGCCATCGGGGCCACGTAAATCTTCCAAGGCCAGAAGCAAGTCGCGCTGCCACGCCCGCCCCCGACAGCCCGCAAACCGCATGGGCGCGATGTTTCCGCCCAAAGCGCGCAAATCTTTCAGCAGCGCCTGCGGCTCGGCCCAGGTCAGCGTGAGGCGCTCCTGATCCATCACCGGCTCGGCAAAACCGGCCTGCACCATCAGGTCGCCGATGTCGTGCATATCCCACCACTCGGGCCCCGGACGCGGCCAAGAACGCGCCGCATAGAGCTGGCGCAGCTCGACAAAACTGTCCGGACCGAGGCAAGAAAACATCACAAAGCCGTCCGTCGCTAAACCCCTATGCCAAAGTGCAAGGATTTGTGGCAAGTCGGCATAAGCATGCAAAGCCATATTGGCCCACAGCAGATCGAACTGCTGATCAGCGGCCAGCGCCTCGGGTGCCAGGACCTGCACCGGCTTGCCACGGGCCAAGACCTGCCACCACGGTTTTTTATGCTGCTGCAGGCTGCGCAGCAGCAAATCTGCTTGCGGCTCCACACAAAGCTGTTGGGCCTGCGGATAGATCTGCGCCAAGGCCGCCGCGCCGCCACCCAAAAAGGCCGACCATTGCAAGACGCTCTTGGGCTGCATCTTGATGAAGCTCAGGCGTTCGGCCATGCGCTTGGCCACTTCCTCATGCAACCAGGGCGCCCCTTCGGCTTGGGCCAAGCGCCGCACTTGGCGCATTACCGCGGTGTTGTCGACCGCTTGGGCCCGGTGGGATTTTTGCCCTTGGGGCTCTTGTTCGATAGTCATGGAAAAGTCTCAGCGCTCATGCCTGGCAGTATATTGAGCCCATGGATGCGCGTCAGAGCAGCCTCAGCAAGCCCGTTACCGCCGCGCGGCTGCTGGCACCATGCCGCAGCCAATGTGCGATCTGCAGACATTGGGCCCGGCAACCCATCTGCGCCGATTGCCTGCAGCGTTACGCACAGCCAGCCATCCGCTGCTGGACCTGCGCCACGCGCCTACCACCCGGCCTCTCGTCCACAACTCAGCCCCGCTGCGGGCGCTGCCTGCAGCAGGCGCCGCCGCTGGATCGCTGCATCGCGGCCCTGGACTACGGCTTCCCCTGGGACGGCCTGCTGCAGCGCTTCAAGTTTCACCAGGGATTGGAGTTGGGCGCCTGCCTGGTGGATCGCTTGGACGAGGCATTGAGCAGCGCGCAGGCCGCGCGCCCCGACTGCCTGCTGCCCGTGCCGCTGACGCCGCAACGCCTGTGCGAGCGCGGCTACAACCAAAGCTATGAGTTGGCACGCCGCCTGGCCCGGCGACACCAGCTAAAGTGCGCACCCGACTTGCTGCTACGGGTACGCCATACCGAACAACAAGCGCGCCTGAGTTTGCAAGAGCGCGCCGCCAATGTGCGGCGCGCCTTTGCCATCGAACCGCGGCGCGCCAAGGATTTGCACGGCCAGCACATTGCTTTGCTAGATGATGTGATGACCAGCGGCGCCACGCTCTTTGAATTGGCGCGCGTTTTGCGCCAAGCCGGCGCCAGCCATGTGCAAGCCTGGATACTGGCCCGTACCCCCGAACCCGATCAACCCTGATTTTTGCCCGCCCCACCGCCATGTTTCACATCGTTCTGGTCCACCCGGAAATCCCCCCCAATACCGGCAACATCATTCGCCTGGCTGCCAATACCGGCTGCACCCTGCACCTGATCGAGCCCTTGGGTTTTGCGATGGAGGACAAGCTGCTGCAACGCGCCGGACTGGACTATCACGAGTACACCGCCGTGCTGCGTCATGCCAGCTGGGAGGACTTTCTGGCCCAGGCCAAGCCGCAAGCGGACCGACTTTTCGCCTTCACCACCAAGGGCAGCCGGCCCTTCGCGGAAGTGGCCTGGCAGCCGGGCGACTTTCTGGTGTTCGGCTCAGAGACCGCCGGCTTGCCGCCGCTGCTGCGCGATCAGTTTGCGCTGAGCCAGCGCGTGCGCCTGCCCATGCGGCCCGATCAGCGCAGCCTCAACCTCAGCAATAGCGTGGCGGTAGCGGTGTTTGAGGCTTGGCGGCAGAACGGCTACGCCGGCGGCGCCTGAGGGCCAGTTCACGGCCGCGGCGATTCACGCAGCAATTCATTCAGGCTTCAGGCCAATTGCCTTGATGATCTGCCCCCAGTGCTGGCGATCCGAGCGCATCTGCTGAGCCAAGCCTTCCGGCGAGCTGCCAATGGCGCTGAAATAATGCGTCAGCAGGCGGTTGCGGAAGTCGTCGCTGCGGATGATGGCTTGCAGGGCCGCGGCCAGCTTCTCGACAATGGCCGCCGGTGTCTTGGCCGGCGCCAGCACGGCTTGCCAAGAAATCGCCTCAAAGCCGGCAAAGCCCTGCTCGGCCAGGGTCGGCAATTCAGCCAAGGCCGCCACACGGCCCAGGCTGCTGACACCCAGCGCCTTCAAGCGCCCTGCTCGCACTTGCGGCATGGCAAGACCTGGCACCATGAAGGCCGCCTGCACTTCGCCATTCAATAACGCCTGCACCACCTGGGCGAAGCCGGCATAAGGCACATGGCTCAGAGCAATGCCCGCGCGCGATTTGAAAGACTCCATCGCCAGATGGGCCGCGCTGCCCAAGCCGACGCTGCCGTAGTTAAGCCCGCCCTTGGCCTGTTTAGCCACGCGCACAAATGCCGCCAAATCGTTGGCACCCGGCTTGGGGTCCACCACCAGCACATTGGGCGATGAAGCCACCAGGCTGACGGGCAGCAAATCCCGCTGCGGCTCATAGGGCAGGCGCAAATTCAACAAAGGCGCGGTGACCAGCGGCCCTTGAATAGTGAACAAAAAAGTGCTGCCATCGGGTGGCGCGAAGGCTGCCGCCGCCGTACCGATATTACCGCCGGCGCCGGGCCGGTTATCGATGATGACGGTTTGATTCAAGGCCTTGGACAGCGGATCGGCCAAGGCTCGCGCCACGATGTCCGGCGAGCTGCCGCCGGGGAATGGCACGATCAGCTTGATCGGCCGGCTTGGCCAGGCCGCTGAAGCTGCAGCAGCCATGCTCGGCAAGGCTGCTGCACCAAGACCAGCGAGCAAGAGTTCACGGCGCAGCATGGCTCAGGCTCAAACTTCGGCGCGCGATTGCCGGCTCATCAGCTGATCCACCGCCTCGACCGGGCTCAAGCGCCCTTCCAAAACAGCCACCACGGCCGCGGCGATGGGCATGTCCACGCCCTTGGCCTGGGCGCGCGCCAGCACGGTGGGCGCACTGTAAACACCTTCGGCCACATGGCCCAAGTCGCGCAGAATCTGCGCCAAGGGCAGACCCTCGGCCAACAACAAACCCACGCGGCGGTTGCGGGACAAATCACCGGTTGCCGTCAGCACCAGGTCGCCCATGCCCGACAGCCCCATAAAGGTCTCGGCCCGTGCACCTAGTGCCAAGCCCAGACGCAGCATCTCGGCCAGGCCGCGGGTGATCAGCGCCGCGCGCGCATTCAGGCCCGGCGCCTGGCTGACGTCGCCACGGCCCTCGGCCAGCAAGCGCAGGCCATCGGCCGTGCCTACCGCGATGGCCATGACGTTCTTGACCGCCCCGCCCACCTCCACCCCGACCGGGTCATTGGAGGTGTAGACGCGCAAACGCTCGCTGTGAAATGCCGCCACGGCGGCTTGCGCCAGCGCTTCGTCTTCGCTGGCGGCCACCAGCGCGGTGGGCTGACCGGCGGCCACTTCCTGGGCAAAACTGGGACCCGACAAGATGCCGACCCGCAGGCGCGGTTGCACCTCACGCGCAATTTCATGACCCAGCATGCCGGTGCCGGCCTCAAAGCCTTTGCACAGCCACAGCACCTGCGCGCCATCAGGCAAGCCAGCCAACATGCTGCGCAAGGCGGCCATGGGCGTGGCGATGATGATCAAGCCCTGCTGCTGAACGGCATGAGCCACAGCCAAGCCCAGATCGCCTTCGATCTGCAAAGCCTCGGGCAGCGCGGCCTCGGGCAAGTAATGCACATTGCGGCGCTGGTTGCGCATCTCGGCCACGGCAGCCGGGTCGCGCGCCCACAACACCACCTCGTGGCGGGCGGCAGCTTGAATCGCCAGGGCCGTGCCCCATGCACCGGCGCCAAGAACTGTGATCTTCATGCAGAGAGATTCAAGAGTAAAAACGCCCCAGGCGCGCAAAGCGACATGGGGCGTGACACACGCAAGCGGGTGTGGACTTAGTTAATGGTCGGTGCGGCAGCCGCTGCTTCGCGCTGGGCTTGCTGAGCTTCGAACATGGCTTGGAAGTTGACTTCCGTCAGCAGCACGGGCGGGAAGCCGGCGCGGGTGCAGACGTCCGACACGATGGCGCGCAGATAGGGGTAAATCATCTGCGGGCAGACGATGCCCAGAATGCCTTCGACCTGCTCTTGCGGCACATTGCGGATCTCGAAGATACCGGCTTGCTTGGCTTCGATCAGGAACAGCGTCTTCTCGCCCACCTTGGTGGTGACGGTTGCGGTCACGCAGACCTCGAACACGCCATCAGCGACTGGCTCGGCCGACAGAGCCAAATTGATGTCAACCTGGGGTTGCGATTGCTCCAGCAGGATTTGCGGTGCATTGGGTTGCTCCAGCGACAGATCCTTCAGATACATGCGCTGAATCTGGAATACGGGGGTGTTGTTCTCGTCGGCCATGGTGTTTATCCAAAAATAAAAAGGCCCGCAAACTCCTGCTGCGGGCAGCGGCGCTGATTATGGCCCAGGGTTTATGACGCCCGCGCGGGGGTCTTCACCCTCTTGAGATTTCGGGCAAGTGCCCCAGCCTCAAGTACCCCAACATCAAGCGGCTTGCAGCAAAGACTGCAGGCCACCCTTCTGATCCAGCGCGATCAAATCATCGCAACCACCGACATGGGTGTCGCCAATGAAGATTTGCGGCACGGTGCGGCGGCCAGTCAAGGCCATCATGGCGTCGCGTGCGCTGGGGTCCAGGTCGATGCGGATCTCTTCAATCTGCTCAACGCCGCGCTGCTTCAGCAAGGACTTGGCCCGCACGCAGTAGGGGCAGACCTGGGTGGTGTACATCTTCACGGCAGCCATCGTCATCATTCCTCAATCACAGTTCATTCAAGCCGGCTTCACGGCTGGCAAATAGGCGTCTCGCCGGGCGTTCAGAACGCCGGCCCAAAGGCGGGTCTTTGGCGAACAGCCGTTCGCCTTTTACGCGGACTTCTCGACCGGCAAATTGGCTTCGCGCCAGGCGTTCAGACCACCGGCCAAAGGCTGGGCGTTTTCATACCCCAGCTTGCGCAGCATGCCAGCTGCTCGGTTTGCGCGTGCGCCGCTTTGGCACACCAACACCAAGGGCAGGGCCTTGTTGCTGGGCAAAGACTTATGGCCTTCCAAGCTGCTAAGCGGAATATTGCGGGCGCCCGCCACATGCGACTTGGCGTATTCCTCGGGCTCGCACACATCGATCAGCACCGCTTTCTCGCGGTTGACCAGGCGCACGGCCTCTTGAGTGGAAAGAGCAGCGCCTTGGCCGCCCTTGGCCAGCGCGGGCCAAAGCAAGAGGCCACCAGACGTCACAGCGGCCAAGACCAGAATCCAGTTTTCGAGCAAGAAGTTCAAGGGGTGCGTCCGATTGAGAAAAGACTTCGATTATAGAAAGCTGCGGCAGCTCGGCGAGCGGCGCAAGAAAAAGCCCGTCGGAGGAACCGACGGGCTTGATGCTTGATTGCGAAACAGCCGCGGGCCAACGCAGCCAGCGGGCTACGCTGACGAACCCGAGCTTTACAGTTTGAAGGTCGCCACCGACGCTTGCAGGCTGGTGGCCTGCTGCTCCAAGCTGCTGGCGGCAGCTGCGGCCTGCTCCACCAGTGCGGCGTTCTGCTGAGTCATTTGATCCAGCTGAACGATGGACTGATTGACCAGCCCGATGCCCTGGCTTTGCTCGCCCGAAGCGGCGGTCACCTCGCTGATGATGTCGGAAACCCGCTGCACGCTGGCGACGATCTCATCCATCGTGCTGCCGGCGTTTTGCACCAAGCGGCTGCCAGACTCGACCCGTTCGACGCTGGCGCCGATCAAGGTCTTGATCTCCTTCGCAGCCTCGGCCGAGCGTTGCGCCAGCGAGCGCACTTCCGCCGCCACCACCGCAAAACCACGTCCCTGCTCACCCGCCCGCGCGGCTTCCACCGCAGCGTTCAAGGCCAGGATATTGGTCTGGAAGGCAATGCCATCGATCACGCCGATGATGTCGCTGATCTTCTTGGAGCTGGTGTTGATCTCTTCCATCGTCACCACCACCTGGCTGACCACTTCACCACCCCGGCGTGCCACGGCCGCGGCCGAGCCCGCCAGCTGATTGGCCTGGGCGGCCGAATCGGCGCTGTGGCGCACGGTGTCGGTGAGGGTCTGCATATTGCCGCTGGTTTGTTCCAGCGAAGTGGCTTGCTTCTCGGTGCGTACCGAGAGGTCATGGTTGCCCACAGCGATCTCACGCGAGGCGACCGACATCGAGTCAGTGCCTTGACGCACTTCCGAGACGATAGACGCCAAGCCTTGCGACATGGCCCGCACCGCGGCTAGCAAGCTGGCATCGGCACCTGGCGCCACCACAATGTTTTGCGACAAATCGCCATCAGCCATCTGACGCATCACATCACGGGCATATTCCGGCTCGCCGCCCAGCTGACGCCAGACGCTGCCAATCACCAGAAATGAACCCACGCCCAAGGCCACCACCACCAGCAAGCCGGCGATCAGGATAGCCATCAGGCTCGAGGAAACACCGGCATCCGCCTTGGCCAAGCCACTGTCGAAGCCTTCGACCGCACGGGTGCGAGCGCTCTTCACATCATCATCAAGAGCCTTCAATGCGGCTTGCATCTTCGGGATGGCACCGGCCTGATCGCCCTGCTTGATTCCCAGGAACAATTCAGCTGTGTCCACCGAGGCGGCGAAATAGGCCTCGAAGCCTTTCTTGAGCTTGGCGCCTGACTCGGCCTGGCCTTCGATCTTCTCGATCGAATCCAACAATTTGCGAATGCTTGTGGCTCGCTCTTTGGCTTCATCAAGACGCTTTTTCTCGCCCTCGGCCACCGCGCTTTGAATCGTGGCGCCTAAAGCCTCCAATTGCGAGGCGAGTTGTGTGGTGGCGTCCACCAAGGGATAGTGCACCTCGCCCACCGCAGTGATGGCCGAGGAGGTGCGGGCCGAAAAGCCCCACACCACGGCAATGCCGACAGCGAAGATCAGGGCCGCGAATACCGGCAAGAGCCAGATTCTGGTCTTTACATTCATTCTTAAGCCTCCATATCGGTTGCGCTGCCTGGACAGCGCAACCTTAAACACCCCCGCGGATCAATCCACCGTCAAAACTGCCTTGACCGTGCCGTCTACCGCCGACTTTTCGATGTAGCCGATCGCATCAGGGTTGGCTGCGACGAACTTCTTCACCTCGGCCGAGCTGGCCATTTCCTTGGGCGGTGTGGCCTTGCCCGAGAACACCAGGCGCGACCAAGCGGCCTTCACCTGGGCTGCTTGCTTGCCGGTGACCTTGGTGTAGAACTGCTCGCGCACAGCAGCCGACTCGGGCTGATCCACAGCCGCCGCCGTGGCGCCACTGGGCAAGGTATTGGACTTACCCAAGAAGATATTGGCAACCTGATCCGCCGTCATGCTGGCGGTCGCGCTTTTGGCATTGACGATCACTGCCACCTGCGCTTGCGTCACACCGACGCAGCACACACCCACAGCCAAAACGAGTGCACGCAGGCCTGTTGTCATAGTTGTTTTCATAGTCTTTGCCCGCCTTTTAGAAAACCACATCCACAGCCAAGCTGTAGACATTGACAGGCGTGTTGCCGAAGGCCGCGGTGGTGCTGCCGAACAAGCCAGGGCCGTCCGGTGTGATGCGCTCATACTGGAACTTCAGGTCGGTATTGCGATAGAAATCCCAACGCACGCCAACGGCCTTGGTCTTCTGACGCGTGCTCTGGCTTTGCAGCACACCGTCGATCAGCTTGCGCAGATCAGGCGCCAAACCCGGAACCGGCACGCCAGCCGGGATTACGCTGGTGTTCACATTGCTGCTGTCCTGATGCAGCTCCGACAAGGTCACATAAGGCGTGAACTTGCCAAGGCGATAGCCCACCGTCGCAAACCAGCCGGTGGTGCTGGGCACGTACGAGTCGGTCTTGCGGCGGGTGTATTCCAGCAGCGCCAGCACATTGCCTTGGTCGTAGCCCAGGCCCAGGCCGGTGAAGGTGGCGTGCTTTTTAGTGGCATCCATCTCCTGGCCAACGCTGGCGAACGGGGTCTTGGACAAAGCGCTCACCAAGCCACCCAAGCTGGCGTTCTCAATAGTGAGCTTGCCTTGCACATGACCCAGGCGAACACTGAAGCCGCCATCCAATTCGGCGGTCGCGTTCAAGCCCACCATGCTGTCGAGCTTGACCTTGCTGCCGGTCACGACGGATTCAGACTTGCCGCCATAGAGCTGGAAAGTCAGTGTGGAGCTGCCCAGGGCCACTTGGTAGTTAGCATCCGCGCCGTCGAAATGGCTCAGCGGCACCTGGCCGTAGACATCTTGCGGGGGGCGCAGCCAGGTGTTGGCATAACCCACATCACGGAAGTCGGACACGGCAAACAAGGGCGCGCCCATGCGGCCAACCCGCACACTCAGGGACGGCAAGAACTGCGCCTTGGCGAAGGCCCACTCAACGGCCGGCTGATAGCTGCCATAGCCGTTTTGCTTGCTCAGCACCTGCACGGTGGCCGAGAACATGGGGCTGAACTTGGCACCGACTTGCACGCCAATCTTGGTATCCACGTCGGCGCTGACCTCGGTGGTAGCACCTCGCGGCTGGCCTGTCAGGCGATAGCGGGCTTCATCGGTGTCGGTTTTCACAACACCCAAAGTGCCGAAGCCTGAGAGGCTGAAGATGGACTCACCCGGTGCCTTGTCTTGGGCTTGCGCCTGCGCACCGATCATGAGAATTCCCAGGGCCAAGGCCGTGGGGCGGAAACGATATGTTGTGGACAACATTTTTTGGGGTTCCTGGTTTACATCAGAGATGGCGGCAGGCATGAGGGGAGTATTTCGCCTGTCGCCCTTTTTCTATCGACTAACGGACCTACAACTTGAACTTCGATTAGACGACTTTCCCCGCCCATTTCCCTGTTTTCCTGGGGTCAACCCGCGTATTTATGCGCGTTCGGCGCTCATTTGCGGCCTATTAGTCAATAGCCCCTAAAATCCGCGCAGCCCGAACCGGGCGGCCTCGAACCCTAACTAGTCCATGTACAAACTCGTGCTCATTCGCCATGGCGAATCCACCTGGAACCTCGAAAACCGCTTTACGGGCTGGACCGATGTCGATCTGACCCCCACTGGCGTCGAACAGGCCAAGCAAGCCGGCCGCTTGCTCAAGGAAGCCGGCTTCGACTTCGACATTACCTACACCTCCGTGCTCAAGCGCGCCATCTGGACGCTGTGGCACACCCTGGACCAGATGGACCGCACCTGGTTGCCGGTGGTGCACAGCTGGCGCCTCAATGAGCGCCACTACGGCGGCCTTCAAGGCCTCAACAAGGCGGAAACTGCCAAGCAGTACGGTGACGACCAAGTGCTGGTCTGGCGCCGCAGCTACGACACCCCGCCGCCGGCGCTGGAAGCCACCGATCCGCGCAGCGAGCGCGGCGATCTGCGCTACGCCAAGATGAACCCGCAAGACATTCCGCTGACCGAATGCCTGAAGGACACCGTCGAGCGCGTGCTGCCCTTCTGGAACGACAGCGTGGCCCCGGCCATCAAGCTGGGCAAGCGCGTTGTCATTGCTGCGCACGGCAATAGCATCCGCGCGCTGGTGAAGTATTTGGACAATATCGCGGACGACGCCATCGTCGGCGTCAACATCCCCAACGGCATCCCGCTGGTCTACGAGTTGGACGCCGACCTGAAGCCCATCCGCAGCTACTACCTGGGTGACGCCGACGCAGCTGCCAAGGCGGCAGCGGCCGTGGCAAGCCAGGGCAAGGCCTAAGTCAGGCCTAACTCAGGCCAAGTGCAGGCCTGAATCAGGCCGAAGGGTGGGTCTCACGACCCGCCCTGCCCCGCCCGCGGTTTACACAAAGCGACGCAAGGTCTCGGCCAGCAGCGGCACGATGCTGACCGCATTGCTGGCATGCGGCACGCTATTGCTGCTCCACACATGGCGCACGCCGGCAGCGTGCAGATCGGCCACCGCAGCGCCGTTGAAGAGCGCGTGCGTCACGGCCACATCTACTGTGAGAGCACCACGCGCCAGCAGGCCCTGGGCCGCGCCGATCAGGGTGCGGCCGGTGCTGGCCATATCGTCCAGCAAAACCAAGGCACGGCCGTCAACAGGCACATCCGGCAAGGCCAGGCTGACCTGAGCGTCGCCATGGCGCACCTTGCTGCCGATGGCGTGATCTAGGCCCGCGGCCTGCGCCGCCTCGCGCACCCATTGGCCCGACTCTTCATCCGGCCCCAAGAGCAAAGCGCCAGGCACCTGCTCGGCCACCCAGCGTCCCAGCAAGCCGGCGGCCGAGAGGGCCAACCCCGCCCCGGCCGGCATCACCTCGTCCAGATGACTGATGCGGTGCAGATGCGGATCAATCGTCAGCACATGGTCGAAGAACTGGCTCAGCAGGCGCGCGATATGGCGCTGGCTGACCGCTTCGCCGGGCGTGAATTCCATGTCCTGGCGCATATAGGCCAGATAGGGCGCAATCAGCAGCAAGCGCTGCGCGCCTAAGTCGCGGGCGGTGGGTGCCGCGATCATTAACTCGGTCAGCTTTTCATTCGGCTGCTGCAGGCCGCGTAGCAGCAACACGGTGGTCGGCAAGGGCGTGGGCAGCACCAGGCGGAACTCACCATCGGGAAAGCGGTGGCGGCGGATGAACTTCAAAGGCAGGCCCAGGGCCTGCGCCAATTCATCGGCAAGAATGGCTTCCTCCTCGAAAGCCAACAAAACTGCATTTGGATTCATGGCCTGACTTTAGCCCGTCAATGCCGCGCCATGCCTTGCATGATCTCATCACGCACATGCTCGGCCAGCGCTCGGCGGTCAGCGTGGCTGGTGCTCATGGACATCAGCACATCAACGCGCACGCTCAAGCCCCGCGCCTTCAGCACCGCCCACAGGCTTTGAACCAGGGTGGTACCGCCAATGAACTGAGCCGCCGTGCTGAAGCGCATGCCGGGCTCCGACCAGCGCAAGGCCAAGGGCTGCAAGGGCACATCGGTCGAAATGGCGGCCTGCAGCAGATTGCCGTGGAAGCCTAGCGGCTCGGGCCCCGGCCCTGTCGTGCCTTCGGGAAACACCGCCACCGTGTCGCCATTCTTGAGCGCCTCGGCCATCTGGTGCACCACCCGCAGGGCGTCGCGTTTGCTGGCGCGCTCGATGAACAAAGTGCCCACGCCGTCCACCATCAATCCGACCACGGGCCAATCACGCACATCGGCTTTGGAGACAAAGCGCGCCTCCGGCACCACCGCATGCACGGCCGCAATGTCCAGCCAGGACACATGGTTGGCAACGATCAATTTGGCGCCGGGCCGTGGCGTGCCGCTGGTTTCCAGGCTGACGCCCAAAATGCGCAGCATTTCGCCCGACCAGCGCTTGACCTCCACATGCCGGCGCGCCGTGCTCAAGGTGGCAAAGCGCAGCCGGATCAGAACCACGCCCCAGAGCAAATGCAGGCACAAACGAAATAGGCGCCCCAGGGCGACAAGGGTGCGCATCAGGTTCAGGCGTGGCCGGCCGCTGAGCCAAGCACATGGCAGGCTTCAAAGGCGATATGCCCCGCCACTACCGTCATGCGCACCTGGGCCGGCAGCTCGAAGCCACTGGTCTCAAATGCGAACGGGGTGTGCTTGCCCTGGCTGCTCAAGGCATCGGGCGTCACCGCCCAGCTGGCCTTGTCGTCAAACACGCAGACATCGGCCACGCCACCCACCACCAAGCGGCCGGCGCTGGCCGCCAGCGAACCCAGGGCGTCGCCCAGCACGCTCACCGGTTTGGCGGTGATCACGCCCAGCGCTTGGCTCAAAGGCAGGCCGCCGTCCTGGGCCCAGCGCAGGGCCAGGCTCAAGAGCAGCTCCAGCCCGGTCGCGCCCGGCGTCGCTTCGGCGAAGGGCACATTCTTTTCATCCGCCGCCACCGGCATATGGTCGCTGACCAAAGCGTCCAGCGTGCCATCGGCCAGGCCGGCGCGCAGCGCGTCGCGGTCACGGCCCTGACGCAGCGGCGGGGTCAGGCGCATGGCGGGGTTGAAGTAGCCGATGTCCACATCGGTGAGATGCAGGGAGTTGATGGACACATCGGCCGTCACCGCTAGGCCTTCCTTCTTGGCCGCGCGAATCAGGGCCACGCCGGCGGCGCTGGAAATGCGGCACAGGTGGACGCGGGCGCCGGTGGCACGCATCAGCTCAAAAATGGTGTGCAGGGCCACCGTTTCGGCCATCACCGGCACGCCGGACAGGCCCAAGCGCGTGGCCACCGCACCGCTGGCCGCCACGCCGTTGCCGAGGTAAGCGTCATGCGGGCGCAGCCAGACTGTGTAGCCATAGGTGGCCGCATACATCAGGGCGCGGTTCAGCACCAAGGTGTCGCGCACCGGAGACTCGGCCTGCGAGAAGCCGATGCAACCGGCCTCGGTCAGCTCGGCCATTTCGGTCAGCGACTCACCGCGCAGATCTTTGGTTAGCGCGCCAAGGGGAAAGAGCCGGCAGCGGCTCAGCTTGCGGGCACGGAACTTGAGCATCTCCACCAGGCCGGGCTCGTCCAGCACCGGGTCGGTGTCGGGCGGGCAGACCAGGCTGGTCACGCCACCGGCCGCTGCAGCGGCCAGCTCGCTCTCCAACATGCCCTCGTGCTCATGGCCGGGCTCGCGCAGGCGCGCGGCCAGATCAACCAGGCCGGGGGCGACGATCAGGCCGCTGGCATCGACGATGCGGTCAGCTGCGAACTCGGTCGGCTCACCCAGGGCGACGATGCGGCCGGCCGCGATAGCCAGATCACCGATGCGGTCCAGGCCGGAGGCGGGGTCGATAAGGCGACCACCCTTGATCAAAATCTTCATGCTTCGTTTCCAGCGAGGATGGACATCACGGCCATGCGAACGGCGATGCCGAAGGTCACCTGCGGCAAGATCACGCTCTGCAAGCCATCGGCCACGGTGGAGGCAATCTCCACGCCGCGATTGATGGGGCCCGGGTGCATGACGATGGCGTCAGGCTTGGCCAGCGCCAGCTTCTCAGGCGTGAGGCCAAAGTTCTTGAAGAACTCGCCAGCGCTGGGCAGCATGGCGCCGCTCATGCGCTCGTTCTGCAGGCGCAGCATGATGATCACGTCGGCGCCGCGCACACCCTCGGCCATATCGTGGCAAACGCGCACGCCCATCTCGCGCAAATCACCCGGCACCAAGGTCTTGGGGCCAACGGCGCGGATCTCGGGCACGCCCAGAATGTTCAGCGCATGAATGTCTGAGCGAGCCACGCGCGAATGCACGATGTCGCCGACGATGGCCACGGTCAGGTTCTTGAAGTCCTTCTTGAAATGCCGGATCGTGTACATGTCCAGCAAGCCCTGCGTCGGGTGGGCGTGGCGGCCGTCACCGGCGTTGACCACATGCACATGCGGCGCGCAATGCTGGGCGATCAGATAGGGCGCGCCCGACTCGCTGTGGCGCACCACAAACATATCGGCATGCATGGCCGAAAGATTGGCCACCGTGTCCAGCAAGGTCTCGCCCTTGGCGGTGCTGGAGCGGGCGATGTCCAGATTCAGCACATCGGCCGACAGGCGCTTGGCCGCGATCTCGAAGGTGGTGCGGGTGCGGGTGCTGTTCTCGAAGAACAAATTGAACACCGACTTGCCTCGCAGCAAGGGCACTTTCTTGACCTCGCGGTCATTCACCGACAAAAAGGTGCCGGCGGTGTCGAGGATCTGGTGAATGATGGCCTGGGGCAGACCTTCAACGGAGAGCAGGTGAACCAGCTCGCCGTGCTTGTTGAGTTGCGGATTTCGCTTGGACAACACGATGAATCCCCTTATTTGATGTCGAAACTGAAGCGGCCGGTCTCATCCTTGGCCAGGCGCAGGCGCTGCGCCGCGTCCAGATGGATGCGGGCGGCGGAGAAGGCCGGCTCGATCGGCAGCTCGCGCCCGCCCCGGTCCACCAGCACGGCCAGGGTGACACTGGCCGGGCGGCCGAAATCAAACAGCTCGTTGATCACCGCCCGCGTGGTGCGGCCGGTGAACAGCACATCGTCCACCAAGATCAGCGGGCGGCCATTCACATCGAAAGGCAGCTTGGTGTGATCGGCACTGGCCGCCATGCCTTTGGAGCCGAAATCATCGCGGTGCAGGCTGCTAGAGATCACGCCCGCGGCGCCCACCAGGCCCAAATCTTTTTGCAAGCGCTCGGCCAACCAAGCGCCACCGGACCAAATGCCCACCAAGGCACTGTCGGGCTGGCTCAGCAGCAGTTTTTGCACGCCGCGCAACAAGTCGGCGTAAAGCGCCTCGGCATCGAGAAGTAAGGTCGTCACGAGGTCTCCCGGAAAAATTGTTCAAGAATCAAAGCGGCGGCGGCGGCATCGACATCGCGCACGCCATAACTTTCCGCTTCAACAGAGGTGTAGCGTTCGTCCACCTCGTGGACGGCCAGGCGAAAGCGGCTCTTCAGCTGGCGGCCGAATTTGCGCGCGCGCAGGGTCATCTCATGCTCGGCGCCATCGGGGTGGCGTGGCACGCCGATCACCAAGGCGTCGGGCTGCCATTCTTTGATCAGCTTGTCGATCGCAAGCATGCGGGCTTCGCCCTCCAGCGCCAGGCTTTTCAAGGGCTCGGCGGTCTGCGTGAAGCGGCTGCCGGTGGCAACACCGGTGCGCTTGGTGCCGAAATCAAAGGCCAGAAAGGTCTGTTGCTGCTGTGGCGCTGGGGTAGCGCTCATCATGCGTGGCCGGCCTCTTGGCTCAGCATGCGCGGATCCACGCCCAGCAGACCCAGGGCGCGCTCGTAGCGCTGCTCCACCGGGGTGTCGAAGATGATGTCCGGCGAGGCATCCACGGTCAGCCAGCCATTGCGGCCGATTTCTTCTTCCAGCTGGCCTGCTGCCCAGCCGCTATAGCCCAGCGTGACCAGAATGCGCTTGGGGCCGGCGCCGTTGGACAAGGCCTCCAGCACATCGCGGCTGGTGGTCATCTCCAGGCCACCTGGCACGGCCAGGGTGGCGTTGTAATGGCCGCCCTTGGCATCCAGCGGCTCGTGCAGCACAAAGCCGCGCTCGGTTTGCACCGGGCCGCCGTAGAAAACCGGGGTATCGGCCAAGGCTTGTTGCGGCGGGCTCAGCTCCACCTTTTCGAACAAGCTACCCAGCGTCAGGGCGATGGGCTTGTTGATCACCAGACCCAGCGCGCCCTTCTCGTTGTGCTCGCACATATAGATGACGCTGCCGGCAAAAGCGTCGTCAGCCATGCCGGGCATGGCAATCAGGAATTGGTTTGCGAGGTCTATCCGGTCTTGGCTCATGCAGCTATTTTATTCGTCGGCGACACTGCTGCCATGATGAATCGTTTGGATCGCGTTTTACTCTGGTTCCGGCGTGACTTGCGTGTCGAAGATCAAGCCGCCTTCTATCACGCTTGCCGCGCTGGCAAGGCGGTGTTTTGCGTCTTTGTGCTGGACCAAGACATCCTCGCCGCCCTGCCCCGCAGCGACCGCCGTGTGATCTTCATCCTAGAGGCCTTGCGGGTGCTGGATGTGCAGTTGCGCGAGCTCTGCCCGGGCGGCGGCCTGATCGTGCGGCATGGCTCGGCGTCGGAAGAAGTCCCCAAACTGGCGGCCGAATTGGGCGTGCAGGCGGTGTTCTACAACCACGATGACGAGCCGGCAGCGCTGGCCCGCGACGCCCTGGTGGCCCAGCGCCTGGCCAGCTTTGCCTGTGGCTTCGAGACCTTTAAAGATCATGTGATCTTCGAACGCAGCGAGGTGCTGACCGCACAGGGCAAGCCTTACGGCGTGTTCACGCCTTACAAAAACGCATGGCTGCGCAAGCTCAATGATTTCTACCTGCGCGCTTATCCGGTGGAACGTCACGCCACCGCGCTGGCCGCCACGCCTTTAGCCAAAGGCGTGCCCACGCTGGCTGAGATTGGCTTTGAGCCGGCCGAGCTCAACCCGATCTTGATGCGGGGCAGCCTCGGCGCAGCCGATTTGTTCGATGAGTTTTTGGAGCGCATCGAACGCTATGACCGCAGCCGGGACTTCCCCGCCATCAAGGGCCCCAGCTACCTCAGCGTGCATCTGCGCTTTGGCACGATTTCAATCCGCCAATTGGCCCGCGCGGCCTGGGCGCGCATGCAAGCGGGCGAGAAAGGGGCCGAGATCTGGCTGGCCGAGCTGATCTGGCGCGATTTTTATCACCAGCTGATGCATCACCATCCGCATGCCATGCACGCCGCTTTCCGCGCCGAATATGACGCGATTGCTTGGGAGAACGGCCCCAACGCCGACAGCCGCTTCGCCGCTTGGTGCGAAGGCCGCACCGGCTACCCGTTGGTGGACGCGGCCATGCTGCAACTCAATCAAACCGGCTATATGCACAATCGCCTGCGCATGGTGACGGCCAGCTTTTTGATCAAGGATTTGGGCATCAGCTGGCAACGCGGCGAGGCCTACTTTGCCGAACAGCTGCTGGACTTTGACCTCGCCGCTAACAACGGCGGCTGGCAATGGGCGGCCTCCAGCGGCTGCGATGCGCAACCCTGGTTCCGCATCTTCAATCCGGTGACGCAGAGCGAAAAGTTCGACGCGGAGGGCCGCTTCATCACCCGCTACCTGCCGCAATTGACCAAGCTGCCGGCGAAGTTGCGGCATGCGCCCTGGACTGCGAAGCCGCTGGAATTGCAGGCTTGCGGTTTGGTGTTGGGGCGCGACTATCCGACCCCAATCGTCGACCATGCTGAGGCCAGGGAACAGACCCTGGCGCGCTACGCCGTCGTCAAGAGCCGGGTATTGCCGCCAGGCTAGCGGTCTCGGGCTTCAGCGCCACGGCCGGGCTGCTGAACTGGCCGTAGGGCGATTGCCAGCGCGCCAGGATGTCCTGGTATTGCGCACTCCAGTGGCGCAAGCCATCTGGCTTGCCATCCAGCACATCGTTCAGAAAGGCCAAGGCCAGCTCCTGCGTGGCTTGCTTGGCGCGGGGGTTGAGCGCGGTGCCGCCGGTGATGCCACGGTCGGTGAACATGCTGTGCGAGCCGCCTTCAAACACGGCCAGCACCTTGCGCTCATCGCGGCCGGTAGCATCAAACAAGGCCAGGCGGTCGCTGGCGTCCGAGAAGTAGCCGGGGACGCGGATCACGTCCTCGGTGGCCGTGATGTGCAGGGTCGGAATAGCGATCGGCCCGGTGATAGGGCGCACATCGCCATCGCCGTAGAAAGGCGGGGCCGAGATCACGATGGCCGCCTTGAAGCGCGGATCGCGCAGATCCAGCGTGTGGCCCTGGCGCGTCACCTGGGCACCGGCCAGCAGCAGCGTGGTGTTGGCACCGTAGGAATGACCGGCGGCGACGATGCGCTCGGGGTCGATCAGCGCGGCGCGCTCGCTGTGCAGCAGTTGGTCCAAGGCGAACTTCACATCCGCCACCCGGCTGATGGCCTCGCCCTCTTGCGCCGCCGCCTGCAGGCGCGACACCAGTTGCAGCGGATTGCCCATCCAGACCTGCTGGCGGTCACTGCCGATATGTTGCACATGCAAGCTGGCATAGCCCTGGCGCGCGAAGTAGGCGCCGAGATAGCTATAGCCGCGGCGCGAGCCGCCGATACCGTGCGAATACACCACCAGCGGCACCGCTTGGCCCGCCACGGCCTGGGCGGGCCAGTACAGGCGCACCGGCACATCGCGCTGGCGGCTCTCATCACGCCAGTCCATTTCTATCACTTGGGCGCCCTCGGCCACTGCCGTCTGCGCATAGCTGCTCAGTGTGTCCGTCGGCCCCATCGCCGTCGGCGTGGTGTTGCAACCCGCCAGCAGCAAGCTCGCCACCAACAGGCATGTCAAGCCAGATCTCAGCATGTCCAGATCCTTCCCAGCAAGCTCGAAAAAGAGCAGCTGGGGTCAGACTAACCCAGATTCAAGGGCAGCGCTGCCCCGAACAGGGCAGCGAAACATTGCGAAACACAGCCTGAGTTCGCAGCGCGAGCGAACCTGAGAGTTCAGGCGTTCAGAACAGCTCCACCGCGCTCGCCCGGGCCTCTTCCTGCAGATGACCGCTGCGCACCAAGTCAGAATGGCTGTTGACTTGGTTGCGCCCGGCTTGCTTGGAGAAATACACCGCCTTGTCGGCACGGTCAAAGGCCGAGCTGGGCGAATCCCCCGGTTTCACCTGGGTGAAGCCCACGCTGACCGTGATGTGGCCGACTTGCGGGAAGAGATAGTTTTCGGTGTTCTGGCGCAGGCGCTCGAAAGCCTGGGCCGCGTCTTGCGGATCGTCGCAGCGCATCAGGGCCACAAACTCCTCGCCACCGAAGCGGTAGAGCAGATCATGGAAGCGGAAGCTGCTGCGCATCAGGCGCGACAGCAGTAGCAAGACTTCATCGCCGATCAAGTGACCGAAGTTGTCGTTGACGCGCTTGAAATGGTCGATGTCGATCACGCCCAGGTAATGCTGGGGGTGCGGCCCATCATGGCGGCGGCCGTCATCCGGCTGGGCGCTGTGCTTGAGCGAGGGCGCCTCGCTGACGGCCTTGAGAAAGCTGTCCTCAAAGGTCTTGCGGTTGAGCAGACCGGTCAGGGTGTCGCGCTCGCTGTAGTCCAGCAAGCCTTGGAAATTGTGATAAATCCGCAGCACGCCGCCGACGATGCGCTGCAAATTGGGTGCTAATGCCTCGCTGGTTTCGATTTCCACCACGCCCACCACTTCGCGGTCGGTGGCAATCGGGAACAGAGCCAGCCAATGGTTGCCAGCAGGCAGCTGCAGCATCTTGCGGTTGTGCAAGCATTCCAGCCGGGCCGGGAAGTCGGATGCCAAAGGCAGGCTCGCGCTTTCGGCCCACAGCGGGTCGGCCGTGGGGACCGCATCACCTTGTGCCAAGCGGGCACGGGTCAGCCAACGCTCTTCACCGGGCTCGCCCACACAGCGGTAAATGGCAACCGACAAGGGCTCCAGCAACTCGCGCAGCGCCGTGACCAGCGTGACGTCCATCACATCGCGATCGCGAAACCCCGTCATTTCCGCTAGATGATCTACGACTTCGGACATGGTGTTCCCTGCCTCATGGTTGAGGCTTCAGCAGCGTTTCCCCCTGTGCGTCGGCGTTCTTAGACCCCTGGCACCCCCAAGCCGGCTGCCCAAGGGCAAACGGTACTGGCCGGCGCGGGCCGCCGGCCAGCACGATCTCAGTGCTGCAGCGGCGCCGTCTCTCCTAGCGCAGAAGCGGAAGTGTAACCAGCGATTAGTTGTAACAAAAGTTCTTCGTCATAGGGTTTGCCGAGGTAGTGGCTAACACCCAACTCTGCCGCGTAGTCCTTGTGCTTCTGTGCAATGCGGCTCGTGATCATGATCACCGGCAAGCTGCTCAGGCGGCTATCGGCGCGCATATTGCGCACCAAGTCGAAGCCGTCCATGCGTGGCATCTCGATGTCGCTGAGCACCAAGGCCGGCAATTCCTCGGCGGCCAGGCACTCCATCGCATCCAGACCGTCCTTGGCCAATTGCACGCGGTAGCCCTCGCGTTCCAGCAAACGCTGGGTGACACGGCGCACGGTCAGCGAGTCGTCCACCACCAGCACCAGCGGCGCCAGGGCTTCTTGCGGCTCCTCGACCAACGCCACCGGCGCACCGCTGGCCAGTTGGGCCTGCTGTTCGCGCAAGCGCTGCTGGGCCTGTTCGCCGTAGCAAGTGGCCAGGGCATGCGGGTTGTAGATCAGCGCCACGTCGCCGGAAGCGAGCAAGCTGATGCCGGCCAGTCCGGGCACACGGTTGAGTTGCGGGCCGAGGTTTTTGACCACCACTTCCTGGTTGCCCATCACCTCGTCCACATGCAAGGCCAGACGTTGCTGGGAATTGCGCAGCAGCACGATGGACGCCGTCTTGCCGTGAGCCTGGCCATGACCGGACTGGCCGAGCAAACTGCCCAGCCAGAAGAAGGGCTGCGTGTGGCCAGCCAAGTTCAGCTTGCCACTGGCGTAAGCGCCTTCCAGCTGGTCCAGCGGCAGGCGCTGCACCGAATCCATCAGCGCCGCCGGCACTGCCACGGTTTGATCACCACAGCGCAGCAACACCACCTGGGTCAAGGCCGTGGTCAGGGGCAGGCGCAGCGTGAAGCGGCTGCCCTGGCCCGGCTCGGTATGGGTGTCGATGCTGCCGCCCAGCGTAGCCACTTCGGCGCGCACCACGTCCATGCCCACACCGCGACCCGAGGTCTCGGTGACTTGGCTGGCGGTGGAGAAGCCGGGCGTGAAGATCAGCTGGGTCAGCTCGGCTTCGCTCAGCTCCGGCGCGTCGGGCTTGATCAAACCCAGTTGCTCGCCACGCTGGCGGATACGGGGCAGATCCAGGCCGGCACCGTCGTCGCTGAAGCTCAGCAGAACTTCGTTGCCTTCTTGTTGCAGCGTCAGGGTCAGCTGGCCGGTGGCGTCTTTGCCTGCGGCCACGCGGGCTTCGCTGGCTTCAATGCCGTGGCCCACGCTATTGCGCAGCAAATGCTCGAAAGCACCGGCCATGCGCTCCAGCACGCTGCGGTCCAACTCGGTCTGGCCGCCGACGATGTGCAGCTGCGCTTGCTTGCCGGTATCGCGCGCCGCTTGGCGCACCACCCGGTGCATACGCTCGGACAAACTGTCGAACTCCACCATGCGAGTGCGCAGCAAATCGTCCTGCAATTCACGCGTCAGACGCGATTGCGCCGCCAACTCGTCTTCACCCAGTTGCACATTGCGCTGCAAAGAGCGCTGCACCGTGGCCACGTCACCCACCGATTCGGTGAGCATCTTGGTCAGTTCCTGGAAGCGGGTGTAACGGTCGAATTCCAGCGGGTCGAAATGCTCGGACGCGCGGCTGAGCTGGTCTTGCTGCGAACCCATCTGGGCCTCGGCTTGCAATTCCAACTCACGCATCTGGGCGCGCAAGCGCTCCAAGTTGTCGTCCAGATCCAGCAAGGCCGACTTCATCTGCGCCAGCTCAGACTCCAAGCGGGTGCGGCGAATACTCACCTCGCCAGCCTGGGCCGCCATGCGCTCGAGCAAGCTGCCGCGCACACGCACCATGGCTTGCGGGCCGATGGGGCCCAGCTCGCCGGCGTTCTCATCCAGCGGGTTTTCGACAAAGCGCGACCAGTCGATGCGCTCAACCGGCGCGGCTGGCTCAGCCGCCACGGCGGTCGGCTCAAGGCCGGCGAGCTCGATGGGCGCAAGCGCCTCGACCGTCTCGGCAACAGCAGGAACAAAGGCTGCCACCTGCTCAGCCGCCAGCGGCTGCACCGTAGTGGCCGCAAAGGCCGTGGGCGCCGCTTCCGCTGGCGCCACCGGTGCCGCCAGATGGCCGGCGCGCAAGGCATCCATGCTGGCAGCCAGGGCGTCGCCACCAGCCTGCAAACTCAGCAGCTCAGCTTGGCTAGGCGCGCCGCTGTCAGCGTGTTGATGCAGAACGCGCTCGACTTCAGTTTCCAAGCGGTGGGCTTGCTCACCCAGGCGCATGGCGCCACTCAGGCGGGCACCGCCCTTGAAGGTGTGCAGGGCGCGCATACAGGCCGCCCCCTGGCTGCGGTCTTGCGGCGCTTGCAGCCAAGCGCGCAAGGCACCGTGCAGCTGACCCAGCAATTCCTGCGCTTCTTCGTCAAAGATATCAAACAGCTCGGGCTCGATAGCATCGGGCAAACCGGGCTCGACTTCATCCTCATGGGCTGCAGGTGTCAGCAGCAGCGGGTCGATGGCGGCTTCAGCCATGGCCAGCGCTGGCGCGGCTTGTTCCTCAACCTCAGCAGCGTCATCGGCCACATCGGCAAACGCAGCCATATCCGGCTCAGCCGCCTGATCGCCCTTCTCCTTGATCAAGGCATCCAGGCCCATGGACAGCGAATCCAGCTCCGACTCGAAGTCCGCATCATGCTCCGGCTGATACGCCTGCAGGGCGGCCAAAGTAGTGGGATCCAGCGGCTTGAGGAAGCCAGCAGCGAACTGATGCAGCAGATGGCGAATTTCGTCGGCCGCCTGCACAAACATCTGCGCCTCGGCCTCGCTATAGCGACGCGTGCGTTGAGCACGGCCCAGGGCGTGTTCCAGCGCGCGGGCGAGAATCGACAGATCTTCAAACTGCACGGCCGCCGCATTGCCGGCCAGCGCATGCGCCAGTGGCTCGCAATTGGCGGGCACGGGGCCATTCAGTTCCAGCGCCCATTCGGCCAGGCTGGTGCCCAGGCGGCGCGACAACTCATCGGCCTCGTTGAGGAAGATATTGAACAGCGTGATGCTGACCCGGATCGGGCCGATGACCTTGACGCTGTCATCTTCCGCCTGCTCAGCCGCGGCTTGCTCGGCGTCTTCGTCCTGTGCGTCGCGGGCCGGGCTGCGAACCAATTCCAGCGTCGGTGCTTGGTGCTGGGGCAAATCGATGGGCTCGGCGGGCTCAATGAGCTCAACAGCTTCGGCGGGCCCAACAGATTCAACCTCCTCTGCGACCAGCTCAGGCGTTTCCGTTTCCGTTTCCGTTTCCGCTTGGGCTTCGGCAGGCTCGGAGTCCGCCAAGTCAGGCGGCAGCAGCAACTCGGTATCGGCCAGTGGAGCAGCGTACTCGGGCACAGCTTCACGGTGAATCTGCGCCAGCGCGGCGATCAACTCATCGTCATTCAGTGCGCCGGCTTCGGCCACCGGCAGAGCAGCTTCTTCACCCAGGTCGAGCTTGAGCTCGAACTCGGGCAGCTCAAATTCTTCGGTGCTCGCGGCTGGCAAATCAGCCCGCAGGCTGTTGAACTCCAGCACAAAGGGCAAGTCTTGCTCTGGCGTCTGCGGCTCGACTGCGGCGACAACGTCCGCAGGCAAGGCCGGCAAATCGCTGTCGCTCTCGCTGGCCACTTCGCCTTCGGTGTGGCTTGGGGAAAGTTGCTCGTCAGCGGCCAAAGCAGGCTCAGCCGCAGGCAGGCTGGCGTCATCAAGGCCTTCGATGGCCTCGATCTCGGGCAGCAAAAACTCTTCAGGCTGTGAGGCCTCTACCGCGGCCGCAGGCTGGGCCGGCAGGTCCAGCAACTCGGACACCTCGGTAGGCGCGAATTCGTTGAAGGTCGTGGGCTCGAAACCTGCCAATTCTGGGACGACGGGGGCCTCTGGTGGCACAGGCGCCAGCATCACCGGCAGAGCATCGACCTCGGGCAAGGTGACAAAACTCAGCTCGGGCATAGGCTCGGGCTGCGCTTCAGACGCCGGCACTGCTTCGACGGTCAGCTCAGGTTCTTGCACAGACTCGGCCGGTGCCAGTTCCGATGCCAGTTCCGGCGCAGCTGCAGCGGCAGGTTCCGCTTGCACTTCAGCCACATGAACTTCAGGCGCAGGTACGGGAACGGGTGCCGGTGCGGGCGCTGCCGCAGGAACTGCCGCCAAAGGACGCAGGCGCAAGGCATCTGCCTTCTCGCGCAGGGGCTCGGGCGTCAGCGTCGGTGTTTGACCCGAGGCAATCTGTTCGCACCACCGGCCCAGGTAATCCAAGGCTTCTTCGCTGAATTCGAGCAAGGCGGCGTCCGCCTTGGGCGTGGCCTCGGCCAAGCGAGCATTGAACAACTGCTCGCAGCTCCAGGCGCCTTCGCCGAATTGCTCCAGCCCGACCATGCGCGAGCTGCCCTTGAGGGTGTGGAAGGCGCGGCGCATCACCGTCAACTGCGGCGTGCTTTCCGAATCCGCGCGCAAGCTCGCCAAGGCCTCGCGGGCATTGCCCAGCACTTCGGCGGCTTCTTCCAGGAAAATCTCGCGCATTTCCGGGTCGTGCGCCGGCAACAAGCGGGTGTCTTCGGCGGGGCGCTGCGCGGCCTCCACCAAAGCCGGCGGCAGAGGCGGCAAATTGGGCATGATGGGCGCAGGCGGCGCGGCATGCGCATCACCACTGCGACCCATCAGCGAGCTCAGGCGGCCTGTGCTTTCGTCAAACACAAACATGCGCTTGGCCAAGGCCGGCTGCACGCCCAGCATGTCGATCATGAAACCGAGCGCGCCCAGATTGTTGGCCAGGCGATCGAACAGCTCACGCGGGGCGGCACGCTCGACATCCACCTCGGTATTGGCCAGGCGATCCACCTCATCGCGCATACGCACGCAAGCCAATGCGGCTTGATCCAGGCCCAGCACGGTCAAGACGCCACGCATCGAGGACAGCTGCCCCGGCACCGGGATCAGACGTTCGCGCTGGCTCGGGTCACGGAAATACTCATCGGCCTGACGCTCCACCTCGGCCAGGCTGCTGCGCAATTCATGCACCACGCTGCCCAGCGTCTGGCGATCGGAGACACGCCGATACAAATCTTCCATCCAGCCTTCGAGCGGCTCAGGCGCCTCGCCGCGGCCCACCGCAGCGATGCGGGCGGCCAGGCGTTTGACGCGGTCAGCCTGCTCGGGCTGGTCAAAGACGGCCTCGTCCAGCGCCGCTTCGACGTACAACAAACTGGTGGCCAATTCCATCGCCACGGCAGGTGGCGGGGCTTTGGCCGAACGCACCGTGCTGACCACGGCGCGCTGCAGCATTTCGCCCAGAACCGCGCCGCTCGGGAACAAGCGGTGCAGAGATTCGGCCAGGCTGGCGAACTGCTCGTCCAGCACCGGCATGCGATGGGTCTCGCCCTCGGCCACCGTACCCCAAGATTCCTTGGCAGCACTGACGCGGCGCTTGGCCTGGCTCACCCAGGCCGGGTCGATGCGACCCAGGCTCTCGTCTTCATAGTCGCCCAAGGGCTGGTTGGCCAGGCCATAGGCCTCCCGCACCGCCGCCAGGCGAGGTGCTTCGGCAGGGCTGGACAAAGAACCACTTTGGGCGCAGAAGAACAACAGGTCTTGCGCCAGCCGTTGCTTGGCATCGAGATCACCGGCATCGCCTAGCCCGACCACGCGCAGCTGGGACAACAAGCGCGAGCCCAGGCGTTTGACAAAGCTATCCAGCGGCAGCAAGCCCAAGGACTGCGCCTCGAACATGGCCGCGGCCAGTTGCCACAGGGTCTTGGTCTTGGGCGCATGCTGCAAGCCGCCCACCAGGCCGGCACACAGATCACTCAGCTTGGCGGCATAGGCGCGTGCCGCAACAGCATGCGGCTCCCGCATCTGCTTAAGCAAGGTTGACTCGAAGGCCGGGCGCACCGTCTCCAGTGCTTGCACAGGCACCTTGCCATCAACCGGCAGATCACGCCATTGCCATTCAAACTGCCACAGGTCGGCCGGATGAACACGCTCGGCGCCGTTCAAGGCCTGCAGATCGCGGTAGCTCGGAAACAGGCTCAGGCTGGAAATGGCCGCCGAAGGCGCGCCCGCGCCCAACATGCGAGACACCAGCGAGAGCAGCGCGAAATCTGCACGCTCGATGACTTCGACCCGCGCCAATTCGATATTGGCGGGATGCTGGGCCAAGTCAGCGACGGCCTGCTCGGCCGCGCGCAAGACGATGGCACCGGCCGGCAAGCCGACCAAGTCCAGCACACCGGCCACCTGATGCAACTGGGCGGCGGCGGCTTGCAGCGCCGGCAGCGGCTGACTGTCGGCACCCAAGGCGGAGTAGCCCGTCATGCGGCCATCGCCATCGCGCAAAAGGCGGCGCAAGGATTTGTGCACCGACTCCAGCGAGCGGCGCAACTCTTCCTGCACCCAGGCCAGCGGACTCAGGTCGGCAGGAAATTCGGAATCCTGCGCGTCCCGCATATCGCGCGGTTCCGGCTGGGGCCGGGACTGGCTCGTATTGGACATGAGATCCATCCTAGCCCCTTGCCTCAGGCAACCTTGAATCGGGCGACCGAGGCCTTCAAGGCTTCGGCGGAACGCGACAACTCATGCACCATCAGGGCGGTGGAACGTGTGCCCTCACTGGTCTGCTCGGTCACCGCAAAAATGTGCTGAATGTTCTCGGCCACCTCGTTGGCGGAAGCGGCTTCGCGCAGCGCTTGGGTGGAAATCTCAGCGATCAGGCCGTCCAGACGACGCGACACGGTGTCGATCTCTTCCAGCGCCTTACCGGCCGCGTCAGACAAACGCGTACCTTGCACCACACCGAGTGTGGAGCGTTCCATAGCGGCCACGGCGTCATGCGTGTCGGTCTGAATGGTCTTGACCAGGGCGGCGATTCGGCGTGTGGCGTCGCCCGAGCGTTCGGCCAGGCGTTGCACTTCTTCCGCCACCACCGAGAAGCCGCGACCGGCTTCGCCGGCCGAGGCGGCCTGAATGGCCGCGTTCAGCGCCAGCACGTTGGTCTGTTCGGTAATGTCAGAAATCAGCTCGGTGATCTCACCAATTTCCTGCGAAGACTCGCCCAGTCGCTTGATGCGCTTGGAGGTTTCCTGAATGTGGTCGCGGATGGAATTCATACCGCTGATATTGTTCTGCATCGCCTGCAAGCCCGACTCAGCAGCCTCACGCGACTGGCGCGCCACCGTGGCAGTGGCCTGCGCTTGGGTGGACACCTCATTGATTCGGCCGGCCATCTGCAGCACCGCTTCACCGGTGGAGCGAATCTCGTGCAGCTGCTCTTTCGATGCCGCCAGCAGGTCGGTCGAAGTCTGGTCAACTTGGCCAGTCGTGTCGGTCACGCGAGCGGCCGTGGTCTGCACCTGGCTCACCAGATTGCGCAGCTCTTCCACCGTGTAGTTCACCGAGTCAGCGATGGCGCCGGTGATGTCTTCCGTCACCGTGGCTTGTTGGGTCAAGTCACCCTCAGCCACCGTCTGCAACTCGTTCATCAAACGCAAAATAGCGGCCTGGTTGGCGTCGTTGACGCGCTTGGCTTCACGCTCTTGCGTTTCAGCTTCTTGCTTTTGCGACTCGGCCATGGCGGCACGTTGGGTCTGGCCCGCCACATACAGGCGCAGGAAACCCAAGGCACCCACCACCAGCGCCGCCAGGGCGGTCACCATCAGGGCAATCAAACCCAGATTGGCGCCACCGGCCGATTCCAATTCCTGCGCGACTTGTTCCAGGCCTTTGCGCAGCGGCTCGGCATCGGCCAAGATGCTGGTCTGCGCTTCACGCGCTGCCACCAGGCCTTGCAAGCTACTCAGAATCACCTGGGCTTGGCTACGGGTCAGCTCATACTGTTTCAGCAGAGTCACCAGACGCGCCTTGAGGGCGGCGTCTTTGACGCTATTGAGGTGCAACTCAGGGTTGCCGTTGATCAGCGCTTCGGTGATCAGCTTGAAGGAGTTCAAGTCCTTGCCCAGCAAGAACACGGCCTCAGGGCTCACGCCTTCTTGCGTTTGGAATTCATTGGCGCTCTTGCCGATGCGCTGGGTCAACATCACCAGCTGACCGGCGGCGGCGATTTCCGCCGTTGAAGCACCTTGCTGCAAGGCATCTGCCGATACGGTTTCCGCGCTTTCCAGCAGGTCACCGCTTTGCTTATTGATTTGGCGCAGGGCCTGGCCCACTTCAATCAGCGCCTTCTCCTGCGACTGCACCATCTGGCCGCTTTGCTCGGCGCGCTGCACCAGCGGCAAAATTGCATCCAAGCTGGCAGTCACGCTGGCCGGCGCGGCAGCCAAGCTGCCTTCACCGGAGCGCAGGTCTTTCACCACGCTGGCCATGCTGCCCACGCTCTCACGCAATTCAACGAATGCTTCGGGCTTACCCACCAAGGCGGATGTGACCGACTTAGCCATACGCTGCGACTGCATCAAGGCCTGGCCGGTGGCGCGCACCTGAGCGGCGCTGCGCGAGCTTTGCAAAATGGTCACGCCGACCGTCGCCGCCGTACCCAACAAGCCCACCGCCACCATCGCGGTAAACAGGGCTTGCTTGCGAGCGCTGGCGACCTTGCCTGCCTGCGCGCCATCTGCTTGCTCCATCGCAGCCGTCGTGGTGCTGGAGAAATTGGTCGTGGCCGGGAATTCAGCGCTGCTGAACTCGGTCGGCGTCGCCTCCGAAATGATCGATGAGATGGGTGCAGAGGCTGCGGTGTCCGCACCTTGGCGGTCAACGTCAAGGTCCAGGCCCTGACGGCCCGTGGCGCCCTGGGCTGTAGCCAGGCCGCTTGAGCCCGTCATGCCCGCCAATTCAGCCGCCCCAGTGGCAGCCTGGTCGGATTCGTTCTTGCCCAGCTTTTTGATCTTGTCCAGGAAGCTCATCTCACCCTCTTGCTCTCGAAAATTTCGCCGATCTTGACTGGCATCGGACTCAAAACTGTTGTCTATCGGCCAAACTGGCCGTCAAATTTTTAGGCAACTCGCTAGCCACACAGCCAGCCACGGGTCGCCACAAATGCATTCAGGCCTTCGCAAAGGCCTGATCTCGTCGCCTGAAATCAGACCACGACTTGCAAAAACTGTTCATGTTTAGAAAGGGCATCCAAATGCACTTGTTGCCACGATCGCCCTGTCTCGTCCAGCATGCGCGGGCCGGCAAAACGCGGTCGGCGCAGGCCTTCAGCGCCCGCTTGGCTCGCTGGATCAGAGGTATCCAGGCGCAGCTGGTCATCACCGCGCAGGCCGGCCAAACGGTCCACCAGCAAAGCGCAGTTGCAATTCAGTTCAGGATTCAGCGACACCAGGCGAGCCTGGCTGGCTTCCACCCGCGCTTCGCCGCGCTGCTCGGCCAAAGGCGTCTGCGCATCGCGCAAGCCCAGAAACACCGCCAGATCCACCACCGTGAACAAGCCGCCGCGCAGATTGGCGAGCCCTGCCATCCAAGGCTTGGCATAAGGCAAAGGCTTGAGCGGCACGGGCGCGAAAATTTCCGCCGCATGCTTGAGGGAGAACAGCAAGCCATAGCCCGCACATTCCACCGCCAGCCAGCTGGCACCGGTGCCGGTCTGCTCACGCGCCTGTTGCATGCGGTGAGCTAGGCGGTGCTGCAGTTCGCGCAGCGCTTCTTTATTACTCATGCACCACCGAGGGCACGAATCTTGGCCAGCAACTCCTCGGCCTTGACGGGTTTGACAACGTAATCACTCGCACCCTGGCGCATACCCCAGACCTTGTCGGTTTCCTGGTTCTTGCTGGTGCACATGATCACCGGAATGCCTGCATAGCGCTCATCGCGGGTGATGGCGCGGGTCAGCTGAAAACCGTTCTGGCCGGGCATCACCACATCCATCAGGATCAGGTCGGGCTTTTCTTCGCCCAGGCGCTTGAGCGCCTCTTCGCCGTTTTCGGCCGTACGGACTTGGTAGCCACGCTTGCCGAGCAATTCACTCAGCACATGCAATTCGGTTTTCGAATCGTCAACCAACAAGATTTTCATAATGGTCATAGGTCCTCCTCAGGCCGCTCTGCCGAGCAAGGTGTCAATATCAAATGGGATCCGCGCTCGATGCAGGCATCAAGCGCCACGGCGGTGCTGCTGCACGGCCTTAAGCAACTGGTCTTTGGTAAAGGGTTTGGTGAGGTAGTCTTGCGAGCCCACCATGCGGCCGCGCGCCTTGTCGAACAAACCATCCTTGGAGGACAGCATGATCACCGGCACAGCCGCGAACTGCGGATTGCGTTTGATGATGGCGCAGGTTTGATAGCCATCGAGCCGCGGCATCAAGATGTCGCAGAACACCAGATCGGGCCGGAAGTCGCTGAGCTTGGCCAGCGCATCAAAGCCATCTTCGGCCAGCACGATGTCGTGGCCGGCTTGTTTGAGGAAAATCTCGGCACTGCGCCGGATTGTGTTGCTGTCGTCAATGACCAGCACTCGTGCTGCAGCAGCAGGAGTACCGCTGTCAAGACCGGTAGGACCATCAGGAACTTGCACGCCAAGCCTCACTCTTCAAAGCCAAACGGTTCAGGGCAAAAGCCCGGCAGCATAGCCAGCAAAGTTACTGACCGGCAGCTAGTCAACCCTTAGCGGATCGACTTAGATACGCACCATTTCAAAGTCATCCTTGCGCGCGCCGCACTCAGGGCAGGTCCAATTCATATCCACATCGGCCCACAGCGTTCCCGGCGCGATGCCGTGTTCAGGATCGCCCGCGGCCTCGTCGTAAATCCAGCCGCAGATCAGGCACATCCAGGTACTTGCTTCGCTCACGGTGTATATCTTTTTGCTCACTACAATGTAAAGATTGTAGCCACGCAGGCCCCAGCAACTTCGTGACGAAATAGGCAGTGATGCAGAGGCAATTCTCAGGATTTGCCCCAAAGCAAGCCCGAATTGCAACTGCTTGTAATAACGCCCACGTTCGCTGAACCCGCGTGTTCTAAATCGCCTGCGGCCAGCCGCTTTGCCCGACCCTGACCTTGCGCCGCAAACTATGAGCAAAATCGATTCCAAAGTCCCACCGGCGGGTGCCGTTGATGGGGTACTCAGCGAAGACGAGCAAGCTGCCCAAGCCCCCGCCTGTGTGATGAGCTTCAACGCCAGCGAAGCCAGCGGTGCCAGCGGCCTGGGCGGCGACATCGCCACCATCGCCGCCATGGGCGCGCACTGCCTACCCATCGTCACCGCCATCATCTTGCGCGACACCGCCGAGGTGTTCGAGCACCAGACCCTGGACACCGACACCATCTCCGAGCAGGCCCGCCTGATTCTGGAAGACATCCCCATCACCGCCTGGAAGGTGGGCTTCCTGGGCAGCGCCGAGGGCGTCAGTGCGGTGGCCGAAGTGCTGTCCGACTACCCGGACGTGCCCCTGGTGGCCTATCTGCCAAATGTGGCCTGGCTGGATGAAGAACAGCAGCAAAGCTATCTGGACTCCTTCCGCGAGCTGATCCTGCCGCAGACCCATGTGCTGGTGGGCAATCACAAGACCCTCACCGACTTCCTGCTGCCCGACTGGGACAACGACCGCCCCGCCTCACCGCGCGAGTTGGCCGTGGCCGCCGCCCAGCATGGCGCCGCCCATGTGCTGGTCAGTGGCATCAATCTGCCCAATCAATTCGTCGACAACGTGCTGGCCACCTCGCAAGGCCCAATCACCGGCGAGAAGTTCGAGCGCTTCGACATCAATTTCGTCGGCGCCGGCGACACCCTCTCGGCCGCACTGGCCGCCTTGTTGGCAGTGGGCGCGGATATTCACGCCGCAGTGGGCGAGGCGCTGTCCTTTCTTGACCAGGCGCTGGACGGTGGTTTCCGCCCCGGCATGGGCAATGCGATCCCCGACCGCTTCTTCTGGGCCCTGCCGCCTAATGAAGAAGAGGAAGCCGCGGCCGCCGCCGAAGCTGCTGCAGCCGCCGCGCTGGACGAGCCCGGCAGCCTCAGCCTGGACGATGCCCTGCCCAGCAGCCGTCCGCCCAAGCGCATGCACTGATTGATTGATTGTTTGACTGATTAACGCACCAACTGTTTGACCGCTTGCCCTCAAGTCTTGAACCAGGGCAGGCACCCTTCCCCATTTGCGATTCTTCTAGCCATGTCGAAAAACCAAGTCCTGTTCGAACGCGCTCAGCGTGTCATCCCTGGCGGCGTCAACTCGCCCGTGCGCGCCTTCCGCGCCGTCGGCGGCACACCGCGCTTCATCACCCGTGGTGAAGGCGCCTACATCATTGACGCCGATGGCAAACGTTATATCGACTACATCGGCTCCTGGGGTCCGATGATTCTGGGCCACGGCCACCCGGCCGTGCTGGAAGCCGTGACCAAGGCAGCGCAAGAAGGCTTCTCCTTCGGCGCGCCGACCGAGCGTGAGATCGAACTGGCCGAAGAGATCCTGAAGCTGGTGCCCAGCATGGAGCAAGTGCGACTGGTGTCATCCGGCACGGAAGCCACCATGAGCGCCATTCGCCTGGCGCGCGGCGCCACCGGCCGCAGCAAATTCATCAAGTTTGAAGGCTGCTACCACGGCCATACCGACGCACTGCTGGTCAAGGCAGGGTCAGGTCTTGCCACCTTTGGCCACCCCACCAGCGCCGGCGTGCCGGCTGAAGTGGCGCAGCACACCCTGGTGCTGGAATTCAACCACCTGGCCCAGTTGGAAGAAGCTTTTGCCCTGCACGGCAAGGAGCTGGCCTGCGTCATCATCGAGCCCATCGCCGGCAATATGAATTTCGTGCGCACTCAGACCGCTTATATGAAGCGCCTGCGTGAGCTGTGCACCGAGTACGGCGCCCTGCTGGTGCTGGACGAGGTGATGACCGGCTTCCGCGTCGGACTGCACAGCGCACAAGGCATGTATGCCGAGTTGATCCCCGGCTTCAAGCCCGATATCAGCGTCTTCGGCAAGGTGATCGGCGGCGGCATGCCGCTGGCCGCCTTCGGCGCCAGCCGCGAGATCATGAAGCACCTGGCCCCGCTGGGCGGCGTCTACCAAGCTGGCACCCTGAGCGGCAACCCGGTCGCCACCGCCTGCGGCCTGGCCACGCTGCGCGAAATCCAAAAGCCGGGTTTCTTTGAAGAGCTGTCGGCCAAGACGCGCCGCCTGGTCGATGGCCTGGCGGTGGTCGCCAAAGAGAACGGTGTGCCCTTCAGCGTGGATTGCCAAGGCGGCATGTTCGGCTTCTTCCTGATGGACCAGCTGCCGCAGGAATACCAGACCGTGATGACGACCGACAAGGAGCGCTTCAACCGCTTCTTCCACGCCATGCTGGACGCCGGCGTCTACCTGGCCCCGGCGCTGTACGAGGCCGGATTCGTCTCGGCCGCCCACAGCGAGGCCGACATCCAGGCCACGCTGGACGCCGCCCGCCACGCCCTGCGCTAAAACTCGCGCCACCACCCGCCATGCCGCACACCGGCCGCCGCTTCACCGCGGCCATCTTCGATATGGATGGCCTGCTGCTTGACTCCGAGCGGCCCATCCGTGATGCCTGGTTGCGCCAGAGTGCGGCGGCGGGCACACCGCTCAGCGAGGCCGACTATCTGCTGACGGTGGGCATCAATCGCCGCGACTGCTTGGCCGTGCTGGCCGACAAGCTGGGCTCGCATGCGCATGCCGAGGCCATGTACGAGGCCGTGGACCGCGAGGTCGAGGCGCAATTCCAAGGCCAGGGCTTTGCCTTGCGCCCCGGCGCCCTGGCCTTGCTGCAAACCCTGCATTCAAATGGCGTGCCCTGCGCGGTGGCCTCCTCGACTCGCCACGCCGAAGTGCTGCGCCGGCTTGGGCTGGCTGGCTTGCTGGGCTTTTTCGGCCCTATCCACGGTGGCGATCAAGTCGCACGCGGCAAACCCCACCCCGATCTCTTCCAACTGGCCGCCGGCAGCCTTGGCCACGCGCCCGAACAGACCCTGGTCTTTGAAGATTCCAGCTACGGCGCCCAGGGCGCGCTGGCAGCCGGGGCCGGCGTGGTGCTGGTGCCCGACCTCAAATCCCCCGACCCGGCGACCGCGCCGCGCTGTCTGGTGCTGAACTCGCTCGAAGCCGCCCTGCCCCTGGCCGGACTGTGGTTCGCTGCCTGAGCCTGCCCTCTCCGCTAAGTTTCGCTCCCGTTTCTGAAGATTGACGACGACCATGCATATCCACATCCTCGGCATTTGCGGCACTTTCATGGGTGGCCTGGCCGCCCTGGCACGCGAGGCGGGCCACCGCGTCACCGGCTGCGACGCCAATGTCTACCCACCCATGAGCGACCAGCTGCAAGCCCTGGGCATTGAGCTGACCAGCGGCTTCGGCGCCGAACAACTGGCCCTGGCGCCCGATATGTTCGTGATCGGCAATGTGGTCACACGCGGCGAGAAATTCCCGCTGATGGAAGCGATTCTGGACGCCGGTCTGCCCTACACCAGCGGCCCGCAGTGGCTGGCCCAGCATGTGCTGCAAGGCCGCCACGTGCTGGCCGTGGCCGGCACACATGGCAAGACCACCACCACCTCCATGCTGGCCTGGATTCTTGAACATGCCGGGCAGCAACCCGGCTTTCTGGTGGGCGGCGTGCCGCAGAACTTCGGCGTCAGCGCCAAGCTGGGCAGTGGCAAGGCCTTTGTGATTGAAGCCGATGAATACGACACCGCCTTCTTCGACAAGCGCAGCAAGTTTGTGCACTACCGCCCGCGCACGGCCGTCTTGAACAACCTCGAGTTCGACCACGCCGACATCTTTGCCGACCTCGGCGCCATCGAAACCCAGTTCCATCATCTGGTGCGCACCGTGCCGGCCAATGGCCGCTTGGTGGTCAATGCCCGCGAGGAAGCACTGCAGCGAGTGCTCGGGCGCGGTTGCTGGAGCGAGGTGGTGCGCTTCGGCGGCCGCAAAGAAGAGACCGGCGTGCTGCGCGCGCGCGGTGAGCCGCAGAGCTTTGATGTGCTGCGCGGCAGCCTCAAGGTGGCGCGGGTGGAGTGGGCGCTGTTCGGCGAGCACAACCAACTCAACGCCCTGGCGGCCATCGCCGCCGCCGAGCATGTGGGCGTGGCGCCTGAGCAATCCGCCGCCGCCCTGGCCGAATTCCAGAATGTGCGCCGCCGCATGGAGCTGCGCGGCGAAGTGGGCGGCGTCAAGGTCTACGACGACTTTGCCCACCACCCGACCGCCATGCGCACCACCGTGGGCGGCCTGCGCCGCCGCATCAAGCCGGACGAGCGCATCCTGGCCATTTTTGAGCCCCGCTCCAACACCATGAAGCTGGGCACCATGAAGGCCCAACTGCCCTGGGCGCTGGAAGAAGCCGACCTGAGCTTTTGCAACCAGCAAGGCCTGGCCTGGGACGCCAAAGAAGCGCTCGCTCCCATGGGCACCCAAGCCCAGGTCGGCGCCGATGTCGACGCCCTGCTCAGCGCCGTTTTGCAGGCGGTCAAACCCGGTGACCATTTGCTGTGCATGAGCAATGGCGGCTTTGGCGGCATTCATGAAAAGTTGCTGGCGGGCTTGAAGGCGAAGTTTGGCGGCTGAAGGTTTATTGCCTCTCGTTTCACCTTAGGCCAGGAAAGCAATGTGAGTATTCAATACGCGCCGGAGAGGATTCCAGCAGTAAGAGCTTCCTCTTTTTCCCAGGCATATGTCTAGCCGCCGCGAACAATTTCAGTTCAATCCCGCAAGATGCTCCCTAAACCAACGCCCCTCGAACGAGCAGCCGGATCTCTTCCACTTGAGGTCGCATTGACCACGTTTGGAGCCGCAGCCGGAGGAGTATTGGCTCCGCTATTGCCTGGTCTGGCTAATTCGATTGCAGCCAAAAGACAGGAAGCGCGAATTTCTGCAGCCATGCAGGAATTGCAAGAAATAGTCGCGAGGAACGAGCAATCGATCCGTGACTTGTCTGATGCGCAGTTCAAGCTGATAAATGAATGCGTCTTGGCGGTACTCCACACGACTGATGAGCAAAAGATTCAACAGTTGAAGCTCGCAGTTCAGAACTGCCTAACGCAAACCGAACTTGAGGCTAGTGAAGCGATCATTCTCGGGCGGGTTCTGCGCGACTTGTCCGCGGCAGAAATTGCGTTTCTGGTTGATACATTTCAATACGAGGGTGGAATTCGACTAGTTGAAGCGACTGAAGCCACAATCGATGGGCCGAGTACGCTTCGCATCCCCATCAATAGCCCAAGTGCCTTACTCGTTTCAGGACTTATGTCACTCGGACTACTCGTCCCTAGCGAAACGGGCTGGGGCGGCACCGGCAATATGACCTTCTCTCGGTCTTGCGCAAAATTGTTGGCTCTCCTCAAGACTGGAAACTAAGAAAGCCGCAGGCGGCCCTTGTACTTCAACGGCATCAACTGCATTACCGTCCATTCACCAATTGATACCACTGCGCATTGCGCAGCCCAAGCTGTAGTGCCCCCACTCCCGATTCCTAAACGCCAGCAAGTTTCCGCTCCTCACCCAGTCTCGACGGGATTTGAATACAGTCAAGCCTCGCTGCGCGTCGGCTTGAGGCGCGGCGCGCTGGTGGTTTTGGCTTTGACGGAGGCGACGCGCAGCGAGCCGTTTGGGGCTCCCCGTGTTGCCTGGGCGAGGAGCGCAGGATTCGACGGGCGGCGCGCAGCGCCTTCAAGGGCTGACTTCGCGCCCCCTGTTTGAACGGAGCGTAGCGCAGTGAGTTGGGCGCGGCCCGGCGAAGCCGAGCACCGCAGCGGACCCCGCAAGGGGCCAGGCATTCGGGGCGGTTTCTTTGCCTACTTTCTTGGGCGCCCAAGAAAGTAGGTCGCCCGCCGGGGCGAAATCCCGGCTGGGCCGTAGATCATTCGAAGCCGAGGAATAGCGAAAGACGCTGGAGCAACTAGCGCCTCGGACTTAGCAGCCCGTCAGAGAACTTGAGTCGGGCTCGGACTTAACCCTTCGCCAACTGATACAGCTCATCCTTCAGCCGAGCCCGCTGCTGCTTCATCGCATGCAAGGCGTTGTCTTCAATCGCCTTGACGCCAAGTTCGTCTTGGCTGATTTGCTTGTCCAGCGCGTCGTGCGATTCAAGCAGCTTGGCGAAATGCGCATTTTCCTGTTTGAGCAACTTGATGCGCTCGGCCAATTCAGGAAACTCGATGCTGAGTGCGTGAGGGAGCAGGCTGCTGTTGTGCATGTCTCAAATTCCTTTGTTTGAATCGCAAGGGATCGCATCCCAAGTATTGCACGCAGGCATTCAAGCCCATCTCCCTACTCCCGATTCCTGAACGCCAACCACCCCGCCACCACCGTGAAGGTCAGGATGATGAGGGCGATGATGGCGAAGCCGTGGGGATGATCAGCGAGCGGGATGCCGCCCACATTCATGCCCAGCATGCCGGCGATGATGTTGATAGGCAAAGCCAACACGGTCACCACGGTCAGGGTGAAGACGCTGCGGTTGGTTTGCTCGCCCACTTGAGCGGACATTTCTTCTTGCAAGAGCTTGATGCGCTCTTGCAGCGCGGCCAAGTCGCGGATGACGATGCTGAATTCCTCGGTGCTTTGGCGAAGTTCGTCCAGATCATGCGGCGTGACCCAGGGCGGCGGCTGGCGCAGCAGGCGGAACAAAGCGCCGGGCTCGGGCGCCAACAGCCTTTGCAAGCGCACCAGCACCCGGCGCAGCTTGCCCATATCGGCGCGTTTTTGTTGCAAATGGCCTTGCAGCAGCGCGTCTTCCACCCGGTCAACCTGCAAAGTAGCATCGCGCACGATGCGCACCAGCACATCGCCCTGGTCCTGCATCAGATGGTTCAACAGCGCGACCGAAGAGCCGAAGAGCGCACCATCGCGCACCGCCTGGCGCAGCCGGTCGATAGAGCGCAGCGGATGCACACGGGCGCTGACGGCCACGCGGGGGTTGACGTTGACCCACAGGCTGGCGATCTCGGAGGGGTCAAAGGAAAACTCGAAGGCCACATCGTTGACAACGGCGATCAGGTTGTCGGCCGCGTCTTCGATGCGGGTGGAGCGCGAGCCTTCGCGCAGCGCGTCGAAGAACTCCGGCGGCAGGTCCAAATGGGACTGCATCCATTTCTCGGAGGCGGTATCGGTCAGGTTGAAATGCAGCCAGATGAACTCGCCCGGGGTCTCGGAAGGACTCTTGGCCAGCCATTGCATGGCCTCGCCCAGTTCGATGGCCCGACCCTGACCCTGGTGCGTGAACAAGAACCCGCAAATCAGTGCCCGGTCTTCGACCGCAAAGGTGTACGCCATCGTCATCAAACCTCACTCAAATCACTTCCGCGCCTGGATTGTTCCAGCGAATTAAGTCAAAGGCCCGCTGCCTTGTCACAAGACTGCCTTGCGGGCAATAAAAAAGGCCGGCGCTTGCGCACCGGCCTTTGCCATTTTTTCCTCGCAGCTGACTCTCGTCAGCCGCGAGCCAGGCGTCTTAGACCCGCTGCATATTGGCGCGCAGCACGGTGGACAGGGTGTCCAGGCTTTCGGCCAGATGGGCGCGGGTTTCAACCGAATGGCCGCCCTTGGCCAGCGCGTTCTTCAGGTCAGCTTGCAGTTGCACCGCATGCAGACGCGCCAGCGAGTAGGCATCAGCCAACACGCCAGGGCCGCCGCCCTTGGTCAGCACGGCCTGCAAGCGCTTCAGATGCTCGCGCTGCAAATTGCGACGCAGGCGGTCGATCTCGGTGCCGCTCTTGAGCTCGCTCCAGATCGTGCTGTTGAGCGTGGCATAGACCTCGCTGAGCGAGATCAAACCCTTGCGCTGGTTCTCAGGCACATAGGACGGCAGATCCAGCAAGCGCATCGCGGTGTTGCCG
Organism: Roseateles sp. PN1; assembly: GCF_038419725.1. Classification (NCBI taxonomy): domain Bacteria; kingdom Pseudomonadati; phylum Pseudomonadota; class Betaproteobacteria; order Burkholderiales; family Sphaerotilaceae; genus Roseateles; species Roseateles sp. PN1. The sequence goes on along the minus strand of NZ_JBCARA010000007.1, from coordinate 183,581 downwards.
CTGAGCAAGCGGTCCAGCGCCACCAGCTGCACGCGGGCCACAGCCGCCGGCACATTCAGCGGGCCGCCACGATCCCACTCGTTGTAGTCGATGGTCAGGGTGCTGAGGAACTCAGGGCGGAACTTGAAGCTGTCCACACTGAACAGACCCGAGGCCAGGAACTGCAAGGCCTCGCGCTGCTTGGCGGGCTCCACCGGCTTGAAGCTGGCGCGGCCAGTGCTGCCAGGCAGATCGCGGGTGGCATACATGCCGCCCACATACTTGCCCACCAACTCGGAGGAGCGGAACAGCTGATTGAAGCCGCTGACCAGGGCACGGCGCTGGCGCAGTGGGTCATCACCAGCCTCGGGCTTGCGGTCCTGCACGCGGGCCCACAATTCCTTGGACAGCTTCAGGCGCTTCTTGTAATAAGCCAGCGGGTCATCGCCGAGGTCGAAGCGGTTGGCCGTCGGGTCCATGCCGTCATAGGGGCCGAAGCCGCCGGCATCGCCATCATCGGCATAGGCCAGCGCCGGCTCGATGCTGCGGGCCGCGATCTTGGCCAGCTCGGCCGCCTCGTTCTCCACCGCGATGGGCTTGTAGGCGTACTCGATGGCCCAGTAGTCATACGCACCCAGCTGGGTGTTGTTGATCGTGGTGGGCGCCTCGCCTTGCAGCGGGATGTTGTAGGCGTTGTAGTCCATCACCGAGCCGGAAATACCGTTGGCTTCGGTGAAGGCCTTGTCCTTGAGCTGCGCCTGCGTGATGGTGGTGGAGGCTTTGAAGTTGTGCTTCAGGCCCAGGGTGTGGCCCACCTCGTGCATGATCACATCCTTGATGCGGGCGAAGATGAAGGCATCGGCCTCGGGGCTGTCGGGCGCGATCTCGCCACGCGCTTCCAGCACATCCAGGGCGAAGTCCAGCTCAACAGCGGCTTCGTGGGCGTAATTGCAATAAGCATGGTCCGCGCCGCCGGCCTTGGCGGCCAGGCTCAGCGGGGCCTGGCTCAAACCGGCCGACATGCCGGGGCCCAGGTCTTCGCTGATGAAGGCACGGCCGCCGCGCACAAAGATATCGCTCATGCCGATGTCGGCATCGATGATTTCGCCGCTGCGTGGGTCCGCATGGCTGGGGCCAATGGCGAAGCCCACATCGGCGCCAACAAACCAGCGCACCGAGGCGTGGTCGGCGTCCATATTGTCCCAATTGGCATCGTCGGGCTGCTGCTTGGCCACCACGGCGTTTTTGAAGCCGATCTTCTCGAAGGCCTTGTTCCACTCCACGATGCCAGCCTCGACGGCGGGGCGGTACTTGGGCGGAATGTTCTTGTCCATCCAGTAGGTGATGGGCTTGACCGGCTCAGACAGCGCAGCTGCCGGGTCGGCTTTCTCCAGGCGCCAGCGCTTGACGTAGTGCACGCGCGGGTTGGGCTTGCTGTCCTTGCCCAGGTCGGTGAAGCTTTCCATGAAGTGGCCCAGGCGCGGGTCGGTTAGGCGCGGCGCCATGGCAGTTTCCGGCAGGGCCGTGAAGCTGTAGACGAAGCTGACGAACATGCTGCGGGGGTCAGGTGTTGCCTGCGGCGGTGTCGGCACCGGCACCGGCGGGGCCACCAGCGGCGGCGCAGGGATGCGCGGGGTGAAGAAGTGCATGCGAGCCGTCAGGGTGCTGAGCTTGGCGTCGGCGCGGGTGGCTTCGAAGTAAGAATTGCTGCGGTCAGCCGCGTAAGGCAGGCGGTAGGCCATTTCCAGGCGGGTCGACAGGCCAGGAATATCGTTCAGGAACATGCCGGCGTCGATCAGCACCGACTTACGCTCGGGGTGCTCGGCGCTGGCCACCGTGCCTGCGGCCAGCAAGCTGGGCGAGAAAGCTTGTTGCACGGCCAGCTTGCCGCCGCCTTCGGCGCGGAAGGCGGTGTTCAAGGCCACCAGTTGGATCTGGTTGCCAATGCGGCGCCATTCCACCAGTTGGTCCATGCCCATCTGGCTGGCGTAGAGACCACGCTCACCGACGGCGTTAGCCACGTTGGCGGTGAACATGAAGGGCTTGCCGATCTTGTCCTTGGGGATTTCCAGCCAGACCTTTTCATCCTTGCGCCAGATCGGGAACAGGCCGTCTTGCGACTTAGCTTCCTTGATCACATCGGCGAAAGGCTTGGGCGCGGTGGGGTCAGCGGGCGGGCGCGGCGGCTGGCCGGCGGCTGATGCAGCTGCACCGGGTGCGGCAGGAGCGGCAGCGGCCTTGGCGGCTGGCGTGCCATTGGCAGCGGCAGGTGCTGCAGGCGCAGCGGGTGCGGCGTTAGCAGCGGCAGCGGCCGGTGCGGTCGCCGAAGGCGTGCCTGCGCAAGCGCTCAGCAAAGCCACGGCAGCGGCGACAGCGCTCAAACCCACAGCGCGGCGGAGAACCGGAGCCGTAGCCGGGGCCGGTGCCTGCAACAGCACGTCTTTGGCATCAACAAAAGAACTCATTCAGACCATCCTTGGACCGTTTTTTGAAACAAGGCCCGCGCCAGCAAAACGCTGCGCAGGCCGACAAATCAATCATCGCATGCACGCCCATCGGCCAAAACCTCACAAGGCCAAGCTGGGGCATGGGCTGGGGCATGTGCATGCGCGTGAAGCCCGCAACTGTCCCCGCTCACCCGCCCGGCGTCAATTGCGAATACCGCCGTTCGCACAGGCCATTCCACGCTTTGTCGCAAGCGCGCCGCGCGCCCTGCCTACACTGCGGGGCATGAACGATGTTTATCCGGGAACACCCCAATACCTGGCCGCTTCGGCAGATTCGCAGCAAGTGCCAGCCCCCCGCTGCACGCATCTGCTTTACCTGCACGGCTTCCGCTCCTCACCCCGCTCGGCCAAGGCCATGCGCATGGCGCAATGGGTGGCGCAGCACCGCCCTGATTTGCACTTCGCCTGCCCGCAGCTGCCGCCCTCTCCCGCCGAGTCCATGGCCTTGATGCAGGAATTGACGCAGGGCTGGCCGCTGCACAGCAGCGCGCTGATGGGCAGCTCGCTGGGCGGTTTCTACGCCACAGCGATGGCCCAGCAGCCGGGCTGGGAGGCAGTGCCCACCGTGCTGCTCAACCCTGCGGTGGACCCGGCCCGCGATTTGGCCGGCTACATCGGCGAACAAACTTGCTGGCAAGACCCGCAGCAGCGCTTTTTCGTGCGCCCCGAATTCATGGGCGAGTTGCAGGCCTTGGACGGGGGTGAGCTGCGTGCGCCGGCACGCTTTCTGGCCGTCATCGCCAAGGGCGACGAGGTGCTGGACTGGCGCGAAATGCAGGCCCGCTACGCCAACTGCCGCATCCACTTATTGCCCGGCTCGGACCACGGCCTGACGGCTGACTTCGAAGGCCTGTTGCCCGAGCTCAGCGACTTCTTGCGGCTCTAAGGCCCGTCAGGCAGATCGTCTGCAAGCGCCGCATGCCGCTCGAAATGCAGCAAGTCATGCCAGACGCCGCCCAGCTCAAAACTGCGGCGCGAGTGGCCGTACTGCACAAAGCCGTGGCCCAGCAGCACCCGCAATGAGCCGGTGTTGTCAGGCCTGGCGCTGGCCTCCACCCGGGCCAGGCCCAATTTGCCGAAGGCCTCGGCCAAGACCAGGCGCACGGCCGCCTTGGCGAAACCGCGGCCCTGGTGGCCCTCACCCACCCGGTAGCCCAGGCTGGCGGCGTGGAAGTGGGCACGCCGAATCTGGCTCAGATTGACCCGCCCGACCAGGGCGCCGCTGCCCTGCTCGCGCAAGAGGAACTGATAGGCCTGATCCTCCAGCGCCTCACACTGCGCCGTCATCACGGCCGCCACCACGCCCTCGCGGCTGTAGTAGCTGGCCGGCCTGGCATTGATGCGCGACTCGAAAAAGGCCCGGTTCGCCTGCTCAAAGGCCAGCATTTCGTCCACATCGGCCAAGCTAGGCGCGGCCAGGTAAACCAACTCAGACATCGAAGACCTTTCTACTTGGCAGGCATGGGCTGAGCGCTTAGGCCCAGCTTAGCGCTACATTCTCCAGCCATCATGTGCAACCTCCACCATGTTTCGCCCAAGGAAGAAATCGAGCGCTACTTCCGCGCCAGCCTGCACAGCAGCTTGCAGGGCGACGCCTACCCCGGCGTGGCCGTAGGCCCGTTTGGCAGCGGTGTTTTCATACGCGCAGGTCTGCCCAATTCGAGCGGAGGCAGCACACGCCTGGCGATGAAGGGCCAGTGGGGCATGATCGCGCCGCGCGCGGCCAGCGCCAGGCCGGCTTCGCGCGCCATCCTGACCAATAACGCACGCATCGAATCGGTGGACCAGCGCCCCACCTACCGAGACGCCTGGGCCAAGGGCCGGCGCTGCCTGATCGCAGCCGCCAGCTACCAGGAGCCCAATTGGGAAACCGGCCGCAATATCTGGTGGACGCTGCGCCGCGCCGATGGCGCGCCCTGGGCGTTGGCCGGCATTTGGAGCGAATGGGTCAACCCGGAGTCGGGCGAACTGGTGCCCAACTTCAGCGTGCTAACGATGAATTGCGACGGCCACCCGCTGCTGGCTCGCCTGCACAAGCCCGACCCCAAGCTGCCGGACGATGCGCAAGACAAGCGCAGCGCCATTCCCATCCAACCTGAGTTGTGGGACTTGTGGCTGCACGGCCCGCAAGAAGAAGCCTGCCGTGAGGTTTTGAAGCTGCCAGCGGCCGAGCTTTTCGAGCCCTCGGTCACACAGGAAACCGATGCCTTGCTGGCACGCTTGCGCGCCGGGCCCCAAGGGCCGGCGGAGCCGCAGCAGGGCTTGCTGCTTTAGAGCGACTTAAGGCATGCCATTGCGCCCATGGGCCAGAAAGCCGGGGCGCTGGCTCAGTGTTTCGTAAAAGGCCTGCACCGCAGGCAGCACAGGTCTTTGCTCGGCCGGCAGAGGCGCCATCATCCAGCGATGGGTGGACAAGCCCAGCACGATGTCGGCCAAGCTGAAGCTGTCACCCAGCACAAAAGGCCCGCCGCTGCGCTGCAGCTGCGCGTCCAGCATCTGCATATGCCGATGCCAGTTGGCGATGCCCGCGGCCAGTTGCTGCGGGTCAGCATGCGCGGGGCTTTGCCGCACCAAGCTCATGAAGGCATAGCGCCAGGAATTGTTCAACTCGGTTGCTTGCCAGTCCATCCACTGCTCCACCCGCGCCCGGCCTTGCGGGTCGGCAGGCAGCAAGTCAAAGCGGCCCTGGCGCAGCGCCAGATAGCGGCAAATGGTGTTGGACTCCCACAGCACAAAGTCGCCATCACGAATCACCGGCACCATTGCATTGGGGTTGAGCGCCAGGAACTCAGGCACCTGGGTATCGCGCTCGCCCGAGCCCCAGACTTCGTGAGCGATGGGCAAGTCCAACTCCGCGCACAGCCACAAGACCTTGCGCACATTGATGGAACTCGCCTTGCCCAGAACGCTCAATGGCAATGCCGCTGAATTCATGCCGTGATCCCTTTTCGTTTCAGTCAAATTCCGAATGAACAGGCCATGCCCATTCACTTCGCGGGCTTGCGCGCCAACTGCAGCCCCATGTCCTCGCGCGCCACGTTGTAGCTCCACATGAAAGGCAAGGTGCTGCGCGCCGGCAGGGCCGCATAGGCCTTGGCCAGCTCGGGCTGGGCGCGGTAGTTGAACAGGCCGATGGGTTTGCTGTAGTTGCCGAACAGCTCCACCCGGTAGCCGGCATCGAGCAGCGTGCGGTAAGGCAGGCCGGTGTCGTCCTGCACGATCACCGGGCTTTTACTCAGCACCAGAGCCGTCATGTTCGAGAACTCAGGGCCATGCATCAGATAGGACGCCGCCTTGAGCAAGGTCGCCGTGGGCGCATGCTTTTCCATATAGCGCGGGAAATAGGGGCGGCGCTTGAGGCCTTCGTCGGAAGCATCAAAATTGGCATAAAACAGGGTCTGCACCTTGTTGCTACCAGGGAGGCTGAAGCTAAACAGCACCGCGCGCGGCACCCGTTTGCGCGGCTTGGCTTCTGCCGCTGAAGCGGGGGCGGCATTTGGGTCGGCCTTGGGATCAATCGCCGCGTCGCGCGTTCTGTACTCGAAAAAGGGCGTGCCATCGAGCGATTTGTACTCGATGCCTTTCAGCTCATACCCCAGGCGCGCCAGCGTCACGCTGATCAAGGGAATCACGCCGTCCAGCTTCTTGGAGCGGAAATCCTTGCTCATGTACTGCGTGACAAAGAAATTGCGACGGAGCAAGTATTCCTGCGACTGATTCATCGCCTTGACGAACTGCTTCACCTCGGCCGCCGGCTTATTGCTCAAATTCGGCAAGGTGCCCACGGGCTCCAGCCCAAACAAGATGTAGTGCTGGCAGCTCGGGAACAGGGTCAAGGCATTGAGCACATCCGGCCCGCCGAAGGGGTAGAACAAGGTCTTGCAGGCGGTCTGTTCCGCCGCCAGCTTGGCTTGCGAGAACTTGCGCATCTCGGCCAGCTGGCCCTTTTTCAGCGCCTCCCAGGTGGCATTGGTCTGCGCGAACAAGGCCGCCAATTCGGGGTCAGTGACCGGCGTCTGCCCGGCCAACTGCTGCGCCTGAAGCGTCAAGGCATTCGTGGCCGCCGCGGCTTTGAGCGGCAGCACTGCGGTCAAGGCCAGCACCGACAAGCCGGCCAGCAAGGTAGAAAGTTTGAGATTTTTCCGCAGAGTGGGGTTCGTCATCATCAGGCAGCTGAGTCAAGGCCGCCAGTTGAACATATCAAATGACGGACTCGCGCTCGGCCACGCAGAGGCTGCCCCATAGACAGCCTTATCTTGCTAAGCACCCCCGCGAATCAGTGGCGCCCAAGAAGGCAGCTGCGTCTATCGCGCCACAGGCCAGGCCACCGCATCCGGCAGCGTCAGCGCGCGAAAGCCCGGGCGGCCAAACAAATAGCCCTGCATCAAGGTCACACCCTCATGGCTGAAGAAGTCGCGCTCGCCCACGGTCTCGATGCCCTCGGCGATGACGGCAATCCCCAAGTCCTGGCAGATGCGCAAAATGCCGCGCGCGATCGCCTGCCGAGATCGACTGCCGTCAACACCGCGCACCAGGGCCATATCGAGCTTGATCAGCTCGGGCTGAAAGTCAGCCAACAAGGTCAGGCCGGCATAGCCCGCGCCGAAATCGTCGATGGCGGTCAAAAAGCCGCAGCGCTGGTATTCGCGCAGGATGGAAGCCAGCCATGGCCCGTCTTCCACCCGCTCGCCCTCGGTCACCTCGAAAATGATGCGATCCAAGGGGAAGCCGTTGACGCGCGCCGCCTCAAGCGTGGTGCGGATGCAGACCTCGGGCTTGTAAACCGCGTTGGGCAAGAAGTTGATGGACAGCCGGGTCTCCAAACCCAGCGTCGCCGCCGTCTTGATGGATTTGACCCGGCAGGCTTGGTCAAAGCGGTAACGGTTGCCTTCGTTCACCTGACTCAGCACCGAACCAGCGCCTTGGCCTTCAGGGCCGCGAACCAAGGCCTCGTGCGCCCAAATGCTTTGCGAGGCCAGATCAACAATGGCTTGATAGGCAAAGTCGAAGCGAAAGCTCAGCTTGTCAGCATCGCCGCAGCCGCCACAGGGGGAGCCATCGTCAAGCTGAATGAAGTTAGAGGCAGTCATGGCTGAACAGTCCTTTTAGCAATTGAACTCGCTCCATCCACTGGCACAAGGGCACGTCATTCATCGTCGAGGCTAGCAATCGCATTCTTCTCGGCTTTGCCTGGTGGGATGCGCCGGCTAGTCAACGACCATGCCGAGAAGGAATTTGGTAGGCCGCCCGTGAGTCGAACACGGCACCAACAGATTATGAGTCTGCTGCTCTAACCATCATGAGCTAGCGGCCCCCGAGAGGGAAATGCACTCCGGCATTGCACCGGAAGGCGCGGATTGTATAGGCCCGGCGCCGGGCTATTTCTGCGACAGCGCCTGACTCATCATGCGCGAGGTGATGTCGACGATCTGGATCATGCGGTCATAAGCCATCCGGGTCGGGCCAATCACACCCAAGGTGCCGACGATGTGGCCGTCAATCTCATACGGCGCGGAAACGATGGACAACTCTTCAAAGGGCACGACCTGGCTCTCGCCGCCGATATAGATGCGCACACCCTCAGCGCGGCTGGACACATCCAGCAAGCGCATCAGCTGCGTCTTTTGCTCAAACATATCGAACAAGCGCCGCAAGCTGCCCATATCGTTGCCGAAGTCTTGCACGGTGAGCAAATTGCGCTCGCCGGCAATGACCACGCGCTCTTGCTCCTCGGCCATGGCGTCGGTGCCGGCTTGCACGGCCGCGCTCATCAAGGCGGCGATTTCACCGCGCAACGCGTCGACTTCGGACTTCAAGCGCTCCCGCACACCTTCCAGGCTCAAACCCGCATAGCCATTGTTCAGGCGGTTGCTGGCCTCGGCCAGTTCGGACTGGCTCAGGTCTTGCGCCGTGAAGATGACACGGTTCTGCACATCGCCGTCGGGCGAGACCATGATCACCAAGACCCGCCGCTCGCCCAAGCGCAGGAATTCGATGTGGTGGAAGACGCTGGGCTTGCGCGGCGCCGTCACCACGCCGACGAAATTCGACAAATTGGACAGCAAGGCCGCCGCATTGGCGATGACGCGCTGCGGTTGATCGGGCGCCAAATGCGGCTCAATCGGCCGCGCATCGGCCCCGAGCAGCGCGGTCTGCGTGGTCAACATGGTGTCAACAAACAGGCGATAGCCGCGCGAGGTGGGGATGCGCCCGGCACTGGTGTGCGGGCTGGCGATCAGCCCTAAGTCTTCCAGGTCGGCCATCACATTGCGGATGGTGGCCGGGCTCAACTCCAGGCCGGAGGCTTTGGAAAGCGTGCGCGAGCCCACGGGCTGACCGTCAGCGATATAACGTTCAACCAGGGTTTTCAGCAGGGATTTGGATCGCTCGTCGAGCATGTGCGCATTGTAGGGACAGGCGCGAACGCCAAGGGCTCAAGGCCCGGAACTCTCCATGAAACAACAAGGGCCTGTGGTGTAATTCTCGCCATGGCCAAACCGTTCCAACATGTGGCAATTGTGGGCAAGCATCAAGCCCGGGGTATCCGCCCAATTCTTGAGGAAATTGCCGACTTTGTGATGCGGCAAGGCCTGGACGTTTCGCTTGAGCGCGACACCGCCCTGAACACCGGCATCACCAACTTCGACGCCAAATCGAACGAGGAGTTGGGTCAGCAATGCGACCTGGCCATCGTTGTCGGTGGCGACGGCACCATGCTGGGCTTTGCCCGCGAGATGGCCCGCTACGGCGTGCCGCTGGTGGGCATCAACCAGGGCCGGCTGGGTTTCATCACCGATATTTCCATCGAACATTACCAAGAGGCGCTAACGCCCATCTTGGCGGGAGACTTCGAAACCGAGAAGCGCCCCATGCTCGAAGGCGCCGTCTGGCGCGACGAGCGCAGCATTTTTGAAGGCTTTGCGCTCAACGATGTGGTGGTGAGCCGCGGCGCCACTGCCAGCATGGTGGAGCTGCGCGTTGATGTGGGCGATGAGTTCGTGGCCAATATGCGGGCGGACGGCATCATCGTCGCCTCGCCCACCGGCAGCACCGCCTATGCGCTATCCGCCGGCGGGCCGATTCTGCACCCCTCCATCGCGGGCTGGCTGCTGGTGCCGATTGCCTCGCACACCTTGTCGAACCGGCCCATCGTCTTGCCCGATACCGGCGAGGTGCGCATGGAAATCGTGGCCGGCCGCGACGCCAGTGTGAACTTCGATATGCAAAGCCTGGCCAGCCTGCTGCACGGCGACCGCATCACCGTGCGCCGCTCGACCCACCAGGTTTGTTTTTTGCACCCCAAGGGCTGGAGTTATTACGCCACGCTGCGCCGCAAGCTGCGCTGGTATGAGGGAGTGAGTTGAAATGACTGCGGCCTGTTCTTTGCCGATGCTGAGGATGCAACTATGTTGAGGCGCATGAGCCTGCGGGACTTTGTCATCGTTCCCGAGCTGGAGCTGGATTTCGCTAACGGTTTTTCGGTGTTGACCGGCGAGACCGGCGCGGGCAAGTCGATTCTGATCGACGCCCTGCAGCTGGCTCTGGGCAGCCGCGGCGACGCCGGTGTGGTGCGCGAGGGCGCAGCCCGTGCCGACATCACGGCCGAGTTCGACCGCCCCGCCCACCTCACCAGCTGGCTGGATGAGGCCGGCTTCGAGCATGAATCCGGCACGCTGCTGCTGCGCCGTGTCATTGACGCCCAAGGCAAGAGCCGCGCCTGGATCAACGGCAGCCCCGCCACCGTGACGCAGCTGCGCGAGCTGGCCGACAGCCTGCTGGACATTCACGGCCAACATGCCTGGCAAGGTCTGACCCGCCCGGCCGCCGTGCGCGCCCTGCTGGATGATTACGCCGGCCTCGACTTGGCGCCGCTGACGGCCGCCTTCGCCGCCTTCAAGCAAGCCAGCGATGCGCTGGCCCATGCCCAGTCCGACCAAGCCGATTTGCTGCGCGAGCGCGAGCGCCTGGCCTGGCAGATCGGCGAGATTGATCGCCTGGCGCCCGGCGCCGACGAATGGGACGAGCTCAACGCCGAGCATCAAAAGCTCTCGCATGCGCAGTCGCTGATGGACGCCGCGCGCGGCGCGCTGAACGAGCTCAGCGAAGCCGAGCCCAGCGCCGAGAGCATGCTCAGCACCGCCCTCGATCAACTCGAAAAAGTGCTGGACTTTGATGCCAGCCTGCTGCCCGCCGTTGAAGCCTTGCGCGGCGCGCAAACGCAGATGCAAGACGCCAGCCACACGCTCAGCGCCTATTTGCACAGCACCGAGCTGGAACCCGGCCGCATGCAGGAGCTGGACGAGCGCGTTTCCGCCTGGCTGACCCTGGCGCGCCGCTACCGCCGCCCGCCGCAGGAGTTGGCTGCCTTGCACGCCCAGTGGCGCGGCGAGTTGCAAGCGCTGGACGCTGCCAGTGATCTGGAGTCACTGGAAAAGCAGTTGGCGCTTGCCAAGCAGCAGTTCAGCGCTGAAGCCAAGAAGGTGTCGGCCACGCGCCGCTCGGCCGCGCCCAAGCTGGCTGCCGCCGTCACCCAAGCCATGCAGCAGCTGGGCATGAACGGTGGGGTGTTCGAGATTCAATTGCTGAGCCAAGATCAACCGCAGAGCTTTGGCCTGGAGTCGGCCGAATTTCTGGTGGCCGGCCACGCCGGCAGCGCCGCGCGCCCGCTGGCCAAAGTGGCCTCGGGCGGCGAGCTGTCGCGCATCGCACTGGCCATCGCTGTCACGGCCAGCCAGCAGCAACAAGCCGGCGTGGGCACGCTGATCTTTGACGAAATTGATGCGGGGGTCGGCGGCGCGGTTGCAGAAACGGTGGGCCGCCTGATGAAGCAGCTGGGGCGCGAGCGCCAGGTCTTGGCGGTGACTCACCTGCCCCAAGTCGCCGCCTGTGCCGACCAGCATCTGGTGGTGGCCAAAAGCTTGCACGGCGGCCAGACCTGCAGCGAGGTGCGCCCGGTCAGCGGCGAAGCGCGAACTGCCGAGATCGCCCGCATGCTGGGTGGCGAGCGACTGTCGTCCACCAGCTTGGCACACGCCCAGGAAATGCTGGACCTCTCCGGCCTGCCCACGGCCGGCGCTAAACACAAGAAGGCCAAGTCATGAGCAGCAGCACCGAGAACGACGCCCCTACGCCGGACTCAGCACTGGCCAGCAATCGCAGCACCGCAGAAGCGCCCATGCAAAGCGATGTGGTGCTGGTCACCGGCATGTCGGGCGGCGGCAAATCGGTGGTGATGCATGCACTGGAAGATGCCGGCTTTTTCTGCGTCGACAACCTGCCGGCCGAGCTGCTGCTGGAATTCCTGAGCCTGGAAAAGCTGCGCGGCAAGCGCCATGTGGCGATTGCGGTGGACGTGCGCAGCGTCGGCTCCCTGCCCTTGCTGCTGCCGCTGATCAAAAAGCTGCGCGCCGAAGGCGTACCGGTGCGCTCGATCTTTCTGGACGCCAATACCGAGGCTTTGATGCGGCGCTTCTCCGAGACGCGCCGCCCGCACCCACTGCGCCAAGACCTGGGCCAACAGTTGCAGACCGAAGGCGAAGATCAGCACCGCGCCTTGCTGGACGCCATCACGCTGGAGCGCGAACTGCTCAGCGCCCTGCGGGTGGAATCTACGGTGCTGGACACCTCCCAGCTGCGCCCAGCCCAACTGCGCGCCTGGGTGCGCGACTTGGTGGTGGTGGACGGCACCACGTTGACGCTGGTGTTCCAGTCTTTCGCTTTCAAGCATGGCGTGCCCAGCGATGCCGACCTGGTGTTCGACGTGCGCGTGCTGCCCAACCCCTATTACGACCGCGAGCTGCGGCCGCTGAACGGGCGCGACGCACCGGTAGCTGACTATTTGTCAGCCCAGCCCGAGGTGGACTTGATGATGGGCCAGATCTCCGGCTTCCTGGCCACTTGGTTGCCCAGCTATGCCGCTGATCAGCGCAGTTATCTGACGGTGGCGATTGGCTGCACCGGGGGCCAGCATCGCTCGGTCTTCTTGGTCGAGGCGCTGGCGCGCAAATTCGCCAGCCACGGCCAGGTGCTCAAACGCCACCGGGAGCTGGACGCGCGCTGAGCGCAGTGATTGCCTGCGCGAGCCCGCAGGCGCGAGGGCTCAAGCCTGCTGAGGCTTGTCCTCAGAGAACAGAATAGCCAGCAGCACCGCACTGCCAACAGGCACAAAGATCACCACAAAAGGCAGCCATAGCAGCAGCGAGCGGCCGCTGCGCTTGAGCACCACGGCCATAAACGCCCAATGCGCCGCCAGGCAAATGGCCAGCCCGACGGCCAGCAAGACGATGCGCGCCGCAGGCGGCTCGTCCAGATTGGCGGCCGAGACCAGAAACCACAGGCAGCAGCCAGCGGCAAACAAGGCCACCAGTGCCGATTCGATCGTGGTTTTAACAGCGCTATTCATCAAAGCCCCAAGCTGCCAACGAGGTGTCAGCCAATTAGTTTCTTCAGCGGCGCCGGCAAGGCGTATTCAGCCAGGCGCTCGCGAGCGACCCATTCTCCGTCGAATTGGCCAGAGTCCGGCCGGGCGCGCAATTCAGCACGCTGGGTATGCAAAGTCCAGTCGAAATGGGTCAGCACATGCTTGATGCCCGGCATAGGCTCCAGCGGCGTGGCCAGCGCGCTGGCCGCTTGCTGCAGCGCCGCCTCATCGTCATACATGGGCAAGCTCCACAGCCCCGCCCACACGCCGGTGGCCGGGCGCTGGCTCAGCAAGACCTGACCCTCATGCTCCAGCCACAGCCACCAGTTCTCGCGCCGGCTGCGCTTCAATTTCTTGGTCTTGATCGGGAAACGCGTGGGCTCGCCTTGCGCGCGGCCGGCGCACAACTCACTCACCGGGCACAGCAGGCATTGCGGCGAGCGAGCGGTGCACACACCTGAGCCCAGATCCATCAAGCCCTGGGTATATGCCGTCATTTGATCGGCCGTCATCTGATCGCCCTGCGCAGGCAGCAACTCGGTGGCCAGCAGCCAGAGCTTTTTCTCCTCTGCCGCACTGGCCATATCGCCCTCGAAAGCCAGCAAGCGGGTCAACACGCGTTTGACATTGCCGTCCAGAATCGCCACCCGCTCGCCAAAGCAAAAAGCCGCAATGGCGGCCGCGGTCGAGCGGCCGATGCCGGGCAATTCCTGCAAAGCCGCAGCCGTGCCCGGGAACTGCCCCGCGTGCTGGCTGGCTACGGCTTGAGCGCAAGCGTGCAGATTGCGTGCCCGGCTGTAATAGCCCAAGCCCGCCCACAGCGCCAAAACCTCGTCCAGCGTGGCAGCGCCAAGGTCAAGCACCGTGGGAAAACGCTCCAGAAAGCGCTGGTAGTAGCCCAGCACCGTCGTCACCTGGGTCTGCTGCAGCATGATCTCGGACAACCAGACGCGGTAAGGGTCACGGGTGTTCTGCCAAGGCAAGCTATTGCGGCCATGGCTGCGCTGCCAGGCCACCAGGCGGGGCGCGAAAAAATCGACTACTTCTTTTGGCATTTGGGGCAGAAAAAGGTGGAGCGCTGGCCCTGCACGATGCGGCGCACCGGGGTGTCGCAGCGCAAGCAGGGCAGGCCTTCGCGGCCATAGACGCTGGCCTGCATCTGAAAACTGCCGGCCACGCCGTGCGCATCTTTGAAGTCGCGCAAGGTGGTACCGCCGGCCTCCAGCGCCTGGGCCAGCACGCCGCGCACAGCCTGCGCCAAGCGCTCGGCCCGCGGCCGACTGACTTTGGAAGCGGCCAGCCGAGGGTCAATGCCGGCCAAAAACAGGGATTCACAGGCGTAGATATTGCCGGCGCCCACAACGATATCGCCCGCCAGCAGGGCCGACTTCACCGCCACCCGGCGCCCGCTCAAGCCCGCACGCAGGTACTCACCGGTGAAGCGCGGGTCAAAAGGCTCAAGCCCTAAGCCGGCCAGCAGCTTGGCGGCCGGCGGCTGATCGAAAGCTGGCGACCAGACCACGGCGCCAAAGCGACGCGGATCATTCAGACGCAGCAGGCCGCGGTCGGTATAGAGGTCGAAATGGTCATGCGGGCCCGGTGCGCTTGGCGTACTTTGCGGCGCGGCGCTGAAGGCCAGCGAGCCCGACATGCCCAGGTGCAGCAGCAAGCCGCCCTCCGCCACCGGCGCAGAAACCGGCAGCCACAAATATTTACCTCGGCGGGTCACGGCGCCAACACGGCCGCCCACCAAGCTATCGGGCGCCAGCCCCAGCGGCCAACGCAGCGCTTTACCCAGGGCCACGCGGGTCACCGTAGCGCCTTCAATGGCTTGCGCAAAGCTGCGGCGGGTGACTTCGACTTCGGGGAGCTCGGGCATGCGGCCATCATATCGGGGCAGAATGAGGGGCAAAGCGAGTCCTTGCCCAGTCATCGCCCCGCAGCATCGTTCACGCAGGAGCTTTCATGCCCGAGTATTGCCGCCCAGGCGGTCTTTCTTCCTTTCCACGCAAGGCCAGCCTGGCCTTGTTGAGCGCCGGTTTGATGAGCTTGACGAGTTTGACCGCATGGGCTGCACCGGCCGCGCAGGCCAAACCAGCCGAACCCAAGCCCGCCGCAGCAAGCAACGCCGCCTCGGCCCCCCACAATTCGGAGCTGGACGCACCACTGTTCTACCAACTGCTGGTGGGCGAGATGGAATTGCGCAGCGGCCAGCCCGGCGTGGCCTACCAAGTGCTGCTGGACGCCGCCCGGCGCACCAGTGACGAGGAGCTGTTCAACCGCGTCGTCAGCATCGCCCTGCAAGCGCGCGCCGGTGATCAGGCCCTGCAAGCGGCCAAGGCCTGGCGCGACACCCTGCCCAAGTCTGCAGCCGCCCAGCAGATGACGCTGCAATTGCTGGCCGCGCTGAATCGCCCCAACGAAGCGCCCGAGCCCCTGCGCGCCCTGCTGGCACTCAGCCCGGTCGATCAGCGCAGTGGCGTGCTGCTCTCCATGCCCCGCTTGTTCCAGCGCGCGGCCGAGCCCAAGCGGGTCTTGGCTGCCTTGGACCCGGTGCTGGAATCAGCCGCCGCGCAAAAAGAGACCCGGCTTGCCGCACGGCTGACCCAAGCCCGGCTGAGCATTGCGGCCGGCGACACGGCGCGCGCGTTCAGCCTGAATAAAGACTTGGCCGCTGAATATCCAGACTCCGATGACGCCATGCAACTGGCGCTGGAGCTGATGGCAAGCCGCCCGGAGGCAGAAAGCTTGATCAAGGCGCGCTTGGCGGCCCAACCCAATAACCACGCCCTGCGCTTGGCTTATGGCCAGGCCTTGGTGCGGGCCCAGCGCGCGGCCGATGCGGCAAAAGAATTCCGCACCGTGACCCAGGCCGCGCCGCAAATCTCCACCGCCTGGTTTGGACTCGGCGCGCTTGAGTTGGACATGCGCCACCCCCAAGAGGCCGAAAACGCCCTGGGCGAATACCTGGCCCTGCTGGACAAGAACCCCACGCCATCCAACACGGCTCAGGCACAAAACCAGGAAGCGGCCGAGCGCGAAGCCCGCCAACAAGCTTGGCTGATGCTGGCCCAAGCCGCCGAAATGCGCGGCGACCTGCAATCCGCCGAAGCCTGGCTGATCAAGGTCGACAGCCCTGATCGCATGATGGAAGCGCAGTTCCGCCGTGCCTCCTTGCTGGCCCGCCAAGGCAAGATGAGCCAGGCCCGCGCCATCATTCAGACCCAGCCTGAAGACAGCCCGGAGAAACTGCGCAGCAAGCTGCTGGCCGAATCGCAACTGCTGCGCGAGGCGCATGACTGGCAAACCGCTTACGAGGTGCTGGCCAAAGCCAACGAGCGCATCCAAGGTGACGCCGACATGCTTTATGAGCAGTCCATGATGGCGGAGAAGCTCGGCCGTTTTGAAGAGATGGAACAACTGCTGCGCAAGGTCATCGCCACCAAGGCAGATCACTTCCATGCCTACAACGCGCTGGGTTACTCACTGGCCGAACGCAATATCCGCCTGGAAGAAGCGCGCGAACTGATCGCCAAGGCGCTCAGCTTTGTCCCCACCGAGCCCTTCATCCTCGACAGCATGGGCTGGGTCGAATTCCGCTTGGGCCGCAAGGCCGAGGCCTTGCGCTTGCTGCGTCAGTCCTATGCCGCGCGGCCCGACGCCGAGATCGCCGCCCACCTGGGCGAGGTACTGTGGGCCAATGATCAGCCCGAAGAAGCACGCCAGATCTGGCAAGAAGGCCTCAAGCGCGACCCCAAGAACGAAGCCTTGTTAGAAACACTCAAACGCCTGAAGGTTGCGCTGTGAAGTCTGTGAGGCAGTTTTCGCGCGCAGCAATGGCAACCCTGCTCGTCGCGGGTTTGAGTGGTGGTCTGATCGGCTGCGCCGGCCTACCCGCCAAGCCTGTGGTCGTCAGGGCAGAAGGCGATGTGCATCTGACCGGCCGACTCAGCATCCAGGTCAGCAGCAGTACGGCACGCCCCACCGGCGGCAATGTGGGCTTTGACCTCAGCGGCAACCCCGCCGCCGGGCAAATGGAGCTGAGTTCACCGCTGGGCAGCTTGGTGGCGCGCGCGACGTGGGGCGCCGGCGAAGTCAAGCTGCAAACTCCCGAGGGCGAGCGCCAATTCGCCGATCTGGATGAGCTGAGCCGCGAACTGCTGGGCGAAGCAATCCCTGTCGCCGCCTTGTTTGATTGGCTGCAAGGTCGGCCCTGGCCACAAGTAGCCAGTCGGCCGCTGGCGCAAGAACAGGCCGGCTTTGAACAACTGGGTTGGCGTATTGACCTCACGGGCTTTGACCTCGCCGGCAAGCAAGGCGTCATCATGGCGGCAAAAGGCGCCAACGGGAACTCCAGCGAGCCCATCGTCACGCTGCGCGCCCGCGTCGAACCCTCAAGCGCCACTCCCTGATCTCTTTCCCATGCACGCGATTTACGACGTCCCCGCTCCCGCCAAGCTCAATCTCTTTTTGCACGTTGTCGGCAAACGGCCCGACGGCTACCACCTGCTGCAATCGATCTTCGCCCTGATTGATTGGGCCGACACCCTGCACTTCGAACGCCGCAGCGACGGCCAACTGACGAGGCACGACGGCGCTGACGCCAGTGCGATCTTGCCCGCCGACGACCTGTGCCTGCGCGCGGCGCGTGCCCTGCAAGCGCAAAGCGGTTGCAACTATGGCGCCGACATCCATCTTGAAAAACGCATCCCTGCGGGCGCTGGCATGGGCGGGGGATCCTCCGACGCAGCCTCCACTTTGCTGGCTTTGAACCGTTTATGGGACCTTAACTGGCCTTTGGAAAAACTTTTTTCACTGGGTTTGAGCCTGGGCGCCGACGTGCCATTTTTTCTGGGCGGAAGGCACGCGTTTGTAGAAGGCATCGGGGAAATCCTGCATCCCATCGATTTGCCGCAGATGACTTTTGCGGTCCTCAAACCCGCTCAAAGCATCTCCACACAGCAAATATTTTCGAGCCCCCTCTTGGCAAGGTCGAATTCTGTGGCTATAGTAGCGGGCTTTCCTGCACACAACGAAGCGCAGCACACAAACGAGAAGAGTCAAGGCTCTTCTAGCGAGAATGCCAAGCCAGTTGAGTTGAACGAGCAAGGGATAGCGAGCTTTTTGAATGGCTTTGGTCGTAACGATCTACAAAAGCCGGCCGAAGCCCACTGCCCCGAAGTTGTTCAGGCACTGCAGATTCTTGAAGCCGAGTTTGGCAATAGCCGAATGACGGGATCGGGAAGCGCAGTATTTGCAAGGCTTAACGATGGGCTCAGGCCTGACGGTTTGCCGGCAAAGCAGACAGGAAAAAGCGGCACTTTATCTTCGGATAAAAATTCATGGTTAGATGGTTTACCCTCTAATTTTCATGCTAGAATTTGCCGCTGCTTAGATCGGCACCCACTTCACGGTTGGGCCTAAGCAAGATAAGACGCTGAAAGTTATGGGGTGCTGCAGCTCTGCAGTGTCCTGTGTAGGGGAGTCGCCAAGTTGGTTAAGGCATCGGATTTTGATTCCGACATGCGAAGGTTCGAATCCTTCTTCCCCTGCCAAATTTCTTCAGGAAGTCACAGCATTCGCAAGTGAATCCGTAGCCCGCTAATTTAACGTTACGGGCTTTTGTTTTTTCTACCCGGACACGCGGCTGACCACGGGTCCTTTTCCGTAAAGGATGGCTCGTGCTGCTCAATACCGTGCTCTTCACCGGTAATGCCAATCCGGTCCTCTCCCAAGAAATCGCCACGCATCTGGGCCTCGAGCTCGGCAAGGCGACTGTTGGCCGTTTCTCCGATGGCGAAGTCACCGTCGAGATTCAACAGAACGTGCGTGCACGTGATGTCTTCGTGGTCCAGCCCACTTGCGCGCCGACCAACGAAAACCTGATGGAACTGTTGATCATGGTTGATGCCCTGAAGCGCGCCAGCGCTCGCCGCATCACCGCCGTGATCCCCTACTACGGTTACGCCCGTCAAGATCGCCGCCCCCGCTCCACCCGCGTGCCGATCTCGGCCAAGGTGGTGGCCGACCTGCTGCAAAAGGTCGGCGTAGAACGCGTCCTGACCATGGACTTGCACGCTGACCAGATCCAAGGCTTCTTCGACATCCCGGTCGACAATATCTACGCCTCGCCGGTGCTGCTGTCGGATCTGAAGGCCCGCAACTATTCCAATCTGGTGGTGGTCAGCCCCGACGTTGGCGGTGTGGTGCGTGCGCGCGCCCTGGCCAAGCAGCTCGGTTGCGATCTGGCCATCATCGACAAGCGCCGCCCAGCCGCCAATGTGTCCGAAGTGATGCACGTCATCGGTGAAATCGATGGCCGCAACTGCGTCATCATGGACGACATGATCGACACCGCCGGCACCCTGGTGAAGGCCGCCGAAGTGCTGAAGGATCGTGGCGCCAAGAGCGTGTTCGCTTATTGCACCCACCCGATTCTGTCGGGCCCGGCGATTGAGCGCATCTCCAAGTCCATGCTGGACGAGGTCGTCATCACCAACACCATTCCTCTGAACGACGCAGCCAAGGCTTGCGGCAAGATTCGCCAGCTGTCGGTGGCCTTCTTGTTCGCAGAAACCATCCGCCGCATCTCGGACGGTGAGTCGGTGACCTCGCTGTTCAGCGAGCAGAACAACAATTTCTGATCAACGAGCCTGGGTGGCAACACCGAGGCTTGTTTTCCTTGTGGCCCGGTAGTTCAGGGCCGCTTTTACCGGAACAGCCTGGTCGCGGGCGTTCCATTCATCCTTTTTGGAGAACCATATGAAATTCGTCGCTTTTGAGCGCAATTTGCAGGGGACCGGAGCGAGCCGCCGCCTGCGCATTTCTGGCCGCGTGCCTGCCATCGTTTTCGGTGCCGGCGAGCCTGCCAACGTCGAACTGGACCACAACGCCCTGTTCCACG
Source organism: Roseateles sp. PN1 (assembly GCF_038419725.1). NCBI lineage: Bacteria > Pseudomonadati > Pseudomonadota > Betaproteobacteria > Burkholderiales > Sphaerotilaceae > Roseateles > Roseateles sp. PN1. The sequence continues at coordinate 163,771 of NZ_JBCARA010000007.1, read as the reverse complement.
CGCTGAAGAAGGAAGCCTTCCACAGCACCATCCTCGAGATGGAACTGAACGGCACCGTGACGCAAGTTCTGCTGCGCGACTTCCAACTGCACCCCTACAAGCCGCAAGTTCTGCACGCTGACTTCCAGCGCGTTGACGGCACCACCAAGATCACCAAGAAGGTGCCTTTGCACTTCATCGGTGAAGAGACTTCGCCTGCCGTCAAGACCGACAGCTGCACCGTCAACCACGTGATCAACGAACTGCTGATCACCTGCTTGGCCCAGCAACTGCCCGAGTTCATCGAAGTGAACCTGAGCGGCCTGACCAAGGGTCACTCGGTGCACGTCAATGACCTGACTCTGCCCGCCGGCGTCAAGGTTGTGACTCACGGCAAGCCTAACCCCGTGGTTGCCACGCCGGTTGAGCCCGTCGCTGAAGAAGTGATCGTGGCCGTTGCCGCTCCTGCCGATGACGGCAAGGGCAAGAAAAAAGGCAAGAAGTAAATAAGTCTCGCTTTGGGCTCCTGAGCCCAGGTAAGTAGAAGGCCCTGCGATGCAGGGCCTTTTTTTATGGGCAAAAGTTCCTGGCCTGAGCGGCCTGTTTGCGGCCCAATTAGGGTTTGCGCTAGGTCCAAACTTTGCGCAGCGTCCCTCTACCCAGCCGCATGCCCTTCGCCCCTCTGTCTGCCAAACGGCGCTTCAAGCGCATGTGCGAACGCGAGCGTGTTGCACTGCTCGAATTGCTGCTCCTGCTGGTCAGCGTCGTCGCGCTGCATTTGCTCTTTGTACGTTACAACGTATTCGAACTCTTCAGCGCTTTCTCGGTCCAACATGAAGAATGGGAACTGGACGAATTGCTGCTGAGTTTCTCGGTGCTGCCCTGGCTTTTGGGCATCTTCGCTTGGCGGCGTTGGCGCGAATCCAGCCACAGATTCTGGCAATCACACACCGACGTCCTCACCGGTCTGCCCAATCGCCGCCGCGGCAAAGAAGTGCTTGCGCTGAACGTCTCGCGCGCGCAGCGCCATGGCCGCACTTTCAGCCTGCTGCTGCTGGACCTCGATCACTTCAAGGCCATCAATGACCGGCACGGCCATGACGAAGGCGACCATGTGCTGCAAATCGCAGCCCAGCAGCTACACAACAGCCTCCGCGATCTGGACACCGTAGTGCGCTGGGGTGGTGAAGAGTTTCTGGTGATCTGCGCCGACACCGATCTGGCGCAGGCCCTGAGTCTGGCTCAACGCCTGACGCTGGCCCTGCCCGCAGCCGTGCAAAGCCAAGGCCACCCCGTCACCACCAGCATCGGCGTGAGCGCCTGGCAGGCAGACGATCTTGACAGCGCTGAACCGGCACTCAAACGCGCCGACCTGGCGCTCTACGCCGCGAAACTGCAGGGCCGCAACCGCGCTCTCGCACAAGCCTAAACGAACTAGGCCTGACCGCTAGCTTCAGCGCCAGCGCGAGAGCTTCGCCCCCGCTCGCTCACAATTTCAACAAGACGGCCGCGATGGCCAACGCAGCCGGCACGGCCTGCACAAACAAGATCTTTTTGCCCACGGTGAGCGCGCCGTAAAGCCCCGCCACCAGCACGCAGCCCAGGAAGAACAATTGCACCGGCTGACCCGCGACTGCGCCGAGGCTCAGGCCCCAGATCAAACCCGCGACCAGAAAGCCGTTGTAAAGCCCTTGATTGGCCGCCAGCACTTTGGAGGCCGCGGCAAATTCGGGCGTGGTGCGGAAGACCTTGCGCCCCAGTGGCTTCTCCCACAGAAACATCTCCAGTACCACGATGTAGATGTGGATCAGAGCCACCAGTGCGAGCAGCAAATTAGCAATCATGCAAACGTCCTTCTATCGTCTTTCAAGCGCGGGCAGCCGGCCGTGGCGGCGGGCACAAGTCCGCAAGGATAATCCCACCCCATGATTCGACTCTTTGTTGGCCTCGGCAATCCGGGCACTGAATATGAAGACACCCGCCATAACGCGGGTTTCTGGTGGATTGACACCCTGGCGCGCAAGCTCGGCACCTCGCTGCAGGTGGAGCGCAATTACTACGGCCTGGTCGCACGGGTCAACACCGCGCCCGGCGCAGCCGGACCGATCTGGTTGCTGCAGCCCATGACCTATATGAACCTGTCCGGCAAGTCGGTGGCCGCACTGGCGCGGTTCTTCAAGATCGCACCGGAAGAAATCCTGGCCATCCACGATGAGCTGGATCTCTTGCCCGGCGAGATGAAGTTCAAGCAAGGCGGCGGCAATGGCGGCCACAACGGCTTGAAAGACATGCAGGCCCAGCTGGGCAGCGCCAATTTCTGGCGCTTGCGCCTCGGCATTGGTCACCCCGGCCATAAGGCTGAAGTGGCCAACTATGTGCTGCGCAAACCACCACTGGCCGAGCGCCAGGCGGTGGAAGACTGCATCGCGAAATCGCTTGATGCGGTGGACTTGCTGCTTAAGGGCGAGATGGACAAGGCACTGACCAAGATCCACGCCAAGCCGCCTCGGCCGAAGCCACCCAAGCCGCCCAAACCTGCTGAGGCCGCTGAGCTAGGAGTCACCCTCAAAGCTGCGGATGGCGCGCTTGAAACAAGCCCCCTCGCAAGCGCAGAATCAGGGCCTGCCCAGGATCACAAACCCAGCCCGTGAACCGCTTTGCCAGCCTCTTGCTCTGCCCGCTGCTAGCCCTGTTCGGGCTGGCACTGGGTCTGCAGCAAACGGCGCAGGCGCAAACCCAAATCAAGACCACCGGCCTCTATCGCTGCGGGCCGGAGGGACGCGAATTGCGCGACTCCCCCTGCCCCGGCAAGCCCGACACCGCGCCCTCCCCGCTGAGCTACGACCAGCCCCAGGCCGCGCAAACGCAAGCCGCCAAAGCACAGGCGCAACAACAAGCCCGGCAGGCCGACCAAATGGAGCAGGCCCGGCTGCGCCAGGAAGCCCAAGACTTGCAGCGCAATGCCAATCCAGCAGGCATTGATGGGCTCAAGGGCATCGCCCAAGCCGAGCCAACTGCCAGCGCGCCCAAGTCCGTTGCGCACAAGCATCCAGACAAGCGCAAGGCGCCAAAAGCGGGCAAGCCAGCCAAACCGGCGAAAACAGTGCCCGGCAGCAAGTAGAATCAAAGGCTGTTGGTGCTCGCACCGCCCTTCATGGCGGTGCAGTTAAACGGGAATCAGGAAGTTAAGCCGCCACGCGGCAAGACCAACCTGAGCTGTCCCCGCAACGGTAAGTGAACGAGGCATGCTTCGACAGATGCCTCAAGCCCTGGACTCAATCCACTGGCGCCGATTCTGCAAAGAAGAGGTGCTGGGAAGGACTCAGCGGTATGTTCACCAGCCCGGATACCGGCCAACAAGGTGATGGATCGCCGCAGCCATGTCTGCATCGATGCATCGATTTCAGTACGCGTAGCGGGTGAGTTGCGCGTCTGGCCCTTGCTGTGTTCCCTGTTTTCTTTCATGCAAACCACTTCTTTCCGGCCCTCGGCCCGCTTGGCGTTCGCCCCTGCCTGCCTGCGCCGTTTCGCGCCTCTGTCTCTGGCCACTGCTGCTGCGCTCTCTGGCCTGTCCGGCCAGGCCCTGGCCCAACAAGCCGGCCCCGGCCCCAACAAGCTTGACTCGGTGGTAGTGACCGCCTCGCGCACACCGCTACGCCTCGGTGATGTCAGCGCCGACCTGACCGTCATCACCCGCGCCGACATCGACCGCCAAGGCTTCGGCGACCTGGCAGATCTGCTGCGCAACGCCGGCTGCGTCGAGTTCACTCGCAACGGCAACCCGGCCTCGACCACCTCGGTCTTCCTGCGCGGCGCCGATTCACGCCACACCCTGGTGTTGATCGACGGCGTGCGCATGGACAGCCAAAGCACCGGCGGCGCGCCGTGGGAAACCATCCCGCTCTCGCAAGTCGAGCGCATCGAAGTGCTGAAAGGCCCGGCCAGCGCGCTCTACGGCTCCGACGCCGTCGGCGGTGTGGTGCAGATCTTCACCCGCAAGGGCGCCAAGAAGTTGGCCCTTGAGCTGAGCGGCGGCATTGGCAATTTGGGCACGGCCCGCCTGGGTGCCTCGGTGAGCGGCACGGCCGGCGTGTTCGACTACGCCCTCAATGTGGGCGGCGAGCGCAGCGACGGCTTCAACACCATCGCCAACCCAAAAAACAGCAACTACCACCCCGACATCGACGGCTGGAACAAGCACAACGCCAGCCTGCGCCTTGGCGCGCAGCTGAACACCGCGCATCGCCTGGAGCTGATGGCCTTGCAAAGCCATACCGACGGCCAGTACGACGCCTTCAAGTCCAAGGTCGATGACCATAGCCTGCAAGACACAAGCGCGGCACGCCTGAGCTGGCTCTCGACATGGAGCCAGGCCCTGCAAACGCGCCTCAGCGTGGCCCAGGCCAAGGCCGGTTACGAGACCCGCCCATCGCCCTACAAGACCGACACCCGGATTCGCACCGCCACCCTGGACGGTAGCTATCAGCTTGACGCACATCAGCAGATCAACTTCCTGGCCGAGCACAAGCAAGACCAGCTGGACAATAGCGGCCTGACCCAAGCCGCCACCGTGGGCAGCGCCGAGCGCACTCAAACCGGCTTGGCCCTGGGCTATTTGTGGACCGGCGCGGCCTTCGACGCCCAAGTCAACGCCCGCCACGACGACGACAGCCAGTTCGGCGGCGTCAACACCGGCACATTGGCCTTGGGCGTCAAGCTCAGCCCGGCCTGGCGCCTGGTTGGCTCGGTCGGCAATGCCTTCCGTGCGCCGACTCTGTACCAGAGCTTCAGCGACTACGGCCCCAAGCTGAGCATCCCTGGCGTCAAGGCGCTGGAGCCGGAGAAGGGCCGCAATGTGGAAGTCGGCATCAAGTTCGCCGCGGGTGATAGCGACGCCAGCGCCACCGTCTACCGCAACCACATCAACAATCTGATCGTCTACGGCGGCGCCGGCACCTGCAATAGCAGCTTTGGTTGCTATCAAAACGTCACCCGCGCCCAGCTCCAAGGCCTGAGCCTGGCCGCCAGCACCCAGCTGGTCGGCATCCAATGGCGCGCCAGCCTGGACCTGCAAGCGCCCAAGGACTTGGCCACCGGCAATATGCTGGCCCGCCGTGCCAGCAAGTTCGGCACGATCTCGGCGCAAACCCAGCTGGCTGGTTTCGACTTCGGCGCGGCGGTGTTTGCCTCCGGCCAACGCTTTGACGACGCCGCCAACAAACGCCCGCTGGGCGGCTATGCCTTGCTCAACCTCAACGCAGCCTATGCGCTGACGCGTGAGTTGAAAGTTCAGCTCAATCTGGACAATGCCTTCAGCAAGGACTACCAGACCGCGCTGGACTATGCGCAGGCGCCGCGCACCGTGTTCCTGGGCCTGCGTTACAGCCCGGCGCTCTGAGCCATGGCTAGTGTGGTGTTTCACACTGAGCGGGTCATAAAACCGCGCCTTCACTCCCGTGACGGCGTTGCAAATCCTCGCCATAGCTACGGCTATGGCTGCGGTTTGCGCCTTGCCACAAGAGCGAATCCATCGGTTTTCTTAAGCGCCACACAGCATGAAACACCACACTAGCAGCGGCCAACACCAGCTGATCGTCGGCGGCCAACGCAGCGGCAAGTCGCGCCATGCGGAAGCGCTGGCGCAAGACTGGCTGGCCGCTGCGCCCGAGCACCGCGTCATCGTGCTGGCCACGGCGCTGGCTTTTGATGCGGAGATGCAAGCCCGCATTCAGCGCCACCAGCAAGACCGCCCGGCCGGCTTCAGCACGCGGGAGGAGCCCCTGGCCCTGACCGCGGCTTTACAAGCTAACGCCGCGCCCGAGCGGCTCATTCTGGTGGATTGCCTGACCCTGTGGCTGACCAACTGGTTGATGCCCATGCAGGGCCAGGCGGACTTGCTCGGCTGGCAACAGGAACGGCAGGCCTTGCTTGAGGCCCTGCCCCAGCTGCCCGGCCGCATCATTTTTGTGTCCAACGAGGTCGGCTGGGGTGTCTCGCCGATGTCGAGTGAGGCACGTTTTTATGTCGATGAGCTGGGGCGCCTGAATCAGGAGGTGGCCGCGCGTTGCGCGCAGCTGACCCTGATGGTGGCGGGCCAGCCCTGGACCCGGCCGGTGGCGGCCCAGCGCGGCCAATGAGCCAAGGAATCAAAGCCATGAAATTGCGCCGCTTGAATTTTTTAATCGCCCTGCCTTTACTCGTATTCAGCCTGCTGAATACGAGCGCGCAAGCCCAAGCCACCGTCGCCATCAAAGACGACCAGGGCCAGACCACGCAGTGGAGTAAACCTCCACAGCGCATCGTCACCCTGCTGCCCTCGCTGACCGAAACGGTTTGCGAGCTGGGTGCCTGCGATCGCCTGGTGGGCGTGGACCGCTACTCGAACTACCCCGCCCAAGTGAACAAGCTGCCCAAGCTGGGCGGCTTGGACGATACCCAAGTCGAGACCATCGTGGCGCTGCGGCCCGATCTGGTGCTCGTGGCCCCCTCCTCGCGAGTCAGCGATCGCCTGCGCGGCCTGGGCCTGACCGTGGTGACGTTGGAAACCAAGTCCTACGCCGATGTGCAGCGCGTGCTCACCAAGCTGGGCCAATTGCTGCAGGTGGCGGACGCGCAAGCGATCTGGCGCCGCATTGACGCCAGCGTTGGCGCCGCCGCCCAAAGTATTCCGCCCCAGGCACGCGGCACCTTGGTGTACTACGAGGTGGACCGCTCGCCCTATGCCGCCGGCCCCAGCTCCTTCATGGGCGAGACCCTGGCCCGCCTGGGCGGGCGCAACATCATCACGCCAGAGATGGGCCCCTTTCCCAAGATCAGCCCCGAGTATGTGGTGCGCGCCAATCCGCAGCTCATCATGATTGGCCGGCGCAATCTGGACGGCCTGTATCAGCGCCCCGGCTGGGACCGCATCGGTGCCATCGCCAACAAGCGCGTCTGCGTCTTCGATGCCGAGCAAAGCGATGTGATGGCAAGACCTGGCCCACGCATGGGCGAGGCAGCGCAAATCATGGCGCGATGCCTACGTGAGTTCGCCCCGCAAACCAAAGCCGTGGCCACAGCCAAGCCCTGAGCATGAGCCCCAGCGCGCAACGCATTGCCCCCTGGCCGCTGCTGGCCGGGCTGCTGCTGGCCGGCGCCTTGATGATGCTGCTCGGCGTGGCGGTGGGCAGCACCGGCTTCGCCTTCACCTGGCTGCATGACGACGCCATGGCGCAGCAAATCCTCTGGCAAATCCGCCTGCCGCGCTCGCTCGGCGCCTGGTTGGCGGGCGCCTTGCTGGGCCTGGCCGGCGCCATCACCCAAGGCCTGTTCCGCAATCCGCTGGCCGACCCCTATTTGCTGGGCAGTGCGGCCGGCGCGCGCTTAGGCGTGGCGATCACGCTGGCCTTGTTCGGCGGCTCGCCGCAATCCCTGCAATGGCTGGAGCGCCTGGGCCTGACGGGCGCAGCCTTCTGCGGCACCTTGCTGGGCGTGTCCCTGGCCTTGATGATGGCGCGCGGTGTTGAGCACACCCTGCGCCTGCTGCTGGCCGGTGTGGTGGTGGGCGTGGTGTTGGGCGCCATCACCGATCTGATCACCCTGGCCACGCCCGACATCATGCGCACCATGGCCGCCTTTGTGCTTGGCACCACCGGCTTTCTGGGCTGGAATAGCGTGGCGCTGATGGCGGCCGTGCTGCTGATCAGCCTGGCCGTGGCTTTGGGCGGCAGCCAGGCGCTCGACGCCCTGACCCTGGGCGAGGCCACGGCGCAGTCCCTGGGCGTGCGCCTGAGCCTGGTGCGCATGGCCTTGATCGCCGCCTTCGCCCTGGCCACCGGCACGGCGGTGGCGCAGACCGGCATGATCGCCTTCGTCGGCCTGGTGGCGCCGCATCTGGTGCGCAATCTGTGCCCCGCGCCGCATGGCAAATTGCTGCTGCTATCGGCCTGCGCAGGTGGCCTGCTGCTGCTGAGTGCCGATATTTTGTCGCGCTGGATTCTGGCCCCGCAGGAGCTGCCGGTGGGTGTCATCACCGCCATCCTGGGTGGCGGCTATCTGCTGCGCCTGATGCACCGCCAACGCAGCCGGAGGGCCGCATGAGCACAAAGAATCTGACACAGCCCGCCGCCCTGCATGCGCGCGAACTCAGCGTCAGCTTGTCCGGCCACCCGGTGCTGCACCGCATTGAGTTGGCCCTGCCCGAGCGCCGCTGGACCGCCATCGTCGGCCCCAATGGCGCCGGCAAATCCACCCTGCTGCGCGCACTGGCGGGCCTGACGCCCAGCCTCGGCAGCATCGAATTATTGGGGCAGCCACTACACGCGCGCCCGGTCAAGCAAAGAGCGCGTGAGCTGTCCTGGCTCGGCCAGAACGAGGCTAGCGGCGATGACCTCAGCGCGCAAGATGTGGTGATGCTGGGCCGTCTGCCGCACCGCGCCTGGCTGGCCCCGCCAAGCGGGGCCGATCACGCCGCCGTCGAGACCGCCATGCGCCAAACCCAAAGCTGGGACTGGCGCGCCCGCAGCCTGGGCACTTTGTCCGGCGGCGAGCGCCAGCGCGTGCTACTGGCGCGGGCCCTGGCGGTGCAGGCCCAGGTGCTGATGATGGACGAGCCCCTGGCCCATCTGGACCCGCCGCATCAGGCCGACTGGCTGCAGATCGTGCGCGATCAGGTGCGTGCCGATCACACGGTGATCAGCGTGCTGCACGAACTCAATGTCGCCCTGCAGGCCGACTGGCTGGTGGTGATGAGCGAGGGGCGGGTGCGCCACTGCGGCAGCCCGGCCGAGGCCGCCACGCGCGCCGCCCTGCAAGAAGTATTCGACCATCGCCTGCAACTGATCGAGTGGCAAGGCCAGTGGCTGGCCCTGCCCGGTGCGCCGGCATCCAGCGCCAGCACGCCACGCTCAGTTGCCGCCACCACCAGCAATGTCCTGCCTTTGAAGGCCCGCCATGAATGAATGCCAAGCGCTGTTGATCAGCGCGCCCTCCTCCGGTTCCGGCAAGACCAGCGTCACCGCGGCCATCGCCCGCTGGCAGCGCCGCCTGGGCCGCCGCGTGCGCGTCTTCAAGACCGGCCCCGACTACCTGGACCCGATGATTCTGGAACGCGCCAGCGGCCACCCGGTCTACCAACTGGACCTGTTCATGGGTGGCTTGGATCACTGCCGCGCCCTTCTGGCCGAAGCGGCGGCGAGCGCGGACTTGATCCTGGTCGAAGGCGTGATGGGCTTGTTTGACGGCGATCCCAGCAGCGCCGACCTGGCGGCCGCCTTCGGCCTGCCGGTGCTGGCGGTGATCGACGCCTCGGCCATGGCCCAAACCTTCGCCGCCCTGGCCACCGGCCTGCAGCGCTTTCGCGCCGATGTGTCGGTGTGCGGCGTGGTCGCCAACCGAGTCGGCAGCGCCGCCCACGGCAAGATGGTGGCGCAAGGCCTGCCGCCCGAGCTGCCGCTGGTGGCCGCCCTGCCGCGCGATGAGAGCCTCAGCCTGCCGGAGCGCCACCTCGGCCTGGTGCAAGCGCTGGAGCTGCCCGAACTGGACGCACAGCTGGACGCCTGGGCCGACCAGTTCGCCCGCGCGCTGGAGCCTGACTTTGAATTCCCCCGCGTCAGCTTCGAGGGCGCGGCCGAGCGCTTCGCCGGCGCACTGGCCGAAGCCGACCCGCAAGCCCTGGCCGGCCGCCGCATCGCGGTGGCGCAGGACGCGGCCTTCAGCTTCATCTACCCCGCCAATCTGGACTGCCTGCGCGCGCTGGGCGCCGAGCTGCTGATGTTCTCGCCGCTGCAGGGTCAGGCCTTGCCGGCCTGCGACGCACTCTGGCTGCCCGGCGGCTACCCGGAGCTGCATGCGCAAACCCTGCGCCAGCATCCGAGCTTTTTTGCCGACCTGCGCCAACACCTGGCCGCCGGCCGGCCGCTGCTGGCGGAATGCGGCGGCATGCTGTGCCTGCTGGATCAGCTGCTGGATGTCGATGGCCAGCCCCATGCCATGGCCGGTGTGATGCCAGGCAGCGCCCGCATGCAAAGCCGCCTGGCCGCCCTTGGCCTGCAAGCCATCGACTGGCCCGAAGGCCCGCTGCGCGGCCACAGCTTCCACTACTCAACCCTGGGCACGCCGCTGCCGGCGATCGCCACCGCCCACAACCCCAATGGCGGGCGCACGACTGAATCGCTCTACCAACAGGGTTCCCTGCGCGCCAGCTATATCCACCACTATTTCGCCTCGAACCCGGCCGCTGTGGCGGCCTTCTTCGGCGGCCAGCCCTGAGCCTGAAACCATGCAAATCGAACAACCCCCAGTCGACCGCGAACGCATCATCCCCACCGCCGAGCGACGCGGCCTGATCCTGGTCCACACCGGCGACGGCAAGGGCAAGAGCACGGCCGCCTTTGGCCTGGCCCTGCGCGCACATGGCCGTGGCAAGGCGGTGAAGATCTATCAATTCATGAAAGTGCCCAGCGCCCGCTTCGGCGAGCACCGCCTGTTCGAACAACTCGGTGTGCCCATCGAAGGCTTGGGCGACGGCTTCAGCTGGAAGAGCAAGGACCTGGAACACAGCGCGCAACTGGCGCGCGACGGCTGGGAACGTGCCGCCGCGACGATTGCCGCTGGTGAGCATTTCCTGGTCGTACTGGACGAGATCATGTATCCGCTGCGCTATGGCTGGCTGCCGCTGGAGCCGGTGCTGCAAGCCTTGCGCGAGCGGCCTGCCCATGTGCATGTGGTGCTGACCGGCCGCAACGCGCCGGAGGAGCTGATTGAGTTGGCCGACACCGTCACCGAGATGGCTTTGATCAAGCATCACTTCAAGGCCGGTGTGCCGGCCCAACGCGGTATTGAAGACTGATGAGCATGGCCCTGCTGCTGCCGCTGGCCATGCTGGTGGCCTTGCTGGTGGACCGCCTGTTTGGCGAACCGCCGGTGTGGGCGCATCCGGTGGTGGGCATGGGCGCTTATCTGCAGCGCGGCTCGCAATGGCTGCAGTCACTGGGGCCAGCGGCCGGCTTTACGGCAGGGGCCTTGCGTTGGTGGCTAGGCGCACTCTTGGTTGTGGCCGCGACGGTGATGCTGGAGACCGGCCTGATCCGCGGCGTGGAGCCCTGGCAGGCCAGCGGCCGCATGCTGGGCTGCGCCCTGCTGCTGGGCTTGATGCTCAAGCCCTTGCTGTCTTGGCGCATGCTGAGTGAGGAAGTGGCGGCGGTGGAGCTGGCCTTGCAGGACTCCCTGGAGGCCGGGCGGGCGCGCCTGTCCCGCTTGGTCAGCCGCGACACCTCGGCGCTGAGCGCGGCGGAAGTGCGCGAGGCCGCCATCGAAACCCTGGCCGAGAACCTCAATGACTCGGTCGTGGCACCGCTTTTCTGGTTCATGGTCGCGGGCCTGCCGGGCGCGGCGCTCTACCGCTTCGCCAACACGGCGGATGCCATGTGGGGCTACCACGGCCGCTGGGAATGGGCCGGCAAATGGGCCGCCTGGGCAGACGACTGGCTGTCTTGGCTGCCGGCCCGCATCACCGGCCTGGCCCTGCTGAGCTGGCGCCTGCACTGGCTCACAAAGCTGCGCCGCGAGGCGCGCAAAACACCGTCACCCAACGGCGGCTGGCCCATGGGCGCCATGGCTTTGCGCCTGAATCTGCGCCTGGCCAAACCGGGAACTTACGAACTCAACCCCACCGGTAGCGAGCCCGACAGCAGCGCCATCGCCCGGGCCTACGGCTTGGCACTGTCTGCCATGCTGAAGTCGACCGCGCTGCTGGCCTTTGGCGCTTTTGTGCTGAGGTTGCCATGAGGCTGAACGAGCATGGCGGCAGCGACGCCGGGCCCGCCGTGGCGCACGATTTTTCCAGCAACGCCAGCCCCTTGGGCCCGCCGCCGCCGCTGCTGGCGGCCGTGCTGGGCGCCGAGCGTGAGCGCTACCCGGACCCCGCCTACACCGCGCTGCGCGCGCAGCTGGGCGCCGCGACCGGTGTTGAACCCGAGCGCGTGCTGCCCTGCTCCGGCGGCGCCGAGGCCATTCGCCGGCTCAGCCTGGCGGCGCTGCTGGCCGGCAGCCGCTGCGTTTGGGTGCCGCAGCCGGGCTTTGGTGATTACGCGGCGGCCGCCCTGGCATTGAACATGAAGGTGCGCAGCTACCGCAGCATCACGGAACTTTGCCAGGGCCTGGCCGATGCTGACTTAGTGTGGGTCTGCGAGCCCTGCAACCCGAGCGGCAGCACGCTGTCTGGCGAGGAATGGCAAGCGCTGAGCCTGGCCCTGCAAGCCGCCAAGGCCAGCCTGGCCATCGACCAGGCTTACGAGCCCCTGCGCCTGCATGGCCACAGCCAGCTGCCCGCCGATTTGGCGGCACAAGCCTGGCGCCTGCATTGCCCCAACAAGGCCTTGGGCCTGACCGGCGTGCGCGCGGCCTATCTGCTGGCGCCAGCTCAAGCTGATCGCCTGCTGGCGCACGCCCAGGCGGTGGCCCCCAGCTGGGTTTTGTCCAGCGAAGGCTGCGCCTTGCTGATGCATTGGCATAGCGAAGACACCCGCCGCCATTTGAGCGAGGTCAGGAGCGTGCTGCGCGGCTGGCAAGCGGCGCAGCAGCAGATGCTGGCCGAGTTGGATTGGCAACAAACCCCCAGCTGCAGCAATTTTTGGCTGGCCCGGCCCAGCCAGGCGCTTTGCCTGCAGCGCCTGCGCAATAGCCACAACGACGGCGGCATCAAGCTGCGCGACGCGCAAAGCTTTGGCCTGCCAGGCTGGGTCCGCCTGTCGGTCCAGCCCCCCGAATCACAAGCGGCGCTGCGCGCAGCCCTGCAAGAGGAGTTGAAAACACAATGAGTCGCGCCAAAGCAGTCATGGTGCTGGGCACCACCAGCGGTGCCGGCAAAAGCTGGCTGGCCACCGCGCTATGCCGCTGGTATGCGCGCCAAGGCCTGAAGGTGGCCCCCTTCAAGGCGCAGAACATGAGCAATAACGCCCGTGTTGTGCAGGGCTTGCAAGGCGCGATGGGCGAGATTGGCTCGGCCCAATACTTCCAAGCCCTGGCCGCGCGCCGCACGCCCGAGGTGCGCATGAACCCGGTCCTGCTCAAGCCCGAGAAAGACACCGCCTCGCAGGTGATTGTCTTGGGCGAGGTGGACACCGCCCTGACCGAGATGCCCTGGCGCGAGCGCAGCGAAAAGCTCTGGCTGCGCGCCCGCCCGGCCCTGCATGAGCTGATGGCGGAGAACGATGTGGTGGTGATTGAAGGCGCGGGCTCGCCCGCCGAAATCAATCTGCATGCCAGCGACTACGTGAACATGCGCACCGCGCTGGAAGTGCAAGCCGCCTGCCTGCTGGTCACCGATATCGACCGTGGCGGCGCCTTTGCCCATCTCTACGGCACCCACCAATTGCTGCCCGCGCATGAACGCACTTTGATTCGCGGTTATGTGTTGAATCGCTTCCGCGGTGATGCCAGCCTGCTGGCCCCCGGCCCCGAGCAGCTGCAAGCCTTGACGGGCGTGCCCACCGTGGCGGTGCTGCCGATGTGGCGCGGCCACGGCCTGCCGGAAGAAGACGGCGTTTTCGACGACGGCTGCACCGGCGGCGGTGGCCCAGGCGTGATGAAGATTGCCATCATCGCCTACCCGCGCCTGTCCAATCTGGACGAATTCCAGCCCCTGCGCGGCCTGCCCCAGGTGCGCCTGAGCTGGGTGCGCGAACCGGCAGGACTGGTGGACGCTGACCTCATCATCCTGCCCGGCTCCAAGGCCGTGGCAGCCGACTTGGCCTGGCTGCGCGCGCAAGGCCTGGACCTGGCCGTGGCCCAACACGCAGCGGCCGGCAAAAGGGTGCTGGGCATCTGCGGCGGCCTGCAAATGCTGGGCGAAAGCCTGCTGGACCCCTTTGGTCTGGACGGCAATGCGCCGGGCTTGGGCCTGCTGCCCCTGGTCACCCAGTTCGAGCGCGAGAAACTGTTGCGCCCGGCCCAGCTGCGCTTCAGCGCGCTGACCGCGCCTTGGGGTGACTTGAGCGCCGTGCAGGCCCAAGGTTATGAAATTCACCATGGCCGCAGCGCCCAACACCCTAGCCTGGCCCCGGCCCAGCCGGCCGTCTTGAGCGACAGCGGCGAGGTGATTGGCTGGCAAGCCGGCTCGGTGCTGGGCTGCTATGCCCACGGCCTGTTCGAGGACCCTTTGGTAATGCGCGCCCTGTTCGGCGCCGCCACGCCCAGCCTGGACTCGGTGTTCGAGGGCCTCGCCGACTACGTCGATCAACACTTTGCCCCCGGCGTGCTGGCGGGCTTGCTGGACGCGCCATGACTCAAGCAACAAGCCAAGGCCAGGCCATCCCGCAACGCATCGCCTGCCTATCCACGGAGGCGGTGGACACGCTTTACCGCCTGGGCGCGCAAGCGCATATCGCCGGCATCTCCGGCTACACCGTCTACCCGCCCGAGGCGCGCCAGGAAAAGCCCAAGATCAGCGGCTTTTCCAGCATGAAGCTGGAGAAGATCACGGCCGTGCAGCCCGATCTGGTGATTGGCTTTTCAGACCTGCAGCGGCCCTTGCTGGAGGAATGCGAGCGCGCCGGCCTGGCCACGCTGTGGTTCGACCAGCGCAGCCTGGCCGGCATCCACGCCATGGTGCTGCGCCTGGGCGAGCTGGTGAATCGGCAAGTGCAAGCCCTGACCCTCTGCGCCGAATTGCAGGCCCGCCAGGATGAGATTGCCGCCGCTGCGGCCCGCCTGCCACGCCGCCCGCGGGTCTATTTCGAAGAATGGGACGAGCCCATGATTTGCGGCATCGGTTGGGTCAGCGAAATCATTCAGCTGGCCGGTGGCGAGGATGTCTTCGCCGAACGTGCCCAAGCCGGCTTTGCCAAACAACGCATCGTCTCGCCCAGCGAGGTGCTGGCCCAACGCCCCGAGCTGATCCTCGGCTCTTGGTGCGGCAAGCGCTTCGCGCCCGACAAGGTGCTAGCGCGGCCCGGCTTTGCCGAGCTGGGCGGCCGCCTGATTGAAATCAAATCCGCCGACATTTTGTCGCCCGGCCCCACGGCCATCACACGCGGGGCCGGCCAGGTATTGGCCGCCCTGCAAAGCCTCACCGATACCGAGTCCCCCGCATGATGCAAGACCTGATCCCCACCATTCCCTCCCTGGCCGACGCCGCCCTGAGCACCGCCTTGCAAGAGCGTATCGACGGCAAGACCAAGCCGCTGGGCTCGCTGGGCCTGCTGGAAGGCTTGATGCTGCGCCTGGGTCTGATTCAGGGCAGCCTGAGCCCGCAACTGCGCGATCCGCAGCTGATGGTGTTTGCCGGTGACCATGGCCTGACGGCGCAGGGCGTGTCGGCCTTCCCCAGCGAAGTGACCTGGCAGATGGTGGAAAACTTCCTGGCCGGCGGCGCCGCCGTCAGCGTGCTGGCGCGCCAGCATGGGCTGGAGATGACGGTGGTGGACGCCGGCGTGGCCCATGACTTTGCGCCACGCCCGGGCCTGATCATCGCCAAGATCGCCAAGGGCACGCAGGACGCCACCCTACACAGCGCCATGAGCATTGATCAATGCGCCACCGCCATCGCCGCCGGCAAGAACCTGCTGCGCCAGCGCCCGGGCAATGCGCTGCTGCTGGGCGAAATGGGCATCGGCAATACCTCCAGCGCGGCCCTGCTGCTGGCCCGCCTGAGCGGCGCCCCGATTGCCGAATGCGCCGGCCGCGGCACCGGCCTGGACGACGCTGGCCTGACGCGCAAGATCAGCGTACTGGACACCGTGCTGCAAAAACATGCGTACGCCAAAGAGCCTTTGCAGGCCCTGGCTGCCTTCGGCGGCTTCGAGATCGCGATGATGGTGGGTGCCATTTTGCAAGCCGCGCTGGAGCGCCGCGTGATCGTGGTGGACGGCTTCATCACCAGCGCCGCCGTGCTGGTGGCCGCGCGCCTGCAGCCGGCTGTGCTGGAACGCTGCGTGTTTGCGCACCATTCCGAAGAGCGCGGCCACACCCTGATGCTGCAAGCCTGCGGCGCCACACCCTTGCTGAACCTGGGCCTGCGCCTGGGCGAAGGCTCGGGCGCCGCCCTGGCCTGGCCGCTGCTGGAGTCGAGCTGCCGGATCATGAGCGAGATGGCCAGCTTTGCTTCGGCCGGAGTGAGCGAGAAGGAAGCGGCTTAATCAAGCACGGCCTCGGATACGCTCGCCACCATGCGCCATCTCTTGCACCAAGTCCGCCTCTTCTTCATCGCCCTGCAGTTCTTCACCCGCTGCCCGGTGCCGGCCTGGGTCGGCTTCGAGCCGGCTTGGCTGCAGCAATGCGCACGCTACTTCCCGGTGGTGGGCACGCTGGTGGGCTTGTTTGCGGCAGCCGTGCTGTGGGCGGCCAGTTGGATTTGGCCGGCCAGCATCGCGGTGGGCCTGAGCATTGCCGCCAGCGTCTGGCTGACCGGCGGCTTCCACGAAGACGGCTGGGCCGATACCTGCGACGGCCTGGGCGGCGCGGTCAGCCGCGAGAAGGCGCTGCTGATCATGAAGGACTCGCGCATCGGCAGCTATGGCGCGCTGGGCCTGATCCTGATGCTCGGTCTCAAAGCCGCAGCCTTGCTGGCCTTGCTGGAAGCCGACCCCCACCTGGGCCTGGCCGCCCTGGTGTGGGCCCACAGCGCCTCACGCCTGGCGCCCGTCTGGCTGATGAGCGCCTCGGCCTACGCGGGTGACGCCGACCATGCCAAAGCCAAGCCTCTGGCCACGCAGGCCAGCAGCGGCACGCTGTATTTCGGCCTGGCCTGGCTGTTGTTGCTGAGCGGCTTGATGGCCGCGTACGACTCCGCCTGGGTGCCCGGCCTGTGCGCCGCCTGGGTGGCCGGTGGCGCGGCGACCTTGGCCATGCAAAGCTGGCTGGAGCGCCGCCTGGGCGGCTACACCGGTGACAACTTGGGCGCCACCCAGCAGATCGTCGAGCTGGTGATTCTGTTGAGCCTGCTGGCCCTGGTGGGCGTGTTCACATGAGTGCGCCGCAAGCCCCGGCACGCGTCTGGCGCCACCCCAAGCCCGAGGGTGCGGCCGGCCTGTGTGTGGGAGCGCGCAGCGATTTGCCGGTGCACTGGCGCCGCGCCAAACGCTTGGCCAGGCGCATTCAGGCTTTGGCGCGGCGGGAGCGCCTGCCGAACCGGGTCATCACCTCGCCACTGCAACGCTGTGCCAGCGTGGGTGTTTGGCTACGCCGCTGGGGTTGGCAACATCACCGCGATCCTGCCCTGCTGGAGCTGGACTTCGGCACCTGGGACGGCCTCGCATGGACGCAGATCAGCCAAGCCGAGGTGGACGCATGGGTGAATAACTTCAGCGCCCACGCGCCCGGCGGCGGTGAGTCACTGGCGCACATGCTCCAACGCGTGCAAGCCTGGCCGCTGCCGGCCGGCGCGCTGATCGTCAGCCATGGCGGCTGGATGTTGGCTCGGCAATGGCTCAGTGAGCATGGCGATGCCCTACCCCAAGCCACCAGCTGGCCACGCCCGCCGGGCTATGGCGAATGCCGGCAGTTTCAGCCGGGGCAGGTGTCAGAGATTTGATGTTTGGCGGCGGCGCACAGGCCGCTTCAGGCCTTCGCCGCCGTCAGCCGCAGATACTTGGCCATCAAGGTTTCCTGGCCTTCAACAAAAGCCGGGTTGACCGGGATGCAGGCCACCGGGCACAGCTGCACGCATTGCGGCTCATCGAAATGACCCACGCATTCGGTGCACTTGCTGGGCTCGATTTGATAGAACTCCTCGCCCATCGAAATCGCTTCGTTCGGGCATTCGGGCTCGCATACATCGCAATTGATGCATTCATCCGTGATCATCAAAGCCATGACGAACCCTCACTCACCCTTGATGCGCTCAAGCAAACGCTCGCGCACCGAAGGGGAAACAAACTTGGACACATCGCCGCCCAGGCTGGCGATCTCGCGCACAAAGGTGCCGGAGATGAACTGGAACTGATCCGAAGGCGTCAAGAACACCGTTTCCACATCGGGCATCAGCTGGCGGTTCATGCCGGCCATCTGGAATTCGTATTCGAAGTCGCTGACGGCACGCAGGCCGCGCACCACCACCTTGCCGCCATGCTCCACCACGAAGTTGCGCAGCAAGCCGCGGAAGGGAATCACTTCCACATTGGGGTATTTGGCCGCCAGCTCGGTGGCGATTTCCAGCCGCTCTTCGATGCTGAACATGGTGCGCTTGTGATGGCCGGCCGCCACCGCCACGATCAGGCGCTCAAACAAGCGGCTGGCGCGGCGCATCAGATCCTCATGGCCCAGGGTCATGGGATCGAAGGTGCCGGGATAAACGGCGGTGAGTACGGTGACAGAGGTCAAGGCAAAGGCTCCATTCGAGGTGGGCGATTATCCCCTGGGCCAGGCCAAACCCGGGCGCTGGCTCGCGCATCACCCCTTAGCCAAGCGGGCGCCTTGCACCAACTGGATTAGATCGGCGCGCCCGAACGCTGCAAGAGCTGGAAGTGAACGGCACCCGCTTTGCCCGAACGCAGCTGCTCCAGGCCCAGCTCCGCCGGCGCTTCGATCGGCTCGCCGGCTTCCAGATAAATGAAGCCACCCAGCGTCAGCAGCGGCACGGCGGCGGCCAAGGCGGGCAAATACAGATCGAGGCCAAAGGGCGGGTCCAGCAACACCAGCTCGAATCGCGGTGCCGCATGGCGCGCCAGCCAAGCCAGCGAGTCGGTGCATTCGACCCGCATATTGGAAGCCTTCAAACGCTCGCGGCTGCTGTTCAGGCTGCGGGCCAATTCGGCGTCACGCTCCAAGAGCACGACCTCGGTCGCGCCGCGCGAAGCGGCCTCAAAACCCAGGGCACCACTGCCGGCAAAAGCGTCCAGCACGTGCCAGCCGTCAAGGTCCTGGCCCAGCCAGTTGAACAAGGTTTCGCGCACGCGGTCGGGCGTGGGGCGCAGACCCGGCTTGTCAGCCACCGGCAGCTTGGAGCGCTTCCATTGCCCGCCGATGATGCGCACCTCGCGCGCGGCCATGCGCGGGCCGCCGGCCGCTTTTTGAGTGTGGGCGGCTTTTGCCTTGGCGGCAACGCTGGAACGGGGGCGGTTCATAGAGCTGGCCGGAAATTCACAGTCGCACCGGAATGCCACGAGCCGCCATCAAGGCCTTGGCCTCGCCCACGGTGTGATGGCCGTAGTGGAAGATGCTGGCGGCCAGCACCGCGTCGGCGCCGCCGATTTGCACGCCATCGGCCAGATCTTCCAGCGAACCCACGCCGCCGGAGGCAATCACCGGCACCGACACCGCATCACTGACCGCGCGGGTCAGTTCCAGGTCGAAGCCGCTGCGGGTGCCATCACGGTCCATGCTGGTGAGCAGAATTTCACCGGCGCCGTACGCGGCCATCTGGCGCGCCCAGGCCACCGCGTCGAGGCCAACGTTCTTGCGGCCGCCGTGGCTGTAGATGTCCCAGCCCGGGCCGCGTGCGGCCAGGTCATCGCCCTGGCGGCGCTTGGCGTCGATGGCCACGACGATGCACTGCGCGCCGTATTTTTCGGACGCATCCCGAATCACCTGCGGATTCGCAATCGCGGCCGAGTTGAAGGAGACCTTGTCGGCACCCGCGTTCAAGAGCCGGCGCACATCGGCCACCTCGCGCACGCCGCCACCCACCGTCAGGGGGATGAAGACTTGGCTCGCCACGGCTTCGATGATGTGCAGGATCAGATCGCGCCCATCCGAAGTGGCGGTGATGTCCAGAAAGGTCAGCTCGTCGGCGCCCTGCTCGTTGTAGCGGGCGGCGATTTCCACCGGGTCGCCGGCATCGCGCAGCTCGGTGAAATTGACGCCCTTGACGACGCGACCACCGGTCACGTCGAGGCAGGGAATGATGCGTTTGGCGAGCATGGGCTGTTCTTTTCTCGGGGCGGGGTGAAATCGCCCCATCACTTCAGGCGGGTGATGAACGTATCAAGCGGACCTGGGCCCGCCGTTCATTGGACTAAAACTGAGAATCTGAGACTAAGAGGCGGGCGGCGAGAGAGCCGCCCGAAACACTCATTCCTCGCCGTCGACCCACTCGTCGGCCAGCTTCTGGCCGGCGGCCAGATCGAGGTCACCGGTGTAGATGGCGCGGCCGCAGATGACGCCTTCAACGCCCTCGCGCTCCACCTCGCACAAGGCCTTGATGTCGGCCAGATTGGACAGGCCGCCGGAGGCAATGACGGGGATCGTCAGCGCCTGCGCCAGCTTGACCGTGGCTTCGATATTGACGCCGCTGAGCATGCCGTCGCGGCCGATGTCGGTGTAGATCACACCTTCCACACCGTAGTCCTCGAACTTGCGGGCCAGGTCGATCACTTCGTGACCGGTCAGCTTGCTCCAACCATCGGTGGCGACCTTGCCGTCCTTGGCATCCAGGCCCACGATGATGTGGCCGCCAAAGGCCGAGCAGGCGTCTTTCAAGAAGCCCGGGCTCTTGACGGCGGCGGTGCCGATGATGACGTAGCTGATGCCGCTGTCCAGATAGCGTTCGATGGTGTCGAGGTCGCGGATGCCGCCACCCAGCTGCACGGGGATCTCGTCCCCCACCTCGCGCAAGATGGCCTTGATGGCAGCCTCATTCACGGGCTTGCCCGCAAACGCGCCATTCAGGTCGACCAGATGCAAGCGCCGGGCGCCCGCATCCAGCCAGCGCCTGGCCATTGCGGCGGGGTCCTCGCCAAAGGTGGTGGAGTCGTTCATATCGCCTTGTTTGAGGCGAACGCAGCGACCGTCTTTCAGGTCAATAGCAGGTATCAGCAGCATGGCCGAGTGAGGTGGTGGGGATGAAGGGAAGTGGGAGGGAGCTGAGAAGGTGTCTGCGGCGCGGCCAAGAGCTGAGGCATTCTTGGCAAGGCTCAGGGCTTCCAGTGCAGGAAGTTTCGGTACAGGGCAAGACCCAGGGCAGCACTTTTCTCGGGGTGGAATTGGGTGGCGAAAATATTATCCCGGGCGACCGCGCAGGTAAAGCGTGCGCCGTAATCGCATTCCCCGGCGCTGTGGTGCGCATCTAACGGCGCGGCGTAGTAGCTGTGCACGAAGTAGAACCAGGACTGATCGGGCACCCCCGCCCAGATGGCATGGGGCCGCGCTTGGCGAACCTGATTCCAGCCCATCTGCGGCACTTTGTAGCGGCTGCCATCGGGCTGGATCTGGCCCTCCAGCTGAAAGCGCTTCACCTTGCCGGGAATCAGGCCCAGGCCCGGCGTGTCTTGCTCTTCGCTGTGATCGAGCAGCATTTGCATGCCCACGCACACGCCCATCAACGGCTTGCGGGCGGCGGCGTCCAGCACCGCTTCCTTCAAGCCGGAATCAGCCAATTCGCGCATGCAGTCGCGCATGGCACCTTGGCCGGGCAACACCACCCGCTCGGCGGCGTAGACCTGTTCGGGGTTGGCGGTGATCACCACCTCCAGGCCCGAGTCTTGCGCCACATGCAGCACGGCCTGCGAGACCGAACGCAGATTGCCCATGCCGTAATCAACGACGGCCACGGTTCTAGTCATGTCAGAGCGTTCCCTTGGTTGACGGAATCACGCCGGCCGAGCGCGGGTCCAGCGTCATCGCCATGCGCAGCGCGCGGCCAAAGGCCTTGAAGATGGTCTCACACTGATGATGGGCGTTATGCCCCTTCAGATTGTCCACATGCAGGCTGACGCCGGCGTGGTTGACGAAGCCCTGGAAGAACTCGAACGCCAGTTGGGTGTCAAAGGCACCGATGCTGCCGGCGGTGAACTTCACGTCCATGGCCAGGCCGGGGCGGCCGGAAAAATCCACCACCACGCGCGACAGCGCTTCGTCCAGCGGCACATAGCTGTGGCCGTAGCGCGTCAGGCCTTTTTTGTCGCCAATCGCTTGCGCCACCGCCAGGCCGAGGGTGATGCCCACGTCTTCCACCGTGTGGTGGCCGTCGATATGCAAATCGCCCTTGGCGTCAATGTCCAGATCGATCATGCCGTGGCGGGCGATCTGGTCCAGCATATGGTCAAAGAAGCCGATGCCGGTGCTGAGCTTGGCCTCGCCCGTGCCGTCAAGATTGACGCGCACGGTGATCTGCGTTTCCTTGGTGTTACGGCTGATCTCGGCAATGCGTGGTGAAGTTGAGGGTGAGGAGGTCGTGGTCATCAAAGGCTCTCTTTCAGCGCGGCCAGCAAGGCCTGGTTCTCATCTGCCGTGCCCACCGTGATGCGCAGGCAATTCTTCAACAGGGGGTGGGCGGCCGAGGAATTCTTGACCAGCACGCCGCGCGCCTTCAGCGCCGCGAACAGTGCCGGCGCGTCCGGCACGCGCGTCAAAATCATATTGCCCTGGCTGGGATAGGGCTGCACGCCGGGCAAGCTCTGCAGCGCCGCAAACAGCACTTCGCGCTGCGCCCGCAGCTCGGCGGCTTGGGCGGCATAAACCTCGGCATGTTCCAGCGCAAACAAGCCGGCCTCGGCATTCAGCACGCTGATGTTGAAAGGTGGGCGCACCTTGTCGATCTCAGCCACCAGGGCTTGCTGGCCGATCAAGTAGCCGATGCGCACACCCGCCAGGCCGAACTTGCTCATGGTGCGCATCACCAGCAGCTGCGGGTAACGGCTTAGCCAATGCATGGCATCGCTGCTGGCAAAGGGCTGGTAGGCCTCGTCCATCACCACCAGGCCGGGCGCGGCCTCGATGATTTGCTCGATCACCGCGGCATCCCACAGGTTGCCGGTCGGGTTGTTCGGGTAAGCCAGGTAAATCAGCGCGGGCTGATGCTCGGCAATGGCTGCCAGCATGGCCGGGCCGTCCAGGGCGAAGTCCTCGCTGCGCAGCGGCACGCCAACGTATTTGAGGCCTTGGTAGCGGGCCGAAATCTCGTACATCACAAAGCTGGGCTCAGGCGACAGCACCACGGCGCCGGAGCGGCTCAGCGCCATGCTGAGCATGGTGATCAGCTCGTCCGAGCCATTGCCCAAGGTGATGGCGCAACCTACCGGCATCTTGGCGTGGCGAGCCAGCGCGGCCGCCAGCGTTGCGGTGCTCTCGGCCGGATAACGGTTGATCGCGACGGCACCCAAGCGCTCGCCCAACGCTTGCTGCAGCTCGGGCGGCAAGCGAAAGGGGTTCTCCATCACGTCCAGCTTGACCAGGCCATGGCTTGGCGCCACGGCATAGGCCTGGGTGGCCCGCACGTCTTCGCGCACGCTTTGCAGGGCTTGATTCAAACGCGGGCTGATGGTCATGGCAAAAAGCCCTTGCTGCTGGGGCTGGTCAAAAGGGGGTTGATGATTTGCACACTGTCGAGCTGCAACTCCGCCGGCAACTCCAGGCTCAACAGCAAGCTGCAGCCCTGCGCCTTGGCGGCGGCCACGATCAGCGCGTCGACATAAGGCAGGCCGAAACGGCTCTCGATGGACCAGGCGCTTTCCACCGTCGCATGGTCAATCGCCCAGGGCTGCCAGCGCTGATAACGCCGCACCTCGGCGCGCGCGTCGCCATTGGGCATGGGCGGTGTGATGCGGGTGGTGACCTGGGCATAAAAGTCGTTCAGCACCTGGGTCGAGACCCGGCCCAGACGCCGCAGCCAAAGCACGCGCAGCCAGTCCATCACGGCCGCGCGGGCGGCCTCATCGGCGCCATCCTCGCTGCAGATCAGCACGGAGGTATCGACGAAGACAAAGCCTTCACTGGCGAGCGGCAAGGCGCTCATTTGGCAGCGCTCCGCTGCGGATAAGCCTGGCCGTCAGACACCCAGGAGCGCTCGCGATGCAACCAATCCTGCATGGCGCGCTCATAAGCATCGTCATGCCGCATTTTCTCGGCCAGCATCTCACCCACCAGGCGCGAGACGCTGGTATTGCGCCTGGCGGCCTCCAGCCGTGCCCATTCGGCGACGCTGTCTTCCATGCTGACGGTGACGTTTTTCATGTCTTGTGTGCCGGACCGAGCGCAGCGAGCTCGGGCACCAACTGATTAAGCGGGTTCTGTGTGCCGGACCGAGCGAGCTGCGCCCAGGCAAGCGCTGATCAAATTCATTGTCCGCAAGATTAACACGAAGTTCGTGCAACACGAAGTTCGTGTCATCAAGACCCCCAATAGCTAGGGGCTAGGCGCTGACTGCGATAGGAATAGATTGGTGCACCCTTGTTGCACCGCGCTCGGGCCACCCAAAGGAGTCAATCGCATGTCACAGCATTTCTCGACAGCCCGACCTTCAGCCCGGCATTCAAGCCTACAGCCGGCCTTGGCCGCCCTCATCCTCCTGGCCAGCATGAGCCATGCGCAAGCCCAGTCCTACCAACTCAGCGCCTACACCCGCAGCCACGCGGCAGATTTTCTGCACAACGACGACAAGACCGACTTCCAAAACTTCGACTGGCTCGATAAACCCCAGGCCCTGACCTTGAACAGCCTGGATACCCAGGCCCAGGTGGTCAGCGGCGGCAAGGCAAGCGCCAAGGTCTTGGCCAGCATCGGCATGCTCAAGGCCTACGCCTTCGCCAGCTACCCCTACGGCTATGACGCCCAGGGCCATCTGGTGCAATACGGTTACGGGAACGGCACGGCGCAAGCCAGCTTCTTCGATACCTTGGTGGTCAGCAGCAACACGCTGGCCATCGGCACGCCGGTGAGCTATCGCATGGACTTCACCATCAATGGCACGCTGTCCTCACCCAATTTTGAGCTGGGCGGCTATCTCAGCGCCAGTGGCATTGCCGAGATGAGGCTGCGGGATCGCGAGAGCGGGGAGACCAGCATCTTGAGCTGGAATGCAAGCACCCAGGCCACAGGCGTCTACTCCTTGGTGCTGAACACCCAGGTCGGGCACACGCTGAGCATCAACGGCATGCTTTACGCAGGGGCCGACGTAGGTTCTTACGCCCAGACCGGGCGCAGCACCGAAGCCGATTTTTATCACTCGGCCTACTATCAGCTCAGCCCTTCGGACAGCGGGCTCAACACCACGGGCTTGAGTGGGCACGATTTTTTGACCACCGCCGTGCCCGAGCCCGCCAGCTATGCGCTACTGGCCCTGGGACTAGGGCTGCTTGGGCTTACTCGCCGGCGCAGCTAGGCGGTCTGCGGCTTTAGCGGCCAGGCCGCTCTCTCGCGCTTCAAGCGCGGGGCCGCCAATTTGCCCTTCAGGCGCAGCTCCGCTTAACCCTTCAAGCGCAGCTCCGCTGCGCGGGCATGCGCCTGCAGCCCTTCGCCATAAGCCAGCTCAGCGGCGATGGGGCCCAGAATTTGCGCCCCGGCTTCACTAACCTCGATCAGGCTGCTGCGCTTTTGGAAGTCATACACGCCCAGCGGCGATGAAAACCGCGCCGTGCCCGAGGTGGGCAGCACATGGTTGGGGCCGGCGCAGTAGTCACCCAGGGACTCGCTGGTGAAAGCGCCCAGGAAGATCGCTCCGGCGTGACGCAGCTGCGGCTCCCAGCGATGCGGCTCGCTGCTGGACACTTCCAGATGCTCGGGCGCAATGCGGTTGCTGATCTCGCAGGCCTCGTCCATCGAGCGGGTGTGGATCAAGGCGCCGCGCCCTTCCAGCGAGGCGCGAATCACCGCCTGGCGCGGCATGGTGGGCAAGAGGCGCTCGATCGCCTCGGCCACGCGGGCGATGTAATCGGCATCGGGGCACAGCAGAATACTCTGCGCCAGCTCGTCATGCTCGGCCTGGCTGAACAAATCCATCGCCACCCAGTCGGGCGGCGTGCTGCCATCGGCCAGCACCAGAATCTCGCTGGGGCCGGCAATCATGTCGATGCCGACTTGGCCGAACACATGCTTTTTGGCGCTGGCCACATAGGCGTTGCCGGGGCCGGTGATCTTGTCCACGCGCGGGATGGTGGCCGTGCCGTAGGCCAAGGCCGCCACCGCCTGCGAGCCGCCGACGGTGAAGGCGCGGCTGACGCCGGCCACATAGGCCGCGGCCAAGACCAGGGGGTTCTTCTCGCCCTTGGGCGTGGGCACCACCATGATGATTTCAGGCACGCCGGCCACATGGGCGGGGATGGCGTTCATCAGCACGCTACTGGGATAAGCCGCCTTGCCGCCGGGCACATAGATGCCCACACGGTCCAGCGGGGTCACTTTTTGCCCGAGCAGATTGCCGTCAGCATCGCGGTAGCTCCAGCTCAAGCCGGAGTGCTGTTTTTGCAGCTCGTGATAGCTGCGCACCCGCGCCGCAGCGGCTTGCAAAGCCGTGCGTTGGGCGGGGGTGATGGCATCAAAAGCCGCTTTCAGCTCGTCCCGAGTCAGCTCCAGCTCGCTCATGCTGCTGACGCTGAGCTGATCAAAGCGTGCGGTGTAGTCCAGCACGGCGGCGTCGCCACGGGCGCGCACATCGGCCAGGATCTCGGCCACCCGGGTTTCGATGCCCGCATCTGTTTCCGCCGACCAATGCAGCACCCGCTGGAACTCGGCTTCAAAAGTGGCGGAGGCGGTGCTGAGTTGGCGCAGATTCAACATGGACTGGGTGGGCTCGGACGGGTGGGGTGTTTACTTAACGATGGCGGAAGCGAAGGCGTCGATCATGCGACGCAGCGGCTCTTGCTTGAGCTTGAGCGCGGCCTGATTGACCACCAGGCGGGAGGAGATATCCATGATCTGCTCCACCTCGACCAGATGATTGGCCTTGAGCGTGTTGCCGGTGGACACCAGGTCAACGATGGCATCGGCCAAGCCGGTCAGCGGCGCCAACTCCATCGAACCGTAGAGCTTGATCAGATCGACGTGCACGCCCTTGTCGGCGAAATGCTGGCGGGCGATTTCGGTGTATTTGGTGGCAACGCGCAGGCGCGAACCCTGCTTGACGGCGCCCGCATAGTCGAAGTCATCGCGCACCGCCACGCTCATGCGGCAGCGGGCGATATTGAGGTCCAGCGGCTGGTACATGCCGTCCACGCCATGCTCGATCAGCACATCGCGCCCGACCACGCCGAGGTCGGCGCCGCCG
Organism: Roseateles sp. PN1; assembly: GCF_038419725.1. Classification (NCBI taxonomy): domain Bacteria; kingdom Pseudomonadati; phylum Pseudomonadota; class Betaproteobacteria; order Burkholderiales; family Sphaerotilaceae; genus Roseateles; species Roseateles sp. PN1. The sequence goes on along the minus strand of NZ_JBCARA010000007.1, from coordinate 136,899 downwards.
TACTGCACATAGGTGGGCACATCGCTGGCGCGCACCAGCACCACGCGCACGGCGGGGTTGTTGGTGGCCAGAATGAGCTTGCGCGAGGTTTCCGGATCTTCCAGCACCGTGATGCCAGCTGCCTTCAGCAGGGGCAAGGTCTCTTCGAAGATGCGGCCTTTGGAGAGCGCCAGGGTAATCATCATCGTCATCGCCTCAGCCCTGGGCCGCGGCCCATTCGGCCGGGGTCAGGGTCTTCTGCATGGATAGGGCATGAATCTCTTCCTTCATGCGCTCGCCCAGCACGGTGTAAACCAGCTGATGGCGGCGCACGCGGCTGAGGCCTTCGAATTGCGAGGACACGATGGTGGCAAAGAAATGCCTGCCATCGCCCTCAACATGCAGGTGTTCGCAGGGCAAGCCTGCGGCGATGTATTGCTGTACTTGAGCGGGTGTAGGGTCGGCCATGCGGGGAATTGTAGGGCGGCTCAAGACCCGACCCTGCCCCAGCCTCAGCCAGACCCGTCAAGACTCAGGGTTTCAGCAAGGTCTCACGCATGAACAAAATCATGGAATAGAACTGGAAGTCCTGGTTCTCCTTGCGGGAGAAACCATGGCCTTCGTTGTCGGCGCGCAGGTACCAAACCGGCGTGCCCAGTTCGCGCACCTTGGCCACAATCTGCTCGGCCTCGGTGTAAGGCACGCGCGGATCATTCTTGCCCTGCACCACGAACAGCGGCTTGCGGATCTTGCTGGCATTGGTGAGCGGCGAGATTTGCTCCAGATGCGCACGCATGGCCGGATCACGCTCGTCGCCATACTCAACCCGGCGCAGATCGCGGCGGTAGCTCTCGGTATTGGTCAAGAAGGTGACGAAGTGCGAGATGCCCACCACATCGATGGAGCCAGCGATCCGGTCGGCGTAATGCGTGGCCGTGGCCAGCGTCATATAGCCGCCGTAGCTGCCACCCATGATCAGCACGCGGGAGGCATCCAAATTGGGCTGGGTCGCGATCCAGTCCAGCAACGCACCGATGTCCTTGACCGAGTCCTCGCGCTTGAAGCCGTTGTCCAGGCTCAAGAAGGTTTTGCCGAAGCCGCTGGAGCCGCGCACATTGGGCTGGATCAAGGCGATGCCCTGCTCCATCACAAAGTAGTTATTGCGCGCCAGGAAGCCGATGCTGGCCTGGCCTTCTGGGCCGCCGTGGATAGAGATCAAGACCGGGCGCTTGCCGGGGAACTTATCGGCCGGCGGCTGGGTCAGCAGGCCCGAAATGCTCAGGCCATCAAAGCTCTTCCAGCGGATGATTTGCTGCTCGGGGAACTTGGCGGTGTCCACGCCGGGCGGGGCGTAGGACTGGGTCCAGGCCTCAATCTGTGCCTTGCCCGCCTTCGCCGACTTGGCCAGATTCAGGCTATAGACCTGGCTAGGGCCTTGCGCATTGTTGATGCTGAAAGCCAACTCGCCACGACCATGGTCAAAGTAGGCGGCGCCCAGATTGCCGGCCGGCAGGCGCGGCGTGGGCAGGGGCTTGGCGCTAGCAGCGTCGAACAAGCGAAGCTCATTGCGCCCTTCCACATTGAACTGGGCCGCCACGATCTTGCCGTCATGGCTGAAGCTGACGCCGCTGGCATCCCAGGGAATGCCGGCGCTGACGCGCTGCGATTTACCGCTGGCCAGCTGGATGCGCTGCAACTCGCGGAACTCGCCGAAACGGTCGCTGCTGAACCACAGCTGCTTGTTGTCATGGCTGAAACCGGCGCTGAAATAGCTGGCTTTGGCCTCGCCTGCGGCGGGCAGCAGCTGGCGCAGCTTGGCACTGCTCAGGTCCATCAGCCAAATTTCGCTCTCGGTCGCGGAGATATAGCGTGTCAGCGCCAGCTGCTTGTCGTCCCAGGACAATTGGCCGCCAAACCAACCACCGCCGGGTAACTCGGCCAGCTTGCGGCGGGCTTTCAAGGGCTCACTGCTCTCAGGGTTGACGATCCAGAACGTGGTCGTCACCTCGGCGCGCGAGCCGCCTTTGGCGGTGCGATCCAGCGGCGTGGAGGCGTAAATCAGCTCGCCACCGGCATGCAGCCAACCGATCAAGGCATGACGCTCGTCGGCCGGCGTCAGCTGCACCGGCGCAGCGCCTTCATTCAGGCGATAAAGCTGGGCCACTTCGTCGCCGCCATTGGCGCGCTCGAACACGATGTAGCGCCCTTGCTTGGGCTCGTAGCTGGCGCGGCTGACCGGGTCGGCCGCATCGGTCAGCTTGCGCGGCTCACTGAGCTTGCCGGCCACGGGTGCCGCCAAGCTGAAGAGCTGGCTGGTGTTGCCACCGGCCGCGCGGTGCGAGACGAGCATCTCGCGCTTGGTGGGGTGCCAATCGACAAAGCTGTGGCCGCGGAAATCGGTGTAACGCGCCACCTCAGCGGCCAAGGCCTGCGGAATCGCAGGAATGCCTTGCACCAGCAAATTGGGGTTGGGAGCCAGAACCGCAGCGGCGGCGGCCGGCTCTGCGGCGGCCTCAGCGGCAATTGCCAGGCCGGGCAAACCCGACAAACAAGCACTAGCGGCCAGCGCCAGCGCACACAGTCGACGTGTGGAAGTCATGGACAGGGTCATGATGTGAGCCAAGATGAATTGAGCTGCGCATTCTGACCCAGTCTTGATGAGGGACTTGCAATCGGCGGGCGAAGCCAGGCCTCGCCCCGTTCCTTGCTCGCTTAACTGCGGATCTTATAGCCGCGACGCAGCAATTCCAGCGCCACGCTGGCGACCAGGGCGAAGGCTACCCCCACCACGCCTAAGCTGAGCCAAGGCGAGACATCGCTGACGCCAAAGAAGCCGTGGCGGAAGCCGTCGATGATGTAGAAAAACGGATTCAGGTGGCTCACCATCAGCCAGGCCGGTGGCAGCGAATGCACCGAATAGAACACGCCCGACAAAAAGGTCATGGGCATGATGATGAAGTTCTGGAAGGCGGCGAGCTGGTCAAATTTCTCCGCCCACAAGCCGGCGATCAAGCCCAGCGCGCCCATGGTGCCAGCACCCAGCGCGGCGAAGACCAAGATCCAGCCCGGCGCCACCAGGCCCAGGGGCGCAAACCAGGCCGTGACCAGCAAAACGCCCAAGCCCACCACCAACCCACGCACGATGGCCGCGCCCACATAGGCCACAAACCAGGCCCAGTGCGAAAGCGGCGTCACCAGCAAGAACACCAGATTGCCCGTCACCTTGCTTTGAATCAGCGAGGAGGAGCTATTGGCAAACGCGTTTTGCAACACGCTCATCATCACCAGGCCGGGGATCAGAAAGCTGGTGTAGCCGACGTTGTCGTAGACCTTGACATGGTTCTCCAGCGCGTGGCCGAAGATCAGCAAATAGAGCACCGAGGTCAGAACCGGCGCGGCCACGGTCTGGAAGCTAACCTTCCAAAAGCGCAGCACTTCTTTGTAAAACAGGGTTCGTGCGCCCTGCAAAATCATGGCGCTCATGCCTGCACTCCTTGTTGTTGTTCTTGTTGGCCTTGCTGTTCTTTCGGCGCACTGAGCGACGCGCCCTGCATGATCTCCAGGAACACATCCTCCAGATCAGCGCGGCCAATCTCCAGGTCTTCCACCTGGCATTGCGCGGCCCGCAGTGTGGCCAGAATGGTTTCGACCTCGGCGGCGTCATGCGCCTTGATCTGCACGATACGGCCAGTGATGCGGGCCTGTGGCGCCAAGGCAGCGGGCAATTGGCCGTCGGTCTTGAAGCGCAGCATGGTGGCAGCGCGGCCCTTGAGCAGATCGCTGGTGCGGTCCAGCGCCACGATGCGGCCTTGCTTCAACATCGCCAGGCGGCCGCACAGGGCCTCGGCCTCTTCCAGGTAATGGGTGGTCAGCAAGACGGTATGGCCCTCGCGGTTCAGGCGGGCGATGAACTGCCACAGGGTCTGGCGCAGTTCCACATCCACACCGGCGGTGGGCTCGTCCAGCACGATGACCGGCGGGCGATGCACCAGGGCCTGCGCCACCAGCACCCGGCGCTTCATACCGCCGGAAAGCTGGCGCATATTGGCATTGGCCTTGTCCGCCAGGCCCAGTTCGCTCAGCAACTCGTCGATCCAGGCCTCGTTGTTGTGCACACCAAAGTAGCCACTTTGAATCTTCAGCGACTCGCGCACGCTGAAAAAGGGGTCGAACACCAATTCCTGCGGCACGATGCCCAGCGCGCGCCGCGCCGCGCCGTAGTCTTTCACCACATCGTGACCCAGCACCTCAACCCGCCCGCCGCTGGCTTGGGCCAGACCGGCCAAGATGCTGATCAAGCTGGTTTTGCCGGCGCCGTTGGGGCCCAAGAGCCCGAAGAACTCGCCTTGGGCAATGTCGAAGGAGACGCCGTCCAGCGCCCTCACCTGCCCGCCGCGATAGGTTTTGCTGACGTTCTGAAACGAAATGGCCGGCACGGCGCCGGCCTGGGGACTAATTTGTGTGCGCATATCCTTGATTGTAGGAAGCTGCCTGCATGCGTGCCGGGCCAGGGTCTTTGGCCGCCCGGCGCGGCTATGCTGTCAGTGGAGCGAATACCCTAGAGAATGTTCACCGCTTGATGACAGAATCAGCGTAGGAGACCCTGAGTAAATGGCCACAAAAAAGCCGCCGCGCCGCACGGCCGAGCGAATTCTCGAAGTCACGCTGGATCTGTTTAACCGCTTTGGCGAGCCTAACGTCTCAACCACGCTGATTTCGGCCGAGTTGAACATCAGCCCCGGCAATCTGTACTACCACTACCCGGCCAAAGATGAGCTGATCAACGCCCTGTTCAATCGCTACGAGCAGGAGCTGGGCGCGCTGCTGGGCGCGGCCGACAATGTGCGCAATGTCGAAGACGCCTGGCTGTTCTTCCACATGCTTTATGAGCTGATCTGGAAGCATCGCTTTCTCTACCGCGACCTCAACGACCTGCTGTCCAAGAACCGCCGCCTGGAAACCCACTTCCAGACCGTGCTAGGCCAAAAAGGCCAGGCCATGCGCCAGGTCTTGAGCGGCCTGCAGCGCGGCGGTGTGCTGAAGATGGACAGCCGCGAACAAGCGCCCACGGCCAATTCCATGGTGGTGCTGCTGAGCTATTGGCTCAGTTTTGAGTATGTGCGCGACCCGCGCAATGCCCTGGAGCCCTCGCAGGCCGGCGTGGCCTTGATGCGCGGCGCCTTCCATGTGCTGAGCCTGCTGCTGCCCTATCTGGAGCCGGCCTCGAAAGATCATCTCTTCGCACTCGCCAATCAGTATCAACAAGCCTGAAGGAGACCGCAGCATGGCCAAGTGGACCGCTTTCCCGCACGACAATCACGCTTTCCAGTACACACCCAGCACGCTGAAAAAGCACTGGGCGCGCCTGCACACCGGTGACGGCGAGCCCTTCCCCAAGGATGCGGCGGTGGTGCAAGCCTGGATCCACTTCCATGCCGGCGAGTTCCAGTTGGCGCATGACGCGGGCCTCGCCGTTGGCGGCGCCGGCATCACGGTGGCCAACAAGGCCCAGGCCATCTACGCCAACTATCTGGAAAAGAAGGAAAGCGTCAAGCTCGAGATGTTCCAGGAAGTGGCCGAACGCGCCGCCGCCCAGCAAGAGCTGGAGCCCAAGAACCCGAATGCCTATTACTGGCAGGCCTATGCCGTGGGCCGCTACGGCCAGGGCATCAGCGTGACCAAGGCCTTGGCCCAAGGCCTGGGCAGCAAGGTCAAGAACGCCTTGGAGCGCACGATTGAGCTGAACCCCAAGCATGCTGACGCTCATATCGCCCTGGGTGCTTTTCATGCCGAGGTGATCGACAAGGTGGGCAAGCTGCTGGGCAAGACCCAGGGCGCCGACACCAGCACCGGCCTGAAGATGTTTGTGCAGGCGCTGCAACTCAACCCCGGCTGCGCCATCGCCATGGTGGAGCGCGCCAACGGCCTGATCATGCTGGAAGGCGACAAGCGCATGAAGGAAGCCGAAGCCCTCTACGCCGACGCCGCCGCCTGCGAACCCATGGATGCGATGGAAGCGCTGGACATCGCCATGGCCCGGGAAGAGCTGGAAGACTGACGCCGGCTGCGGCCTGCCAAGGCTGCCCAACCAAACTAGCGCACGGCGTTCGCCCGTTCAGCTACCCAGCCGCCGCCCCGCTCAATCCCGCCAGGGCAGCGGCGCGGCCACCAGCGCCTTCATCACCGGCACGGTCTGGCGCAGCTGCTGCTCATGCAGGGCGGCCAGCCAGCCCAGCGCGAACTGCGCCGCCGGCGCCTGGCTCGCGTGGGCGCGCAGCTGGGCCATGGCACCGGCTTGGTCATTCAACTCCCCCAGGCATTGCAGGGCTTGGCGCAATAGCGGCAGGCCTTGCTGGCTACGCGCTGTGGCGTGCCCGGCCAAGCAAAACTCCATGCCATAGCGCAGGCGCTTGAGCCGCTTGCGCAAGGCATGGCGGCCGCTCGCATCCAGATTGGAAAAATCGGCAGCCTCCAGCTGCGCCCGCAGAAACCAGCGCCGCAGCCGGCGATGCAGCTTAGGCAAAGCAGGCACACCGGCTGGGATGGATTTGGATGCTTTGTTTGGTTTGACTGTTGGCGCCGGCAATTGCGCAATCATGTCGCGTAGCTGCGCCAGCAAGGCTTGGCTGGCCCGCGAGCGCAGCAGCCGTGCCACGGCGGCGGCAGGTAGGCGTGGCGCCAGCTCGCCCTGCAGCAAGCGCCGGGCTTCGGGCCCGTCGACATGAAACTCGGCAGCAATCTGCGCCAGCAGCTGCGGCGGCCACAGCTCGGCCAACACATCGGCTTCACGCGCTGGGCCCAGTTGGCGGAACAGCCGCGCCGCCGCTTCATTCAACTGCGCCAGGCTTTCAGCCGGCAGCCCCAACTCATCCTTGCTGGCCATCAAACGCAGGCCGCTGCGCAGGCGCCGCAAACCCACGCGCAGCTGATGCACATGGCCTGGTTCAAACTGCGCTCGGGCAATATGGCGGGCATTGCCCTCGATCTGCGCCTGACAGGACAGCAAGACCTGGCGCAGCACTTGCGCGTGATCCATATCGGCCTGCAACGCCAGCAGCTGCGCCGTGCAGGGCGGCGCCAAGGCAGAGGCGGCTGCGGAGGCCAGCGGCTCAGGCGTGGCCATCACTCACTCGGCCCACGGCAGCATCAGCGCCAGCAACAGCAACTTATTGAACTCGGGCGTGAAGTTGGCGACGACCTTTTCCGGGTCGGGGCACAGCGTGCTGTCGGTGATCAGGCTGAACTGCACCTGGCCGGCATAGGTCAGCAGGCTGACGCCCACGCCGATATCCCCCGACTGCGGCACCCAGAACATCACTCGCTCGACTTCGGAGCCACAGAAGTGCAAGGCCTCGGCCGGGCCGGGCACATTGGTCATCACGGCGGTGGCCTTTTTGGCAAAGATATTCAACATGGCGTGCTGCACCGGCTTGATCAGCAGGCCCGCCACCGACAGCAGGCCAAAAGCCAGCACCGGCTGGAAGCTGCCCTTGAGCTCCTGCATGCGCGCCTTGACGGCGTAAAGCCGCTCCACCGGATTGGCAATGCCGATGGGCAATACCAAAGGCACCAAGCCAAAGCGATTGCCCAGCTGATAAGCCTTTTCCATCGGCCGCAGGTTCACCGGCACCATGGCGCGGATTTCCTGGCCGTCCACTGAGTCGCCCTTGGCGCTCAAATAACTGCCAATCGCACCGGCCACACAGCTCAGCAAGACATCGTTGATGGAGGCATTCATGGCCTTGCCCACCGCCTTCACCGCATCCAGCGGCAGCGGCTCGCCCCAGGCCACACGCTTGCTCGTGCCGGGCTTGCCCTTGAGGCGGGTGTGGGAGTCGTCCGCCATCAAGGCAAAGGCCGCCACATCGGAAACAGCCTGATAGCCCATGCGGGCCATGTCCAGGCTGTTGTCCAGCGGGCTGGCAGGGTGAATCAAATGATCCATGCCCTTGGCCATGCTGGCGCCGGCCATGCGAATGGCCTTGACCGTCATGCCGGTGATGGGCCGCATCAGGTGATCGGTCAGCCAGTCATGCTCCTCGGGCTCGCGCGAACGCCGCTTGGGCGGGGCCTTGCCGCCGTCGGTGATGGACAGCATCACCGCAATCAGGGCGATGCCGTCACCAATGCAGTGGTGGATGCGGGCGATCAGGGCGCTGGAGCCATCGCCCATGTCCTCGACCAGGTGAAATTGCCACAGCGGATGCGCCGTATCCAGGCTCTGCATGGCCAACTCGCCGACCCGCGCCTTCAGCAAGGCTTCGCCATCCGCACCGGCCCGCAGGGGCAGCACTTCGGGCACCAAATGCCGCTGAATATCGAAATTAGAGTCCTGCACCCAAACCGAGCCCATGGCGTCTTCCACCACCTTCTGGCCGAAGCGCGGGTATTGCAGCAACTGGCTGGCGATGCGCTCGCGCACATCGGCCAGGGCCACGCCGGGCCGAATACGCCAGACGCCCACAATCATCATCAAATTGGACTCGGTGTCCATGCGCAGCCAGGCCGTGTCCACCTTGCTCATGCGTACTTGTCGTTGCGGCAAAGTCATCTCCAATCTTCTATATGCACACAATGCTGGTTAACATCGCTGCCGTCCATCCCAATTGATACCAAGTGCAGGAGAAAGACCACATGAGCCTGAAAGACCAATTCGACGCCGCCGTTGCCGGCTCCAAGTCCCTGCCCGAGCGCCCGGACAATATGACGCTGCTCAAGCTCTATGCCTTGTTCAAGCAAGGCAGCGCCGGCGATGTGGAGGGTTCGCGCCCCGGTTTCACCGATATGGTGGGCCGCGCCAAGTGGGATGCTTGGAACGAACTCAAGGGCACCAGCCAAGACGAAGCTCAGCAGAGCTATATTGACCTGATCGAATCGCTGAAGTAAGCCCACCTAGGCTTAGCCCAGCCCAAAGCCGACCTGCTCAGGTCGGCTTTTTCTTGGCCGCTGCTTTCGCGGGCGCCTTAGGCGAGGCGACCTTGGTGGCGGCCTTCGCAACTTTGGCGGGCTTGGCAGAAGACTCCGCCGCCAACAGGCTGTCCAACTCCTTCTCGATCTCGCCCTCGATGGAGGTCTTGAAAGCCCCCAGCAGCAAGCCCAGTTTGGCGTGCAGTTCGAAATGCTTGGCCGCGACGATCAACTCGCCCTTCACGCCCGAACGGGTGAAGGCGACGGTGTCGCTGGTTTCACCCTCCAGCACCGTGCAGTCCATGCCGAATTTCTCCTCGACTTGCTCGGCCCAGGCCCAGGCAATTTCACGGGCACGGGTCAGGCCCAGGGCATGGTCTCGGTGGATGCGGATATCGGCCATGGTTCAGTGTGCTCCGGGTGATTTGTTGTTTAGCAATTCTTGCAGACGCTGCGATTTTGGCAGGGCTGCCAGACGCTGCACTTGCACATAAAAGCGCTGCCAATCGCCCTGCTCGTGATCGAGCAAGGCTTCGAAGGCGGGGCTCAGATCGGTATAGGCCGACAGAATCGCCAGGCTGGCGTTATTGAGCTGGGCGAACCAGGCGTCATAGGCCTTGTCTCCCCCCCAGGCGTCGGCCTTCAGGCGCTCGTAGTCCTGGCGCATATCCTGCAGCAAGGCGGCTTTGGCGGCACGCTGTTCGGCCGCGCTGAGCGGCCCGGCGTAGAGGGCGGCCAATTGCTGGCGATAGCGGCCGGTCAAGGCGCGGAACTGCTCGCGCCGCAGTTGGCGCTTGGCATAGGCTTCACGCGCCGCCGGGCTGGCTTGGCCGCTGAGCCAGGCCGCCGCGCCACGCCGCTCCACGGCTGTTGCAAAGGCTTCATTGAAGGGCGTGTCGTCGGCTACATAAGCGACTTGATGCGCCAGTTCGTGAAAGATCAGGCCGGCCAACTCGCCTTCCGGGTAGCGAATAAAAGTATTGAGCAAAGGGTCGCCGCCCACCCAATTGCTCCAGCCCAGGGTGGAATAGGCCGGCACCGGGTAGACCTGCACTTCCAGGCTGGCATCCTGGCGCTGCAACTCCGCCGCGAAGGCCTGCGCCTGCGCCTGATCGAAATAACCCCGATAGCCCACGCAACCCATCACCGGGAAACACCAGGTCTTGAGTTGCAGGCTCAGCTCAGGAGCGGCCACCACATTCCACACCACCGCCGGCCGGCCCAGGTCGGCGTAGCGGCGATAGCTGCTGTTGTCGGGCAGCTTCAACTCGCTCACCGCGAAGCTGCGCATGCGCTGGCTGAGCAGCAGGCGCTGCCTCAAGTCTGCTGAGACGCCCGGCTGGGCCAAGACCTCATCGACCGGCTTGGCCGCCGCCATCAGCCGCAGATGGCCCGCCGCCGACTGGCGCAGATAGCCCAACTCGGCGCAGCCGCCCAGGCTCAGCAAGGCCAGCAGGGCAAGCCCGCCTGCGCCGATGCTGGCCAGCCAGCGGGCTCGCCTCATCCAGCGCTGGCCTCGGCGGGCGACCAGGCTTGCAACTCGACCAAGCAGTCGTAAAAGCTCGGCGCCGCGCCCAGATCGGTGAGGCCTTGGTGGGTGACTTCATTGACATTGCTGCCCTGCACCCCCAGCTTGCGCCACCACACGCCCAGACCGTTGACCACGCCGGGCCGGGCCCGCGGGCTGACGCGCAAGCGGCAGACATAGCTGCCGCGATCGTTGAACACCCGCACCATGCTGGCGTCCGTGAGGCCCCGCGCTGCGGCGTCCTCGGCATGCACCTCCACCAAGGGCTCACCCTCGATATCGCGCAAGCTCTTCACATTGACGAAGCTGCTATTGAGGAAGTTGCGCGCCGGCGGCGAGATCATGGCCAGCGGATAGCGCTGCGCCAACTCGGGCGAGGAGGCCCGGCTTTCGTAGTTCGCCACGTAGTCGCAGCCCGCCGCCTGGGCCCGGCCATTGGCCGTGGGGAAACCACCCTGGGCGAAGGGCGCCTCCGCCAGGGGCAGGCTTTGCCAGCCCTGGGCACGCAGGGCCTCGAAATCAATCTCGGCACTGAAGGCTTGACGGGCCAGTTGCTCGTCGGTTTCAGCAAAACAGGCCTCGGTGAAGCCCATGGCTGCGGCCAGCTCGCGGAAGATTTGCGTGTTGGGCTTGGCCTGGCCCAGCGGGGCGATGGCCTGCTCATTGATCAACACATCGGTGTGGCCATAGCTGGTGTGCACATCCAGATGTTCCAGCTGAGTGGTGGCGGGCAGCACGTAATCGGCCAAATCCGCGGTGTCGGTCATGAAGTGTTCCAGCACCACGGTGAACAGATCAGCCCGCTGGAAGCCACGTACCACCTTGGGGGACTCGGGCGCCACCGCCACCGGATTGCTGTTGTAGACGATCAGCGCCTCGACCTTGGGACCGAAAACGGGGTCGGACTCGCGCAGCAAATCGTCGCCGATGGTGCTCATATTCAGCAGGCGGGGCGTGGCGCCGGTGGCCAACTCGGGGCGCTCCAGCGCGGCCATATTCTTGAAGGGCGCAAACCAGCCCGAGCTGGACAGCAGCAGCCCGCCCGCCCGCGTGCGCCAAGCGCCCGTCAGGCAAGGCAGCAGCGCGATCAGGCGCACCGCATTGCCGCCGCCGCGCACCCGCTGCATGCCGTAGTTCAGGCGGATGGCGGCCGGCCGCGTGTTGCCGTAGTCGCGCGCCAGTTGCGTCACCTCGTCCACGCTGATGCCGCAAACCTCGGCGGTGCGCGCCGGCGGCCACTGCAGGGCCTTGGCGCGCAACTCCTCCCAGCCGTCCACATGCTGGCGCAGATAGTCGTGGTCAAGCCAGTCGTGCGTGATCAGCTCATGCATCAGACCTAAGGCCAAGGCGCCATCGGTGCCGGGCAGCAGCGCAATGTGCTGGTGGCATTTGTCAGCCGTCTCGGTCTTGCGCGGGTCGATGCAGATCAGCTTGGCACCGGCACGCTTGGCCTGGTTGGCAAAGGTCCAGAAATGCAGATTGGAAGCAATCGAGTTGCTGCCCCAGATCAGGATCAGCTGGCTCTCGGCGAAATAAGGCAGGTGCATGCCCACTTTGTGGCCATAGGTCGCCGTCAAAGCGGCGGCACCAGCTGAAGCACAAATGGTGCGATCCAGCCGGGAGGCGCCCAGGCGGTTGAAAAAGCGTGCGGCCATGCCCTCGCCCTGTACCAAGCCCATGGTGCCGGCATAGCTATAGGGCAGGACGGCTTGCGGGTCGCGGGCGGCGATCTGCCCGAGCTTGGCGGCGATGTCGGCCAGGGCCTCAGCCCAGCTGACCGGCTCAAAACGCGGCGGCTCGGTTTTGGCGCTGACGCGCTTGAGCGGCTGCAACACCCGCTCGGCGTGATAGGTGCGCTCGGCATAGCGCGAGACCTTGGTGCACAGGGCGCCGTGGGTGCTGGGATGCTCGGCGGCACCCTGCACCTTGACCACACGACCGTCTTGCACGCTAATGCGCAAGGCGCAGGTGTCGGGGCAATCATGTGGGCAAGCGCCCTTGACGATCTGAATGGCGCCGTGAGTTTGTGGCGCGGAAGGCGAAAAAAAATTGTCAGCTGCGGAAGTCATGCGCCAACTATTGCACAAAGCCGCGCGCTCTAGCGGCAGCCGGCCGGGCGCGGCCGGCGCTGCGATGAAAATACGCGCCAGGCCTCGCCTGCATCACCCGACCAACGACCCCACAAGAATATGACAACGAGCTTGCAACGACGACGCTATCTGCAATATGGCCTGCAAGGCTTGCTGGGCCTGGGCACATTGAGTTCGGCAGACTGGCTGCAAGCCCAGGAACGCCGCGCCATCGTGCTGGGGCAATCAGCCCCCTTGACGGGCCCGGCTTCCCAGCTTGGCCTGCAGATGCAAGCCGGTGCCAAGCTGTTCTTTGATGCGCTGAACTCTTCCGGCGGCGTTGGCGGTCTGCCGGTGGTGCTGCGCACCATGGATGATGGCTATGAGCCCGAGCGCTGCAAGGCCAATACCGAGAAGTTCATCAACGACGAGGTGTTCGCGCTCTTCGGCTATGTGGGCACGCCCACCTCGCTGGCCGCCCTGCCCCTGGTCAACCAGCACAAGATCCCCTTCTTCGCGCCCCTGACCGGCGCGCAGTCATTGCGCGATCCTTTCAGCCGCTGGGTCTTCCACCTGCGCGCTTCTTATTTCGATGAGACGGCGTTGATCGTCAACCAGCTGACCCAGCTAGGCCTGAAACGCATCTCCGTCTTCCACCAGAACGACGCCTATGGCCAGGCCGGTCTGAGCGGCGTGCAGCGCGCCCTCAAGACCCAGAATCTCGACCCTTTGGCCGTGGCCACGGTGGAACGCAACTCGGTCGATGTGGCCAAAGCAGTGAAAGCGCTGGTGCAAGGCCAACACCCGGACGGCATCGTGATGGTGAGTGCCTACAAGAGCTGCGCCGCCTTCATCCGCGAAGCGCGCAAGGCGGGCTACGGCGGGGTGTTCTACAACGTCTCCTTCGTCGGCACCCAAGCCTTGTCGGATGAGTTGGGCAAAGACGCAGCCGGCGTGGTGGTTAGCCAAGTGGTGCCCTACCCCATGGGCCAGGCCACCGGCGTGGTGGCCGAGTACCAGGCGGCGCTGCAAAAAGCCGGTGGCGACGGCAAGGCGAACTACACCGCGATGGAAGGCTTCCTGGCCGCCAAGGTCTTCACCGAAGGCCTGCGCCGCATGGGCGCCAAGCCCAGCCGCGAGAGCTTGGTCAACGCACTGGAAGGCATGCGCGACTTCAATGCCGGCGGCTTCCGCGTCAAGTTCACCCCGCAAGACCATGTCGGCTCCAATTTTGTCGAGCTGTCCATGCTCACCGGCGACGGTCGGGTGAAGCGCTGACCCAATCAGAGACCCTTCACGACGCCCGGGGCGATGCGCAGCTCGCCCCGTTGGCGCGGTCAAGGCGCGTAAACTGCCCGCTCGATTAGCCGCGAGCAGCACGCCATGAAACTGATCACCGACATTCTTCAAAATGCCGCCGGCATTGCCACCCTGCGGCGCGATATCCACGCCCACCCCGAGCTGTGCTTTCAGGAAGAGCGCACCGCCGACCTGATCGCCAAGGCGCTGACGGAATGGGGCATCCCGGTGCATCGCGGCCTGGGCAAGACCGGCGTGGTGGGCATTGTCAAGAACGGCACATCCAATCGTGCCGTGGGCCTGCGCGCCGACATCGATGCGCTGCCGATGACCGAGCACAACAAGTTCGCCCACGCCAGCACCTTCCCCGGCAAGATGCACGCTTGCGGGCATGACGGCCACACCGCCATGCTTTTGTCGGCGGCCCAGCATTTGGCGAAACACCGCAATTTCGACGGCACCATCTATTTGGTGTTCCAGCCCGCCGAAGAGGGTGGCGGCGGCGCCCGCGAGATGATCAAGGACGGCCTGTTCCAGCAGTTCCCGATGGAGGCCATCTTCGGCGCCCATAACTGGCCGGGCATGGCCGCGGGCCAGTTCGCGCTCAAGAGCGGGCCGGTGTTCGCGTCCAGCAATGAGTTCTTCATCACCTTGCGCGGCAAGGGCGCCCACGCGGCCATGCCGCATCTGGGCCTGGACCCGGTGCCGGCGGCCTGCCAGATGGTGCAGGCCTTCCAGACCATCATCACCCGCAACAAGCGGCCCATCGATGCCGGCGTGATCTCGGTCACCACCATCCATGCGGGTGAGGCCACCAATGTGATCCCGGATTCCTGCGTGATCGAAGGCACCGTGCGCACCTTCACGCTGGAAACCCTGGACCTGATCGAGCGCCGCATGAAGCAGGTGGCGCTGAGTACGGCCGAGGCCTTTGAGCTGACTTGCGAATTCCGCTTCAAGCGCAACTACCCGCCCACCATCAACCACGCCAACGAGACCGAGTTTGCGCGCGAGTTGCTCAGCGAGCTGGTCGGCCCCGCCAATGTGCAGGAGTTCGAGCCCACCATGGGCGCCGAGGACTTCAGCTTCTATTTGCAGCAAATCCCCGGCTGCTATTTCCTGATCGGCAATGGCGACGGCAGCCACCGCGTTGGCGGCCACGGCATGGGCCCTTGCATGCTGCACAACCCCAGCTATGACTTCAATGACGAGCTGATTCCGCTGGGCGGCAGCATGTGGGTCAAGCTGGCCGAAGCCTGGCTGGCCAAGCCCCAGGTCTGAAGCACCGCCGCATGGACAGCACGACCCAGTCGTTTTTCTCGCAAAGCTACGCCGAGGCCAGGGCCAAGTTCCTGGCTGCGGCGGACGCCGCCGGCCTGGACGCCGAGCCGCACTGGCACCCCCTGCTGGGCCGTGACGGCGAGCGCCTGGCGCTGGACGTGCTGCGCCAGGGGCCGGCCAAGGCCAAGCGCCTGCTGATCATCAGCAGCGCCTGCCACGGGGTGGAAGGCTTTTGCGGTTCGGCCCTGCAAACCGCCTTGCTGAGCGATGCGGCATGGCTGAGCGCCGTGAACGCGCAGCCAGACCTGGCGGTGCTGTATCTGCACGCCCTCAACCCCTATGGCTTTTCCTGGTGGCGGCGCGTCACGCAAGAAGGGGTGGATCTGAACCGCAATTTCCACGACTTCGCCCATCACCAGCCGCTGCCGCACAACGCCGGCTACGAAGAAATTGCCAGCGCCTTGCTGCCCGCTCACTGGCCGCCCAGTGCCGCTGACGAAGCGGTACTGGCCGACTACGCCGCCCGCCACGGCCAAGCTGGCTTGCAAAAAGCCGTCACCGCCGGCCAGTACACGCATGAGCTGGGTCTGTTCTACGGCGGCCACGCGCCCACCTGGAGCCAGCAAACCTTGCGCCATGTGTTGAGCGAGCATGGCCAGCATGCGCAAGACATCGCCTGGATCGACCTGCACACCGGCCTGGGGCCTTGCGGCCATGGCGAGCGCATCTTCGCTGGGCCTGATGCCGACACGGCCTCACTGGCCCGCGCCCGGCTTTGGTGGGGCAACGAAGTCACCTCGATGGCAGATGGCAGCTCCAGCGCCGCCCCGCTGCAAGGCCTGATGTGGTCGGTGATCCAGCAGACCTGCCCACAAGCCCGCTACACCGGCATCGCGCTGGAGTTCGGCACGGTGCCATGGGCCGAGACCATCATGGCCCTGCGCGCCGACCATTGGCTGGAAGCCAACCCGCAGGCCGACCCGGCGCTGGCGCGCCAGATCAAACAGCAACTCCGCGACGCTTTCTACGTCGACACCCCCGCATGGCAACAAGCCCTGCTGCGCCAAGCCTTTGAGGTGGCCCAGCAGGCATTGACTGGTTTGAATTCAGATGAACAGCAGTAACGACAACAACACCGCGATGACAAGCCCGGCGCCCAGCCAGGTTCAGCAAGACACCCAGTTCTGGCTGGAGAAGGCCGTCATCGGCCTCAACCTCTGCCCCTTCGCCAAGAGCGTGCATGTCAATAATCGCCTGCGCTATGTGGTCAGCAGCGCCAGCACGCCCGAAGACCTGCTCAAAGAGTTGGCCCGCGAACTGCTGGCCCTGAACCGCGCCGACCCGGATGAGATCGAAACCACGGTCTTGATCCACCCGCAGGTGCTGACCGATTTCCTCGACTTCAACGATTTCCTCGGCGCCGCCGATGCGCTGGTGGAAGACCTGGAGTTGGCCGGTGAGCTGCAAATCGCCAGCTTCCACCCGCAGTACCAATTCGCCGGTACCGAGCCGGACGACATTAGCAACTACACCAACCGCTCGCCCTACCCCACCTTGCACCTGCTGCGTGAAAGCAGCATCGCCCGCGCCACCGAGACCATGGCCGACACCGATGCGATTTACGAAGCCAATATGCAGACCCTGGAAAAGCTGGGGATCGAGGGCTGGACCGCGCTGGGCTTGAAGCGCTAGGTCTCAAACAAGTTGGCATTAGCGCCGGCTGAACGCCGGCCACCATCAAGCCGAATGGCGCTCGCCCAGCGTCAGCGGCACATGGCCCTGTGGCAGCACCGCGCGCTGCATCACCGCTTCCAGCACGCCTTCAAAGCGGGCAATGATGCTGCTCCAGTCCAGCGCCCGGGCGGTCTCGCAAGCCTGCACGCCCAGTGCGCGGCAGGCCGCCAAATCGGCCGCGGCAGCCACCGCCGCTTGCACAAAGCCGGCCGCGTCGTCGATGGGCACCAGCAGGCCGTTCTCGCCTGTGCGAATCAGCTGCGCGGCGGCCGCGTAGTCAAAAGCCAGCACCGCCAGGCCGCTGGCCATGGCCTCGGTGGTGACGTTGCCAAAGGTTTCGGTCAGGCTGGGGAACAAGAAGAGATCGGCCGAGGCGTAATGCGCCGCTAGGTCTTCCCCCTTGCGCTGGCCGGCAAAGATGGCGTTCGGGTGGCGTGCTTGCAGTTCCGCCATTTGCGGGCCGCTGCCCACCACCACCAATTTCGCCCGCGCATCGCGCCGGGCAATGGCGTCAAAGGCCGCGCTCAAGGTCGTGAGGTTTTTCTCCGGCGCGATACGCCCGACATACAGGCAGACCAGATCGTCAGGGGCCACACCCCACTGCTCGCGCAGCGCCTGGCTGCGCCGCAGCGGGCTGAACTGCTGGGTGTCCACGCCGCGCGAAACCACGCTCAGATTCTTGAAGCCAGCGTGATCCAGGCTTTGGCGCAGCGCTTCGGTCGGCACCATGGTGCAGGCCGTGCGGTTATGAAATTTGCGCAGATAGGCCATGATGGGCTTGTACAACCAGCCAATGCCGTAGTGGCGGCTGTAGGCGTGAAAGTTGGTGCGGAAGTCTGAGCACACCGGCAGCTTCAGATGCAGGGCCGCTTGCAGGGCCGACCAGCCCAGCGCGCCCTCGGTGGCGATGTGCACCACATCCGGCCGCTGCAGCGACCACAGCTGCACCAGCGCCCGCTTGGACGGCACGCCCATGCGCAGATTGGGGTAGCGCGGAATCGGCAGGCCGCGCATCAAAACCTCGTGAAAGCGCGGGCTACGCTCGGCCGCATCGGCGGCGTCCTGGCGCGGCCGGATCAGCTGAACATCGTGGTTACGCCGGTGCAGGCCATCGACGATGCGCGCGATGGTCATGGCCACGCCATTGACCTCGGGCGGATAGGTCTCGGTGACGAAGGCGATGCGCAGCTGACGGCGGGCCGCCGGCAAATGGCTGACCTCGATGCTGTCGGCCACGGGATGGAGTTGCGCGTTGCGGCTGTTCATGCCCCGCATCCTGACCGGCTTGCATAACAGTTCGATGACAAGGGGCGCAGTCGGCCATCGTCACGCAATTTTCATGTGGGCTCGTCACCATCGCGTCACGCCGACCCAGCCCGGGTCGCCGATTCACCCCCATCTCGAGGTCTGAACGTGAAGGAACTGTTGAACACTCTTGCTGTGCAGCGCTGGGACGACCACCGCTACTACCACCACAGCCGCATCAATCAAAGCCTGCATTTGCTCAGCGCCATCTGCTTTCTGATCAGCTACGGGCTGCTGTTCAGCGACCCGGCCATGGCCGCCTTGCTGGCCTGGTGCGTGTCCATGACCAGCCGCCAGGCGGGGCACTTCTTCTTCGAGCCGCGCGGCTACGACGAGGTCAACCAAGCCACCGACGAGTACAAAGAAGAAATCAAGATCGGCTACAACATCCGCCGCAAGATCGTGCTGCTGGCGGTGTGGGTGGCGCTGCCGGCCGTGCTTTGGCTGCAACCCTCGCTGTTCGGCTTGATCGAGCCCGCGCACGACTTCCAAGGCTTCATCCACGATGTCGGCATCGCCTGGCTGTCGCTGGGTGTGACGGGCCTGCTGTTTCGCGTGTTGCAACTGTGGGTGCAGCAAAGCTTTATGACCGGCTTGGCCTGGGCGATCAAGATCATCACCGACCCCTTCCACGACATCTATCTGTATCACAAGGCGCCGCTGTATCTGCTGCGCGGTGAGCTGATTGACCCGATGGGGCATGTGAAGCCTCACGCCTAAAGGCGAGTCAGGCGCGGGCTGCTCGGCCTTATCCAGGGCCGCCAGCCCGCAAACAAAAAGAAGGCCCGCAGATCGTGCGGGCCACTCGTTCAGCGCAGCGTCAGATCCGCATCAAGCCAGCAACTCCTGCCACTTGCGCGCCAGGGTTTCGCGCAACACGGCGCGGCGGATGCTCTTATTGCTAAGACCGCTGTCCTGCCACCACCAGCCGTCGGCCTGCATGCTGCGGGCGGCGGCCACAAAGCGTTGCAGCACGGTGTCGAAGTCGGCATCCGTGTAGTTGAGGCTGAAGATGAAGCGGCCCGTTCCCACCCAACTCAAAAGCAAACCTTGTTCACGCAAATAGAACTGCAGCATCCAGTTGTGGCGCGAAGGCTGGGTGTAGCTGAGCGTCCAGACCGATTGCAGATGCGCCACTTTGAGCGGCAGGCCGGCCTCGGCCAGCACTTGGTTGAAGCGCGCGGCGCGCGCGTCCCACAGGCCATCGGCCTGAGCGTAAATGGCCTGGACAGCAGGTTCCTCCAGGCGGCGCAAAAAGACATTCATCGCCCCCATCACATAGGGGTGGGCATTGAAGGTGCCACGCGCGAAGCAGATGTCAGCGGGCCGCTCCTCACGGAAGCGCTTCATCAGATCAGCCCGCCCGCACACCACGCCCACCGGCAGCCCGCCGCCCAGGGTCTTGCCGTAGGTGACCATATCGGCGCGCACGCCGAAATAGTCCTGCGCGCCGCCCTTGGCCAGGCGGAAGCCGAGGAACACCTCGTCAAAAATCAGCACGATGCCGCGCTCGGTGCACACCTCACGCAAGCGCTTCAGCCAGGCGGTGTAGGCCGCGCGGTCAAAGCCAGCGCTGCGGCCGCTGTCCAGCAGGGACGAGTCGCCCGGCGCACCCTTATTGGGGTGCAAACCTTGCAGCGGATTGACCAGCACGCAGGCGATGTCGCGGCGGGTGCGCAGCACATTCAAGCTGCGCTCGTCCATGTCCTTCAAGGTGTAGGTTTCGCGCGGGGGCAAGGGGTTGCCGGGTCCCGGCTGCACATCCTCCCACCAGCCGTGATACGCCCCGCAAAAGCGCACCAGATGGCGGCGCCCGGTGTGGTAACGGGCCAGGCGCACCGCCTGCATCACCGCCTCGGTGCCCGACATATGGAAGGACACCTCGTCCAGCCCCGAGATGGCCTTGAGCTTCTCGACGTTTTCCAGCACGCAAGGGTGATAGGCGCCGAGCACCGGGCCCAGCGCATGGGTCAGGGCCAGCCCCTTGTCCACGCAGCTGCGGTAGAAGTCGTAGCCAAAGACATTGACGCCGTAAGAGCCGGCCAGGTCAAAAAAGCGCTGGCCGTCCAGATCCTCCAGCATCACGCCGTCAGCCGCCTGCAAAAAGCTGCCGAGTTTGAGGTGCTCGCGCAAATAGGGGCTGTAGGGGAACGGCACCCGGTAGCTGCCGGTGAATTGCAGATCCGAGATGCTGCCGCGCGCCGCGGCCGACATGGCAATGCTTTTGGCATGGCGCTCGGCCAGCACGGCGCACAAGCGGGCGAAGCCGGCGCGGCGCTGCGCCACCACGGCAGCGGGTGCCGAGTCAGAAGCGAAGAACTGCGCCTCATCAAAGGCATAGCCGGGCAGCAGCGAGGCCAGGCGCTTGGCCATGCGCGAATGCCCGGCCAGCGAACGATGCTTGGCGCGCGAAAGCCGCAGCCGCGCCCTGGCCTTGGGCAACAAGGCCACCGCGGCGGCCAAGGCCAGCGCGGAAAGCGTGAATGTCGATGCGAAGAGAGTGTCGTCCATGAGTTGCCGATACGGCCTGCCGTTGTCCAAGCCCCAATATCTAACCGCCGAGATTGACAAGATGATGAAAACCAGCACCCGCGCCCTGCGCCAACTCTTCCTGCAAGAGGACCTCAACTTCTTGCTCACCAACCGCATTCCGCGCATCGCCCTGACCAAGCTGATGGGCCGCTTCAGCCAGATTCGCAACCCGCTGGTCTGCCGCTTGTCCATCGCCGTGTGGCGCTTGTTCACCGACCTCGACCTGAGCGACGCCAAGCAGCAGCGCTTCGCCAGCCTGCACGACTGCTTCACCCGCGAACTACAGCCCGGCGCGCGCCAGATCGAGATGGCGCCAGAGATCTTGACCAGCCCATGCGACGCCATCGTCGGCGCCTGTGGGCCGGTGGCGGGCCGGCAGCTCTTTCAGGCCAAGGGCTTCCCTTACGCGATGCAGGACCTGTTCGGCCCCAGCCAGGACACCAGCGCTTTTCAGGACGGCAGCTTCGTCACCCTGCGCCTGACCTCGGCCATGTACCACCGCTTCCACGCGCCGCAGGACTGTGTGGTGGAGCATGTGACCCACATCGCCGGCGATACCTGGAACGTCAACCCGATCGCGCTGCAGCGCGTCGAGCGACTGTTCTGCCGCAATGAACGCGCGGTGCTGCGCGCCCGCATCAGCAGCGGGCCGGCCATGGGCCAGGCGATTGCGATCGTGCCGGTGGCCGCCATCTTGGTGGCCAGCCTGCGCCTGCACTTTTTGAATCTATTGCTGCACCTGGGCTACCGCGGCGCCAATGAACTGCCTTGCGAGGCCCGCTTGCGCAAGGGCGAGGAAATGGGCTGGTTCCAGCATGGCTCCACCATCATCGTGTTCGCGCCCAAGGGCTTCGAGCTGTGTCCGGGCATCGCCAACGGCCAGCGCATTCGCATGGGCCAAGCCTTGCTGCGCTATCCCGTCGAAACCGGCAATTGAAGCTTTGCGGCTTGGCTCGGCTTGGCTCGATTCAGCTCAACGCTGCGCCATCAGCAAGCGTGCCGCCAGGCCGATGAACACCACGCCGGCCAGTCGATTCAAAGCCCGCTGCGCCTTGAGCGAGCGCTTGAGCAAGCCACGCACCGAGCCCGCAAACCAGGTGATGGCGCCGAAGGAAATCAAGGTACTGAGCATGAAGAGCAAGCCCAGTTGCACGATCTGCCCAGCCACCGGGCCGCGTGCGGCATCGACAAACTGCGGCAGCAGCGCCAGGAAGAAGAACACCACCTTGGGGTTGCTCAAATTCATCACCACCCCGCGCCGGTACATGGTGCCAGGGCTTGCCTGCACTTGGCCGGCTTCGGCCAGCGGGCCGACCGGGGCGCGCAGCACTTGCCAGGCCAGATAAGCCAGATAGGCCGCACCGGCAAACTTCAGCAGCGTGAAGGCCAGCGGTGACGCCGCAAACATCGCGGCCAGGCCCAGCGCAATCGCCGCCGTGTGCACCAGCAAACCGGTGCACAGGCCCAGCACCACAAACATGCCGGCGCGCCGCCCCTGCGTGGCCGACTGCATCAGCACAAACAAATTGTCTGGCCCAGGCGTGAAGCCCAGCGCCAGGGCAAGGCCGAAGAAAGTGACAGCGGTATCGATGGGCAACATGGTCAGAAATTGATGGAAAAACGTTGGCCCTTGTAGGACAGGACCGCGCCCTTGAGCTTGATTTGCTCCAGCGTCACATCCGGCGTCACCTTGTCGCCTTCATGCAAAACTTGGCCGTTGATGATGAGCATGCGGTTGGCGGGCGTATCGGAATACATGGCCCCGCCCGCGACCAGGGGCGGCAATTCTCGCCGAAGCGATTCAGGCAAGCTGGCCAGGGCCGGCGGTGCGGCATTGGCTGCGGGCATTTGTGCCGGTGCAATGACCGGGCTGCTGGACGGCGCGGGCTTGGCGTTGACCGGCTGGGGCTTGGTTTGGGACGGCGCTGTGGCCACGGGTGGGCTGACCGTCGGCTGAGCCAGCACGGGCGCTTGGATTGGCGCTGCTGCCGCGGGCAAGTTGCGAACTGGCGGCGGCACGGATGTCGCCACCGTTGGCATTGCTGCAGGCGAAGGCTGGGGGGCATATTGAGGCGATGGCTCAGGCGCGCTTGCGGCCGGCATCGACGACGGCACGGCAGGCGAGACTGGAACGGCAGGCGCCATGTTCGGACTTGGCATCGCCGCATTGCCGGCAGCCACCACGGGCGCTGGCGCCGGCTGGGGTGGCGGCGCGCTCAACCAACTGCGCAGCCCAAAGCCCAATAAGGCCAGCGCGCCCAATGCCAGCACTGCGGCCGCGGCCAAGCGCCAGCGGGCCCGGCCGGCGGAGCTGGTCTCGTCATCGTCCTGCTGGTTCAAATGGGCGCCGACGGTCTGGGCGTGCAAGGTGGGCACCGCGCTGCGTTCACGCTCGCGTTCTGACTCGGCGCGCCGCAAGGCATCAAGGATGTAGGACATGGTTAGATGGGTCGCTCGTT
The DNA here is from genome assembly GCF_038419725.1 of Roseateles sp. PN1. Lineage (NCBI taxonomy): Bacteria > Pseudomonadati > Pseudomonadota > Betaproteobacteria > Burkholderiales > Sphaerotilaceae > Roseateles > Roseateles sp. PN1. The sequence goes on along the minus strand of NZ_JBCARA010000007.1, from coordinate 113,806 downwards.
CGTTCGATCGATAGACAGTTCGTTCGTGGGCGAGTGCCTTACGGCCCCTGCAATTGCGGCTCAGGCACGGCGCCGACCCTGTTCAGTTGCATCACGGTGATGGGACCCGGCCAGCCGTCGCTGGGCAAGCCCTGGCTGCGCTGGAAGCGCGCCACCTTGGCGCGCAAGGCAGCGTCCAAGCGCTGGACGGCGGGCGCACTGGCTTTGCCGCCAGCCTTGGCCGACAGCTCACGCGGTGCCTCGCCCAAGGCCTGGCTGAGCTGCTGGTCCAGCCAAGTGAGTGCGGCGCTATTGCCGTTGAAGCTGGCTGCAGGCCCGTCCAGGCTGGCCGAGGCGCGCCACAAGGTGATGAACTCGCCCTGCCAGATGCGGCTTAGCTGAATCAGGCTGATCCGCTGCGTGATACCACCCGCCATCTGCAACGTGGCCGTTTGCGGGCCCAGGCTCAGCAGCAAGGCATAACGCGGCGCTTGCCCGGCGTCCGCGGCCAGGCTTAGCAAGCTGGGCCGACCCAGCAAACGCAGCAGAGCCAGGCCGCCGTCACGGCTGTAAAAGCATTGCAGCTGGGCGGCTTGCAGGGCGGCGCAGGGATCGCTGGCCTCGCGCAAGTCGCCCTCAAACTGCCATAGGCGGCCCAAGCCCTGCCAAGCTTCCCCGGCTTGCAGGGGCGCGGCAGGCGTCATCGAAGCGGTTGACGCCAAGACCACGGCTGAAGCCGGCACAGACGCAGCCGAGATGGCTGGCATGCTGGCGGCCACCACGCGAGGCACTGCGCTGGCTGACGCGAGGGGCGAGGATGCCGCCGCGGCCTTGTGCACCACCGTTGCGGCCAGCTTGGGTTCGGGCTCAGTTTGCGCCCGCAACCAAAGCACAACCAGCACCGTCGCCAAGACCAGCAGGCCCGCCGCCATCCAGAGGCGCTGAGGCTGCTGCTGCCCTGCTGCCGCTGAACCTGAGGAAAGCGCAGCGGCCTCGCCACCAAACACCTCCTCAGCAGCCCGGTTCAGCGTGGCCACACTGACCTTGCTCTGGCCCTGTGAATAGGCCCCCAGCAGGGCGCGGTCGCAGAGCAAATTGATGCGCCGTGGCACACCACGCGAGAGCTGGTGAATCCGCTCACGCAGCTTGCCATCAAACGGCGAGCTGCCGCGCAGGCCAGCAACGGTCAGGCGGTGCTTGATGTATTGCCCCGTCTCGGCGGCCGACAAGGCCGGCAGATGGAAGCGCGCGATCACCCGCTGCGCCAGCTGTTCCAGCTCGGGCGCGGCCAACATGCCGCGCAACTCGGGCTGGCCGATCAGGATGATTTGCAGCAGCTTGCGCTCGCGGGTTTCCAGATTGGTCAACAGGCGCAGCTGCTCCAACACCTCGGTGGACAGCAGCTGGGCCTCGTCGATGATCAAGACATTGTTCATGCCCACCGCGTGGGTGCGCAGCAAAAACTCGTTGATGGCATCGACCAGCTGCTTGACGCCCTCCCCTGCGGCGGGAGCACTGTCGCGCGGCCGGATGTGGAACTCCTCGGCAATGGTCTGCAGCAACTCCAGCGCCGTCAGCTTGGGGTTGAAGACATAGGCCACATTGCACTTCTTCGGAATCTGCTCAAGGAAGCAGCGGCACACCGTGGTCTTGCCGGCGCCGATCTCCCCGGTCAGCAGCACAAAGCCCCCGCCACCGCGCAGGCCGTAAAGCAAATGCGCCAAAGCCTCCCGGTGCCGCTCGCTCATGAAGAGGTAGTGCGGGTCGGGGGCGATGGAAAACGGTTCTTGTTTGAGGCCGAAGAATTGGGCGTACATGGGCAGAACGGGAGGCTGGGACTGCAAGGGCGACTGGCTATCAGGCACGGCCGGCCTTGACGGAACCAGCGCTCGCAGCGGCTTTGCCCTCCACCCAGCGCCGCAGGCGCGGCCCAAAAGGCTTTTCGATCCAGACATGGATGGCTACCGCCAGCACCAAGACCAGGGCAATCACCACCGCCAGCACCAAAGGCGTGTTGTCGATTTGAGCGCGCAGCTGTTGATAAAGCATGATGCCGAAGAATTGATGAATCACGTAGACCGGGTAGGTCAAGGCTCCTGCCCAGAACGTCAGGCGCGAAGCGGGCAGGCGCCAGCGATCAAAGGCAATGGCGGTGAAGATGAGGTAGATCACCGTGATGATGGCGACCACGATCCAGGGATTGGCCTGACCGCCCTCGCCGCCACTTTCTCGCAGGGCGCTGGCCAGCGCCAGGCCATAGCTCGCCAGCAAGAGCAGCACCCGTCGCAGGGTCAGGCCTTGCGTGCGGATCAGGTAGAACATGCCGCCGGCCACAAACAGCGGCGCCCATTTGGCATCCAGCCACAGCTCCAGCGGCCAGGCCGGGCGAATCAGGTCGACCAGGGCCACCGCCAACCAGGCCAGCATCAACCATTCGATCCGCCGCATCTGCTGCAGGCGCAGCACGATCCAGATGTAGGCGTAGAAGTGCAGCTCCACCGCCAGCGACCAGTAGGCACCATCCACAAAGGGGATGTTGAACCAGTGCGGCAGCATGCTCAGATTGACCAGGAAATGCGGCAGCGAAACGGCAAAGCGGCTTTCACCCAGCCACCAGGCCGTGCCCGCCGTCAGGCAAACCGCCACCCAAAAGGCCGGGAACAAGCGCGCCACCCGTGAGGCAAAGAACTGCCGCGGCGTGGCGCCTTGCGCCGACATCAGGATCACAAAGCCACTGATGACGAAGAACAGATGCACGCCCAGATAGCCGTAGCGCATCACGGCCTCTATCTGGGGGTAGTCCACATGGCTCATCCAGCCCGCTTGTGGCGCACGCGAGAGGAAGTGGAAGAGCAGCACCGATGCGCAGGCGATGCCTCGCAGCAGGTCGATTTCGTGAAAGCGGTGGGCAGATTTACTCATGGCGGGCCAAGTTCAACCTAGATTCGGCAGTTGGACGCATCCGAAGGGGTCGCTAGGCAGTGCGCGGATAAGGCGCGCCGACGAAGTGGGCTCCTGCCCACGAGGAGAAGCAACGCGGTCCGCGTACTGCCTAGCGAGCCAGGCGGCTGCGTAGCGCTGTGACCCAAATGGTGAAGGTCCTTGACCGGAGTAGCGATAGTCAGCATGTAGGCTTCCAGAAAAGACCAAGCGGTCAACTGCCGAATCTAGGTTGAATGCGCGCATTGTGCGTGCTTCGGCAAGTCCGCCTGAATTGCGACCGCCAAACGCCCATAGCCGGCAGCAGAGAGATGAATGCCGTCGGTCGCCGCCAGTTCGGGGCTCAGTGCGCCGAGCCCATCGCCCAAGGCCTCCAGCGACACGAAACTGCAGCCCGGTCGAGCCGTGCACAAGGCCTGCAAGGCCGCATTCAATGCGGGCCTGGCCGGCTGCGTGGACGGCGGCAGACCCAGCAAGCTGACCGTGGTGGTGGCCGGAATCTGGGCCAGCACCGCCGACAGGGACGCAGCAGTCTGCGCGGCCGAGCGGCCGGTCACCAAATCATTCGCCCCCGATAAGAGCACGATGTGGCGCGACTGCTTGACCGAGGAATAGGCGACTATGCGCTGAGCTAGGCGCTCGGCTGGTTCCCCCGCGATGGCGAAGTTGCTGACCTCGGCACCCAGCGCCGAGCCGGGCAGGCCTTGCAGATGCGAGTCCCCGAACAGCAGAACCGCGCAGGGGCCGGCCTGCGACTCACCTCGCTGTTGAGCCAGGGCGAGCCTTTGCTCGTAGTCGATTTGCGCCAAGGCCGGCAGGCCCAAGCGCCAGCGCAAACCATCGGCCATGCGCAAGTAAAGCGCGGGCTGAGCCAGCAGCAAGAACAGCAGCGTCAAGGCACCCAGCGCAAAGGCCGTCAGCACGAGCCAGCGCTGGCGCTTGGCTTGGGCTGGGTCAGCCGGGCGGAGATTTGGTTCGGGGCGCACCGCAAGCGCTCAATGCGATGAAGCCAGGCGCATCACTTAACCCGCTGCTTTTCAAGCTTGCGCGCCAGGGTGCGGCGATGCAGGCCCAGGCGGCGGGCCGCTTCCGAGATATTGAAGCCAGTGGCGGCCAGGGTCTCGTGGATGTGCTCCCACTCCAGCGTTTTGATGGAGGTTGTGCGCTCGGTCAGTTCCACCTCCACATCGCCCTGGGCGCGCGCGAACGCGGCCTCGATGTCATCGGTATTGGCGGGCTTGGCGAGGTAATGGCGGGCGCCCAGCTTGATGGCCTCCACGGCGGTGGCAATGCTGGCATAGCCGGTCAGCACGACGATCAGCATCTGCGGGTTGTGGCCATGCAGCGCCTGCACGCAGGCCAGGCCAGAGTCGCCACTGGCCAGCTTGAGGTCCACCACCGCAAATCCCGGCTTGTGCTGTGCCAGCAAGGCCTGCATCTGGGCCAGATCGGCAGCGCGCAGCACCCGGTAACCGCGCCGCTCGAAGGAGCGGATCAGGGTGCGGGCAAAGGCATCGTCGTCTTCGACGATCAGCAGCAGGGGCTGCTCTTGAGGCGCAGCCAGTGGGGCACCTGCGGCAGGACCAGGAGCAGGATCAAGTGCAGATGAAGCGGCGGTCAGGGGATCAGGCATGGCCAATTGTTTCACGCCAGCTCAAAGCCGCCAGCGGCAGGCTGATTTGCACCTCGGCGCCGCCCTGCGGCAGATTGCGAGCCTCGATATGCCCGCCCAGGGTACGCGCCACATTGACCGACAGAAACAGGCCCAGGCCGCTGCCGGGCCGGCCCTTGCTGGAGTGATAGGGCTTGCCGAAATTGGCCAGGATCTCGGGCGCAAAACCCGGTCCCTGGTCGCAGACCAAAAGCGTCAGCCAATCGTCGGCGCAGCGCACCTGCAGGGCAATGGGCTGTTGGGGCGCGGCTTCGAGCGCGTTGTCCAGCACATTGGCCAGCATCTGTTTGAGGGCGGTGTCGGAGATGATGGCTAGGTCGGGCGTGTCGAGGCGCTCGTAAGCCAGCTGTTGGCCGGGCCGGGTCTCGCGCCACTCGGCCACCATGCCGTCCAGAAAAGCATGCAGCGTGGTTTGACCAGGCGCCTCGCCGCGCGACTCGCCGGCCGCCAGCAAGATGCCGGTGACGATGGACTTGCAGCGGGTCAGCTGGAACTGCATCTCTTCGATTTCCTCACGTAACTCGGGGTCGGCGGCGAAAGGCGCCATGCGCGACCAGTCGCCCAGAATCACCGACAAGGTAGCCAGAGGCGTGCCCAACTCATGCGCCGCGCCGCTGGCCAGCAAGCCCATGCGGATGATGTGCTCGTCTTCGGCGGCGCGTTGGCGTAGATCGGCCAGATGGCTGTCGCGCTGGCGCAGATTGCGCCCAATGCGGTGAATGAAGATCACCAGCAGCGTCGCGTTCAACATGAAGCACACCAGCAGTCCGCCGATGTAGTGCACCGACAGGGATTGCCGGCCCATATCCGGCAGGCTCAAGGGGCGGTGCCAGGCCGTCAGCACCAAGAAGCAAACGCAGGTCAAACCTACCATGGCCCAGATATAGCGCGGCCGCAGCAGCATGGCGCCGACGGCCAGCTGCAACAAGTACAAAAAGATAAAGGGGTTACCGACACCGCCGCTGAAGTAAAGCTGCGCGCTCAGCACCAGCACATCCACCACCAGGCCGGCCAACAACTCGCCGTTGTGGATGGTGCCGCGCGCCCGCAGCAAGCGCAGCCAGCAGGCGGCGTTGAACAAGGCCAGGCCAGCCAGCAGGATGAGCATCTCGCGCAGCGGCAGCCGCTCTTGCAGCAGCAGCTCGGCGGTGAGGATGGTGGCCAATTGCCCGGCCACGGCCAGCCAGCGCAGCTGGATCAGCTGCAGCAAATTACGCCGCCCGGCCAGGTTCTCAGGCGCAGCGGCAGCTTCTTCTTGGCGGGAGGTGGCGCGGGGGTCAGTAGGCATGGCGTGCTTGTCTCAGCCGCCATTCTGTACGAGCGAGAAAAGCCGCCGCGCCCAGCACCATCAAAGCCAACCCAAACCAGGTGATGGCGTAAACCAGATGGTTGTTCTTGAAGCTCAAAACGGTCAGGCCGGCACGCGGCCACTCCGGCTGCTCGGGCGCAGCCACCGCATCCACGAAGAAGGGTGCTACATCGCCGCTCAGGCCACGGGCCTGGGCGATGGCCGCCACATCGCGTGAATACCAGCGCGCCTGCGCCGGCTGGTTCTTTTGCAGCAGGCTGCCGACGGGCTCAGTCAGGCGCAGCAAGCCAATCACCGTCTGCGACTCAGTCGTCGGCTTAGGCGCCGGCCGGCTGGCGGGCGCCACCTGCTCCGCGCCCACATAGCCACGGTTGACGATCACCCAGCCGCGCGGCTGCCCCTCAAGCTCAATAGCCATCGGGGTCAGCACCCAGTAGCCCGTGCCTAGCTCGGTGCTGGCACGCACCAGGGTTTCCTGCTCATGGGCAAATCGGCCCTGTAGGCGGACGCGGTGATATTCAAGCGCTTGCTGCTGCGCCGGCGTCCACTGCGCCCATTGCGCGGCGGATGGCGGAGGCACGGGCGCCGCCTGCTGGGCCTGGCTGATGCGATTGATCAGCGCCTGCTTCCAACTCAGGCGTTGCAGCTGCCAATTGCCAAGCGCGAAAAAGCCTGCACAAAGCAGGCCGGCCAGCAAAAGCAAAATCGCCACCACCCAGCGCGGCCGCGCAGCGCGGGGCTGTTCGGCACCCGCGTGTTGGCTGTTGGCTGGGTTTTGGCTCACGGCATCAAGGCGCGATGCGCGCCTCGCCCATGCTGTGGGTGGGCATCATATTGGCGTTCATATGGTGCATGACCCAGATCGAGCCGACCAACAGAATCAGCACCATCACCAGCGTGAAGATCAGCGCCAGCATGGACCAGCCGCCTTCGACCTTGGCGTTCATGTGCAGGAAATACACCATGTGGACGACGATCTGCACCGCCGCAAAGCCCATGATGACCAGCCCGGTCATGCCCGATGTCGGCAAGACCTTGCCCATCACCAGCCAGAAGGGGATGGCGGTCAGGATGACCGACAGCAAGAAGCCAATCACATAGCCGCGCACGGTGGCGTGGTAGCCGCCGTCGTCGTCATGGCCGTGATCATGGTCAGCATGACCCTCATGTTGATGCTGCGCGCTCATGGCATCACTCCCATCAGATAAACAAAGGTGAAGACACCGATCCAGACCACGTCCAAGAAGTGCCAGAACATCGACAAGCACATCAGACGGCGCTTGTTTTCCACCGTCAGGCCCAGCTTCTTGACTTGCAGCATCAGCACCACCAGCCACACCAGGCCGAAAGTGACGTGCAAGCCGTGGGTGCCCACCAGGGCGAAGAAGGCCGACAAGAAGGCGCTGCGCTGCGGGCCTGCACCTTCATGGATCAGGTGATGGAACTCATACAGCTCCAGGCCCAGGAAGGCCAGACCGAACAAGCCGGTGATGGCCAGCCAGGTCAGCACGCCCTTGATGCGGCCATGCTGCATGGCGATCATGGCCATGCCATAGGTGATGGAGGACAGCAGCAGCGCTGCCGTACCCGCAGCCACCAGGGGCAGGCTGAACAGATCCGCGCCCGAAGGGCCTGCCGCATAACTGCGGCCCAGCACGGCGTAGACGGCGAACAGCACGGCAAAGATCAGGCAGTCGCTCATCAAATAGAGCCAGAAGCCCAGCAGCGTGCCTTGCTGCGGATGGTGCTTGCCTTCGGTGTCAAAGAAGCGCGGGGCGCCCGTGACCGCGTCGGCGGTGAGGATGTTTGAACTCATCGTTTCAGTCTCGCTAATTCCTGGCTTCAGGCAAGAGCCGCCAGGGCCTTGCTGCGGGCATCTTCACAGCGCTTGACTTCATCCGCGGGGATGTAGAAATCGCGCTTGTAGTTGAAGGTGTGCTTGATGGTCGCGGCCAACACCGCAACGAAGCTGGCAATCACCAACCACCAAATCTGCCAGACCAAGGCGAAGCCGCAGACCGTGGCCAGGCCGGCCAAGATGATGCCTGCCGAGGTGTTCTTGGGCATATGGATTTCCATAAAGCCACTGGTCGGGCGCACCGCGCCGCGCTGCTTCATGTCATGCCAAGCATCAAGCTCATGCACGATGGGCGTGAAGGCGAAGTTGTAGTCCGGCGGCGGCGAAGCGGTGGACCACTCCAGCGTGCGGCCACCCCATGGGTCGCCAGTGTGGTCGCGCAGAGCTTCACGGTTGCGGTAGCTCACCACCAGTTGGATCAGGAAGCTGGCGATGCCAATGGCAATCAACACGGCGCCGAGGGCCGCGACCTGGAACCAGATCTGCAGCGACGGGTCATCGAAGTGGCTCATGCGGCGGGTCACGCCCATCAGGCCCAGCACATACAGCGGCATGAAGGCGAGGTAGAAGCCCACCAGCCAGAACCAGAACGAGCACTTGCCCCAGAACGGGTCGAGCTTGTAGCCGAAGGCCTTGGGGAACCAGTAGCTGATGCCGGCCATCATGCCGAACAGCACGCCGCCGATGATGACGTTGTGGAAGTGGGCAATCAGGAACAAGCTGTTGTGCAGCACGAAGTCGGCCGGCGGCACCGCCAGCAGCACACCCGTCATGCCACCGATCACGAAGGTGACCATGAAGCCCATGGTCCACAGCATCGGCACATCAAACTCGATGCGGCCACGGTACATGGTGAACAGCCAGTTGAAGATCTTCGCCCCCGTGGGGATGGAGATGATCATGGTGGTGATGCCGAAGAAGGCATTCACGCTGGCGCCCGAACCCATGGTGAAGAAGTGATGCAGCCACACCAGGTAGGACAGGATGGTGATGACCACGGTGGCGTAAACCATCGAGGCATAGCCGAACAGACGCTTGCGGCTGAACGTAGACACCACTTCCGAGAAGATGCCGAAGGCGGGCAAGATCAGGATGTAAACCTCGGGGTGACCCCAAATCCAGATCAGGTTCACATACATCATGGCGTTGCCGCCCATGTCGTTGGTGAAGAAGTTGGTGCCGAGATAGCGGTCCAAGCTCAACAAGACCAGCACAGCGGTCAGCACCGGGAAGGCGGCCACGATCAGCACGTTGGTGCACAGCGAGGTCCAAGTGAAGACGGGCATCTTCATCAGCGTCATGCCGGGCGCACGCATCTTGACGATGGTGGCGATCAGATTGATGCCCGATAGCGTCGTACCCACCCCCGCGAGCTGCAGTGACCAGATGTAGTAATCCACCCCCACACTCGGGCTACCCAAAATGCCCGACAGCGGCGGGTAAGCCAGCCAACCGGTGGCGGCAAACTCGCCGATGAACAGCGAGGCCATGATCAGCACGGCACCGCTGGCCGTCATCCAGAAGCTGAAGTTATTCAGGAAGGGGAAAGCCACATCGCGGGCACCGATCTGCAGCGGCACCACGTAGTTCATGAAGCCCGTCACAAAAGGCATGGCCACGAAGAAGATCATGATCACGCCGTGGGCGGTGAAGATCTGGTCGTAGTGGTGCGGCGGCAGGAAGCCGGCGTTGTCACCGAAGGCGATGGCCTGGTGGGCGCGCATCATGATGGCGTCGGCAAAGCCGCGCAAGAGCATGACGATCGCCAGCACGATGTACATGATGCCGATCTTCTTGTGGTCGATGCTGGTCAACCAATTGCGCCACAAGGGGCCCCAGGCGCGGTAGTAAGTCATCGCGCCGGTCAGGCCGAGGCCGCCCAGGATCACCATGACAAAGGTGCCGAGGATGATGGGATCGTGCGGAATGGCGGCCCAGCTGAGGCGACCAAAAAGCAGCGATGTCGAGGTGTTGGGGGAGTCAAGCATGGGCTTCTCTCGGAGTTCTAGCATTGCGGGCCGCTGGCCGCTGTGTCGGTGACACGGCGGCCGGCAGCCCGGCGAATCAGGGCTGTGCGTTACGGCTGGCGTTGGCCGCAGGCAGGTACTGATCGAGGTTTTGCGGGGTGCACATGGCGGCGACAACGCTGCGTTCGCCGTCACGCCAGGCTTGGCGGCGCACGCCGTCCACCCCGCCCTTGCCGGTGCCGCCCGCGGCGTCGATGGCCATCATCTGGCCCATGCACATCTTGTTGGTATCCACGCAGCGGTTCAGGATGGCCTGATACAGGCCCTGCTCCACCTCGGCGTAGCGGCGCACCGGCTCACGGCCGCTGGGCTGCTCAAGCTGCTGGTAGACGCTGCGACTCAGCAGCCCACCTTCGGCCTTGTTCTTGGCAACCCAGGCGTCGAAGTCTTCGTGCGACAGCCCATGGAACTTGAAGCGCATATGCGAGAAGCCGGCGCCGCTGTAATTGGCCGAGAAGCCGTCAAAGACGCCCGGCTTGTTGATGACCGCGTGCAACTGCGTCTGCATGCCGGGCATGGTGTAGATCTGACCTGCCAGCGCCGGGATGTAGAAGCTGTTCATCACCGTGGAGGCGGTCAGCTTGAATTGAATCGGGCGATCCAGCGGGGCGGCCAGCTCGTTGACGGTGGCAATGCCCTGCTCCGGGTAGAGGAACAGCCATTTCCAGTCCAAGGCCACCACTTCCACCACCAGCGGCTTCACATCAGCAGCCACCGGGCGGCCGGGCGCGATGCGATCCAGCGGGCGATAGGGGTCCAGCTTGTGGGTGCTGATCCAGGTGATGGCGCCAAGTGCGATGATGATCAGCAAGGGCGCGCCCCAGATCAGCAACTCCAGCTTGGTGGAATGATCCCAATCCGGCTTGTACGTGGCGGCCCGATTGGCCTGGCGGTAGCGCCAGGCGAAGAACAAGGTCAGGAAGATCACCGGCACGATGATCAGCAACATCAGCAGCGTGGAGGTGATGATCAGCTGAGCTTGTTGCTGCGCGATGTCGCCCGAAGGCTTCATCACCACCATATTGCAGGCCGCCAGAGGCAGCGTTGCAGCCAGCACGCCGAGCCGCTTCAGACCTGTGGGACCGGCCTGAGTCAATTTTGGGGAGGGGACGGGAGTCATTGGTAGTTACCAGAAAAGGCGGGAAAACGCCATTGCGTACCCGGCCGAAATGTATCTTGATTGAGCTAGGTCAACGATTGGACATTTTGTCCTAGGGGTCCCGCCGCTCTCGTAAGAGGGTTTTCTCCCAGCAACCTTTGCAACCGCCATGAACAGCTCAGCCGCCTACCCGCTCCCTGCCGGCCAACCGGCCAGCCATTCCCAAGAACCCAGCTCCGTGGCCCCGGGTGATATCGCCGTCGGCGTCATCATCGGTCGCGCTTCGGAGTATTTCGACTTCTTTGTCTTCGGCATCGCCTCGGTTCTGGTCTTCCCGGCCGTGTTCTTCCCCTTTGCCAGCCGATTGGATGGCACGCTTTACGCCTTCGCCCTGCTGGCCCTGGCCTTTGTGGTCCGGCCGATTGGCACGGTGCTGGGCATGCAGGTTCAGAAGCACTTCGGCCGCAGCACCAAGATGACCCTGGCGCTCTTCTTACTGGGCAGCTCTACCGCGGGCATGGCGATGCTGCCCAGCTACACCACCATCGGCAGCAGCGCCATCGTCCTGCTGGCCATCTTCCGCATCGGCCAAGGCCTGGCGCTAGGCGGCTCCTGGGACGGCCTGCCCTCGCTGCTGGCCATGAATGCCCCGGAAGGCAAGCGCGGCTGGTACGCCATGCTGGGCCAACTGGGCGCACCGCTGGGTTTTGTGATTGCGGCCGGCCTGTTTGCCTATTTGTGGGCGAATCTGGACGGCGCTGACTTCTTCAGCTGGGGCTGGCGCTACCCCTTCTTCGCCGCTTTCGCCATCAATGTGGTGGCCCTGTTCGCCCGCTTGCGCCTGGTGCTGACGCACGAGTACGAGCGCGAACTCGAAGCCCGCGAGCTGGAGCCCTGCAGCGTGCGCGAACTGCTCAGCCAGCAAGGCGAGAACATCGCCATCGGCGCCTTCGCCAGCCTGGCCAGCTACGCGCTCTTCCATCTGGTGACGGTGTTCCCGCTGTCCTGGGTGTCGCTGTACTCCGAGCAGACCATGGGCGAGTTCCTCAGCGTGCAGATCGTTGGCGCCCTGCTGGCGGCAGCCGCCATGCCAATTTCGGGCCTGATCGCCGACCGCATGGGCCGGCGCAGCTTCCTGGGCAGCCTGGCCACCGTGATCGGCCTTTTCAGCCTGCTGACGCCCTGGTTGCTGGGCGGCGGCACGGCGGGCCAAGACAGCTTCATCCTGGTCGGCTTTGTGCTGCTGGGCCTGTCCTACGGCCAGGCGGCCGGCGCGGTGACCTCCAACTTCCTGCCCCGCTTCCGCTACACCGGCGCCGCCCTGACGGCCGATCTAGCCTGGCTGATCGGCGCCGCCTTTGCCCCGCTGGTGGCGCTGGCCTTGTCGGCGCGCTTCGGCCTGGGCGCTGTCAGCCTCTATTTGCTGTCGGGTGCGGCCTGCACCTTGCTGGCCTTGCGGGTCAACCGCTTGAAGTCGCTGCGCGACTGAGGAGAAATGCCCCGGCTTCGCGGCCGGGGCAGCCATTCGCCTGAACTACTTGCGCCAACTGCGCCTGTTGAAGGCAGAGAGCACCCTAGCAAGACGGTAACCTTTGGCGCTCAAGAGTAGCCACTAGAGGAACCCAGATGTCGGCCGACACGCTAGTTCGCACCCTTTCCCAACTCGAAGGCGAGTTGCATCTTCCGGGCGTTCGAAAAAGCGCTTCAAGAATCAACGCATTGCTTCATGCCGACTTTGAAGAAGTTGGCCGGTCCGGGCGCCACTGGAACCGCGCAGCCATGGTCGACATGCTGCTCAGCGAGTCAGTACCTGTAGAAGTGGTCGCTGACAACTACGTCGCAACAGAGTTGCAAGCCGGCGTTGCCCTACTCACCTACCGAGCCGCTCATCGTCAAGCGAATGGCACCTTGGCTCGCCACACCTTGCGCTCCTCCATCTGGATTTGGGTTGGAGACGGTTGGCAAATGCGTTATCACCAAGGCACCGCAGCTGCGCAAACTTGGTGAACGAACACAAGCGCATCCGCCTTCACCCCAGAAGGGAGGCCCACACCCAACTCCCCTCGATCACCCACCCCAAAGTCCTGCAGCCAGAACCAGCCCACGCTGGCGACGCAGCACTGTTCAGCCCAGAGCCGATCGAAGCTCCCCGCCCGGCAAACGCCCACCGCGCCAAGGGTGGGTCTTGAATTGACAACTCTCGCCCCTATAATTCGATTGCTAGCACTCGCATCCCGTGAGTGCTAACGACTCAAATTCAGCGCAGCCGAGACTTTTCTCGGCTGTTGCTTTGTTGTCAGCCCTGACCAATATCTCAAGGAGATGTGATGAACCTGCGTCCTCTGCACGATCGCGTGATCGTTAAGCGCCTCGAACAAGAAACCAAGACTGCCTCGGGCATCTTCATCCCTGACGCCGCCGCTGAGAAGCCGGACCAAGGCGAAGTGCTGGCCGTCGGTAACGGCAAGCGCAACGACCGTGGCGACCTGATCGCCCTGAACGTCAAGGTCGGTGACCGCGTTCTGTTCGGCAAGTACAGCGGCCAGACCGTCAAGGTCGATGGCAATGAACTGCTGGTGATGCGCGAAGAAGACCTCTTCGCCGTTGTTGAGAAATAAAGCTACTGCGCGACGCGCTGGCGTCGTTGGACGGTGCTCGGAATCCTCACGTGCAGGAAGCACGTTCCGGTTCCTCCGCGCCATCCGCCTAGCCAGCACGCCGCTCGCTACGCTTTCTTTCTCAACAACTAATTGCTAAAGAGAGCGTGGTCCCAATTCACGAATTTGGAGAATTTTCATGGCAGCAAAAGACGTAGTTTTCGGCGGCGAAGCCCGCGCACGCATGGTTGAAGGCGTGAACATCTTGGCCAATGCGGTCAAGGTGACCCTGGGCCCCAAGGGCCGCAATGTGGTGCTGGAGCGCTCGTACGGCGCCCCGACCGTGACCAAGGACGGTGTGTCCGTGGCCAAGGAAATCGAGCTGAAAGACAAGCTGCAGAACATGGGCGCGCAGATGGTCAAGGAAGTTGCTTCCAAGACTTCTGACAACGCCGGTGACGGCACCACCACCGCCACCGTGCTGGCTCAAGCCATCGTGCGCGAAGGCATGAAGTACGTGGCCGCCGGCATGAACCCGATGGACCTGAAGCGCGGCATCGACAAGGCTGTGACAGCCCTGGTCGCCGAGCTGAAGAAGGCTTCGAAGGCCACCACCACGTCCAAGGAAATCGCTCAAGTTGGCTCGATCTCGGCTAACAGCGACGAGTCGATCGGCAAGATCATTGCTGACGCGATGGACAAGGTCGGCAAGGAAGGCGTCATCACCGTCGAAGACGGCAAGTCGCTGGACAACGAGTTGGACGTCGTCGAAGGCATGCAATTCGACCGCGGCTACCTGAGCCCTTACTTCATCAACAACCCTGAGAAGCAAGCCTCGCTGCTGGACAATCCTTTCGTGCTGCTGTACGACAAGAAGATCTCCAACATCCGTGACCTGCTGCCTACGCTGGAGCAAGTGGCCAAGTCGGGCCGCCCGCTGCTGATCATTGCTGAAGATGTTGACGGCGAAGCGCTGGCAACTCTGGTGGTCAACACCATCCGCGGCATCCTGAAGGTTGTGGCCGTCAAGGCTCCTGGCTTCGGCGACCGCCGCAAGGCCATGCTGGAAGACATCGCCATCCTGACGGGCGGCAAGGTCATCGCCGAAGAAGTCGGCCTGACTCTGGAGAAGGTCACTCTGGCCGATCTGGGCCAAGCCAAGCGCGTCGAAGTGGGCAAGGAAAACACCACCATCATTGACGGCGTCGGTGCTGCTGCTGACATCGAAGCTCGCGTCAAGCAAGTGCGCATCCAGATCGAAGAAGCGACCAGCGACTACGACCGTGAAAAGCTGCAAGAGCGCGTGGCCAAGCTGGCCGGCGGCGTTGCACTGATCAAGGTTGGCGCTGCCACCGAAGTCGAAATGAAGGAAAAGAAGGCCCGCGTTGAAGACGCCCTGCACGCTACCCGCGCTGCTGTGGAAGAAGGCATCGTGGCCGGTGGTGGCGTGGCTCTGCTGCGTGCCAAGCAAGCTGCAGGCAAGATTGAAGGCGCCAACGCCGATCAAGACGCCGGCATCAAGCTGGTGCTGCGCGCCATCGAAGCGCCCCTGCGCGAAATCGTCTTCAACGCCGGTGGCGAGGCTTCGGTCGTTGTCAACGCCGTGCTGAACGGTTCGGGCAACTACGGCTTCAACGCTGCCAACGACACCTATGGCGACATGATCGAAATGGGTATCCTGGACCCGACCAAGGTGACACGTACTGCTCTGCAGAACGCCGCTTCCGTCGCTTCGCTGATGCTGACGACCGAGTGCATGGTCGCAGAAACACCGAAGGACGAAGCAGCCGGCGGCGGCATGCCTGGTGGCATGGGCGGCATGGGCGGCATGGGCGATATGGGCATGTAAATTCAGCGCCAGGGCTAGGTCGGGCTGCTTGCAGCAAGACCTGACCCTCAGCACTGTTTGCCAAGAAGGGCCGCAGCAATGCGGCCCTTTTTTTATGCCCGCGCCCGCCACTGCGCTGCCACCCGATCAGGGGGATGCTCACCGAAGCAAGCCCGGCGCGGCGCTGGCCGCCGCCATAATGCACGCTTACTCGCCCAAGCCGATTCATGCCCGCAATCACCCTGAACGACATCCTGGAAGAAGCCCACGCGCAGCTGCCGGGCTTGAGTCGTGCGCTGTTGAACAGCATCCAGGATGAACTCAAGGCCAAGCCGCAACACTTCTTGCTGCAAGACCCCTGGCGGCGCTTGCAGCACAGCTTCATGGCGGACTTCGAGTCCTCGCTGCGCACCCTGCTGGACCCCCGCAATATCAGCGATGCGCCTTTGCAAGCGCCGTCCCTGGCCGGCCTGAACAGCTTGAGCCTGGTGGATGAACGCCAGGCCCTGCAAGACGTGGCCATCGCCCACGTGATCACCACGGTGGAGCAGCACTGCCTGCCGGAGCTGCACCAGCTCGGCAACTTCTTCGCCGCCCTCCGAGGCACCGCGCGCGCCCGCAAGAACGACAACCCACTGCGCCCGGGCCTGTTTGCCCAGGCCTTGCTGACTGCATTTTCCAGTTTCGATTTCGATGCCGAGCGCCGCTACGGCCTGATGCAAGCCGCCGCCACGCCGCTGGCCGAAGGCCTGCACCGGCTCTACGCCCAGCTGTGCGCCAAGCTGCGCGCAGCCGAGGTAGGCGATCTGCTGATCAGCCACGCCTCCAACATCCAGGACAAGAACGCGGACTTGCGCTTCATCGAAGCCCGCCGCATCACCGAACCCGCCACCCTGGACGGGCTGGCGCGGCGCGTGCATCAGCGCAATACCCAGGCCGCCGGCCTGGACGGCAGCGCCGCTGCGGAGCCTGTTTTCATCAAGGTCGGCGGCCGGGATCTGCTGAGCCGACTGTATGAACAAATCCTGGCCGACCCCCGCCTGCTGCCGCCACTGAAAGCTTTGCTGGCCCGCCTGCAGGTAGCCGTGGTGCGCTTGTCTCGCACCGACACCAGCCTGCTGCACCGCCAAGACCACCCGACCTGGCGCCTGCTCAACCGCGTGGCCGCCCACGGCATGGCGTTTGAGCGCCCCGACGACGAGGCGCTGCAAAGCTTTTTGCACTTCATGGACGGCGAGTTACCGCTCCTGATCGACAGCGCCACGATCAGCGCCGTGCTGTTTCAAACGGTGCTGGACCGCGTTGACGCCCACATCAGCACCCAAGTGCAACAGCGCAGCAAAGGCAGCGTTCAAGCCCTGGCCTCGCTGGAGCGCGAGCAAAGTCGCAGCGAATGGCTGCAGTTGCTGAACGAGCAAATCCGCGCGCAGATCGTCGGCGCGCCGCTGGGCCCGCGCCTGCTGCTGTTCTTGCAGACTCAATGGCCCAAGGTCATCACCCAAGCCATGGTGACGCATGGCCCCGACGCCGAGCCGGTGACGGCCTGGGTCGACTGGGTGGATCGCCTGCTCGACAGCCTGCGCGAACTCCCAGCCGAGGCCGACCGCATCGCCTTGCGGCAAAAGCTGCCTGCGCTGATCGACGGCTTCCGCCAAGGTTGTGAGAGCATTGGCTTGGCGCAAAGCGCCAGCGACCCGGTGCTGCAAGAGCTGATGCAACTGCACGGCCGCATCCTGCGTGGCCTGCCCGCCCTGCCCCCAGGCTACAAGCTGCCGCCGCAAGCCGCGCCGCAGGGCGATGGCCATCAGGCGCCAACGCCCGAAGCCCAGCTGACCCGCTTGCTAGAAGAGCGCGAATCACGCCAGCCCGATCACTGGACCAATACCAAGGTCGACCGTGGCCAGCTGCCTACCGTGCCGGTGCAGCTTTACGACCAGCCCGCTTCCGCACTGGCCAAGGCCGCCGTGGCAGCCTGGATGGACGGCCTGCAGGTGGGCAATTGGTACCACCTGTTCAGCCAGGGCGAATGGCTGACCGCCCAGGTCGCCTGGGTCAGCGAAAGCAAGCAGTTCTATTTGCTGGTCGGTCAAGACCCCGAGGAGCGCCGCTCACTTACCCGCGGCGCGATCGAGAAGCTGCTGGCCAACGGCCTGATCACCATCCTGGATGAAAGCAGCCTGGTGCAGCGCGCCGTCGACACCTTGATGCAAGACCTGGACGAAGGTGGCGGCTAAAGTGTTTCTGCGCCGCTTCGGCTGGCTGGCTTCGATTTGTGTCTTGGTGGCTTTGCCGGCAGCTGCACAGTCAGAGCCCGAGAGCAGCCCCAACAAAATCGGCCTGGTGCTCTCCGGCGGCGGCGCCCGTGGCCTGGCCCATGTGGGCGTGCTCAAGGTGCTGGAGCGAGAGCGCATCCCCGTTGATGTGATTGCCGGCACCTCGATGGGCGCCATCATCGGCGGGCTCTACGCCAGCGGCATGAGCGCCACTGATCTCGAGCGCGAATTGCTACAAGTGGTCTGGGGCAATATCTTCGCGGGGCGAGTGGATCGCCAATTGCTCTCGCAACGCCGCAAGGAGGAAGACTTCGAGTTCTCCGCCGCTGTCGAGCTGGGCATGCGGGACGGCGAGATTCGCCTGCCGCAAAGCACACTGTCGAGCCGCGGCCTGGAGATCTTGCTGCGCCGCTTGACCATGCCGGTGCGCCACATCAGCAATTTCGATCAGCTGCCCACGCCCTTCCGCGCTGTGGCCACCGATATGGAAACCGGCGCGCAAGCCGTGCTGGGCGACGGCGACTTGGCGCTGGCCATGCGCTCGAGCATGAGCGTGCCGGCGGTATTCGCCCCCATCGAGGTGAACGAGCGCCTGCTGGGCGATGGCGCCCTGGTCAACAACCTGCCGGTCGACGTGGCGTGGCGCATGGGCGCGCGGCGCCTCATCGCGGTCAATGTGGGCACGCCCTTGGCGGGGCGCAAGGCGCTGACGTCCTTGCTGGGCCTGACCGGGCAGATGATCAATATCCTGACCGAGCAGAATGTGCAGCACAGCCTGGCCGCCTTGCTGCAGACCGATATTCTGATCACGCCGCGGCTGGATCAACTCGGCGCCGGCGACTTCGAGCGCAGCAAAGACTTCATCCAAGCCGGCGCTGCCGCGGCCGAAGCCATGCTGCCGCAGTTGCGCGAATTGGCCCTGGCGCCCGAGGCCTACGCCGCCTGGCAGCTCAGCCGCATCCAGATCACCAAGTCCGACCCGCAAATCAAGAGCATCGAATTTGCCGGCACCGAACTCACCCACCCGGAGCGCTTCAAGGCCCAGCTGGAATCCGCCCCGGGCCAGGTCTTCAACACCGAACGCGCCGAGCGCGACTCGCGCTTTCTGGCCTCCTCGGGGGACTACGAGCGGGTGGATTACCACGTGGAAGGCCGCCCCGGCGGCGACGCCCTGGTCTTCACCATGGACGACAAGTTCTGGGGTCCCAACTACTTCCGCATCGGCCTGGACCTGAGCACCGACCTGGACGGCGAAAGCGCCTTCAATCTGCGCGTCTCGCACAACCGGCATTGGCTCACCCCCACCGGCACCGAATGGCGCAACCAGCTCACCATCGGGCAAACGCCCCGCCTCTTCAGCGAGATCTATCAGCCGCTGAGCTTTCAGCTGGGCCGCTCCAACGACTGGTTTGTGTCCGGCTGGGGCGAGTTGGAACGCCACAACTTCACCATCTACCGCGAGACCTCGGACATCGCCGCGGCCCGGCTGCAGCGCCAATCCGCCACCCTGGGCTTCGACCTCGGCCAGCCCTGGGGCAGCCTAGGAGAACTCCGCTTGGGGCTCAAGCACCAGACCTGGCGCAATAGCGTCAAGCTGATGACCATCGACCTGCCGGACGCGCGGATTGAAACGCCTTGGCATGAAGCCGGCCTGCGCCTGCGCCTGGTGGTGGACCAGCTGGACTTTGCCAACTTCCCGCTCAGCGGCTACCGCCTCTTGGTCGAAGGTATTGGCGGCAAGCAGTCCGGCGGTGATGTACGTAACGCCGATTTCCAGCGGGCCGAAATGCAGGCCACCTGGGTGCGCAGCTGGGGCGTGCACACCCTCAATCTGCACACCCGCGGCTTGCTGGCAATTCAGCCGGAAGACTCGGCCCAAGGCCCCTTCTCGCTCGGCGGCTTCCAGCTGCTGTCGGGTTATCAGCCGGGCCAGCTGGTCGGCGACACCTTGCTGTTCGGCCGCGCCAGCTATTACCAGCGCTTGCGCGACAACCCCTTGTTCGCCCGCGGCTTCTTCCTGGGCGGCTCTTTGGAGCTGGGCAATGCCTGGAAGCGCAGCGATCCCCTCAAGCCCCGCGATCTGCGCCCGGCGGCCAGCCTGTTTGTGGGCGCCGACACGGGTTTAGGCCCGCTGTATCTGGCCCTGGGCTATGCGCCAAAGGGCAGCACCGTCGTCTATCTCTTCATCGGCCGGCCCTGAGCCAAGCGCCCAGGGCTGCCGAAGAGTGATCAGCTCGCGGCGGCGGGCGCCGGAGGTGCGGCATCGGCAGGCTCAGCCTCTTCAGCGGTTTCGGCCGCTGGCTGCGCCTTGGGGTGCGCCCACTCATGCAGGGCACGGGCAACGTCTTCCACGCCCTTCTTCTTCAGCGCCGAGAACAAGGTCACCGACACATCCGACTCCTCGGTGACGATGCCGCCCAGGAAGTCTTGCGTTGCGAACAGCGCCGCATCAGCCTCTTTGCGATTGAGCTTGTCGGATTTGGTCAAGAGCACCAGCAGCTTGATCTCGCCGTTACGCACGCGCGGTGTCACGAATTCCAGCAGTTGCTTGTCCAGCTCGGTCAGGCCCAGGCGTGAATCCACCATCAGCACCACGCCGGAGAGGCTGCGGCGCGTACCCAGGTAATCGGCCATCACTTTTTGCCAACGCAGCTTGGCCGCCTTCGCCACGGCCGCGTAGCCGTAGCCGGGCAAGTCGGCGAACCAAGCGTCGGCGGCGTCCTTGGGGCCGAGCTCAAACAAATTGATGTGCTGCGTGCGACCAGGCGTCTTGGACGCGAAGGCCAGACGCTTTTGCTGGGCCAGCGTATTGATGGCGGTGGACTTGCCGGCGTTGGAGCGGCCAACAAAGGCAATCTCGGGCAATTCATTGGGCGGCAGGTGCACCAATTCGCTGGCTGTGGTCAGGAATCGTGCGGTGTGGGTCCAGCCCAACACCACCTTGTCGGAAGGATCAGCCACAGGGGTTTGTTGCGGCGTTGCAGAGGTGTTGGTCATGATTTCGCTAGCAATGTAATTTGCCATTGTAAAATCCTTGGGTTGCGCTTACCGAATCAATATAAACATGATGAAGATTGCTGCTTTTGTGTTGCCCGGCCTGTTGGTCAGCTCCATCGCTTTTGCGAATGAGGCCACAGCGCCCTCCAAGCCCGACCTGGCCAAGGGCCAAGCCATCTCCACCCAGGTTTGCGCAGCTTGCCATACGGCAGACGGCTCGCGCGGTCTCCCGGCCAACCCCATTCTGCAGGGCCAGCATCCGGAGTATCTGGCCAAGCAGTTGACCGAGTTCAAATCGGGTGTGCGCAAGAACGCAGTGATGCAAGGCATGGCCGCCACGGTGTCGGATGAAGATATCAAGCATGTCGCGGCTTTCTACGCCAGCAAGCAGGCCAAACCCGGCTTCGCCAAGAACAAAGAAACCGTCGCCCTGGGCGAGAAGATCTACCGCGGCGGCATTGCCGACCGGCAGATTCCCGCCTGCGCCGCCTGCCACAGCCCCAACGGCGCTGGCATGCCCGCCCAATACCCGCGCCTGGCCGGCCAGCACGGTGATTACACCGAGGCTCAGCTGATCGCCTTCCGCTCCGGCGCCCGCGCCAACAACGCCCAGATGACCGGTGTGGCGGCAAAGATGAATGACCGCGAAATCAAGGCCGTCGCCGACTACATTGCCGGCTTGCGCTGAAGCGCCGGTCGTCCCCTCGACTAAGTCCACGCAATGAGCTGACGGCAAAGGCCGGTGAATTTCACCGGCCTTTTTTGCATCCCGACATGCCTTCCACCCGCTTTGCCCCAGCATTGCGCATTGCCTCCTGATATGACCGAACCCACCCTCAGCCCGGCGGCCGACTCCCCATCACGCCGCCACTCCGCCGGCCGCGAGTTGCTGGACCTGCTGGCATCGATGCGCTTTGCCGTGTCGCTGTTCGTGGTGATTTGCATCGCCTCCATCATCGGCACCCTGGTCAAGCAGCGCGAGCCCTTGAACAACTATGTCAATCAGTTCGGTCCGTTTTGGAGCGAAGTGTTTGGCAAGCTGGACATCTACACCATCTACGGTGCCTGGTGGTTCCTGCTGATCCTGGCGTTTTTGGTGATCTCCACCAGCCTGTGCATCGCGCGCAATACGCCCAAGATCCTGCACGACCTGCGCAATTACAAGGAACATGTGCGCGAGCAATCGCTGCAGTCCTTCCACCACAAGGCCCTGGGTCACCGCGATGGCGGCACCGAGGCGGTGCTGGCCCAGGTCGGCCACATGCTGGCCAGCGACGGTTGGAAAGCCAAAATCCAGGTGCGTGACCGTGGCGTGATGGTGGCCGCGCGCAAGGGCTCGGCCAATAAGATTGGCTATATCGCCGCGCATTCGGCCATCGTACTGATCTGCCTGGGCGGCCTGGCGGACGGCGACCTGCTGGTCCGCGGGCTGATGCTGGTGCAGGGCAAAACGGTGTACGAGGGCGCTGGCCTGATCAGCGACGTCAAGCCCGAGCACCGTCTGCCGCCCGGCAACCCGGGTTTTCGCGGCAATATGATGGTGCCCGAGGGTGGCCGCGCTGGTACGGCCATTCTCTCCATGCCTAACGGCGTGGTGCTGCAGGACCTGCCCTTCGATCTGGAACTCAAGAAGTTCATCGTCGAGTATTACGACACAGGCATGCCCAAGCTGTTCGCCAGCGACGTGGTCATCCGCGACCATAAGACCGGCGCCGTGAGCGAGGCCCGCATCAAGGTCAATGAGCCGCTCAATGTGCGCGGCATCAATATCTACCAAAGCAGTTTCGAAGATGGCGGCTCTGCGCTCAAGATGACGGCGCTGCCGATGCAAAGCGGCGGCAAGCCCCTTGAACTCGAAGGCCGCGTGGGCGGCAGCAGTGTGCTGAAGGCCGAAGGCCAGCCGCCGCTGACGCTCGAATTCACCGGCCTGCGCGTCATCAACGTCGAAAACCTGGCTGGCGACGCCAATGGCGCAGGCAAAGGCACCGATGTGCGCCGGGTTGATCTGGTCAACTCGCTCAACAAACATTTGGGCAGCGGCGCACCGGACAAGGCCGATAAGCAACTCCACAATATCGGCCCTTCCTTCAGCTACAAGCTGGTGGATGCCGCCGGCCAGCGCCGTGAGTTCAACAACTATATGGTGCCGGTGGAATTGGACGGCCAGCGCGTCTTCCTGGCCGGCGTGCGCGAGAACCCCAACGAGGGCTTCCGCTATCTGCGCATTCCCGCCGATGAGCAGTTCAGCCTGCAGGGCTGGATGAACCTGCGCGCCGCCCTGCTGGACGCTCCCTCGCGCGCCAAGGCCGCGCGCCGCTACGCCGAGATGGCCACGCCCGCCGACAAGCCGCAGATGCTGCCGCAATTGCAGGCCACCGCCGCCAAGGCCTTGGGACTGTTCGCGGGTGCCGAAAAGTTCAAACCAGCCCCCAAGCCCGGCAGCCCAATGCCTGGCGCAAACGCCGAATCGGAAATGATGGGCGGCCTGCCAGCCCTGTCCAACTTCATCGAGGCCGAAGTCCCCGAGGGCGAACGCCAGCGCGTTAGCGAGGTGCTGCTGCGCATCCTCAACGGCAGCTTGTTCGAGCTTTACAAAATGACACGTGAGCAAGCCAAGCTCAGCGCGCCCGCCACCGATGCAGCCACCCAGACCTTCATGACCCAATCGGTGCTGGCTTTGTCAGACAGCATGTTCTACCCTGCCCCGGTACTGCTGCAACTGCAAGACTTCAAGCAAGTGCAGGCCAGCGTGTTCCAGCTCGCCCGGGCGCCCGGCCAGAACTTGGTCTATCTGGGCGCGGTGCTTTTGATCATCGGCGTGTTTGCGATGCTTTACATCAAAGAGCAGCGGCTCTGGATTTGGCTGGAAAGCGCACCCGGCCAGCCCGAAGTCACGCGTGTGCGCATGGCGCTGTCCAGCACCCGCGAGTCCCCCGATACTGCGCAAGACTTTGAGCAACTCAAGGTCGCGCTGCTGAAGGAAGAGAAAGAAGGCGTATGAATACCGCGAGCACCACCCTCAAGTCCGGCATGACCATCGGTCGTCAGGGCTATTTCTCCGGCCGAGATGCCTTGGACTGGATCTTTGCCGCCATCGTGCTGATCGGCGGCCTCTACGCCTTCAATCGCTATCACGCCTCGATGGATGGCTACGAAAAGGCCATTCTGCTGTGCGCCATTCCGGCGCTGATTGCCCAGGGCTGGTTCTGGCGACCGCTGAGGTTTTTGACGGTCGCGGTGGGCGCCGCCAGCTTGCTGGCCATCAATATTTATTTGCAGCACACCGACAGCTTCGGCGCCGACCTGGCCGCCGCCGACAAAGTGTTCTGGCTCAAATACATGCTCTCCAGCCAAAGTGCCATTCTGTGGATGAGCGTGCTGTTCTTCATGGCCACTTTGTTCTACTGGGGCGGCTTCTTCACCAAAAAGGGTAGCGACAGCACGGCCGAAATCATCGCCTCCAAGCTGACTTGGGGCGCCGTCTTCATGGCCTTGGTGGGCACCATGGTGCGCTGGTTCGAGAGCCACCAGATCGCGCCCGATATCGGCCACATCCCGGTCAGCAACCTCTACGAGGTCTTTGTGCTGTTCGCCTGGATGACGGCGCTTTTCTACCTGTACTACGAAGCCCGCTTCAAGACCCGCGCCCTGGGTGCTTATGTGCTGCTGGTGATCAGCGCGGCGGTGAGCTTCTTGCTCTGGTACACGGTTGCGCGCGATGCGCATGAGATCCAGCCCCTGGTGCCGGCCCTGCAAAGCTGGTGGATGAAGATTCATGTGCCCGCCAATTTTGTCGGTTATGGCACCTTTGCCCTGGCGGCCATGGTGGGCCTGGCCTATCTGCTCAAGACCGCCTCGCAGCGCTCGCTCTTGATCGGCCTGATTGCACTGCCCCTGGGCGTGGTCGCCGCCATTCTGGCCGCCCGCTTTGGCGCCAATCTGGGCCCCGACACCATCGCCGGCCTGGACGGCTGGGCCCGCAAGCTCGGCGGCACCACCGCCTTCTTCGGCCTGTGCATCGTCCTGCGCAAGCCGCTGACGGCCCGCCTGCCCGAACTGGTGGCGCTGGACGACCTGATGTACAAGGCCATCGCGCTGGGCTTTGCCTTCTTCACCATCGCCACCATCCTGGGCGCCTTCTGGGCTGCCGAGGCCTGGGGCGGCTACTGGAGCTGGGACCCAAAAGAAACCTGGGCGCTGATCGTCTGGCTCAACTATGCGGCCTGGCTGCATATGCGCTTGATGAAGGGATTGCGCGGAGCGGTTTCGGCTTGGTGGGCACTGGGTGGCTTGCTGGTCACCACCTTCGCCTTCCTGGGCGTCAATATGTTCCTATCAGGCCTGCATTCCTACGGCACCCTTTGACCCCCGCCCCCCCGTGCTCACGCGAGCAGAGACATCGACAGCAATGAGTTGAACTGAGCTCAATATGATGTGGCCGCGCATATGCCGGGGCAAGCGAGGCAGGGCACTGGCTTTGAGATGGGCCTTGGCCGTGGGTTTGGCCGCACTGACAGGCGGCGTGGCGGCCGAAACCTCGGCCCTGCAAATTGCCACCGGCGAGTTGCCGCCCTACGCCACCCAGTCACGCCTCGACCAAGGTATTGCCTTGGCGATTGTGCGGCGCGCCTTCGAGCTCAGCGGTCACAAGGTCGAGTTCCATTTCCGCCCCTGGCCACGAGCCCAACAAGAAACCCAGCAAGGCCAGTGGGACGCATCTGCTTACTGGGGCGCATCGCCAGCGCGACAACGCAGCTTTTTGCTCAGCGACAACGTCCTGACCGAGCAATGGGTGATCATCTACCGCCGCGAACTCAAACTGGACTGGCAAGAGTTGCGCCAGTTGCGCCCCTACACCCTTGGCGTCATTCGCGAGTACACCTACACACCGGAGTTCTGGGCGCTACTGAAAAGTGGCGAACTGCGCAGCGACAGCACGCCTAGCGATGAGGCTGGCTTGCGCAAACTGCTGCTGGGCCGCATCGATGCCATGCCCATGGAACGCAATGTGGCGTGCGATCTGCTCTACCGGCACTTCACGTCAGAGCAGGCCAGTCGCTTGCAAGCCCATCCGCGACTGCTGACCGAGAGTTTCACCACGCACCTGATCCTGCCCCTCCAAGCGCCTCGCAGTGCCGCCTTGCTTGCCGATTTCAACCAAGGCCTCAAGAAGCTCAAAGCCAGCGGCGAATACCAAACCATGCTGAGCAAGGTGCAGTGCCCGTCCAGTTGGCTAGGCGGGTAAAAACCCTGGGCCATCCTATTTTTTGCTAGCCGCGTAAGCTCAGGCCCGCCCGGTACGACAGACGGGGCAAGTTCAACCTCAACCGAAAGCCTGCCCCTATGAATCGCGACTCCCCGCTCCTGCGCTCCCCAGCCGCCACCGAGATCACCCCACGCGCCGTCTACGAGCAACGGCGCGACTGGCTGCGCCTGATGGCCAGCGGCGCCGCCGGAGCTGCACTGGCCAGCTGGGCTGGCCGTGAGGCCCTGGCCCAGGCGCCCGGCGGCGGCAAGCTGCCCAAACTGCCCGGCGCCAAAAGCAGCGTGGCCGGCGCCATCAGCCTGGAGAAGCCGACCAGCTACCAAGACGCCAGCAGCTACAACAATTTCTACGAGTTCGGCACCGACAAGTCCGACCCCGCCCGCTACGCCGGCAGCCTGCGCACCCGGCCGTGGACGGTGACGGTAGAGGGCGAGGTCGGCAAGCCCGGCGTGTTCGATCTGGACACCCTGCTCAAGCTCAGCCCCATGGAAGAGCGCATCTACCGCCTGCGCTGCGTGGAAGGCTGGTCCATGGTGATTCCTTGGGTGGGCTATTCCCTGGCCGAGCTGATCAAAAAAGTGGAACCCACCTCCAAGGCCAAATTCGTTGAATTCATCAGCTTGGCCGACAAGTCGCAAATGCCCGGCGTGCGCTCCGGCGTGCTGGACTGGCCCTATGTGGAAGGCCTGCGCATGGACGAAGCCATGCATCCGCTGACCCTGCTGAGCTTTGGCATGTATGGCGAGGTCTTGCCAAATCAGAACGGCGCGCCGGTGCGCCTGGTGGTGCCATGGAAGTACGGCTTCAAGTCGGCCAAGTCCATCGTCAAGATCCGCTTTGTGGAGAAGCAACCCACCAGCAGTTGGACCAAATCGGCCCAGCAGGAATACGGCTTCTACTCCAACGTCAACCCGCAGGTCGACCACCCGCGCTGGAGCCAGGCCAGCGAGCGCCGCATCGGCGAAGACGGCTTGTTCAGCAAGAAGCGCCCGACCCTGATGTTCAACGGCTATGAAGCCCAGGTCGCTCACCTCTACGCCGGCATGGACCTCAAAAAGAATTACTAAGCCATGCCCAAGCCGAAGAATCTCTGGCTGCACCCCGCCGCCAAGCCGCTGCTATTCGCGCTATGCCTGCTGCCGCTGGCTTGGCTCGTTTGGGCCGCAGCCAACAATCAGCTGGGCGCCAACCCGGCTGAGGCGCTGATACGCGGCCTGGGTGACTGGACCCTGCGCGGCCTGTGGCTCACGCTGGCCATCACGCCCTTGCGCGTGCTCAGCAGCCAGCCCGCCCTGCTGCGCTTTCGCCGCATGCTGGGCGTCTTCACCTTTGTCTACGGCAGCCTGCATTTGCTGGCCTACGCCTGGCTGGACATGGGCCTGGACTTCGGCGACATCGCCCACGACATCGCCAAGCGCCCCTTCATCCTGATGGGCTTCACCGCCTGGGCCTTGATGCTGCCCTTGGCCGCCACCAGCTTCAACAAGGCCATCAAGGCTCTGGGTGGCAAGCGCTGGCAGTGGCTGCACAAGGCCGTCTACGCCGTGGCGGTGATCGGCCTGCTGCACTTCATCTGGATGCGCGCCGGCAAGAATGATTTTGCCGAGCCCGCGGTTTACGGCGCCATCCTGCTCCTGCTGCTGGGCTGGCGCTTAGTTCGCCACTACCGCGCCAGGCGCGCTAGCCGCAGCGGCGGCGCCATCAGCGCCAGCAGCCGCTTGGCCTGAGGCGCGGCTGGCCGGGCCGATGTGCCGGTCCAGGAACTCCAGCATGCGGGTGTAGAGCTCGACGTTGTTCTCCACCTTGCCATAACCATGGCCTTCACCGGCCTTGATCATCACCACTTCGGCGGGCTTGCCGGCCTCGCTCAGCGCAGTGATCATGGCCTTGGTCTGCTCCAGGGGCGTGCGGCGATCGGCTTCACCAGCGTAAATCATCAGCGGCAGCTTGGAGCGCTCGGCATGCAGCGCCGGCGACACTTCTTGCGCCCGCGTCCAGTCGTCGCCCACCACGCCCAGCAGGCGCTTCCATTCCGCCACGGCAAATTCGCTGCCCGAAAAATCGGTCCGGTTCGAATTCAGCTGCAGCTTCATATCGCTCACCACCAAGCCGGCCACAGCGCACTTGAAGACTTCGGCCGAGCGGATGCTGGCCCATAGCGCCGCATAGCCGCCGTAGCTGGCGCCGCTGATGCAAACCCGCTGCGCGTCGGCAAAGCCCTGGGCCACGGCCCAATGGGCGGCGTCCTCATGGTCATCCGACAGTTTGCGGCCCACCTCACCAAAACCGGCACGATAGATTTTTTGCCCCAGACCTGGCGTGACGCGGTAATTGGGCAGCACCACCGCATAGCCACGCGAGGCCAGCAACTGCGCCTCCCGCACGCCAAAGCTGTTCAGCGCACCCCAGGTATCGGCACGAACTTGTGGACCGCCATGAACATGCACCACGGTGGGCAAGCGCTGGCCCGGCTGATAGTTGGCCGGCAAGAAGTAGTAGGACGGAATCTCCAAGCCGTCGCGCGTTTTCAGCAAGAAGGGCCGCATCGTCACCAGATGCTCCTCCTCCACCTCATCACGAGAGCGCAAGGCTTCTTCCAGCGTCTTCTTTTCCGCGTCGAAGATGTAGAAGGTCGGCACCGAGCGGTCGCTCCACACCGTCACCAAGCTGCGCGCGCCGGCGCTCTTCTCAAAGCGCACCGCTTTGCCTGGGAAGAGCGCCTCGAACTGGGCCTGCAGCTGGGCATAGCCGGCATCGAAATAAGCCACTTGATAGCGTTCATCGGCAATCGCCACGCCCACAGCCTGATGATTCTTGGTGTCGTACAACAAGCCGCCAGAGATGTCATAACGAGGATGCACGGCCAAGGGCTCGGCCATTTTTCCCGCCGCCACATCGAAGCGATACAGGCCTGTGGTGTCGCGGCCATTGCGCGCCGCCACGATCAAATCCTTGCCGTTGTCAGCAAAAGCCACCGGCTGCCAACGCTGGCGCTCATCAGGTTCGAAGCGAGCCAGCACCTG
The DNA here is from genome assembly GCF_038419725.1 of Roseateles sp. PN1. NCBI lineage: Bacteria > Pseudomonadati > Pseudomonadota > Betaproteobacteria > Burkholderiales > Sphaerotilaceae > Roseateles > Roseateles sp. PN1. The sequence continues at coordinate 84,938 of NZ_JBCARA010000007.1, read as the reverse complement.
CCAGGGGGCGTCGATGGCGGCTCGCAGCATCACCTTGGCGCCGCCAAATTCGCGCGGATCGTCCTCCTTGTCCACCACCATGGCCAAGCGTGGCACGCCCTGGGGATCCAACAGCCAACCCCGCACGTCACCAGGCTGATCAAAAGTCAGCAGCTTTTTTTCACCGCTGTCCAAGTTGACCCGATAGATGTCTTGCACCTTGGCGCTGCGGAAATTGCTGCTGACCAAAATCTCATGCTCGCTGCCGGGCACCGGCATCAAATAGCTCATGCGCCGGAAGTGGCCTTCCCTGCGGCTCATTTGTTCACGCAGGGTGGGCGACAGCTTGCGAAAGTCCTTGCCATCACGCCGGATCGTGAACAGGCCGCCGCCATCGCCCGACTCCGGCCCGGTGGGCGAATTTAAGCGGCCAAGGCTGAACACCAGACGATCGCTGCCCACCCAATGCAGGCCGACCACGTCGAAATCGGTCTGGCCGGTCAGGGCCTTGCCCTCGCGGGTTTGCAAATCCACCACCATCAAATTGCGACGCCCACCGACGGGCGCCAACACGGCCAGGTAGCGGCCGTCCGGCGAGATCGATGGTTGGGCAAAACGCGGCGGCTCCACATAGGCACGAACCGGCAGCGGTGCTGCTGCAGCAGCCGAGGCCGGCGCAGCCTGAGCCTGCGGGGCCGCATCAGCCGCCCAGAGCGGCGTGGCTTGCAGCAGCAAGGCCACCAGGCCGCCGGCCAGCCACAGGGGCAGAGAGATTGAACGAACGCAGCTCGAATCGAGTCTTGGCATGAGCCAATTTCCTTGTCAGTTGGCAGTTGTCTTGCGGCAGTTTTTGGCGCGCATTCAGGGGCCGCCATCCTAGCGGCAAGCGCAACTGCACCAGCCTGGGATAATTGCCGATTCAGTTCCCACACCTGCCCCATGCCCCAGCTTGCCTCCGCCGACGGCCACACCCCTCTCGCCAGCAGCGTCGACGTCGCCATCATCGGCGGCGGCCCCGCGGGCTGCAGCGCCGCCTCCTGGCTGAGCCAGCTGGGCCTGCGTGTGGCCCTGATTGAGCGCGCGGCCGAGCTTTGCGCTTCACTGCAGGCCTTGCAATTCCCTCAGGATTGGCTGCTGGGCGCCCCCGGCGACACCTTGGCCGAGCTGGGCCAGCGCTATGCCGCGCAGACCCGCGCCTTGCCGGGCTTGCAGCTCTACCTGCAGCGCCGGCTCAGTCATGCCGACTGGATCAACGGCCAGGGCTGGCAGCTGCGCCTGGACGATGGCCGCCAGATCCATGCCAAAAGCCTGCTGCTGGCCACCGGCCTGCAGCCGCTGCGGCCCGACCTCTTTTTCGCCAACGCGCACGCCCGCATCCTCGATGCCATCGCGCTGACCACTCAGCGCGCCACCTTGCCGCCGGGCCGCATCCTGCTGCTGGGCGGCGGTGACAACGCGGTCGAGAACGCGCATTTCCTGCAGGCCCACGGCCACCAGGTCACGCTGTGGTCGCGCAGCGATTGGCGCGCCCAGCAAGGCTTGGTGGACAAGCTGCAGCCCGCAATCATCCAGCGCCCGCGCTGCCCTCTGCCCAGCCAACTGCTGCCGGACGCCACCGGCGTGCAGGTGGACTCGCGCGAGCATGGCGAAGAGCGCTTTGACCATGTGGCCGTGCTGCTGGGCTACGAAGCCGCGCCCGAGGCCTGGCTGCTGGTGGGTGACGCCTTGCAGCGCGCCGGCGTCACCGCGCCCTCGCACCCCTTCCGTGACGAGCCGCGCTTTGCGCCCCTGGGCCTCTTCGTGGCCGGCGACGCCAGCGGCCACCAGCACCCCTGCGTGCAAACGGCCCTGGGCGATGGCGTGGTGGCGGCCAAAGCGATTGAAGCGTTTTTGCGCCCGCTGCGCGAAGGCCAAGCCCCGCTGACCCTGCGCCGCAACAATCGCCAGATCATTCACATCACCGGCCTGCGCTTCGGCGCCAACCTCGGCGTGCTGGACTTTGAGCGCGAAGGGCCACAGCCGATTCAGGTCGATGCCGAGGTCAATCTGGGCGCGCAGACCATTGTTTCGCGCGATGCCGACATCGGCCATGTGCTGGACTACCGCCGCGTGCGCACCATCATCATTGACGAATGCACCGCAGAGCACACCGACCTGCTCGAAGCCCTGCTGGGCAAGCTCTGCACCCGCTTGATGAGCTTGCATGGCGTGGTGGGCGTGCGCATCAAAGTGACCAAGCTAGAAATATTCCCCGACTGCCAAGTCGCCATCAGCGCCGAATGCGGCCAGTGGTAAATCAGATGAAGATGAACGACATGAACACCCTCGCCCCTGAAGTCGACAACGCCCCCGAGGCCAAGGACAAGGACAAAAAACAGTCCGTCGAGATCACCAAGCTGTCCAAACGCCTGCATCGCCAGGTGGGCCAGGCGATCACCGACTACAACATGATCGAAGAGGGCGACAAGGTCATGGTCTGCCTGTCCGGCGGCAAAGACAGTTATGCCATGCTGGACATCTTGCTGAATATGCAGCAACGCGCGCCTATCAATTTCGAGATCGTGGCCGTTAATCTGGACCAGAAGCAGCCCGGCTTCCCCGAGCACATCCTGCCCGAATACCTCAAAGGCCGTGGTGTGCCCTTCCACATCGAGGAGCAGGACACCTACTCCATCGTCAAGCGCCTGGTGCCCGAAGGCAAGACCACCTGCAGCCTGTGCTCCCGCCTGCGTCGCGGCAATCTCTACCGCGTGGCTTCGGAGTTGGGTGCCACCAAGATTGCGCTGGGCCACCACCGCGACGACATCATCGTCACGCTTTTGCTGAATATGTTCTTCGGCGCGCGCATGAAGGGCATGCCGCCCAAGCTGGTCAGCGACACCGGCCAACATGTGGTGATCCGGCCGCTGGCTTATGTGGCCGAGCCCGATCTGGTGCGCTGGGCCGCGCATCGTGAGTTCCCCATCATCCCGTGCAATTTGTGCGGCAGCCAGGAGAACCTGCAGCGCGTGCAGGTCAAGGCCATGATCAATGACTGGGAGAAGAAGTTCCCCGGCCGGGTCGAGAATATGTTCACCGCCATGAGCAAGGTCGTGCCCTCGCACATGATGGACCGCGAGCTATTCCCCTTCCAGACCATCAAGGCCACCGGCCAACCCGATGCCAATGGCGACATCGCCTTCGACGAAGACGAGGCCTGCGGCACACCCACCACGACCAGCATCAGCAGCGTGATCCCGGTGCGGCGCGAGGCCAAGCAAGACGAGTGATCTGGTCAATTGTTCTGGCCGCTCGATCCGACACTCGCCCGGGCGTCAAGGCTTGACCGCCCTGACACGCAACAATGCTGGGATCGCGAGCACAGGAGCAAAAGCACATGAATCGACGTCGTCTGTTTGCAGGTGGCCTGACGCTGCTGGCCGCCACCGCCCTGATGGGCCTGAGCGGCTGCAGCAGCACTTACACCCTCAACACCGAAGTGGCCAGCTTTGGCAGCTGGGCGGCTCCGCGCCAGCCCGGCAGCTACACCTTTGACCGCCTGCCCTCGCAGCAACAAGCCGGCGACAGCGCTGATTTGCAAAGCCGCATCGAAGACAGCGCCCGCGCCGCACTCAGCAAAGCCGGCTTCAACGAGGCCAGCGACCCCAAGGCGGCTGACTATCTCATCTCGCTGGGCGTGCGCATCAACGCGCAAGACCGCTCTCCCTGGGACGACCCGCTTTGGTGGCGCTGGCACGGCAGCTACTCGGCCTGGCGCTATGGCTATGGGCCCGGTGCCTGGCCGCGCCGCGGCGCCCACCCCTTCTACAGCCCCACTGACATGATGCTGATGGAGCGGCGCTTTGAGCGCTCGGTCGCCCTGCTGGTGCGCGAGCGCCAGACTTTGGAGCCGCTGTTTGAAGCCCGCGCCAGCAGCGAGGGCAACAACCAAGGCGATATGGAACTGATCAGCGCCATGTTCGGCGCCGCGCTGAGCGGGTTCCCGCAAGTGGACCCCAAGCCACGCCGGGTGTCGGTGATGGTGGGCACACCCAGCCCTGTCAAATAGGCCGGTGATAATCGCGACTTCATCCTTGGAGTCGCGATTTTTCTATGGCGCTGAACATTGTCATCATGGCCGCGGGCAAAGGCACCCGCATGAAGTCGACCCTGCCCAAGGTCTTGCACAAACTGGCCGGGCGCGCCCTGCTGCAGCATGTGCTGGACAACACGGCGCCCTTGGCAGCCGAGCGGCGCATCATCATCACCGGCCATGGTGCCGAGCAAGTGGAAGCGGTCGTGGCCGGCAGCCCCGGCGTTGCCTTTGTGCGCCAGATGCCCCAGCTGGGCACCGGCCACGCGATTCAGCAGACCGTACCCGTGCTGGGCGATGAGGTCGCAGGCAGCACCTTGATTCTCAGCGGCGACACCCCGCTCACCGCCACCAGCACCGCGCGCCAACTGGTCGAAGCCTGTGGCGGCGAAAAGCTGGTGCTCTTGACCATCGAGTACAGCGACCCGACCGGCTATGGCCGCATCATCCGCGAGGGCGAGTCGCTCAAAGCCATCGTCGAGCACAAGGACGCCAGCCCCGAGCAGCGCCTGATCCGCGAGTGCTACACCGGCATCATGGCCGCGCCCACCGCCGCGCTCAAGCGCTGGGTTAGCCGCTTGAACAATAACAATGCCCAGGGCGAGTTCTACCTGACCGACATCGTCGCCATGGCCGTGGCCGAAGGCGTGCCGGTGGTGGGCGTGAAGACCGACCATGAAACCGAGGTGCTGGGCGTCAACAGCCCCGTGCAACTGGCCGACCTGGAGCGCCGCTTCCAGCGCCAGCAAGCCGTCACCTTGATGGACGCCGGCGTGCGCTTGGCTGACCCGTCCCGCTTCGATCTGCGCGGCAGCCTGACTTGCGGCCAGGATGTTGAAATCGACATCAACTGCGTGTTCGAAGGCCAGGTCACCCTGGGCGACGGCGTGCGCGTTGGCGCCAACTGCGTGATTCGCAATGCCCATATCAAGGCCGGCGCACGCATCCATGAGTTCACCCATATCGACGGCGAGGCGCTGGGCGTCACCGTGGGCGAAGGCGCCCTGATCGGCCCCTTCGCACGCCTGCGCCCCGGCGCCGAGCTGGGCCCCGAGGTACACATCGGCAACTTCGTCGAGGTCAAGAACAGCACCATGGCGCGTGGCGCCAAGGCCAATCACTTGGCTTATCTGGGTGACGCCACCGTCGGCGAGCGCGTCAACTACGGCGCCGGCGCCATCACCGCTAATTACGACGGTGCCAACAAGCACCGCACGGAAATCGGCGCCGATGTGCATGTGGGCTCAAACTGCGTGCTGATCGCGCCACTGACGATTGGCGCTGGCGCCACGATTGGTGGCGGCTCCACCATCACCAAAACGGTGGCGGCTGGCGAGCTGAGTGTGGCGCGCGGCAAACAAATCGCCATCAGCGGCTGGGCCCGCCCGACCAAGAAGCGCTGACAAAGCCTTGTTTTCGCCTTGCAGCGTGATAATTGCACAGCGTCGAGTCTTGGCTTGATGGCGCCCCTCATCTGCGGGGCGCCTCCCGTCAGGCCAGGGGAATACGATCAGGACTCCAGCAAGGTGCCGGCAGTAAAGGCGAATCATGGCAAGCAAATCAACATCACTGGCGAGCGGCAAGCATGTCTTGGACATTGCCAGCCCGCTGGCCGACGCCAGCCATGGCCAGCATCCCGCCGTGAGCATTGACGAACAAGCCCGCGAGCGGCAAGAGCAAAACGCCCGCAGCGTCGCCCTGGAAACCGAGGCGCTGTACCAAGCGCATTGCGATAACGCCGCTCAAGCCTGCTGGTACCTCTGCCGCAGCTTAGGCTTGGCGCGCCAGATGGAAGCCGACGGCGAACCCACGCTGGAATTGCTTTTCCAGCTGCTGGGCGCCTTGGCCGACCTGCCCGCCGACATCGCCAGCCAGCCCATGCCCGAACAGCAGGGCGGCGACAACCTGGGCGTGTTCGAGTTGTGCCAGCAACTGGCCAGCGCTCGCGAACAAAGCCAGGATGCCTGGGTGGAAGCCGAACTGGCCGCCCCGACTCACGCGCTGACGCACTGACGACCAGCCACACTTCTACCTGGGGCGCCATCAAGCCCCGCGGGCGACTTGCCCACCCTGCTCAAATTTGCAGCAGCGTATTGAAATCCTATTCAGATCAACGGCTTGCAGCCGCTATGGGCGGCTTACCCACGCGCTTATCCACAGCAGGCGGGGACAGATCGTGAAGTGCACAGGAAGCCAGATGGCAGCCGTCGGCGAAGCACTGCTGGAATTGGGCTTCCAACCGCTAGGCACCTTGGCCGCCCCGACTCAGGCCTTGACACGCTGACTCAGTGATGCACTTCCGTCTGCGCCACTTCAAGGCCAGCTGGCAATCTACCCACCGTGCTCAAATTTGCAGCAGCGCGTTGAAAGCCTCGTCAGATCAATGACTTACTGCCGCTGTGGGCAGCTTACCCACGCGCTTATCCACAGCAGGCGGGGACAGTTCGTGAAGCAAATGGGGATCCAAAGCTGAAATTGCGCCTCCGACTGCTGCACGTCTTGGCAGACTGACGCACAAACGCACTTCCACAGGGGCTAACTCAAGCCCATCAGGCAATCTACCCACCGTGCTCAAATTTGCAGCAGCGCGTTGAAAGCCCCGTCAGATCAACGACTTACGGCCGCTGTGGGCAGCTTACCCACGCGCTTATCCACAGCGGGCGGGGACAGTTCATGAAGCGGATGGGGAACCAAGGCTGAAATGGCGCCTTTGACTGCTGGATGTCTTGACACACAGACGCACTTCCATAGGGGCCAGTTCAAGCCCAGCGGGCAGGCTACCCACCGTGCTCAAATTTGCAGCAGCGTGTTGAAAGCCTTTTCATATCAATGACTTGCCGCCGCTGTGGGCAGCTTACCCACGCGCTTATCCACAGCGGGCGGGGACAGATCGTGAGGCTGGCGCAACTTCAGGCGGCGCAGCTTGAATTGACCCACGGAGCAAGGCGCCGAGAAGGCCAACAAGCCCGCAAGCACTCAGCCCTTAGCCCTCAGCCCAGTCCACGCTCGTAGGCAGCCACCAAGCGGCTCACCCGCGACACCGACAGGCCCAGCGTCTGCGCCAGCACGCTCATGCTCATGCCGCCCTCGGTGTGGGCTTGATAAAGCGCCTGCTCGCGCGAGTCGCTGCGCGCCAGCCAATCGGCCCACTGCCCAGGGGCTGCCTTGGCGCTGGCTGCTGGGCGGCTGCGGCGGCCCTGCGCCAACATGCGGCGCGCAAAGGCGTCGTCACCCAGAAAGATCTGCTGCCGCAAGCGCCCGGGCCACAAGCGCAGCTGGGAATCGCTGGCCTGCAACTTGGCATAACGCTCTGCCGCGCGGCGCCGATCGGCGGCACCGCTCAAGGCACGGCCCATCACAAACGCCCACAGGCCGTCGGCCTCCAGCCATTCGGGCACGGCTACCAAGCCGGCATGCGCCGGATAACTCGACCAAGGCCATTGGGCCAGGTCCTTCACCAGACCCATTCGCAGCGGGTTCAATTCGATATAGCGGCAGGTGTCCAGCAGATGCGCTTCGCGGTCCACCAGCACCGCCTTGAAGCGGCCGTGAAACAGCGTGCCGCAGCCACCGTGGCGCAGGTGATGCTGCTGGGTGTAGACGCCCAAGAGATGCCGCATCAGCTGCGACAAATTGCCGCGCCGGGTGAACAACAGCAAATGAAAGTGGTCGGGCAGCAGGCAGTAGGACAAGAGCTGCGCATCGAAGCGGTGCAGGGTCTGCGCCAGCAAGGCGAGAAAGGCCGCTCGGTCCTCATCATCGGCAAACGCTGGGACGCCAGGTTCACACCAGGAACTGAGGTGGTAAACCGCCCCAGGGAACTCAATGCGTAGAGGACGTGCCATGAGGCGAAAGGTAGTCCACCCCGCGCCAAAAGGCAACACTTGACCCCAAGAAATCACATGCCGCTTAAACCCTCAGTCAGGGACTGGCGTGCAGACCCTGCAAGACGCGCAGCACCGCCTCGTCGCCCATATTGCGGGCATCGGCCAACTCGCCACCGCCGGTGGCCTTGATGACCTCGCCGTCGCGGCCCAACACGGCGGCGGCCGGAATGCCCTTCTTCAGAGGCACGCCCATTTGCTGGGCCAGATCGGTATTTCGATTGAAGCGGCCCACATCCACCTTCAGCACCACCAGGCGCTTGGCCACGTGCGCGGCCAGGCTGCCCTCGCTCATCTTCTTGTCCAGCGCCCGGCAGTCACCGCACCAGTTGGCGCCGAAGACCACCAGCACATTCTTCTTCTGCGCATTGGCCGTGGCCAGGGCCTGGTTGAGCTCGGCACGCGCATCGGCTTGCTCGTTGTAGACCGGCTTGAGCGCAGCGGAAGCGGCAGCGCTGGCCGGGACTGCTGCAGCGGTGGCCACCTGGGCCTGCGCAGTGATGGACGAGAGGGACAGCAGGGCCAAGGCCAAAGAGATCAGTTTCACGAGTCAATTCCTCAGGAGAGAATGGGCGCCAGTTTGCCACGCCAGTTCATGGCCGGTGGCGCTCCAAATCATTCAAACATTGTTGAAAGAATTCCATGGCGGCTTCCAGCCTCTTGCTCCTGATCGATGACATCGCCGCCGTGCTGGACGATGTGGCCCTGCTCTCCAAAGCCGCCGCCAAACAAACCACCGGCGTGCTGGGTGATGACCTGGCCCTGAACGCCCAGCAAGTCAGCGGCGTGGCGGCGGATCGCGAGCTGCCGGTGGTATGGGCCGTGGCCAAGGGCTCGTTCAAGAACAAGGCGATTCTGGTGCCCGCCGCCCTGGCCATCAGCGCCTGGGCGCCCTGGGCCGTGACGCCGCTGCTGATGGTGGGCGGCGCCTATCTGTGCTTCGAGGGCTTTGAAAAGCTGGCGCACAAATACTTGCACAGCGCCGAGGACTTGGCCGCCGACCAAGCCGCACTCAGCCAAGCCGCACTCAGCCAAGCCGCACTGGACCCCCAACAAGACCTGCTCGCCTTCGAGGCCGACAAGGTGCGCGGCGCCATCCGCACCGATTTCATCCTCTCCGCCGAGATCATCGCCATCACCCTGGGCACCGTCAGCGCCGCCGCCTTCGGCACCCAGGTGCTGGTGCTCAGCGGCATTGCCCTGCTGATGACGGTGGGCGTTTACGGCCTGGTCGCGGGCATCGTCAAGCTGGACGACGCCGGGCTCTACCTGAGCCGCCGCAAAGGCAGCTTGAGCAAGCAGTTTGGCCGGCTGTTGCTGGTGGCCGCCCCCTGGCTGATGAAGGCGCTGGCGGTGGCCGGCACGGCCGCGATGTTCTTGGTTGGCGGCGGCATCCTGGCCCATGGGCTGCCGTTCTTGCACGAGTTGCCGGCGCAGCTGGCCCAAGGCCTCGGGCCCCTGGGCGGCGTGGCTGGGCTGCTCAGCAGCGGCCTAGTGGGCGTGGTGGCCGGCGCCCTGGTGCTGGCCGGGGTCTCGCTGGCACAGCGCCTGCGCGGCGCATTTGCAAAAGGTTAGGATATTGCTATGAAGACGTACACGATTGAAGTTCAAAAGTTCAAGGCCGCCAGCAACAACATCCACGGTCAGATGTTGTTCAAGATTGACGCCTTGATCACCCCCAAAACCCCGGTCGAAGGCATCGAGCCCAGCACCGTATTGGCCCTCACCGAGGCCAATGCCCGCGTGCTGATGGCCTTGCTGAAAACCCAGCTGGCCGAGTTCGACGGCAAGAAGGCGCGCAGCCGTTTTTAAAGCCCGCCTGCCCCTCCCCGGCGCCAGGTGGAGGGCGGCTCGACAAGCGGGCCGGGCCTGCGCTGAATCAGCGCAGCGCCTGACCGCGGTGAAGCAGCGACAATCCCCCCATGGAATATCCTCAGTACGACCCTAACTCCGACCATCAGCCCCTCTCCGACGAGGAGTTGTCCACCCTGGATGACATGCTGACCAAGCTGCCCAATGTTGACGCCATGAATATCGAGGCGCTGGACGGCTATCTGGCCGGCCTGCTGCTGAGCCCGCAAGCGCTGCCCACCCTGCCCGGCGCCGCATGGCTGCCCGAGGTCTGGGGCGGCGACGGCGAAGACCTGGCTGCCGACACCAAACCCGAGAACTACCCCTTCGTCAGCGGCAAGCAGCGCAAACGCGTGCAGTTGCTGGTGCTGCGCCATCTGCGCTCCATCGCCTGGCAATGGACCGCCAAGCCCGAGCTGTGGGAACCCATCTTCAGCGTGGCCGAGCAAGACGAAGGCGAAGACTTGATCGATGCCGAAGTCTGGGCCCTGGGCTTTTTGACCGCGGTGGATCTGGCGCCCGACGCCTGGGAGCCAATGTTCAAGGACGCTGTCACCGGCCCCTTGCTGGCCCCCATTGCCCTGCTGGGTGGTGACGAGAACCTGCAGAGCGAGGCCGAGCAAGCCCGCTTGAACGACCCGCTGGAACGCGACGCCCTGAGCCGCTCGGTGCTGGACAACGTCTTGCAACTCTGGGCCCTGCGCCACCCACAGCAGCCGGCTTGAGCATGCGCAGCCGGGTAAAAAGTAGCCTGGCTGCCGCAGCCGCAGCAGCCTTGTTTTTGAGCGGCTGCGGCAGCGTGGTGGTCAACCCGGTGACGGGCCAGGCCGAACGCTCGGTGATGGACGAAGCCAGCGAGATCGCCGAGGGCAAAAAAGCCCACGCCCAGGTCTTGCAGGAATACCAGGCTCTGGCCGACCCCAAGCTGCAAGCCTATGTGAATGAGCTGGGCCAGCGCCTGGCCAAACAATCCCACCGCGCGCATCTGGCATGGCACTTCACCGTGCTGGACAGCCCGGAGGTGAATGCCTTCGCCCTGCCCGGCGGTTATGTCTATGTGACGCGCGGCATCATGGCCTATCTGGATAGCGAGGCCGATCTGGCCGGCGTCATCGGCCATGAAATCGGCCACGTCACCGCCCGCCACGGCGCGCAGCGCGCCACCCGCCAGCAGACGGCCGGCTTTGGCGTGCTGGCCGCCAGCGTGCTGGGCGCAGTGCTGGAGTCGCAAGGCCTGGGCGGCGCAGGGCAGATGCTGGGCCAGGCCTCGCAAACGGCGGCCGCCGGCTATATCGCGTCCTATGGCCGCGAGCAGGAATTGCAGGCCGACGGCCTGGGCGCCGAATACCTGGCGCGCAGCCATTACCGGCCGCAGAACATGGTCAATGTGATCGGCGTGCTCAAGCAGCAAGAGCGTTTTGCCGCCGAGCAAGCCAAGACCGAGGGCCGCGCCGCGCCCACGCAAGCCAGTTGGCTGGCCTCCCACCCCAGCAATGACCAACGCCTGGCACAGATCCGCGACATCGCCAGCCAATACAAGGCCGACGACGGCAACTACCAGGACGACGGTAGCGAGCCCTACCTCAAGGCCATCGAAGGCATGGCTTACGGCGAAAGCGCCGAGCAAGGCCTGAGCCGCGGCAACAACTTCTATCACACCGGCCTGGGCCTGGCCATCAGCGCCCCCATGGGCTGGAAGATCAATAACGGCGCCGAGGCCGTGAGCCTGGTCAACGCCGCGGGCGACGCGGCCCTGGTGCTGCGCCCCATCCCAGCCAAGGCCGGCGGCGCGCATGAAGACATCTTGCGCCGCCTGCTCAAGCCCGAGCAAGGGCAGGTGGAAAAGCTCAGCCTCAACGGCCTGCCCGCCAGCCACTTCAGCGGCGTGGTGCGTAACGCCCAAGGTCAGCGGCAAGCGGTGGAGCTGACCCTGGTGGACGGCCCCAAGCAACAGCAATACGTTTTGCAATACCTGGGCCGCGACGCCGGCGCGATCTACCGCGCCCGCCCACAAATGCGCGAAGCCGAAGCCAGCTTCCGCGCCCTCACCGCCGCCGACCGCAAAGCCGCCCAGCCCTGGGTGCTGCGCCTGCAAGCTTTTCCCGCCGGCGGCTTTGCCCAACTCGCCAAGAACTCACCTCTGGGCGCACGAGCCGAGGCTCAGCTGCGTTTGCTGAATGGGGCACTGGATAACGATCCCAAGCCGGGACAGAAGGTGAAAGTGGTGGCAGTGGCCGCTGCGCGGCCGTGATGAAGATCGGGGGCGCCAGCTGGCGCCACGAAGCGGCTTAAGTCGTCAACAGGGCGCCTATAAATGCTCAGCGGAAGCTGCCTCTGCCAATCAGTGCGCTACACCGTGGCCTCAGCAATTGAGCATGCGGAAAATTGCCACTGCTCGATGTGCCGAAAGGCTCACGGCGCGGCTTTCTCAAGCAACGCGCTTGTGCCCACCGCAGCACTGACGATCGAAGGTTCAGCGCATCTCACCGCCTATCGCTCGTCCCAGAACCGAGAGAAGCTTTTCTGTTCAAAGTGCGGCTCCCAACTCTTCATCAGGCGGCTAAACGCCCCCGAGGGCACAGTCATCACACTCGGAACGCTGGACACCGATCCAAAGATTTCCCCAAGCCGCAACGTTTTTGTTGGTAGCAAGGCGCCCTGGTACGAGCTAGCCGCGGACCTGCCCTCGTACCAGGTCTATCCCGGCTTCGAGCCCGCTGAATAGCCGCCGAGGAAGATCCAGTACCCCGCAATGAAAAAGGCGAGTCTGTTGACTCGCCTTTTCTGCACTTGCGTCGTCTGCGCCTCAACCTAGACGCAGACCACCTCAGCCCCGCTTACTTCGCCACGGGGCCCTGCACCGTACCCAGCTTTTGCAGCCAGAAGGCTTCGTACTTGCGGTGCCAGCCGACGGCCTTGACCGCGCCGCCCATGCCGTGCTCGCCGTCCGGGTCCAGGAAGAGATCAACCAAGCCTTCCTTGCCGGATTCCAGCAAGGCGCGGTAGACATTGACCGTGTCTTGGTACAAGACGTTCGGGTCCATCATGCCGTGCACCAACAGCAGGGGCTTGCGCAAGCCCTTGGCCATCGGCAGCAGGGAGTATTTGCGCAGATTGGGCTTGCTGCGATCCACCTTGCCGATGGTGCGGCCGCTGTACCAGCTGTTGTAGTTCTCCCATTCGGTCGGGCCGGCACCGGCGATGCCGGCGGCGAACAGATCGGGCTTGCTGAACATGGTGTACTGGGTCTGGAAGCCACCGAAGCTCCAGCCGTTCAGGCCCACCCGAGCCGGGTCAACGCCGAAGTTGGCGGTGACGTATTTGTAGGCGTCTTCCAAGTCCTCGGTCTGTGGCAGGCCGGCTTGCTCCCAGTTGGCGTCGGAGAAGCGGCGGCCGTAGTTGGAGTGTCCTCGCGTGTCCACCGCCACCGTCACATAGCCATGCTTGGCGGCCATATACATGCCGAACACATAGGCCGTGGGCTGGAAGCTGTCGCTTTCCACCGTGTGGCGGTCGTTCAGCGGGCCGCCGTAGACGTACATCACGGCCGGGCGGCGGTCGCTGGCTTGCCAGCCCTTGGGCTTGAAGACAAAGGCCGAGATATTGTCGCCATGGCGGTTCTTGAACGTGAAGCGCTCGGGGCGCAGGGCGTCGACTTGCGCCCAGGCCTTGTCGTGGCTGTCGGTCAAGACCTTGGCGGCCTCAGGTGCCGGCTTGTCGGCCTTCAGCAGCTTCAACTCGGGGCGCGCTGTCCACTGACCGGCATTGGCGGCCGCCCATTGGCCGTCGCGCGAGACCACGGCACCACGGTGATAGTCACCGGCCTGGCCCAGGGCCTGCATGCTGCCGTCCGCGAGGTTGACGCGGTAGACGTTCATGGCGGCGAAGTCGTCCTTGTTGGCGGTGACAAACATGCTCTTGCTGTCGGGCGTGAAGCCGATGACGTTGTGCGCCTCGAAGTCACCCTTGAGCAGCGGCCGCAGGGAGCGAGCCGCGATGTCCCAGGCATAGGGCTGGCGGTAGCCGGCGTCGTCCAGGCTCATCACGATTTGCTTGCCGTCGGGGGTGAACTCGGGGTCGACCACATTGACGACCTCGTGGCCCACATCGCCACGGCGCTCCAGCACCATCTCTGGCTTGGCGCTCTCATCGGCGCGGCCGACGTAGAGGCGGAAAAGCTCTTTCTCGCGCTCCCAGGTGGTGAAGGCATAGCGGCTGCCGTCACGCGCCCAGGCGATGGGGCTGATCTCGAACCAACCGTCACCACCGGCTTGGGTGAACACCGCTTCGGCTTGCTTGCGCGGGGCTTCGCCAGCGGTGGGCACTTGGCGGATGTAGATGGCCAGGGGCTTTTGCTTGCGCTTGTCGTCGGAGACTTCGCGGTCCACCTTCTTGGCTTTGGCGAAGCGCTCGGCGTAGTCCATGATTTCGACCTTGCGGCCTTCGGCATCGGCCGGCAAGGCCTTGCCGTCGGGGCCAGTCAGCGGGGCGCGGGCCAGCAGGGCCATCCAGCGGCCGTTCTCGCTGATGGTGGTGGCGTCGATGCTGTACTTCTTGTCGGCATCATCGGGGTGGATCAACTCGCGGTTGAGCACCTGCACGCCGGCCTCGGCGAAGCGGCTGCGCAGCACCCGCTTGTCGTCCATATAGACAAAGCCTTGGTCATCGGGCGAGAAGGCGACGATGCGCAAGTCACGCTGCGTGGCCACCAGGGGCTGCAGCTTGCCGTCGGCAGCGCTCCAGCGGAACAGGCTGCCGCGGTATTGGAAGATCAGCTCATCCTTCTGATTGGCCCACACCACTTGCGTCACGCCGGGGTAGAGGTCGGTGGGCTTGAGCTTGTTCTTGGCCAGGCTCTTCTTCAGCTCGTCACGCAGCTCCCAGAGTTCTTTCTCTTTCTCGGCCTTGTCGGCCTTTTCAGCGGAAGAAGCAGTAGAGGCTGCAGAAGCTGCAGAAGCTGCGGCAGCGGCAGGCACGGGCTTGCCGGCACGCTTGGCTTCCAGCGCGGCCATGGCGGCCTTCTCACGCTCGGCCTCGGCCTTGTCGGCGGCCTTTTGCGCGTCGTCCTTGGCCTTCTTCTCGGCCAGTTCCTTCTTCACACGCTCCAGGGCGGCGGCTTCCCACTGGCCCAAATCCACATCCTTGCCTTGCAGATAGGCGGCTTGCGCTTCTTCCTTGGCTTGGCGTTCGGCCAGTTCGCTGCGCTTTTGCGCCAGCTTTTTGTCGAAGCGGGCCAGGTCTTCCGGCGCGTCGAAGGCAGCCATCAAGGCACGCGAACTCAGGCGCTGGGTCTTGCCGGTCTTGGTGTCATGCACATACAAGTCGGTGCCGGGTTCGCCGAAGGGGTTCCACAGATAGGCCAGATAGCGGCCGCTGCGGCTGAACTTGGCGTCCTTGGCGTTTTCGCCGCGGTAGGACTCGGCGCGGAACAGCTGCTCCAGGCTCAGGCTGCTGGCGGACTGAGCCGACGCCGTCTGCGCCACAGGCGCGCCGGTCGCCGCTTGTGCGCTCTGCGCCATGCTGCTCATCACGAAAGCGCCCATCAGCGCCGCGACCAGGCAGCTGATTGCCACCTTGCTTGTCGGCCGAGCCTGTGCGCTCACGCCGTCTTTCTGTGCTTTGTTAGCCAAACCGCTCACTCCTGCGAATTCATCGATGTCCCCGATCAGGGAGCCAGCATTCTAGAAAGGGTTTGCTCCTTCGCCAGAGGTCATGCAGACATAAGCCGCCAAGCAAGCCTAGGAATGACTAAACTGAGGCCGCCATGAGTAGTTATCTCACCTTCAACAACATCCTCGCCGGCCTCGTCCTGCTGGTCTGCTTGGCCTTGGGCCTGCACATGATGCTGAGCCACCAGCGCCAGCAGCGCGTCAACCAGGGCCTGCGCCGCCTGGTTTGGCGCAGCCAGGATCTGGTCCAGCGCCTGCGCCAATGGCGGCGCAGCAAGGCGGTGGAAAAGTCAGCCGCCGCGCAGGCCGCGCAAGCCATTGCCCGCGCCAAGAGCAAGAAGCTGGACGGCACTTGGGACGGCAATGTCTACCGCCCCAAGGAATTCGACCGCAAAAAGCGCGACTGAGGCCGCGCAGGCTCAGCCCTGCGGCTGTTGCTGCTAATGCGACTCTTGCGGCTACTGCGTCATCAACACGCGCTGGGTATGGCGCGCAATCATCAGCTCTTCGTCGGTGGGCAAAGTCCAGGCCTCCACCACGCTGCCGGCCAGGCTGATGCAAGGCCCACCGGCCGCGTTGGCGGCCTCGTCCAGCTGCAGGCCCAACCAGGCCGCCTGGCGGCAGATGCGAGCGCGGATCTCGGCCGAGTTCTCGCCCACGCCGGCGGTGAACACGACCGCGTCCAAGCCGCCGAGGGCCGCCGCCAAGGAACCTAGCTCACGCCCGCAGCGATAAACAAAGTGATCGACAGCCCGACGCGCCGCCGGTGAATCACTGGCCAAGAGCGTGCGCATATCGCTGGACAGGCCGGACATACCCAGCAAGCCTGACTGTTGGTAAAGCAAGCGCTCCACCTCGGCCGCCGACATGCCCCGCTCCTGCTGCAAATACAGCACCACGCCGGGATCCAGATTGCCGCTGCGCGTGCCCATGGGCAGGCCGTCAATGGCGGTGAATCCCATGGTGGAGGCCACGCTGCGGCCAGCACTCAACGCGCACATGCTGGCGCCATTACCCAGATGCATCACCACCGTGCGGCCGCTGGCAGCGCGCGGCGCCAGGGCCGGCAGCACCGAGGCGATGTACTCGTAACTCAGGCCGTGGAAACCGTAGCGCCGCACGCCTTCCTCGAAGAAGCGCTGCGGCAATGCAAACATCTGCGCCATGTCCGGGTCGCTGCGGTGGAAGGCAGTGTCGAAACAGGCCACCTGGGGCACCTCGGGCAAAAGCTCGGCCACGGCGCGGATCGCATCCAGGTTGTGCGGCTGATGCAGCGGCGCCAAGGGCACGAATTGCGCCAGGGCGGCCAAAGTGGCTGCGTCTACCCTGACCGGGTCGGCATAGGACATGCCGCCGTGCACCACGCGGTGGCCCACGCCCAGCAGCACGATGCCCTCGGAGTGCTGGCGCAAGAACTCGATCAAATATTCCAGGG
This sequence comes from Roseateles sp. PN1, assembly GCF_038419725.1. NCBI lineage: Bacteria > Pseudomonadati > Pseudomonadota > Betaproteobacteria > Burkholderiales > Sphaerotilaceae > Roseateles > Roseateles sp. PN1. The sequence continues at coordinate 68,048 of NZ_JBCARA010000007.1, read as the reverse complement.
CACCATGGTGGCCCAGCTGGGTGCCGGCCGACCAATGGCGCTGATCCATCAGCGCACCGTCGGCGCCCCGCACCAGAAAGTGCGGCTGGTTGAACAAGGCCTCCACCTGGCCGTGCAGGCGCAAGCTCAGGGCGCCGGATGCCTGCGCGATGAAGACCGAAAACTTGACGCTGGAAGAGCCCGCGTTGAGAACCACAATCGCTTGCTCTGGCAGATTTGGCGCTGACATGCGCACTCCTTCATATTGAAAGGTTCCAAGATTCGGGGCTCTGCGCCCCCGTCATGAAATTCAGGTGAGGGCTTTGCTCAAAGTCTCACGCCGGGCCCGGGCCACCAGCACGGCCACCGCGCAAGAGGCCATGCGGCATAACTCCGAATCCGCGCGGCTCGTCAAGATAATGGGCACGCGGGCGCCGAGTACGATGCCCGCGGCGTCGGCCCCGGCCATGAAGCTCAGGCTTTTGGCCAGCATATTGCCGGCCTCCAAGTCGGGCACGATCAAGACATTGGCTTGTCCGGCCACCGGCGAATCGATCTTCTTGATCGCGGCGGCATCGAGGCTGATGGCGTTGTCCAGCGCCAGCGGGCCGTCAAGCACGGCGCCGGTGATCTGCTTGCGATCGGCCATCTTGCACAAAGCCGCCGCCTCGATGGTGGACTGCACCTTGGGGTTGACCGTCTCCATCGCCGACAGAATGGCCACCCGCACCTCCGGGAAGGCCAGGGCGTGGGCCAGATCAATCGCGTTCTGCACGATGTGCATCTTGTCTTCCAGCGTGGGCTGGATGTTGATGGCGGCGTCCGAGATGATCAGCGCCTGCTCATAGCCCGGCACATCCATCACAAAGCAATGGCTGATGCGCCGCGCCGTGCGCAGGCCGCCTTCACGCTGCACCACCGCGCCCATCAGCTCATCGGTGTGCAGGCTGCCCTTCATCAAGGCCTCGGCCTCGCCCAGCAGCACCAGCTCCACCGCCTTCTCGGCGGCGGCATGGCTGTGCGGCACGTCAACGATGCGGTAGGGGGTCAGGTCGATGCCGGCCTTGGCGGCAACTTCGCGGATGCGCGCCTCCGGCCCGACCAGAATCGGCTCGATCAAGCCGAGCTTGGCGGCACCGATGGCGCCTTCCAGTGCCGCGCTGTCGCAGGGGTGAACCACGGCCGTGGGCATGGCCGGAAAGCCCTTGCAGACTTCGATCAGGCGCAGGTATTTGGAGTGAGGCATGGTCATCTGGCTGGGGCTCCGAATCAAGTGTTGGCTTTGCGGCGGCTGCCGGCTGGGCGGGTCGCGCTTGTGCTGCCGCTGCGTGCTGCGGACTGTCGCACGGGGCGCGCTGCGGCGGCTACGGGGCTTTCGATAGCGTCGCTGATGTCGCTCATTTCGCTTACATCGGTCACGGCGCTGACGGGTTCAGGCAATAGCGCGCAAATCCGCTCGACCATCTCGCGCCGCGCATCACTGGCCAGGCCATCGCCGATGCGCGGGTCGGCCAGCAAACGCCGCAGCACGGCCAGGAAGCGGGCGCAGTCCGCCTCGGCACGCAGCAGCTGGGGCAGCGTGGCCAAGGCAAGCGCCGGTTCGTAGCGGCAGATCAAGTCCTGGCGGCCACGGATCTTGTGCCACTCGTCGGCGGACAAGGCCGGCAGCAAATCTCGGTAGTCATTGACCAGCTGCGCCTTCAGCTCCACCAGGGCCAGCGGCAGCGGCTCGCCCTTGCTGGACAGCAGACAGGCGGCGCGCGCCAGGGCTTGCGGATAGCCGCCCTCGGCGACGGCGGCCAGCGCCTCGCGCACCACCGGCAAATCACGGGGTTGTTTGGGCAGTTGCGGCAAGGCTGCCGGCGCGGCTTTTGAGCCTTCAGCATGCAGGGCCGGCAGGGCCACGCCGTAGAGCTGGAAGAACATGGCCTCGCTGCTGGCATCGCGCAAGTCGCGGGCATAGTCCAGCGCGGCGCTGATCAGGGTGGACGCCGCTTGCTCGGCCTGCTTGAAGGGCGAATCCGGCGCCACCGCTTGGCGGGAGTGCCTGACGGCCGCAGCCACCGGCGCCAGCCAGGCGAAAAGTGGGTTGCGGTCCGAGGCCACGCCCTGCTCCAGGCGCATGGGGTGAATACGGCGCAAGGCCTCGGCCGAGGCCTCGGTGGACATGGCCTGCACCAGAGGCTGGGCAAACTTCTCATAGGCCAGCTGGTTCAGCTGTGAGACTTCGGCCACCGCTTCAAACGGCTTTTCGTCCCGGCGCTCAAAGCGATTGAGCTGGGCCTTGAGGTCCTCCAGCTCGCGCTCGTGAAAGCTGACCTCGTAGACGGGCTGCCCGTCAGTTCCGCGCGACTCGTCGATGCGCATGGCGTACAAGCCCGGCGGCAGGGACTCGATCGACTCCATGACCGAGACGATTTGCGCATGCTCCTTCTTTGCCACCCTGCCGGAAACAAAGATGCCCAAATGGCCGATGTCCTCATGCAGCAAGCCGACGATGACCTGGCCCGCGGCCTTGATCTCGTCGGTGGAGTCATACACATCGGCGACCCAGTTGAAGGCCTGCTGCGGCGGCGTGACGTTATCGCCCATCGACGCGAACAAGATGATGGGCGAGCGGATATCGCGCAGATCAAAAGCTTGGCCGCCTTTGCCGGCGGGGGCTGTCCAGAGCCGGTTGCCGACGAAGAGGTTCTGCACGATCCACTCGATCTCGGCCTTGTTCATCAGGAAGAAGCCGCCCCACCAGCGCTCAAACTCCAAAAACCGCGCGGCCTCGGTGTCGACCTTGGCATACAGGTTGTAGTACTTACCCCAGAGCGCATTGGCGGGGTTGAGGGTGGCGAAATTGGCCACCAGATGGGCGCCGTCGAAGATGCCATTGCCCAGGTCTGCCGTCAGCGAGGACAACCAGCTGCCGCCCAGCAGGCCGCCCGAATAGCGCATCGGGTTATCGCCCTCGCCCTCACTCCAGGCGCCGCCCCAGTAAGACATGGGCGCGCCATTGATGACGATGGGGCCGGCCGTTTCCGGGTCGGCCGCCGCCATCATCATGGCAGCCCAGCCGCCCTGGCAGTTGCCGAGGATGGCGGGCTTGGGCGAGCCGGGATGCAACTCACGCACCTTGCGCACAAAAGCCTGTTCGGCGGCGCAGACGTCGGGCAGGGTCTGACCGGGCTGCGGATCGGGAAAGAAGATCACGAAATAGACCGGATGGCCGGCACGCAAGGCCATGCCCACTTGCGAGTCGTCCTTGAAGCCGCCGATGCCGGGGCCATGCCCTGCACGCGGGTCGATGATCACATAGGGCCGGCGTGCGTCGTCCACATATACGCCGGTGGGCGGCACGATGCGCACCAGCGCATAGTTGACCGGCTGCAGCGGCGGCGCGAACTCGCGCGCGTCCATCACCATCTCGTAATCGAAATGCAAAAGCGGTGGCCGCCCGGCGGCCTCATGCGCATGGTAGTTATTGCCGCGCTGGCGCAGGGTGTCGAGGAATAGCAGCGAGCGCTGCGCGCTATCGACCGCGTAGCGACCCCACTCCTGCCACAGCCCCCAGGGCGTGGCGGCTTGCCGAGCGCCGCCTAAGGCCGCGGTCGCTGAAGGCAGCGCAAGCTCAAGCGCCGGCAATTGGCGCAGGGCCTTGGCCAACTGCGCCTGCAGCTTGGCATCCGCAATCTGCTTGCGGCGCTGCAGCACCTGCCCCACCTTGCCGGTTTTCTCAACAGTGGCTCGAAAACGTTCAGCATTGACGCGCATTCGTCTCTCCCTGGCCTTGGTGAAATGATTCTGCTGCAGGCATTGTTGCGGCGCAACATTTCACCAAGAAGGCAGCCGTGCCGAGGGCGCGCTTCTTGATTCACATCAAGCATCGACTGGGATCCGGGCGCAGACTTGGTCTGGTTCAAACGGCTGACATGCTCAGCAAGCCTAGCCGGCCAAGTTTCAAGCCAGCGTGGACAGCGCCAAGGCCAGTGCCGAGAGGAGAATGTGAGCATTGGTAAAGCCCGTCATCGTGCGCGAGGGCTGGCGCGTTAGCTGAATAGACAAACCCCAGCCTTCCCAACCCTACCCATCCGCTTGGAGCCCACACCATGAGCACAACAAGACAAATTCTGGCCGGACTCGGCTTGGTCCTGCTGGCCAGCTCGGCAGCTCAGGCTGCCGATGTGGGCGTTTCGGTCACCGTCGGGCAACCTGGCTTTTACGGCCGCATTGATATCGGCAATGGCGGGCCCAACGGTGCCGTGATCTACCCGCGCCCGGTCGTCATCCGGGAAGTGCGTGGCGTCGTTTATGAGCCGCTCTATCTGCGCGTGCCGCCTGGCCATGAAAAGCACTGGCACAAGCATTGCGGCCGCTATGACGCCTGCGGCCGCCCGGTCTACTTTGTGCGCGAGGACTGGTACCAGCGACACTACTCTGAGCGGCGCGAAGAACGCCGCGAAGATCGACGCGATGACCGGCGTGACGATCGCCGCGACGAGCGCCGCGGGGATGATCATGGCAAAGGTCACGGCCATGGTCATGGCCGAGGCCATGACCGCGACTAAGCCGCAAAGCGCTTAAGTCCGTTCGGAAGCGCTTGTTTCAAGCGCCCCGCTGCAAGACCGGCCGCAAGGCCATGCCGGTATGCGTGCCGGCGGCCACCACGGCCTCCGGCGTGCCCTGCACCACCACCGCGCCACCGGCGGTGCCGCCGTCAGGACCCAGGTCAATGACCCAGTCGGCCTCGGCGACCACGTCGAGGTCATGCTCGATCACCACCACCGAATGCCCGCCCGCCACCAGGCGATGCAGCACGCGGATCAGGCGCTCCACATCGGCCATGTGCAAGCCCACCGTGGGTTCGTCCAACACGTAAAGGGTGTGCGGCGCCTTCTGGCCGCGCCGACCCACTTCGTCGCGCACCTTGACCAGCTCGGAAACCAGCTTGATGCGCTGCGCCTCGCCGCCCGACAAAGTAGGTGAAGGCTGGCCCAGGGTCAGATAGCCCAGGCCCACGTCCTGCAGCAGCTTGAGCGGGTGGCCGATGGCCGGCATGGCGGCAAAGAACTCCACCGCCTCGTCCACTTCCATCGCCAAGACATCGCCGATGCTCTTGCCCCGCCAGGTCACGCCCAGGGTTTCGGGATTGAAACGCTGGCCATGGCATTGGTCACAGAGCACCTTCACATCGGGCAGGAAGCTCATCTCGATGGTGCGCATGCCCTGCCCCTCGCAGCCCGGGCAGCGGCCCGCGCCGGTGTTGAAGCTGAAGCGATTCGGCGCATAGCCACGCGCCTTGCTCTCCAAGGTTTCGGCGAAGAGCTTGCGGATGGCATCCCAGAAGCCGATATAGGTGGCCGGGCAGGAGCGCGGCGTTTTGCCGATAGGCGTCTGGTCCACCTCCAGCACGCGGTCCACCTTTTCGTGGCCCTCGATGCCGGCGCAGCCGATCCAGTGGGCCGGCGCTTTGCGCAGCGGCACGGCCACCGCCATATTGGCCAGCAGCACATCGCGCGCCAAGGTGGACTTGCCCGAGCCGGACACCCCCGTCACCGCCACCAAGCAGTGCAGCGGCACATCCACCGTCACATGGCGCAGATTGTGCAGAGTGGCGTCCAGAATACGCAGCGCCGGCGCCTCGCCCAGCATCTCACGCCGTTCCTGCAGCGGGTGGATCAGCGGATGCGCCAGGAAGCGGCCGGTGACCGAATCGGCCACCAAGGCCAGATCGGACGCCGTGCCCTGGGCCACCACATGGCCACCGCGCTTGCCGGCACCGGGGCCGATGTCGATGATGTGATCGGCGCGGCGGATGGTGTCTTCGTCATGCTCCACCACCACCAGGGTATTGCCCTTGTCGCTCAGCGTGGCCAGGGCCTTGAGCAGGATCTGGTTGTCACGCGGATGCAGGCCGATGGTGGGCTCGTCAAGGATGTAGCAAACACCTTGCAGATTGCTGCCTAACTGCGCCGCCAAACGGATGCGCTGGGCCTCGCCGCCCGACAAGGTAGGCGCCGCCCGGTCCAGGGTCAGATAGCCCAGGCCGACTTCTTCCAGAAACTCCAGCCGGCCCTTGATTTCGCTCAGCACATCGCGCGCAATATCGGCATCGCGACCCAGCAGCTCCAGGCTCTGCACCCAGGCGCGTGCCGCACCCACGCTCCAGGCCGCCACATCGCTGATGGCCTGGCCTTCAAAGGTGACGGCACGGGCGCTGGGGTTGAGGCGGGCACCGCAGCAGTCCGGGCAGGCCTGATCCACCAAGCCTTCCAGCTCGACCTCTTCGCCGGCAAAGCTTTGCTCCCGGCCTTTGTTGTCCTTGTCGGGCTGAGAGTCATCCAGCGCCTTGCGCTGCTCGCGCGTCAGCGCCAGGCCGGTACCCACACAGCTATTGCACCAGCCATGCTTGGAGTTGTAGCTGAACATGCGCGGGTCCAACTCGCCATAACTGGTGCCGCAAGTGGGGCAGGCCCGCTTGGTGGAGAAGACCTTGACGGCGCCCAGGCCCGCGGTGCTTTGCCCGGCGGCTTGCGCGGCCTTGAGGCCGTCCAGCGGGCTCAGCAAATGCAGCACGCCCTTGCCCAGGTCCAGCGCCTTGGCCAGCAGCTCGCGCAGCTCGGCTTCCTTGTCCAGCGCAATCACCAGGTCGCCGACCGGCAACTCCACCGTGTGTTCCTTGAAGCGGTCCAGGCGGGGCCAGGGGGCGGTGGGCAGGAATTCACCGTCCACCCGCAGATGGGTGTAGCCACGCGTCTTGGCCCATTTGGCCAGATCGGTGTAGAGGCCCTTGCGGTTCACCACCAAGGGCGCCAGCAAGCCCACATGCTGGCCGCGGTGATCGCGCAGCAGCTGTGCGGCAATCGACTCCACGCTTTGCGGCCGCACCGGCGTGCCGTCGTGCATGCAGTGCTGCACGCCCAGCTTCACATACAGCAGGCGCAGGAAATGCCAGACCTCGGTGGTGGTGGCTACCGTGCTCTTGCGGCCGCCGCGCGACAAGCGCTGCTCAATCGCCACCGTGGGCGGAATGCCCCACACCGCATCCACCTCGGGCCGCCCGGCCGGTTGCACGATGGAGCGCGCATAGGCGTTGAGGGATTCCAGATAGCGGCGCTGGCCCTCGTTGAACAAGATGTCAAAGGCCAGGGTGGATTTTCCTGAGCCCGAGACACCGGTGATCACATTGAACTTGCCGCGCGGAATGCTCACATCCACCGACTTCAAATTGTGCTCACGCGCATTGACGATGCGGATATTCGGGTCGATCTGGCGCCGTGCGCGCAGGATGGCTTGCAGCGGCCGGCCCTCCGCCACTTGCAAGGCGGGCCTGTCCATATGGGCCGAGTATTCGCGCAAGGCCTGGGCGGTGTGCGAGCTGGGGTGCTCCTTCACATGCTCGGGCGTGCCGACGCAAACGATCTCACCGCCCTGCTCGCCGCCTTCGGGGCCGAGGTCGATCAGCCAGTCCGCCGCCCGTATCACGTCGAGGTTATGTTCGATCACGATCAGCGAATGCCCGGCGCCCAGCAGCTTGCGCAGGGCGCGCATCAGCTTGGCGATGTCATCGAAGTGCAGGCCGGTGGTGGGCTCGTCGAACAGGAAGAGCGTGCCCTTCTTGGCCAGGGCCTGGCGCGGCTTGGCCGCCGCCTCGGCCAGGAAGCCGGCCAGCTTGAGGCGCTGCGCCTCGCCGCCCGACAGCGTCGGCACTGGCTGGCCCAGCTTCACATATTCCAGGCCCACATCGATGATGGGCTGCAGCTTGGTCAGCACCTCGCGATGGTCTTTGAACAAGGCAACGGCTTCGCTGACGGTCAGCTCCAGCACATCGGCCACGCTCAGTTCGCGGCCATGCAGGGCCAGCTTCACATCCAGCATCTCGGCGCGGAAACGGCGGCCGTCGCAGTCCGGACAGCGCAGATACACATCCGATAGGAATTGCATCTCCACATGCTCAAAGCCCGAGCCGCCGCAGGTGGGGCAGCGGCCATCACCGGCATTGAAGCTGAACATGCCGGCGGTGTAGCTGCGCTCCGCCGACATCGGCGCATTGGCGAAGAGCTTGCGGATCTCGTCAAACGCGCCCACATAGCTGGCTGGGTTGGAGCGCGCCGTCTTGCCGATGGGGGACTGGTCCACAAACACCGCGTCCGAAAGCCAGTCCGCGCCCAGCAGGCGATCGTGCTGGCCCGGCGTCTCGGTTTGCTGGCCGAAGTGGCGCGCCAGGGCCGGGTACAAGACGTCTTGCATCAAGGTGCTCTTGCCCGAGCCGGACACCCCCGTCACCACCACCATGCGCTGCAGCGGAAACTCCACCGTGACATTGCGCAGATTGTGTTCGCGCACGCCTTCGATGATGAGCTTGGGCGTACTGGCGTCCACCGGCCGCTTCAGGCCCATGCCCACATGTTTGCGCGCGCCGAGGTAGGCGCCGGTCAGCGTGTCGGCCGAGCGGATCGACTCGGGCGTGCCGTCAAACACAATCTGGCCGCCGCGCTCGCCGGGGCCGGGGCCCATATCAATCAGACGGTCAGCCGCCAGCATCACCGCCGGGTCGTGTTCCACCACCACCAAGGTATTGCCGGCATCGCGCAAGCGGTGCATGGCTTGCACGATGCGATTCATATCGCGCGGGTGCAGGCCGATGCTGGGCTCGTCAAGCACGAACAAGGTGTTGACCAGCGAGGTGCCCAGGGCCGTGGTCAGGTTGATGCGCTGCACCTCACCGCCGCTGAGCGTGCGGCTTTGGCGGTCCAGCGTCAGGTAGCCGATGCCAACGTCGCAGAGGTATTTGAGCCGGTTGCGGATCTCGTCCAGCAAGAGTTTGAGGGCATCGTCCAGCAAGCCGCTGGGCAGTTGCAACTCATCAACGAAGCGGCGCAGGCGATGCAGAGGCAACTGCATCAAATCATGCAGGGCCAGGCCGGGCAAGGCCTCCAGCTGCCCGCGGGTCCAGTCCACGCCCACCGGCATGAAACGCTGCTCGGCCGGCAAATTGGCATCGGCCAGCGCCTTGCTACCCAGGCGCCACAGCAGGGCTTCGGTCTTGAGGCGCGCGCCGCCGCAGTCGCCGCAAGGCGTGTAGCTGCGGTATTTGGACAAGAGCACACGGATGTGCATCTTGTAGGCCTTGCTCTCCAGATACTCAAAAAAGCGCTTGATGCCGTACCACTGCTTGTTCCAGTTGCCGGTCCAGTTGGGTGAGCCGTTGATGACCCAGTCATGCTGGGCCGGCGAGAGCTGGTTCCAGGCCGTGTCGCGCGGGATGCCGGCGTCGCCGGCGTAGCGCAGCAGGTCGTCAAAGCTGTCTTTCCAGGCAGGCGTGCTGAGGGTCTTGATGGCACCGTTGCGCAGAGTCTTGCGCTCATCCGGAATCACCAGACCCAGGTCCACGCCGATGACGCGGCCAAAGCCGCGGCAGGCCTCGCAAGCGCCCATGGCCGAATTGAAGGAGAACAGTGGCGGCTGCGGGTCTTGGTAGCGCAGATCGCTTTCCGGGCAATGCAGGCCGGTGGAGTAGCGCCAGAGTTCGGGCTCCGGCCCTTCTTCGGCGGGCAGCACATAGACATTGAAGCGGCCGCTGCCGCGCTTCAAGCACAGCTCGATGGCTTCCATCGCGCGTTGCTTGTCGGTGCCTTGAATGCGGAATCGGTCGGCCACCACATCCAGCAGCTTGTGCGGCCCAGTGGGCGTGGCCACTTCACGCTCGGCCTGCACGCGGGTGAAACCGCTGGCCGAAAGCCATTGCGTGACCTGCTCGCTGGAGGTGTTGCCAGGCAGCTCAACCGGGAAGGTCAGCACCAGGCGCGGGTCGCTGGCGGCCAGGCTGCGGGCCATCAGCTCAGTGTAGATGCTCTGCGCCGTGTCGTGGCGCACCGGCTGGGCGGTCTTTTTGTCAAACAGCTGGGCCGCGCGGGCGTAGAGCAGCTTGAGGTGATCGTTCAGCTCGGTCATGGTGCCAACCGTGGAGCGCGAGGTGCGCACCGGATTGGTCTGATCGATGGCGATGGCGGGCGGCACGCCGTCCACCTTGTCGACCGCCGGGCGGTCCATGCGGTCCAGGAACTGCCGCGCATAGGCCGAGAAGGTTTCGACGTAGCGGCGCTGACCCTCGGCGTACAAGGTATCGAACACCAGGCTGGATTTGCCCGAGCCGCTCGGGCCGGTCACGACGGTCATCTCCCCCGTGCGCAAATCCAGGTCGATGTTCTTCAGATTGTGCTGGCGGGCGCCGCGGATGCGGATGAGACCTTCTTCGTCTGACATGTGTGGGTGATGCCTGTGCGCTGGGAGCCCGCATTCTAGGAGTGCCCCGGACTTTGGCGCGGCCCCTGCAAAATTGCCCCGGCAAGCCGGAAGCGCTTTGTTACTACTATGACTCGATGCCTCATTGCATGGCCCCGGCGCAGCGAACAGAATGCCCCCACGCGCTGCCTTTTGCGCCGGTGTCGACCCCCTGAACAAGGGTAATTTTCGCCAATAGGCTGCGGGTGTTTAGCGGATAGACTCGCGCCGTCACGATGGGCAGCGAGAGTGAAGCCAAGAGCCCAATGCACATTGCTTTAGCAATGACTGTGCAAATGGCGGTGTAAAAAATGGGCTGGAACCTGCGCCATGACGATGTCTTTTTTCAGTAGCGACACCACCGCGCCAGTGGTCAATTTGAACAGCGGCAGTCGTGCGCTGAGCGAGATCCCAGCTGTCGGCCTGCGACCGCATATGGTTAGCCGCTTCAGCCGCGCGGCAGCCGGATCCATGCAAGACTTAGCCAGCGACATGAGCACCGACAGCGCCATCCCGACAATCCTTTTGGTGGAAGACAACGCCGTCAATCAGGTCGTGGCGCTGGAGTTTCTGGCCCTGATGGGTGTGCACACGCGCCTGGCCAAAACCGGCGCCGAGGCCCTGGCCGCCTGCGCCGCTGCCGCCCCCGATCTGGTCTTGATGGACATTCAAATGCCCGGCATGGACGGGCTGGAATGCACCCGCCGCCTGCGCAGCCTGCAAGCCGCGGGCCAACTGGCACCCTTCCCCATCCTGGCCCTGACCGCCCATGCGCTGGACAGCGACATCAAGGCCAGCCTGGAAGCCGGCATGGACGAGCACCTGACCAAGCCGTTGGACTTCAAGTCCCTGCGCCATCACCTGGGCCGCTGGGTCAAGCTGCCGGACTGATGGACTCGGCTGACGCATCGCCGTCAGTCGCCAAGCGCCGCAACAAAGCTGGCGCCCCAAAACCCGAGCATGAACCAAGCGCATTGACCTTCAGTCACGCCCCGTTCAGAAAACGCTCCACCAGCCCCAATTGATCCGGCACATTGAGCGCCGGCGCGTGGCCGCAGCCCGCAATCTCCACCACGGCTGCTTGAGGGCCGCGTTGGCGCATCGCCTCGGCGGTGTCGGCCAGCAGCAAATCAGACTCGGCCCCGCGCAGGCACAGCACCGGCAGCGTCAGGCTGTCCCAGGCGGCCCACAAGTCGTAGTCCTGCGGGTAGTTGATGAACTGCCGCACCATGGCCGGGTCGTAATGCGGGGTGACACGGCCATCGGGCAGGCGCCGCACCGAGCTTTCGGTCAGGCGCCGCCATTGGGCGTCCGACAGCCAGCCATAGGGTTTGTAGACCGTGCGAAAGTACTGCTCCAACTCGCTGACGGTCGCGAACGCAGCCGGGCTGCCGGCATAGCTGCGGATGCGCTCAATCGCAGTCGCCGCCAGCTGCGGCCCGTTGTCGTTCAGCACCAGGCGACGGATGCGCCCGCGCAAGCGGCCGGCCGCCGCCAGGGTGCCGATGGCGCCGCCCATCGAGGTGCCGACCCAGTGGAACTCACTCAAGCCGAGTTGATCCACCAGCGCGGTGGCCTGGCGGGTGTAGAAGTCCAGGCAGTACTCGGCGTCAGGTTCGGGGCTCCATTGCGACAAGCCGCGGCCCAACGTGTCCGGGCAGATCACCCGGTAGCGGGCGGACAGATGCTGGGCCAGCTCATCCATATCGCGGCAGGTGCGGGCCAGGCCATGCCAGGCAATTACCACCTCGGGGTTGGCGCTGTCACCCCAATCGGTGTAATGCAGCTCACGGCCCAGGCAGTTCAGGTAGTGGGAGCTGTGACTCATGGCAAAGGCCTCCAATCGGGCGGGAAAGCAAAGCAAACAAAGGGGTCAAAAGCGGGGCCAGGCAAGGCCTGACCCCGGCTTAGCGCATCAATCAATCAATGAATCAATCAGGAATGCGCAAGGTGTTGCCATTCATGGTGATCAGGTCCGTCGCCGCCGGCGCCGCCGAGATGGCCGGCACATTGGCCGCTGAGATAGCCGGCGCCGCGCCCGCCACGCCGCCGCGTGGCACGGTGCGCACCACCTGGCTGGGCGGCAAGGCCTTGCCGCTGCGCAGCTTGTCGTAAACAGCGTCCAGCGCGCGATTCAGGTAGACATGCAAGGGAATGAAGCGCGAGTCATAGCCGGGCAGGAAGGGGTTGTCGATGAAGGTGTCGAAATGCTGGGCATTGGTGACCTCGATATAACTCAGCTGGCTGGCCGCCCCCTCCACCTGTTTATTCAGCGCGGTATAGGGCCGCGAGGTGTGGTTGACCGGCAGCAAGGCGTCGTTACGGCCATGGACGATGACCGCCGGGCGGCCCTTCAGATTGCCGTTGCGGTAGGTTTCCTTGATGCCCGCCTGCACCGCCAGCGCTTGCGGGTCGCTGCCGGTGAGCAGCTTGCGCAGGCATTCGGCGCCATCGGCGTTGATATCGGTCGTGCCGCTGCTGGGCGAGACCGAGAACACATTGCGCACCGGCCCGCCCACGCTCAGCTCATTGATCACATTGACGCCGGCCGAAGGTGGCACGCCATTGCCCTTGGCAAACATATCGGCCAAGGCGGCCGCGCCCATCACGGTGGGCGCACCAGCCGCCGTGGTGGCAGCGAAGCTATAGCCGCAGAGCTTGTCCTTCACGCTGGCGCGCGCATAGGCGTTGGCATAGGTGGCAGCCACGGCCTCGGGCACTTCGTAGTCGGCATGCGAGGCGTGCAGCAAGTCGGACTCGGCCTCCCAGCCGCTGTCGCGCAGCTTTTGCAGCGCGGCATTAGCTTGATCCAGGGTGGTGGCGCCGCTGATGATGCCCTTGTTGGCCAGGCTCTGACAGCGCTTGGCATTGAAACTGGCGTAGAAGGCTACCGCGCCGGGGGAGCCCGCCGCCGCGCTGGCCAAGGAGGCGCAGTTCTGCAGCAAATTGGCCTGGGTGATGTAGTCGTACAGCGGTTTGCCAAAGCTCAGCGGCGTGGTGCTGCCGCGCTGGATGGACACGCTCAAATTGGCGGGTAGCTCGACAGCAGGCTCCGACACCGCCACGCCGTCGATCAGGCCGGCGCTATCTTGCTCGGCCGCTGCCACGGCTGCGCCGCCGCCGTTGGACAAGCTGGACGCAATCACCAAGGTATTGGCCGGGGTGATGGTCGTCCATTTGAAGCCGTTGCCGCTGTCTTCGCCGTAGCGCTCATTCAGCACATAGAAGGCCAGCTGCACCGCTTGCAGGGTGAACAAGCCCCAGTCCTTCTCGGGGTTGCGCTGCGAATGCGCGTGCTTGAAGGCCAGGCGGTTGGGGCTGGCGGCATTGAAGCTGGCCAACTCGGCAGCCGTCAATTTGGCCTTGAAAGCCGCCCCTTTGCCGGCAGCCGCGGCGCTGTCCCGCGTGCCGTCCAGCAAAGGCACGGTGTCGGTCGCCAGATCATGGCCGGCGGAATGCGTGCCCTTGTCGGTGTAGGCCACCGCACAGCCCTTTTTCAGGCCCCACTCGCCGGTGGAAATGGCGCCGTAAATGCTGCGCGAACCCGAAGACGTGGCCGTGATGATGCAAGGCTGGCTGGGGTTGAAATTGGCGGGCACCTGCACCATCAGGCTGACGTTGCGCTCACCCGTGCCATCGTCGCTATAAGCAAGGTATTCGGTGCCGGCAACCTTGCCTTCGCCGGTGCCGACCGAGCCATCGGCCGCCACATTGGGGCCGTACAGGGTGCCATAGCCGCCGTTGGCTGCCATGTCCACGATGGCGCGGTAGTTGGTGTAAATGGCCGCGCGGCGCAGCTCAGCGGCGGTGGGCTTGAGCGGGTCGGCATAGGCGGCCAACGTGGCGGAGGCCAGGCCGGTTTTTCCTAAGCCAGCGGTGAGCAAGTCATCAGCCACGCCGTCATAGCTGGCGGACTTGAGGCCCACGACAAAGTCGGGCAGCTTGTTCACCACGCGTGGCTCCTGCACGCTGCCCCCTTCGCCGCAGGCGCAAAGCCCAGCCGCAGCGGCTGCCAACACAGTCATCAAATGCATCGTCTTCATCAGAGAAGTCTCCTAGTCATGCTTCGAGGAAGGTGTGACAAGACCGGCACGCAAGCGCCCGACGATGCCACTGGGAAAGTGATAGACCGCCAACACAAACAAAACGCCAAGCCAGAGCAGCCAGCGCTCCGGCGCGATCAGCTGCGACAGCACCGGCACGCCGTCCAGCGCCGTGGCGCCCAGCTTCATCAAGTCCTGCAAATAGCTTTGCGCCAGCACGAAGAGCACGCTGCCGACCACCGCACCGTAAATCGTGCCCATGCCGCCGATCACCAGGATCAAAAGCACGTCCAACATGATCTCGAAGGACAGCGAGGTGTCCGGCCCGTTGTAGCGCAGCCAAAGCGCCAGCATGGCGCCGGCCACGGTGGCGAACAAAGCGGCCAGCACGCTCGAGCAGCTGCGGTAGACCACCGTGCGGTAGCCGATGGCCTCGGCCCGAAAGTCGTTCTCGCGGATGGCTTGCAGCACCCGGCCAAAGGGCGAATTGACGATGCGCAGCAAGAGCAGCACCGCCGCCAGCACGACGAAGAACAGCAGGTAGTAGCTGGCCAGTCGGCCATCAACCATCGCGCCGAGGAAGGGCTCTTCTAGATACTCGGTGGACGGCTGCAAGGCCTGCGGCACTTTGAAGCTGAGGCCATCTTCGCCGCCGGTGAAGTCAGACAGCTGCGAGGCCAGGGTCAAAAAGGCCGAGGCCACAGCCAGCGTGATCATGGCGAAGAAGATGGCCTTGACGCGCAGGCTGAACAAGCCGATCAGCAGCGACAGCAGCAGCGACACCAGCAAGCTGGCACCCAGGCCCAGCGCCACCGCGCCCCAGCCCGGCTCAAGCCGCGAGCTGGCAATGGCAATGCCGTAAGCACCGATGCCGAAGAACATGGTGTGGGCAAAGCTGACGATGCCGGTATAGCCCAGCAGCAAGTCGTAGCTGGCCACCAGCACGATGAAGATCATCATCTTGGCCGCGACATTGAGCGCCCGGGTCGAGGGAAAGATGAAAGGCGTGAGCGCCAGGCCCAGCACGATGAGGAGCAGCAGCGCGCCCAGCAAGCGGCTGCGCGGCAGGTCATGGGATAACAAGGACTTGATCATCTTCATCACCGGTTCGTTACCGGATAAAGGCCTTGCGGGCGCCACAAAAGGATGGCGACCATCAAACCGATGTTGGAGAACAGCGCCAGCTTGGGCGCCAGAAAGCCGGTGTAGTTCGCCATCAAGCCCACGGCCAGGGCACCCACAAAACAGCCCAAGGTGGAACCCAGGCCGCCGATGATGATGACGATGAAGATGAGGGTGTTGACCTGTGAGCCGATCTGCGCCGTCACGCCCTGCTGATACAAGCCCCACATCACCCCACCCAGGCCGGCCAGCGCCGAACCGCCGACGAACACGCCCACAAACAAGCGGCGGATGCGGTAACCCAGGCTTTCCACCATCTCGCGGTCTTGCACACCGGCGCGGATCAAAAGGCCTAACTTGGTGCGGTTGAGCAGCCATAGCAGCAAGACGAACACCGCCAAGCCGGCCAGCACCGCCAGCAAGCGGAATTTTTCCACCGCCACATCGCCGAACAGCACAGCGCCGCGCAGCGCCTCTGGCAGGGGCAGCGGGATCATTTGCGCACCCCAGATCAGCTTGATCAACTCCTCGCCAATGATCATGCCGCCCATGGTGATGAGGATCTGCTTCAGATGCATGCCGTAGACCGGCCGCACCAGCACACGCTCAAACACCAGGCCCACCGCCGCGGCCACGCCCATGCCCACCGCGCAGGCCAGCCCAACGGCGAGCAGATTACTGATCAGGCTGGGGCTTTGCGTCCAGCCGCTCATGGCCCCCAGCACGGTGGTGGCCATGAAGGCGCCCAGGGCGATGAAAACGCCGTGGCCGAAGTTCAGAACATCCATCAACCCGAACACCAGGGTCAGGCCGGAGGCGATGATGAAGATGATCAGCCCCATGGCCAGGCCCGCCAGGGTCAGCGTGGCCCAGCTGCTGGGGCTGCCGATCAAGGGCAAGGCCAGCAGCATCAGCACGGCCAGGCCCAGCAAGGGGATGAAATCGAACTGGGATTTGGGCAATTGGGTGTCTTGTGGCTGACTCATTGGTGCGCCCCCAGGGATAGGCCAAGAAAGCGTTGCTGCAAGCTTTCGTCCTCAATCAAATCGGCCATGGCGCCGCTGTGCACCACGCGGCCGTCGTCCATCACCGCCACCCGCTCACCCAGGGCTTTGGCGACCATGAAGTTCTGCTCCACCAGCAAGATGGTGGTGTGGCTGCTGCGCCGGAGTTCCTTCAAGGCCTCGACCAGGTTGAGGATGATGGCCGGCGCCAAGCCCTTGCTGGGCTCGTCAATCAGCAGCAGGCGGCGCGGCTCGATCATGGCGCGCGCAATCGCCAACATCTGTTTTTGCCCGCCGCTGAGCTTGCCGGCGGGATAAAGCCAAAACTTCTTCAGCGCCGGAAACAGGCCGAACAACCAGTCCAGGCGCTGCGTGTCCAGTTCTTTCAAGGACCGCGCCTGGCGCGCCGCCAACAGCAGGTTCTCGGCCACCGTCAGGTCGCCGAAGATGCCCATGTTCTCGGGCACGTAGGCGATATCGCGTTGGGCGATCTCGGGCGTGCTGAGCTTGTGAATCGGCTGCCCGTCCAGCAAGACCTGACCCTGGGAGGCTGGCCACAAGCCCATGATGGTGCGCAAGGTGGTCGTCTTGCCCGCGCCGTTGCGGCCCAGCAGCATGGTCAGCTGGCCCGTGGGCACGTCCAGATCGACGCCGTGGAGGATGTGATACGCGCCGATATGGGTGTGCACCCCGCGCAAGCTCAGCGCCAGCTGGCTTGAATGCAGGGGTGCGGCCGCGGCGGAGTTGAATGGTTCGACAGGCAAGTGACTCATCATCATGCCGCCATCCCCAAATAGGCTTGCTGCACGATGGGCGAGGCAATCACCTCGGCCGGCGCGCCATCGGCCACCAATTGGCCCATGTGAAGGACGACGATGCGGTCGGCCAATTCACGCACCACATCCATCTTGTGCTCCACCAACAAAATCGTGTGCTGACCCTGGGCTTTGAGTTCGCGAATCAGATCCAGAATCACCGGCACCTCGTCCACGCTCATGCCGGCCGTGGGTTCATCAAACAAATAGACCTGGGGTTGCAGGGCCATCAACATCGCCACTTCAAGCTTGCGCTGATCGCCATGCGGCAAGCTGGCGGCCGGCACATGGGCGCGGGCATGCAGATGCACCCGCTCGACGATGGCCATGGCTTGGTCCAGCAGGTCGCGATGCTGCAACCACACCGACAACATCGCCAGTCCGCGCCCGGCGCGGGCCTGCACCGCGAGGCGGACGTTTTCCAGCACGCTCAGGTTGGGAAACAGCTGGGTCAGCTGAAAGGCTCGGCCCAAGCCCGCTTGGGTGCGCATTGGCGCCGACAAGGGGGTCAGGTCTTGCCCGTTGAGCAGCACTTGGCCGGCGGTTGCGCGGAGCTGGCCGGAGATCAGATTGAAGTAGGTGGTTTTGCCCGCGCCGTTGGGGCCGACGATGGCGGTGAGGGAGCCCGGCGCGAACGCGCAAGAGACGTTGTCGACCGCGGTGTGGCCGCCGAACTTAATCGTTAAGTTTTTTGTTTCCAGCATGGCTTGTTTGATGCGGAACTTCTTGAAAAGGCGAACGGCCTTTGAAATGTGAGCGCCGAATGCTCGGCTACTGCGCGACTCCAGTCCGTCGTTGCGGGTCCCCCCGTGAATCCTCACGTAGCGCTGCTACGTTCCGGTTCCCGGGTCCTCCCGCGCCTAGTCCTGAAGCCGCTCGCTACGCCTCGGGCGCTGGCGATGCGGCCTTGTGACCAGGGTTGATGGTGTCGGCATTCTTCTCTGCCTATGCTTGGCTTCATCGGCCCATGAAAGCGCCCGAGGCGTAGCGAGCGGTTCTTGGGCTAGGCGCGGGGGGACCCGCAGACCGGAACGTAGCAGCGCTACGTGAGGATCTGGGGGAGGTCCCGCAACGACGGCCAAGGGCCGCGCAGTAGCCGAGGATTCAGCGCTCTAGCTAACCTTGCAACTCAAACAGCACAGACGACAAGAGCAAACCAACTCAACGCTTATTCCGAATCGGCACCGCCATCTCTTCTGGCTTGATCTCTCTCACCAACTCTGGAACACCCCACGCAAACGCCGGATCCACCTTGATCTTGAAGTGATACATAGCCTGCATCGCCTGATGGTCTTCCGGGCGGAACGTCATCTTGCCCTTGGGCGTTTCAAACGACATCCCCTCCATCGCCTTGATCAGCTTGTTCGTGCCGGTCTCGCCGGCTGTCTTCTTCAAAGCCTCCACCACCGCAATCGCGGCACTCATGCCGCCGGCGGTGAAGAAATCGGGCGGTGCTTTGAACTGCTTGTAGTGGTTGGCCACCAGCCATTCATTGACCGGATTCTTGGGCATGCCGAAGTAGTAGTAACTGGCACCTTCCATACCAGGGAACTGCTTGTACGCGGCCATGGCGGGCAAGATATTGCCGCCGGTGGCGATCTCGATGCCGTAGCGTTTCAAGTCCAAATCGGCAATCTTGAAGGGGTTGCCGGCGCCGGCCCAGATCACAAAAATGATCTTGCGGCCGGGCTGATCTTTGAGCTTGTCGATCAGGCGCTGCGCACCGGCGGTGAAGTCGGTGGTGCTGACGGGCAAATACTCTTCATGAACGATCTTGGCCTTCTTGACCGCGTCCTTGAAAGCCTTCACGCCGTCGCGGCCAAAGGCATAGTCTTGCGCCAGGGTGGCGATGCTGACGCCGGCTTTGTCCAGCGCCACCGCATTGGCAATCGCATCTTGGCTGGAGTTGCGGCCAGTGCGGAAGATGTATTTGTTCCACTTATCGCCGGTGATGGAATCTGCCACGGCCGGCTCCACCAGCAAGATCTTTTTGTACTCCTCCGCCACCGGCAAGAGCGCCAGCGCTACGCCGGAGGACGAGGGGCCCACGGCGAGGTCGGCCTTGTCGTCACCGTAGGCGGTAGCGAGTTGGCTCTTGCCGATATCGGGCTTGCCTTGGTCGTCCTTCTCGATCACCACAATCTTCTTGCCGGCCACCATCATGCTGCCGCCGGTGGCGTAGTCCAAGCCCATCATGAAGCCGGTCTGGGTTTGCTTGCCGTAGGCTTCCAGCGGACCCGTCTTGCTGTAAACGTGGGCGATGCGGACTTCACCCTTGGCGGCTGCGCCCTGCGCCATGGCCACGCCGCTCAAGCCGCCCGCACCGGTCAGTGCGGCGAGCATCAGCAGGCAGTAGCCACGACGGCGCGCTGCGGGGCGCTGCAAGGCGGGGCTAGGCTGCGGGGTGGTCGCCAACATCATCTGCGTCTTGAACGTCTTCATGCGGGGTGTCTCCTGGTTCAATCGGGCGTACATACATGCTTGCGTGCCTTTCAAACCGAGTTCACACCAAGCGGCGCAGGCACTGTGAGCCTATTGATGCAAGCCGCGTGCCGGAAATCCCCACCCTGGTGCAAACACTGAGGCCATGCACTCGAAGCGCGCATAGGTGGGTTTGGCCGCTGAGCAACAGCTGGCGCACGATTGAGCCGAGGCACCCCGATTCAAGCCTGGAATGCAGGCGCCTGAGCATTCAGGCCGGGACATTTGATCTGCGAGGCCACGCCTTTGGATTGGGGCACCGTGCGCATCCCCAGCCAGCGCGACACGCTCAGATCGTCTGAAAATTAGACAGGCGGCGTCATCGCTTGTCTATTTTTCAGACACAGTCTGAATTTCCGCCACCAACCCCTTTGCGCCGGATAGGCCGGGCGGCCGAGCGGCAATAGCGGCCCGGCAGCTCAGCCCCGGGTCCGGAACACCGACACCGTGTCGTTAAGCCCTTGCGCTTGCTGCTTCAAGGATTCCGCCGCCGCCGCGGTCTGCTCCACCAGCGCGGCGTTCTGCTGCGTCATGCTGTCGAGCTGGGTCACGGCCTGATTGATCTGGCCAATGCCGTCGGATTGGCCGGCACTCGCTTGCGTGATCTCGTTGACCGTGGTGGTGACGCGCTGCACCGCACTCAAGATCTCGTCCATCGAGGCACCGGCACGGCTGACTTGCTGAGTGCCGGCATTGACGCGCTCGACCGAATCCAGAATCAGGGTCTTGATCTCCTTGGCCGCTTGAGCGGAGCGCTGCGCCAGCGTGCGCACCTCCGACGCCACCACCGCAAAGCCACGCCCCTGCTCGCCAGCGCGGGCGGCTTCCACGGCGGCATTGAGCGCCAGGATATTGGTTTGGAAGGCCACGCCGTCGATCACCGCAATGATGTCCGAGATCTTGCGGCTGGCTGCCGAGATGCCTTCCATGGTGCCCACCACCTCGCTCATCACCGCCGCGCCCGCACGGGCCCGGTCGGCGGCGCTGTCGGCTAGCTGGTTGGTCTGGCGCGCCGCTTGGGCAGTGTGCTGCACCTGCTCGGTCAGGCCCTGCATGGCCGCTGCGGTCTGCTGCAAGCTCGATGCCGCCTGCTCGGTGCGCATGGACAAGTCTTGGCTGCCTAGCGCCACCTCGCTGGAAGCATGGCCCATGGAATCCGTCGCCCCGCGAATCGCCAGCACCAACTCACCCAGGCGCTGCTGCATGGCCACCACTTGCTCCATCACCAGGCCAATTTCGTCGCGCTGACCCACATGGATCTCGCCGCGCAAATCCCCTTCAGCCACCGCCTGCATGACCTGCTGCATGGCACCCAGGCGGCGGCGCAGATTACGAACAAAGACCTCCACGGTGATCAAGGCCACAGCGCCGCCGATCAAGGCGAGCAGCCAGCCGACCGAGGCATCGCTGCGGGCCACCGCATCCACATCATCCACGTAAACGCCCGAGCCAATCACCCAGCCCCAAGGCGCGAAGCCCTGCACATAACTGCGCTTACCGACGGGTTCCGTGGCGCCGGGTTTGGGCCAGAGATAGTCCACATAGCCGGAGCCACTGGCCTTGACCACTTTGACGAACTCCACAAACAGCGGCTTGCCCTTGGGATCTTTGTTCTCGTTCAAGTCCTTGCCATTGAGATCGGGCTTGATCGGGTGCATGACCATGCGTGGGGTCATGTCGTTGATCCAGATGTACTCACTGCCGGAGTAGCGAATCTTGCCGATCTCAGCGGCTGCGGCGGCCTTGGCTTCCGCCTCGCTCATCGCGCCGGCTTTGGACTTGTCGAGATAGCCGCTGGCGATCTTCTCGGCCTGTTTGACTTGCTCCACCGTGGTGATCATCTTGATGCTCATCAGGCTGCGCGCTTCGCGCTCTGACAGCAAGAACACCAGCAGCAAGAAACCCACTACCGCCAGCACCACCGCCACGCGCAAGCGTGTCGCCACAAGCATCGATCCCATCAGCTCGTCTCCTTGGTGCGCTGTCGACCATGACTCCACAGACTCAGGCGCAACTATCTGCTCTGACTATGGCCGAGGCCCAGCGCCATAGCAAGCGCATCAATGCACGAACAGCAGGGGCTTTGCGCGTTATTCCTGGCCGGAGCGACCAGAATGCGCCTCGACTTTCAGGCCAAGGCCATCAGCCGAGTTCCGGCCAGCGAGCCAGGCGCTCGTAAAGCGAGGCCCGCGAGATCTGCAGCAAGCGGGCCGCCGCCATGCGATTGCCCGCCGACAAGCGCAAGGCCTGGCCGATGGCGGCGCGCTCCACCCGCTCGATCAATTCGGGCAGCGGGCGCAAGGCCTCGCTTTCAGGCGCTGGCGGTGCAGCACCTTCCGCCACATCATCCGCCGGGCTTTGCGCCGCGCTGAATGCGGGGCTTTGGGCCGAGCCAAGTGCCCCACTTCGCGTCGCGATTTCCGCCGCCGGCCTCAGCCCGCCCACATGGCGAGCAAAACATGGCGCCGTCAGCTCCATCTCATCGCTCATCAGGCTGACCTGCTCCAGCGCATTGCGCAACTCGCGGATATTGCCGGGCCAAGGCTGGGCAGCCAACCAATGCAGCGCACAAGGGCTCAGCAATTTATGCGGCAGGCGGCTGCGCTGGGCAATGTCTTCACCCAGGGCGTCGACCAAAACCTCGATGTCCTGCACCCGCTCCCGCAGCGCCGGCACCTGGATGGGCACCACGCTGAGCCGGTAATACAAGTCGGCCCGGAATTGCCCGGCCGCCACCATGGCGGCCAGATCGCGGCTGGTCGCGGCAATCACCCGCACATCCACCTGAACCACTGTATTGCTGCCCAAGGGCTCCAGCTCTTGCTCCTGCAATACGCGCAGCAGCTTGCTCTGCAAGGCCAGCGGCATATCGCCGATCTCATCCAGGAACAGCGTGCCGCCGTCGGCCAGCTTGAACTTGCCGTCTCGCCCCTTGCGGTCGGCACCGGTGTAGGCGCCCGGGGCCACGCCGAAAAACTCGGCCTCCAGCAGCGTGTCGGGCACGGCAGCGATATTGACGCTGACCAGGGGTTTGTCGGCGCGGCGCGAAGCGGCGTGGATGGCATGAGCCAACAGTTCCTTGCCGGTGCCCGTTTCGCCCAGCAGCAGCACGGTGGCGTCGCTCAGCGCCACACGGCGGGCCTGGCGCTTGACCTCCATCGCGGCCGGGCTGCTGCCCACAAAGCTGGCAATCGTGTGCTTGGGCCGGCGGCTGCTGCGGCCATGCTGATCGGCGAGCTGGCGGCGCGCCTCGCTGAGTTGCTGCTGCAACTGGCTCAGCTTGGCCATCAAGGGCTGCATGGTGGCCTCGGGGTGATCCAGCAGCACCAAGCCCACCGCCCCAATCACCTCGCCCGCATCATTGCGCAGCGGCAGGCGGCTGACCAGAAAACTGCCGGCCTTGTTGGTGAGCAAATCGATCAAGATGGGTTGGCCGCTGTCAATCACCTGTGGCAGCAAGGTGTTGGGCACCACGTCTTCAACGCGGCGGCCGATGAACTCGTTCTCACCGCCAAAGCCCAGCGCCGGCAAAAAGCGTTTGTAGCCCTCGCTGATCCAGACGATGCGGTGCTCGGCGTCCAGCACCATCATGCCCTGCACCGTGCTTTCCAGGGCCTGGAACATGGCTTGCGCCGCCAGGCGCAGCACGGCGTCAAGATCAAGCGGAAGCTGGGAGGCGGGCAAGCGAATTCCTCGGCAATGGGGCCGCCACAATGTAGCAGCCGCGCCGCCTGTAACAGTGGGTACAAGATGCGGGGAAAACCCGTTCGCGTACCCTCAGCTTTGGCGACAATGCGCCGATGAGCCACGCCAACCTCTTTACCGCCCTGCGCGACGCATTCCCCACCGACCTTGACGCCATCGCGATCGAATGCGCGGATCAAATCGCCAGCGACGGCGGCCCGCTGCGCTACAGCTGGCGCGATCTGGAGCGTGGCACGGCCATGCTGGCCAATTTACTGCTCTCGCTGGACCTGCCCGCCGGCAGCCGCATCGCCGCCCACACCGAGAAAAGCGTCGAGGCGCTGATGCTTTACCTGGCCGTGCTGCGCGCCGGCTTCGTCTACTTGCCGCTGAACCAGGCCTACCAGGCCGCCGAGCTGGACTACTTCATCCGCGATGCCGAGCCTGCCTTGCTGGTGTGCGCGGGCGCGCATTTCGGCTGGGTTTCCAAGCTGGCCTTCCAGGCCGGCACGCAGTATGTGTTCACCCTCAACGATGACCGCAGCGGCAGCTTGCTGGACCGAGCGGCCAGCATGAGCGATCAGCATGAGCCGGCCGACAAGCAGGCCGATGATCTGGCCGCCATTCTCTACACCAGCGGCACAACAGGGCGCAGCAAGGGCGCCATGCTCAGCCACGGCAATCTGCTCAGCAATGCGCTGACGCTCAAGGATTTGTGGGACTGGAAGGCAGGCGATGTGCTGATCCACGCCCTGCCGATTTTTCATGTGCACGGCCTCTTCGTCGCCTCGCATGGCGCGCTGCTGAACGGCAGCAAGATGATCTGGTTCGCCAAGTTCGAGCCGCGCGCCGTCATCGCCAAGTTCAGTGAAGCGACGGTCTTCATGGGCGTGCCGACCCTGTATGTGCGCATGTTGGCCGAGGCCGCGCTGACGCCGCAGGCCTGCGCAACGATGCGGCTTTTCATCAGCGGATCGGCACCGCTGCTGCTGGAAACCTTTGAAGAATGGGAGGCGCGCAGTGGCCACACCATTCTGGAACGCTACGGCATGAGCGAGACCTTGATGCTCAGCTCCAACCCCTGCCGCGGGCTCGACGGCGAGCGCATCGGCGGCACCGTCGGCCCCGCCCTGCCCGGCGTGAGCCTGCGGGTGCACAAGGACGATGGCCAGCCCTGCGCAACGGACGAGATCGGCCATATCGAGGTGCGCGGCCCGAATGTTTTTTCAGGCTACTGGCGCATGCCTGAGAAGACCCAGCAAGAGTTCACGCCCGATGGCTGGTTCAAGACCGGCGATGTGGGCCGCCTGGACAGCAACAACTATCTGAGCATCGTCGGTCGCGCCAAGGACCTGATCATCAGCGGCGGTTACAACGTCTACCCCGCTGAAATTGAGAGTTATCTCAACGAAATGGAAGGCGTGCTCGAATCCGCCGTGGTCGGGGTGCCGCACCCCGATTTTGGCGAGGCGGTGGTCGCGGCCGTGGTCGCCCGCCCTGAGGCCACGCTGGACGGCGAGGCCTTGATCGCCACCCTGAAGCGGCAGATCGCCAACTTCAAAGTGCCCAAGCAGGTGTTTGTGCTGAGCGAGTTGCCGCGCAATGCCATGGGCAAGGTGCAAAAGAATCTGCTGCGCCAGCAACACCAGGGTTTGTTCGCGTGACGCCGCCGGATGTTGCCGCCAACTCAGACTGCTGCCCGCGCTGCGGCGCCGGCTTCCACTGCGGCGCACAAGACACGCGCTGCGACTGCTTTGACTTGCAACTCAGCCCGGCCCTGCGGCAGCGCTTGAGCGAGCAATACACGCGCTGCCTATGCCTGGGCTGCCTGCGCGAGCTGAGCAGCGCGGAGGCCGCCGAAAGCGCAAGCCCGGAAAGCCTTAAACCAAGCCTCTGAACGGGCCGCTGCTGAGCCAGCGTTCGATCTGGGCCTGGCGGTCATTGCCCCAGAAACCTTCGCCGTCGATGATGAAAAAGGGCGCGCCAAAAACGCCCGCAGCGATGGCCGCTTGGTTCTCGTTTTTTAGCCGCTCCTTCCACTGCGGATCCTGCCAAGCCGCCTGCGCTGCCTCCGGGTCCAACCCGCACTCAGCCGCCAATGCCTTCAATTGCGCCTCGTCATTGAGCGCCACATCCCGGGTGAAGTAAGCCCGCAAGCCGGCTCTGGCCCAAGCCACGGCGCGCGCAGGGTCTTGCGCCTGCAGCCACCAGAACACCCGCGCAGCATTCTGGCTGGCGATCGGAAATGCGCTCGGCTGCTTGTAGGGCAGGCCGGCAAACTGGGCCGAGCGGGCAAAGTCCCGCAGCACATAGTCGCGCTTGAGCGGATAAGCCACGGGCGGCTTCAACTCAGCGGCCTGAAAGGTCACGCCCAGCAAAATGGCATGCCACTGCACCGGCCGGCCATTTCGGGCGGCCACGGCCTCAATCCACTCCGAAGCGATATAGGAATACGGCGAGGAGAAATCGAAATAGAAGTGCACAGGATTGCGCGGCGCCACTGCGCCGGCGCGTTCGGGGAAGGGAGGCTCGATGATCATTCCCTGACCTTAGCCGAAATCACGCCGCGCCGCAGCAGGGCTTTGCCGGATGGTCCACCGAAATGAGGGTTAGGGCGGTAAGAGCTGGCCGGGACTAGCTGCGGGCTGATGCGCAGCAGCCAAGGCTTTGATGGCAAAGCCTTTGGGATCAGCGTTCACGGCTCAAGCCTCAACCGGCTTCAAGCATAAGCAACAGATGGCCGCTTCCAGCGCCTGCTCGGCGCCAGTCCGCTCGGCCTTGGCCAGACGCTTGGGCCGCTCGGCTCGTGCATCCTCATCCACTCGCCGCATGAAATCAGCTTCATCGACCGGCTTGCCGCACAAATAGCCCTGCAGCATATGGCAACCGAGTTTGCGCATTTCTTCGGCCTGGATGTCCGTCTCCACGCCCTCAGCCACCAAGGTCAGGCCCAGGGACTTGCCCAAGCCGACCACGGCGCGTGCCACCGCCATGTCCTCGGTTTTGTCGGGGACGTTGGCAATGAAGCTGCGATCAATTTT
The DNA here is from genome assembly GCF_038419725.1 of Roseateles sp. PN1. Taxonomy (NCBI): domain Bacteria; kingdom Pseudomonadati; phylum Pseudomonadota; class Betaproteobacteria; order Burkholderiales; family Sphaerotilaceae; genus Roseateles; species Roseateles sp. PN1. Next base: position 41,607 of record NZ_JBCARA010000007.1, on the reverse strand, counting down.
GAGAATACTCACCGGCAGCCGGGTCAGCCGTGAGAGGCAGGAGTAGCCGGTGCCGAAGTCGTCCACCGCGATGCGCAAGCCCAGGGCGGCCAGGGCGCGCAGCTTTTCCACAATCTCGTCCATATCGGACATCAGCGCCGACTCGGTCAGCTCCAGAATCATGCGCCCGGGCTCAGCCCCGGTTTGCGCCAACTCGGCTTGCAGCTGGGCCACAAAGCCAGGCGCATCCAGTTGGCGCGCCGACACATTGACGGACACATGAGGCGCGCCCTGCCCCCAGCGGCCGCGCCAGCGCTGCTCGGCCAGGCAGGCCTGACGGAACACCCACAGGCCGATGGGCACGATGGCGCCACTGGCTTCGGCCAAGGGAATGAATCGGTCCGGCGGCACGGGGCCGGCCGGCGGGTGCCAGCGCAGCAGCAGCTCGCTGCCGATGACCTGGCCCTGCATGGCATCCACAATCGGCTGGAACACCACCTTCATCTCATGACGCGCCAACGCCAGGGGCAGGCCCTGGCTGATGCACATGCGGTCACGGGCCTGGGCCTGCAAGCCTTCGTTGAAAAAGCGCCAGCCGTCGCGGCCGCGCTCTTTGGCGGCGTACATGGCCATATCCGCGCCTTGCAAAATCTCTTGCGCCGCATGCGTCATGCCATGGCCAACGGCCACACCGATGCTGGCGGACACACGCACCGTGATGCCATCCAGATGCACGGGCTGACGCAGCGCCACATTGATGCGCTCGGCCAAGATGGAAATGCTCTCGGGCTGCTGCAGCTGTTCGCACAGCACCACGAACTCATCGCCCGCCAAGCGCGCCACCGTGTCGCCAGGGCGCACGCAGCTGCCCAATCGCCGCGCCACTTCCTTCAGCAAGAGATCGCCCGCTTCGTGGCCGTGGCTGTCGTTGATGAGCTTGAAGCCGTCCAGATCGATGAAGAGCACGGCCACGCTCAAATCGAGGCGGCGCGAGCGCTCCAGCGCGTTCTGCAAACGCTCGGTGAACAAGGCGCGGTTGGGCAAGCGGGTTAAGTCGTCGTGCGTGGCCCGCCACAGCAGCTGAGCCTCGGCCTGTTTGCGCTCGCTGATGTCCCGCAGGGTGACGACCAGTGACCAGCCATCATCCTGGCGGAACTTAGCAATCGAGGCCTCAAGCGGGAAGAAGCTGCCATCCTTGCGATAACCCACGATGTCGCCACGCCCGGACATGCGGCGCAGCTGCTCATCACCGTCCAGAAAGCGCTGGAACAACATCACATGCCGCTCCCGCAAATGCGGCGGCAGCAAGCTGTGCACGGACAGGCTGTGCATCTCCTCAACGCTGTAGCCGAACAGCTCGGCCGCACTGAAGTTGGCGCGCCGGATCCAGCCCTGACCATCGGTGGCGACGATGGGGGTGTCGGCAAAGGCCATCAATTCAGCACGTTCGGTGCGCTCAACATGCTCGGCACTTTTGAGCGTCTCTGGCCGAGGCGCTTCCGGCATGGGCAGGCCGGAGGCGCCAGGCTCTGCATGCCACTGCGGCGCTGGGGCTTGCAACTCGGCCAAAGGCGGTGGCGGCAAGGTGTAGCGGGCCGGCGCATTGGGCGCCTGCGCGGGGAAGTGATCGATGATGCGGAAGTCGCCTTGCGCCTCGCAGCAGCTCAGATAGATGTCCACGCTGACATGCTGGCTCGCCGGGTCCATGCGCACCCGGCCCTGAGGCGCCAGCAGGTCCACCTGCTTGAGCGCAGCGATCAGGTTGGTGGTCTCCCAGCTTTGGCATGCCGCCGCCGCTTGCGCCAAAGCCATCACGCAGAGATAGGCACCGGCGCCGAAGTTGCTGATCAGCCCATCGCCATGCGGCCACAGCCCGCTCACGCCCGGCCATTGGCGCAGCTGCGCCAGCATGTCCTGGTTCTCGGGGTTGCTCAGGCTCATGAAGTAGGTGTTGCAGGAGTAGACGCCCTCGCGCTCTTCCGGCTTCAACTGGCTGGCCATGACTTCGTCGAACTGGCAGCTGACCACCGCCATGCGTGCCTTCAAGCCGGCGTGGGCAAAGGCCTGCAGCACCTGGATCTGATCGCGCCCGGCAAAGAAAGGCACGAAGACATCGGCGCCCGAGTAGCGCAAGGCCTCCATCAAGGCCGGCAACTCGCGCGCCGTCAGGCCCAGCGGCAGGTATTGCTCGCCCACCGATTCGCCGCCGTGCAGCGCCAGCGCGCGGCGCGCCGCCTCGATGGAGCCGCGCGGCCATTCGTAATTGCTGCCGGCGAAAAAGACCTTGGGGCCAAAGCGCTGCACGAGCTCCCGCATCAAAGGCTCGATCTGCTGATTGGGCAGGGCCGCAAAGCTGAAGAAACCATGTTCGCGGATGCTGCCTTCCTGGCAGGAGAAATTGAGCATGGGCAGGCCGCGCATGGCCATCACCTCGCCCACCACCGCATGCCGGGCATTGGACAGCAGCGGCCCGATCAGGGCGCGGCAGCCCTGCACATCAATCAGCGTCAGGGCTGCGGCAACGGCGGTGGCCGGCTGGCTGCCGTCATCCTGAGCCAGCAACTCCAGGGACCGCCCTGCCACGCCGCCTGCAGCATTGACTTGAGCCACCGCCAAGCTGACGGCACGCAGGATCTCTTGGCCATAAATCGATGCGACCCCGCTGAGGGGAAGCAAGAGACCGAGCTTGAATGAATTGACTTGAGACACTTTAGTTGGGGCCGTGGGCAAGCAATGGCGACGACGTGGGTGAGGCCCCGGGCGGACGCAAAGCGCGCGCTTGGCGCTCCCCGTGGCTGGGCGCTGCGTCATCGCGGTAGAGCGCAATCGCTTCCAGCAAACGTTTGGCCAGCTGAGTCAAATGCAGCGCCGAAGTACTGCCTTGAACGACCAAGCCGGCGTTCTGCTGCGTCATGCGATCGAGCTGGTTGACGGCCAGATTGACCTGGCCGATGCCCTCGCTCTGATCCCGCGTGGCGGCGCTAATGCCGTCGATCAACTCGCCGACCCGGTGCACCTGCTCGACGATATGGCCGATGGATTCCGCCGCCTGCCCCACCAGCTGATGGCCTTGCGTCACCGTGCTGCTGCTGTGCGCCAATTGCTGTTTGATTTGTTGCGCGGCCTGCGCGCTGCGCTGAGCCAGGGCGCGCACCTCGGCCGCCACCACCGCAAAGCCTCGGCCCTGATGGCCGGCGCGTGCCGCTTCGACCGCGGCATTCAGCGCCAGGATATTGGTCTGAAACGCCAGGCTGTCGATCAAGGCCACAATGTCACTGATCTTGCTGCTGGCGCCGTGGATTTCTCCCATGGTCTGCACCACTTGCTGCATCAAACCGCCGCCGGCGGCTGCTGCATGCCGGGTGGTTTGGGCCAATTCGGTGGCGCGCTGGGCCGACTCGGCATTTTGCTGAACGGTGGCCGTCATTTCTTCCATGGCCGCAGCGGTCTGCTGCAAATTGGCCGCCGTCTGCTCGGTGCGGGCGTTGAGCTCGCTGTGGCCGCTACGGATCGACCCACTGGCGGCTTGCAAACTGCCCAACTGCTCGGCAACGTCGTCCACCAAAGAGCGCAGATTGAGCCCCGACTGATTGATTGCCTGCTGAATCAAGCCAATTTCATCGACGCGCTCAAACCTGGCGCCGGCTGCGCTTTGACCGGCGGCCAAGGCACGGGCTTGCTCAAGCAAGCGCTGCAAGGGGCGGCTCAGTTGCAACTCCAGCCAGGCGCAAGCGCTCCATGCCAACAAGGCCGCGGCGCCAACGAAAACCAGCCAAGACTGGGGGCTGAGACCACAGGCATAGGCCAGGGCACCCAGGGCCAAGATCTGCACACCAAAGGCGCCGCGCAAACGAGCGCGGGCTGACAGCAAACGCAGGGCCGAGGTCCAGGCCCAAAGTCCTTGCCGCAATAGCAAGCCGTGGCGCATGCGCCAGCCGGTATTGCGCCCGGCACGCATGCGGGCATAGAGGGCTTCGGCGGCCCGTACCTCTTCGGCTTCAGGCTTGGTGCGCACCGACACAAAGCCGACGATCTGGCCCTCGCGCTGCAGCACTGTGGCATTGGCGCGCACCCAGTAATAGTCGCCATCTTTGCGCCGGTTCTTCACCAACGCACTCCAGCTGTGGCCGGACTTGAGCGTGGCCCACATATCGGCAAAAGCCTCTTCCGGCATATCCGGGTGGCGCACCAGATTGTGGGGCTGACCGATCAGCTCTTCACGGCTGAAACCACTGGCCTCCACAAATGCCGCATTGGCATAGCGGATGCGACCTTGGGGGTCCGTGGTGGACATCAGAGTGACCTGCTCAGGCAGGACGTACTCCCGCTCAGTAACGGGAAAATTGGCGCGCATGGAAAAACTCCCCCTCGACCCAAAGATCAGCTCTTCTGGCTGCCTCAGTCTTAGAGTAACCTGTACGCTACACGTATATTTATCGGGTTAACCCGAGGCATTTGTCGTATTTTCAGACAAGCAGAATGCCCGGCGGCCGAGGCTCAGCGGCCGTTCTTGATGCGCATCAATTGCTGCTCAATATCGTCCAAGGTGAGCTGTAGCAGCGCGGCCACAGGCGTGGCCGGTTTGGTCGCCAGACCCACGGTGGTGAACAAGAAGCCGACGATCTTGAGCCGGCACAAGTCGTGACATTGCTGGCGTTGGGCCAGGCCGATGCCTTCGCCCAGGCAGGTATCAATCATCGATTCGTACTGATGCCTGAAACCTGCGGCCGGGCCACTGGCCAGAAAATTGTCGGACACCTCATTGCAGGGGTCGAACACCAGCTTGAAGTCGTCGGGATGGGTCAGCCAGAAATTCGCATAAGCCTCGTAGAGCTGCCGCAGGCGCGCCCAAGGCTCGCTGGCCGCAGCGCTGCCCTGGATGGCGCTCTGCAAAGAAGCCTCCAAGGCCTCCGCCCAGATGCTTTCCAACATGGCCGACTTATTCGGGAAATAGCGGTACAGCGACATCGCTGAAATCCCCACCGCCTGGGCCACGCCGCGCATGGTCACCGCCCCGTAGCCGCCTTGGTTGTGCTGCGTTTTGACCGCCAGGCGGATCTGCTCGCGCAGCTCATCTTGCGCCGCGCCGCGCCGGCGGCGCTGGGTGGGTTTGTCTGTCGAAGGTGGGAGGACGGGGATGACGGGGGTGTCGGGCACGGGTGCGCTCATGCTGTTCAAAGGCTGAGCGATGTTCGCACGTCGCGCCTAGGTTTTAGACCTATAAGCGCAAGTCATGACCGGAATTTTCACCATCTCCGGGTTTGCCCCGACCGAGGGGCGGCGCTGCACACCGCCCCGTCTAACAAATCCGAAGCACCAAGCCCCGAAGCGATCAAGCCAGCGCGCGGCCGATCAAGATCTTCTGCACCTCGGATGTGCCTTCGTAGATCTGGCAAACCCGCACATCGCGGTAGATGCGCTCGACCGGGAAGTCACTCAAATAGCCATAGCCGCCATGCACCTGAATCGCATCTGAGCAGACGCGCTCGGCCATTTCGGTGGCAAAGAGCTTGGCCATGGCCGCTTCCTTCAGGCAAGGCTGGCCGGCATCTTTCAGCGCAGCGGCGTGCCAGATCAGCTGGCGCGCGGCCTCGATCTGCGTGGCCATATCGGCCAGCTTGAACTGCACCGCCTGGTGGTTGAAGATGGGCTGGCCGAAGGTGACGCGGTCCTTGCTGTATTTCAGCGCGGCCTCAAACGCGGCGCGCGCCATGCCCACCGCCTGCGAGGCGATGCCGATGCGCCCGCCCTCCAGGCCCGACAGCGCGATCTTCAAGCCCTGGCCTTCCGCGCCCAGCAAATAGCTGGCCGGAATGCGGCAGTTGTCGAACAAGATCTGCGCCGTGTCGCTGGCGTGCTGGCCCATTTTTTCCTCGACGCGGGCCACAACATAGCCGGGCGTGTTGGTGGGCACGATGAAGGCGCTGATGCCCTTCTTGCCCGCAGCCTTGTCGGTCACGGCCATGACGATGGCGACATCGCCGTTCTTGCCGCTGGTGATGAATTGCTTGACGCCGTTGAGCACGTACTCGTCGCCCTCACGCACCGCGCTGGTTTTGAGGCCACCGGCCTCGGAGCCCACATGCGGCTCGGTCAGGCAAAAAGCACCCAGCATCTCGCCGCGGGCCAAGGGCTTGAGGAATTGCTGCTTCTGCGCCTCGTTGGCGAAGGCCATCAAGATGGAGCAGACCGGGCAGTTGTTGACGCTGACCACGGTGGACGTGGCCCCGTCACCCGCGCCAATTTCTTCCAAGATGATGCTCAGCGCCAGATAGTCCAGGCCGGCGCCGTCGTACTCGGTGGGCACGGCCACGCCGTAGCAGCCCAGCTCGGCCAGGCCCTTGAGCTCGGCGGCAGGGAAATGATGGTTCTTGTCCCACTCAGCCGCCTTGGGGGCGATTTCGGCTTGCACATAGGCACGGATCGCGTCCTGAATGGCGCGGTGGTCGTCGGAAAGCAGCATGTCGTATGTCTCGAATTGGAATGCGGGAGCCGCGCGCTCATCAACAAACGCGCGGCCAAGCCTGAACGATAACGCGTCCGGCGAAACCGGCCTTTGCGCTAGGCAAAAGCCGGGCCCGATTCCTACTGCTGGATTTCCCCGCGCCGACAGGCGCCGCTGCCGGGATCAGGCCTGCTTGCGTCGACGCGCTGCAGCCATGCCCGCCAAAGCCAAGCCCACCAGAGCCAAAGAAGCCGGCTCAGGCACATGGTTGCTCAGGGCCACATTGTTCAATGCGAAGAACTCGGAACCGGAGTTGTCGCCCGACCGGTAACCGTAGCCGATCCAACGCAGCGAATGGGTGCCCGCAGCCAAGCCGGAAGTCAGGTCAAAGCTCATCGTGGACCCGCTGCTTGCGTTCGACGCGATCAAGTCAGAAGCCAGGTTCGTCCAGCCATTGCCGCTATTGATCTGCACGGCAAACTTGTACTGCGGCGAAGTCGGGAAGCCGCCGTTGTGATTGTGGATGTGTGCGAATGAGATGGACAGATCATCCATCGCGTTGGCCAAGGTGAAGGTCAGCGAAGGCGTGTTGTTGGTGCTATTGAAGAAGCGCGTCACCGACACCTTGTCTTGGATGGCGCCGAAGTTTTCCACACCGTTATTGCCGGTGTTGAACTTTGCATTGCTCACACCCGCTGAGGTCGTGGAAGCATCGATGCCGCTGATCTGACCAATGGCCGCGTTCTCGAAATCCCAACCCACTACCACCCCAGCCTGTGCCGGCGATACCAGCGCGGCCAAGGTCACGGCCAAGGCGCCGAAGCTCAGTTGAGAAACTGCTGTTTTGTTTTGCGTCATGGGATCCCCCGCTTATTCCATCAAAAATTTTGTCGAGACTTGGCCAAGCCTCGTCGGCTTAGTCGCCGGCATGACCGGCGGCGGGATTATGTGAGCGCGCCAGCCCCGGCATTCCCCCCAAGTTGCGGCGTCAGCCTCGGCCAGTCAGATTGAAACGCCAGCTGTTTCCGCCGCCAGCGGGCAGAGATCGCCGTAAACAAAGGGGTTCCGAGGCATCCAGGCCTTGCGCAATCAAAAGAGCCGGTACATTCGTTACCCCCTTGCTCAGGGGGTCGGCTCCGGCACTTTCGCCACAAGGCTCACCAGCTCAAACGCTCTCCGTTGTAGTTGATGAAGCTACCGTTGTCGGCCGCGCTCAGGCCCGCCATCACCGCGCGCAGGCCCGCCACGCTGGTCTGCACATCAATATCGGCCCCTTCGCCGCCCATCTCGGTGCGCACCCAGCCGGGGTGGACACTGATGCAGATGGCCTTGTCCTGCAGCATCAAGGAGGCATCTTTGAGCACCGAATTCACCGCCGCTTTCGAGGCCCGGTAGAGCCAGCCCTGGCTATCGCTGCGCAGGCTGATCGAGCCCATGCGGGAGGAAATGATGGCCAGGCGCGCGCCCGGCGCCAGCGCATCCTGCAACTGCGGCAGTACTCGCATGGGGCCCAAGACATTGGTTTGCATGACGGTATTGAACTCCGCCTCGGTCGGCGTTTGCAGCCCGCTGATGCGGGAGCCATACACACCCGCCACCAGGGCCACCTGATCAAAGGCATAGCCGTCGATCTGCCAGGCCAGGCCCGAAGCACTGGCCGTGTCCATGACGTCCAATTTCAGCGCCACCGCGCCCAAATCACGCAGGCGCTGCAGCCCGACCTCATCACGCGCCGTGGCCACGACACGGTCGCCCGCTGCACGCGCTTGCCGCACCCATTCCAAACCAATGCCGCGCGAAGCGCCGACGATCAAGACTGTGGCCATATTGTGAAAATTCCTGCGAGAGAAGAAGGTGGAGCCTAGGCACGACGCGGCAGCACTTCGCCGTCACGCCCGCGCCCTGAAAGCGCCCCGATTCTGCCCCTGCGCCGGTCACTATTCACCATGAACGTCCCGTAACGTCACCCAGGCATACTGCGCCCCAGATTCTTTCGCCTCATGTTTTTAACGAGCCCAGTGCCCCTTTCCTCTGCCGACGCCGCTGCCACCTCGGCAATTCCAGCCCAAGCCCAGCTGCGCCTGCTGGGCGGCTTCGAGCTGCGCGATGCCGCGGGCCGATTGTTGGCCCTGCCCTACGACAAGGTGCGCGCCTTGCTGGCCATGCTTGCCCTGCAAAGCGGGCCACTGCCGCGCGAGTTGCTGGCCGAAACCCTTTGGCCCGATTCCACGTTGGACCAGGCGCGCGCCAATCTGCGCCGCGCCCTGTTCGACCTGCGCCGGGTGCTGGGCCAACTCTGGCCGGAACAGGCAGAGTTGGATCCGCTGCAGGGCGACAAAAAACATCTGCAACTGCGCGAAGACCTGGCCTGGCAGCTGGACTGCCGCGACTTCGCCCTGGCTCAGCTAGACGCCGCCACACCGCAGCCCGAGGCGCACCGCCAGGCTTTGCAACAAGCCCTGAACCTCTACCGCGGCCCGCTGCTGGATGGCCTGCAACTGCCCGAAGCGCCCGGCTTCGAAGCCTGGCTGCAGCCGCGCCGCGAGGCCTTGCTGCGCCAGGCCCAGCAACTACTGGAGACCCTGGGCCAGCTGCATGAAGACGCGGGCGAGCCCGAAGCCGCCCTGGCCTGCGCCCGCCGCGCCCTGGCCCAGGACCCCTGGTGCGAAACGGCCCTGCGCCGCTGCATGCGCATGCTGGCGCCCACCGCTGCAGGCGAGGCCCTGGCCTTGTTCGAACATTTCCGCAAGCTGCTGCAGGCAGAGTTGCAACTACAGCCACAGGCCACCACCCTGGCCCTGGCCGAAACCCTGCGCGGCGCGTCATCCAGCGCCGGCAGCCCGCAGACGCCACGCGCCGAACGCCGCCGCGTTGTCGCCCTGGCTTGCGACTGGGAAGCCCCGACCGAAGAGAGCAACGCTGAGAACGGCGCAGGCTGGGAGGCCGAAACCCTGGCCGGCGCCCTGCAAGCCCGTCTGAACCAAACCCGCCACTTGCTGCAAGCGCGCGGCGCCCATGTGCAGCGGGCCGAGGGCGGCGAGCTGCTGGCCTTCTTTGGCCACCCGCGCGCGCAAGAGCATGCACCTCGCCTGGCTCTGGATGCCGCGCTGGAACTGGCAGCCACCCACGAGGCAAAAGCTGAGGGCTGGGCCCTGCGCCAAGGCCTGCATGTGGGCTGGGTGCATGCCGACCCCGAGCTGGCCTCGCCCGACAGCGTAGGCGCACTCTCCCGTCAGGCGCGCAAGCTCGCCCTGCAAGCGGAAGCGGGCAGCATCCGCGTCAGCGCCGAGCTGCAACAGCAAAGTGAGCGCCATCACCGCTTTACAAGCACGGAGGAACCCGGCGGCAGCGTCAGCCTGCTGGGCGCCCGCCCCGCACAAGCCAATAGCCGGAGCGACGCGCTCAAGCCCATGGTCGGCCGCAGCGCCGAGCTGACCCAGTTGCAACAGGAATGGGCCCACGCGCAAGGCAGCGCTCGCACGGTCTGGGTACAAGGCGAACCCGGCCTGGGCAAGACCCGGCTGCTGCAGGCCCTGCGCCAGCACGTCACCGCTGCTGCGGGCGCCACGCCAACACCGATCTCCCAGCTGCAATGCCGCCCCGAATATCGCCACACCCCGCTCGAACCCGTGCGGGCCACGCTGCGCCGGCGCATGGGCGCCGCACTGAAGGGTGATGAAGCGCAGGCCGAGGCCGGCCTCAGCACGTTGCTGCAGCAAGCCGGCCTGCCACCGGCCGGCCATGAAGCAGCGCGAGCCCTGCTGCGCCCGCTGCTGCTGCAAAGCCAGCAGCACTCGCCCCCGGCCGAGCCTCTGCTCAAGCGCGAGCTGCACAGCCTGCTGTGCGATCTCTTCGAAGGCCTGGCCCAGGGCCGGCCGCAGCTGATGCTGCTGGAAGACCTGCACTGGGCCGACCCGTCCACGCTGGAGCTGATGCAGCTGCATCTACAACGCCAAAGCCAGCGCCCCGCTGCGCAGCGGGCCCCCGGCCTGCTGCTGCTCAGCTCACGCGAGGCGCCGCCCGACGATGTGCGCGCCAGCCTGGACCTGTGTCTGAATCTACAGCCCTTGCCCCCCGAAGAGATGGGCCGCTTGATCGATCAACTCGACAGCGCCCCGGCGTCACCCGCCCAGCGCCAGCAAGTGCTGCAGCGCGCCGGCGGCGTGCCCCTGTTTGCCGAAGAACTGGCGCGCTCGCTACGCCTGCGCCCGGCCGACAAAGTGCCGGCCACGCTCTGGGATTTGCTGGCCGCCAGCCTGGACCGCCTGCCGCCCGAGGCCAAGCGCCTGGCCCAGGGCGCGGCCCTGCTGGGCAGCACCTGCTCGCCCGCCCTGCTGCAAGAACTGCTGCAGCTGCCGGCCGGGCCTTTGGCCCAGCAGCTGGCTCAGTTGCAGCGGCTCGACCTGCTGCAAGCCATTGAGCCGCAGCACTGGCAGTTCCGCCACGCCTTGATTCGCGACGCCGCGCTAGAAACGCTCAGCGCCAGCGAGCGCCGCGCCCTGCACCGGCGCGCCGCCCAGGCGCTGATGGGCCCCTTCGCCGCCCAGGCCGCCGACGCGCCCGAGGCCCTGGCCCAACATCTGCACGCCGCTGGCGACCCGGCAGCCGCGCATTACTGGCTGCAGGCGGCCGAACGCGCCGCCGCCCAATCGGCCCACCAAGAAGCGCGCCACGGCTTCGAGCAAGGCCTGGCCGCCTTGCAACTGCCCGAGGCCCCGCCCGCCCTGGTGCAACGCCTGCGCCTGCCCCTGCTGCTGGGCCTGGGGCACGGCCTGCTGGCCCTGGAGGGCTATGGTTCGCCGGCCGCACGCCAGTGCTACCGCCAGGCGCTGCAAGCCTGTGATGAAGCCGGCGCCGCCAGCGGCCCGGGCCAGCGCTTCCAGGCACTCTGGGGTTTGTGGCTGGGCAGCCGCAGCGGCCCGGACGAAGGCCCGGTGCTGAATCTGGTGCAAGAACTGCTGACCGTGGCCGCCGACACCGGTGACGCCGCAGCCGCTGTGCAAGCGCGTTATGCCCTGGGCAACAACCTCTTCTTCCTGGGCCAGTTGCAAGCCTCTTGCGAGGCCCTGGCCGAGGCGGCAGCAGCCGGGGATCGCCTGCCACCGCGACAGCGGGCCCAGCTGACCCAGCGTTTTGGCGAACATGGCGGCATTGCCGCCCGCGCCATGCTGGGCTGGCCGCTGGCCTTGCAGGGCCGCATTGATGAAGCCCTGGAGCAAACCAAGCTCGGCCTGCAGCAAGCGCGCGAGCTGGGCCATGCCCAGACCCTCGGCTTTGCCTTGACCATGGCGGGCGTGCTGCAGCGCCATCTGCGCCGCCCCGACGCCGCCCTGCCCCTGAGCATGGAACTGCTGGCCCTGGCCCAGCGCCACGGCCTGGCCCTGTGGCAGGCGGTGGGCGCGCTGGTGCTGGGCTGGAGCCAGGCGGCCGGCGGCGACCCGGCCGGCCTGCTGCCCATCCGCCAAGCCGCCAGCGCCTCGGCCGTGGCCATGCCCAGCACCGAGGCGACTTTTCTCTCCTTCCTGATCGAAGGCTTGCTGACCCTCGGCCAGGCCGAAGAAGCCCTGAGCCAGATCGACGCCTGCCTGCCCAAGGCACATGAACGCCAGGAGTTCTACCTGCTGCCCGAACTCTGGCGCATGCGTGCCCAGGCCCTGGCAGCCCAAGACGCACCGCGCAGCGAGATTGAACAGGCGCTAGATCAGGCCGTGCAGACCGGCCGCGCCATGGGTGCCGAACTGCTCTTGCAACGCAGCGCTGTCCAAGCCCTGGCACTCATCAACGGCAATTCAACGCAAATTCAACGCTAGGCCGGCAAGCTCTCGCTCAATTTCAGGCCCGCCAATCAAGACGCGGGTCATAGCGAGGGGATGCTTTGATGCCAACAAGAGCAAGACAACGCAAGAGACACGCCGCGGCCTGGGCGCTGGCGGGCCTGGGCCTGCTGGCCGGCGCCAGCGCACAGGCGGCCGAGGAAACTGGCGAGGGCCGGGGGAGTTCATTGCGCTTCTCCGGCTTCGCCACCCTGGGCCTGGCGCATAACGACAACGCCACGGCCGGCGCCGTCACCTCCTTCTCCCAGCTCAAGCCGGTGCAGCAAGGCTGGTCGGCCAATATGGACACGGTGCTGGGCCTGCAGTTGGAATGGCAGCCGCTGAGCGGCACCACATTTCAAGTGCAAGGCGTGGCCCGCGCCGGTGAAGATATGCAGCCGCGCCTGCGCATCGCCGCCTTGCGCCAGCAGCTGGGCCACGGTCTGAGCCTGAACCTGGGCCGTATCCGTAGCCCGCTGTTCTTTGACTCCAGCATTGCCGAGATCGGCTATGCCAATCTGACCGTGCGCCCGGCGCCAGCCATCTACGCCCTCACCAATAGCGTGGCGGGCCTGGACGGGGCCGACCTGCACTGGCGCCTCAACTTCGGCGATGCCAGCGTGCTGGCGCAAGTGTTTGGCGGGCGTTACGACTACACCCACCGCTTCAACAACTTTTCCCCCGCCATCTCCGCTGACGCCAGCTTGCGCGGCCTGCTGGGCTTCAGCTTGAGCGCCAATCTGCAAGGCCTGACCCTGCGCGTTTCGCGCACCGACATTGACCGCTATGTGCTGCGCTCCGAGCAGGTGGACCAAATCAATAACGGCCTGACTCAGCTCAGCGGCGCGCTGCAGCAAATCGCGCAGAACCCGCAACTGCCTCCTGCCATGCTGGCCGCCTTGCAAGCCAAGGCCCAAGGCCTGGATGCCCTGCGCAACCCCTTTGACAACCGTCCCACCTACACCAGCCTCGGCATGGACGGCAACTGGCAGCAATGGCGCTTGCTGGCCGAGCTGACCTGGATGGACCCGCGCAACGATCTGGTCGGCCGCGGCACGGGCTATAGCGTCACGCTGGCACGCAGCTTCGGCGACTTCACGCCCTATCTGAGCCTGGCCCAGCTCAAGCGCTCCAGCGCCAAGCTCAACACCAGCGCTCTGGCGCCCACCGGCATGGACCCGCAACTCGACGCGGGGCTGAACCAGCTCAAACAAGGCTTTGACCGCGCCCAGCAGTTCGCCGACATCAGCAGCCGCTCGGTCAGCCTCGGCCTGCGCTGGGACTGGCGCGAGAACATGGCCATCAAAACCCAGCTCGACCTCGTGAGTACGCCCACCGCCAACACGCCCGGCCCACTGGCTGTGCCCGCGCTGCCCTTCGACAACAAGCTCCAGCTGTTCAGCGTCACGCTGGACCTGGTGTTCTGAGGAGGGGCCGGTCATGAAACACCATCAACACCGCCTCCGCATCCTCCACCGCGCTCGCCTGGCCCTGCTCTCGCTACCCGCGCTGCTGAGCTTGCTGTGCTTCAGCGCACCACAAGCCGCGCTGGCCGGCACTGAGCTGATCGTCATCGCCCACAAAGATGTGGCGCTGGACAAAATCAGCCCCGAGCGCATGACGCAGATCTATCTGCGCCAGCAACAGAACTGGCCCGACGGCCAGGCCATCCAGCCCATCGACCTGCGTGAAGGCAGCGGCCTACGCCGCGCCTTCTACGACCAAGTCACCGGCCGCAGCCCCGGCCAGCTGCGCGCCTTCTGGGCCCGCCAGAGCTTCACCGGCATGGGCTTGCCGCCACGCCAGGTGGACAGTGATGAGGAAGTCACCCGCCTGGTGCAAAGCACGCCCGGCGCCATTGGCTATGTCTCACGCAAGCCCAGCGGCGCCGCCGTCAAGGTGCTGCTGACCGCCAATCTCGACTGACGCTTATGACGAGTGCTGCCACCGACCTCGGCCGGGCGCAAGCCCACTGGCTGCGCCTGCTGGCGCCGGCCAGCTGGCTGTCGGGGCGGCTGAGCTTTTCGCGCAAATTCCTGCTGGTCGGCGCGGTGATGCTGGTGGCCCTGACCTTGCTGAGCTGGCCGCTGCTGCGCACAGCCGGGCAAGACGCACAAAGCGCCGAGCTGGAACGCCGCGGCCTGACCGCACTGGCCCAGCAAGCCGCCGTGCTCGACACCTTGGTGCGTCAACGCGGTGCACTCAAAGACGAGCGCGGCAATGCCCAGGCCATCCAGGCAGCCCAAGTCCAACTGCAAGCCCTACAGGCCTGGGTTGCCGCGCCGCAGCTCCCGCCCAGCGCCCCGCCCAACACCTTGCCCGCCCTGGGCCAACGCCTGCAGCAGCAGTGGCAACAGTTGCAAGAGCTGGGCGCGCAAGACGATGACGCCCAGCGCCGCTTCGCCGCCCACACCGGCACCATCAACGCCTTGCTGGCCCTGATGCGCGAGAGCGCCCGCGCCCACCGCCTGAACGTGGACCCCAAGCTGGACGCGGCGTTCGAGATGCTCAGCCACCGCCTGCCCCTGCTGATGGAAACGCTGGCCAAGCAGCAAGATGCGCTGGCTCTGTCCAGCGACAGCATGGCCAGCTACGCCGTGGCCGCCCAGGTGGTGCTGAGTGAAGCCACACCCGCCCTGCGCGCCGGCATGAGGCAGCTGCTGTCCCAGGGCGACCCCGCCGGCCTGCAAGCCCAGCTGGACGAGTTGCTGACCCGCATCGAGCGCCAGCAAGACGCGGTCGACAAGGTGCTGGACGCGCCCGAAGCCCTGGCCGAGCTGCGCCCCATCGCCAGCGCCAATCTGGCCCAAGCCCAGGCCTTGCTGGTGGCCGCCACCACGCAGGCCGATGCCTTGCTGCAAGAACGCCTGACCCAGCTGCGCCGCAGCCAGTGGCAAGTGGGCGCCTTGCTGGTGGGTGCGATGGCAGCGATTGCCTATCTGTTTGCCGGTATCTATGTGTCCACCCTGCGCTCGCTGCGCCGGCTCTCGCAAGGCACGCAAGACTTCTGCGCCGGCCGGCTGGACACCCGCATCCGCATCGACACGCAAGACGAGTTGGTCCTGGTGGCGGGCAATTTCAATACCGTGGCGTCGGAGGTCGGTCGCTTGCTCGATGTGATCCGCGAGCAAAACGAATCGCGCCAGCGCGAGCTGGAGCGCCTGGTGCAACAGCGCACGCTGGAGCTGGCCGACAAGAACGACCAGCTGCATCTGGCGGCCCTGCGGGTGCAAGAGGAGCTGGAATCGGCCCGCGATATGCAGCAGGCCATCCTGCCCCAGCACTTCCCCGACACGGCGGACTTCTCCATGCAGGCCTGCATGCACCCGGCGCGCGAGCTGGGTGGTGACTTCTATGACTGCTTTGCGCTCTCAGACGGCCGCTGGGGTTTTCTGGTGGCCGATGTGGCCGGCAAGGGCGTGGGCGCGGCCTTCTTCATGGCCGTGTCGCGCACCGTGCTGCAAGACCTGGCACAAGACGAATTGGGCCCCGAGGAAGTGCTGGCCCGCGCCAACGATGTGCTCAGCGGGCGCAACCCGATGGAGCTATTCGTCACCGCCTGCTACTGCATCTATGACCCGCGCGATGGCAGCCTCGCCTACGCCAGCGCCGGCCACCCCGCGCCGCTGCAGCGCACCGCCCAAGGCGAGGCGCTGGCCCTGGACAGTGCGTGCGACATCGCCCTGGGCGTGATGCCCGGCATGAGCTACAGCCGCCGCCATGCCCACATGGCTTGCGGCGACACCCTTTTGCTTTACACCGACGGCATCACCGAAGCCTTTGACGCCGCCGAAAACGCCTATGGCGAAGAACGGCTGACTTCCTGGCTGCAAGCCAGCCACGAACCGCACGCCGCCGCCAAGCTGGCCAGCCTGGTGCGCGATGTGGCCGACTTCGTTGGCGGTGCCGAACCCAGCGACGACCTGACCGCCCTGCTGCTGTGCCGCAAGCCGCGTGTGGATGTCCCTATCGACACCGTCGCCACCAGCACCCAATCCCCCGACCCGTCCGCCAGCCCACAAGCCCGAGGAGCTCTGACCGTGAGCCACGCCCCCCTGGAACTGAAGAACAAAACCTTGTTGCTGGAGCATCGCCTGCACAGCCGTGTCGAAGAAATCGCCCCGCTGGCCGAGGCGGTGAACGAGGCCCTGGCCGAGCGGCCGGACGTGGCTTTTGCCGTCAACCTCTGCCTGGAAGAGTTGATCACCAACACCATCCAGCACGGCCTGCACGGCGCGCCCGACCGCAGCATCCATGTGCGGCTCTCGCGCTCGGATGAGTGGCTGGAAATCATCCTCAAAGACGACGCCCCGCCATTCGACCCCTTTGTGGAAGCCCCCGAACCCAGCCTGGACGCCAGCGTGGAAGAACGCGCCGTGGGCGGCCTGGGCGTGCACATGGTCAAAACCATGATGGACGAGGTGCGCGCCTTCTACGACGGCAGCGGCAACTTGATCGTGCTGCTCAAAACCCTGAAACGCTAACGCGGCCTTCCAGCGTCCTGCCAACGCCCTTCCCGAATTCGACCCAAGAAAGACAACACCATGAGCTTCGAACACTACAGCAGCGATGAACAAGGCGCCCGCCTGGTCAGCCTCAAAGGCCGCATCGACAGCGCCACCGCCAGCGCCTTTGAGCAAGCCGTACAAGACCTGTTCGCCACCCCCGGCGCCCGCGCCCTGCTGGACTTTGCTGCGGTGGACTACATCTCCAGCGCCGGCCTGCGCGTGGTGCTGATGGCCGCCAAGCGCGCCAAGCAAGCGCAAGGCCGCTTGCTGCTGTGCAGCCTGCCCCAGCATGTGCGCGAGGTGTTTGAGATCAGCGGCTTCCTCAAAATCATCGACAGCGTCACTGATCGCAGCGAAGGCTTCCGCCAGCTGGCGGCCTGACCTTTTATTTACGCGGACTCATGAGCATCTTTTTCAGCCTCTTCGCCGGGCTGGGTCTGTTCTTCATCGGCGTGAGGCTGATCAGCAACAACCTGCGTCAGGTGATCGGCCGCCGCCTGCGCCAGCTGATTGCGCGCGCCGTCACCAGCGCGGGCTCGCTGGCCTTGTTCGGCCTGCTGGCGGGGGCGGTGATGCAAAGCGTCAATGCCGTCATCCATGTGCTGGTGGCCCTGGTCACCGCCGGGGCCATGGACCGCAAGCGCGCCTTTCCCATCATCCGCTGGGCCAATCTGGGAACCTCGATGCTGGCCTTGTTAGCCGCCATTGACTTGCATGCCCTGGCCCTGTGCCTGGTGGGCCTGACCGGCATTGCCTACTACCAGCAGATCGACCAGTCCACCCGCTGGCGCCACGCCGTGGGCGCCCTGCTGGGCTTAGGCCTGCTGTTCCTGGGCACCGATTTCATCAAGACCGGCGCGGCCATGCTGCGCACCGAGCCTTGGCTGCGCGAGCAGATCGCCGAGCTGGGCGTTTGGCTGCTGCCCAGCTTTGCGCTGGGCGCGATGGTGGCCTGGGCCGCGCAGTCCTCGACCACGGTGGTGGTCATCACCATGAGCCTGGCGGCCGGCGGCCTGATTGGCTGGAACGGCGGCGCCATGTTGGTGATGGGCGCCGGCCTGGGCTCCGCCGCCTCAGCCTGGAATCTGGCCGGCCGCTTGCAAGGCAGCGCCCGCCAGCTGGTGTTGTTCCAGGTCTTGCTGCGCCTGCAGGGCCTGCTGCTCACCTTCATCTTCTACGCCTGCAACCGCTGGCTCTTGGACGACCCCTTCGGCCGCCTGCTCGATCACTTCGACATGGGCTTGCCCGCACGCCTGGCCGCCTTCTACATGGTGGTGCAACTGCTCAGCGATCTAGCCAGCCGCGCGCTGGAAAAGCCCAGCCTGCGCTGGCTGGAAGCCTGGGCCGCGCCCTCGCTGCAAGAGAACCTGAGCAAGCCGCACTTTGTGCACGACGAAGCCCTGGACGAAGCCGAAACCGCCCTCCTGCTGGCCGACAAAGAGCAGCAACGCCTGCTCGCCTGCCTACCGGCTTATCTCGACGCACTGCGGCAAGACGCGCCCGCTGCATTGGCGTCAGCTGACAAACGCCAGGCCGCTGAAAGCCAGGTGCTGCAGCTCTGCGAGCAGTTCCTGGTGGAGCTGGCCGACCGCCAGCGCAGCCGCGATGTGCTGGAGCGCAGCATGGTGCTGCGTGACCGCAACCGCCTGCTCGCCTCGCTGCAAGAGTCGCTGGTGGAGCTGCACCAAAGCACGCAAGCCGCGATGGGCGACCCCACCGTCGCCCAATTGCTGGACCAGCTGGTGCAAAGCCTGCACATGATGTTGGAAGCCCTGGCCGAAACCGCCGCCCGCGCCCAGCCCGATGCCGAAGACCTGGAACTGCTGCGCAGCCTCACCCATGACCGCTCGGAGCTGATGGACGGCATCCGCCGCCGCCTGCAAGGCAGCGAGCTGGAAGCCAGCCTGCGCCAGGCCGTGTTCAGCGCCACCACGGTGTTTGAGCGCTGCGTCTGGCTGGCGCGGCGCTATGTGCTGCTGCTGGATGCGCCCGCCATGCCGGGCAAGCCAGTCGCCACAACACCGCTCCCGACAACGACCCCGGCCCGCGCCAAGGCCTGACTGATACCGCACACCCCATGAGCCCGCCCCTGCTGCAAGCCCTCAGCCGCTGGCTGCCCCCGTCCAAGCCGGTGCGCCGGCCCTTCGAGCTGATCTACGCGGCCGATGAATGCCCGCCGCGTGGCGCCTTGGGGCTGCTGGCCTTGCAGCACGCGGCCACGGTGCTGGCCTTGATTGCCCATGTGCTGGCCGCCGCCAAGATCGCGGGCTTGAGCCTGCCGCAAACCCACTCCATCGTCGCCATGACCCTGCTGGGCATGGCCATGGGGACGGCCTTGCAAGCCTGGGGCGGGCGCTGGGGCAGCGGCACGCTGCTGGTGTTTCAGCCCGACCCGATGATGATCACCGTGGCCGGCGCGGCAATAGCCAGCTACGGCCTGGGCTCCCTGGTGCAGGTGAGCCTGATCGCCGCTGGCGTCACGCTCTGCGTGGGGCCGCTGATGCGCCACTTGCGCGCCCTGTTCCCGCCCACCGTGGTGGGCACGGTGGTGTGCATGGGGGGCTTAGGCCTGGTGGAGCCGGCCATGCGCAATGCCCTGGGCGTGGTGCATGCCCCGGCGGCTACGGTGGGCACTGCGGCCCTGCAGATCGACGGCATCAGCGCCTTGATCTCGGGCGCCACCCTGGCCAGCATCGTGGTGCTCTCGGTCTGGGGCGGGCGGCGCTTCAAGCTGCTGGGTGTGTTGGTGGGCTTGTTGATTGGCCTGGCCATTGCCGCCTTCAGCGAGCGCCTGCTGGGCCTGGAATGGCTGCACAGCGCGCCCTGGCTGGCCCTGCCGCAGCCGATTGCGCCCAGCTTCAACCTCGGCCCCGAGATCATCTTCGCCATCGTGCTGATCGCCACGCTCAACCAGCTGGACAACATCGGCTGCCTGATCGTGATGGACAAGACCGACAACGCCGACTGGAAGCGCGCCGATATGCAAATGGTGGGCCGCGGCATCCGCGCCAATGGCGCGAGTGACTTTTTGAGCGGCCTGTTCGGCAGCTTCCCCACCGCGCCCAGCTCGGCCAATATCGCCCTGGTGCACGCCACCGGTTCCAGCAGCCGCTACATCGGCCTGGCCTGCGCAACGCTGCTACTGCTGGTGGCGCTGAGCCCGCTGCTGACCATGGCGCTCACCCTCATCCCGCAAGCCGTGCTGGGCGCCATCTCGCTCTACGCCGCCGCGTACCTGATCGTCTCCGGCATCGAGATGATCGCCACCCGCGCGCTCGACAGCCGCGGCATCTTCATGGTCGGTTTATCGCTCTGCGCCGGCCTGGCCACCATGCTGATGCCAGGCTTGAGTAAAGGCCTGCCCGATGGCCTGGCCATGCTGGCCGGCGACGGCTTTGTGGTCACCGGCGTTTTCGTGATGGGCCTGAACCTGCTGTTCCGCCTGGGCACCCGCTTGCGCGCCAGCTGCGAGCTGGACCCACGCCTCGGGCCCATCAGCCACCAGCTCACCGCTTTTGTTGAGCGCCAAGGCGGCGCCTGGGGCGCCCGCATGGACATCGTCCGCCGCGCCGCCCTGGCCGCGCTGGAAGCCAGCGAAGCCATTCAAGCCGCCGGCGGCGGCCGCCTGCTAGTGATACGCGGCAGCTTTGATGAATTCAACTTCGACCTGGAGTTGCTGCACGAAGGCGAGCCGCTGCGGGTGGGCGCTGCGGCTGCTGAGTCGGGCGAGGGCTCAGCGGGCAATGGGGCCGCCGTGCCGCTGGATCTGGATGCGCTGATGAACAGCAGCGACGATGACGCTGATGCCGCTGAAATGGAACGTCAGCTCGACGCCGCCATGGCCCGCGTCTCCGGCGTACTGATGCGCCACTTGGCCGACAAACTCAGCAGCGCCAGCCTCGGGACGGGGCAGGCGGTGTTGAGGTTGCATTTTGATCATTGAGAGCCCCGGACACGCCTTTTTAGGATGCGACAGTTCGTCTACAGGCACTTTAGATTTAAGGCCTAGATTTAAGGCCTGACCCTCAGTCCTTTGACCCTCAGTCCTCTCATGCCTATGTTTGACCAGGCCATGAGCCGAGCCCTCGATACCCTTGCCTGCCCTAACTGAGCCCATGCCAGTAGGCAAAAAGGCCAATCTGACCCATAGCTCCATTGCGAAATGTGATCGACGGGATCAATAGCCCTCAATTTCCAAAGCTAAATTGCAGTGCGCAGAAGCGCCGCCAAGATCAGGGAAAAGCGTCAAGTGGTTGATGTTCATCCTGTTCAATGAGATCAAACACTTCTCGCGCTCAGAGTTCGGGATCAAGAACTTAATCAATTCCAGCCCTCTGTTTTCCTCATCGCCACTATCAACTAACCAAGCTTCCAAAGAAGGGTTTTCGACACGCGACGCCAGCCTTGTAAATAACCCGCCTTGATTGACCAAACGCTCATTCTCATCCGTCAAAGGATGGATAAAAGCCAGTTCCGGCTCAGTTTTTGGCGGGGGTTTACCGCCTGCAAACAGATCCAGCAGCCCCGGTTTCACCTTTCCGGATCGGACGTCTTCAAACCTTTGCCGAATCTCTAAATCCTGAGCCCGCGCTTTGCTCTTGGCCGCATTGATTAGTGTTTCAGAGTGCAAAGCGAAAACGGCACGATGATCTGTTTGATCTGGATCTTCCTTCATAAAGGCAAAGAAAGCGGCCACAAAGGGAGAAGTAGTCCAATCAAGTAGCGGCGTCGCTAGGCCATGATGCTGCGCTAGTGCCCACCAGTCATCATCTGATTCAAGCACTCTAGGGCTCTTCCCACGTCGGCCTCTTGTTGACAACTTGAACCGATCCAAATGTTCCTGAGTCAATACTGCATGCCTTAGAAATTCAGCAGGGTCACTAGGATCACCCTTCAATGCGCGCGTGAGTGTGGGCACCAGCGTCCAAGCACTCATTCGCTGGCCACGCCAAACAAATGCCTGATATGACTGCATATCTGTGCAGACGTAAGAAACGAAACTGGTCCAATCCGGCATGACGCACTGCCAATATCCATTGGCTATTTTCTCGAAGTGCAGCTCGTCGCCCATACCTTATTCCTCGTATCTTTAAAGTGCCCGACCAACATCCAAATCACTATACATTTGCAACAACCAGACCCCGCTTAACTCATGCGTTATCTACGGCGATGCTGAGATAGCAGGCATGAGGGTCAGGCCCAAATTTTGAAGTCCCCAGGAACCTCACCTATGAATTTAAGGCCTGACCCCGTGTCTTGCGTGTCTTGCTGAAAGCTAAAGCCCCTGCCGGCACTCAGCCGCGCCGCTCCAGGTAATGCGCGTCCGGCCCGTAGCTGGCCAGCTTATGGCGCAGTTGGGGCGATACCGGCCGGGGCGCAAAGCCCCAGCGGCCCCAGAAACTGGCCGAGTTTTGCACCGCGATCAGGCAGGCGCGATCCAAGCCGCTGGCCTCTAGGCTATGCAGAAAACGCTGCACCAGCGCCTGGGCCAGGCCGCTGCCACGGGCCACGGGGTGCACCGACAAGTCGTGCAGATACAAGCAATCGGCCCGCGCGGGCAGCACGCAATCAGCGGCGTCCAGCAAGGGGGGCGCCTCGGCCTGCCAAGGCAGGGCAAATAGGTAGGCGGCCAGTCCGCCGGAGCCCTGATGCGCGCCGACCCAGCAGTGCGCTGGCGCAGCCTGCAATTTGGCGGCCAAGGAAGCCCGAGACTCGGGCTGCAATTCGGTGAAACAAGCGGCCTGGATGTGCAGCACCTCAGGCAAGTCAGCCGCCTGCATGGGGCGGATCAGAAAATTCGGGGACACCATGGAACAAGAACAGAAAAGAGCGCAACTCAGCACAGACGGGACGCTGAGCGCCAAAACCGCCCATTGTCGGCGAAGCGCCGAGGGCGAGTAGCTGCGGGTCAGGCCTTCAATTTGCCCTGATTGAGCCTAAGCCCGTCGAGAGAAACGCTGCGTTCAACTTGATCATCAGAAGCTGCCCAAAGCTAAGGGCATTGATGCTTGAAGCCCGCGCTTGGGCACATCCACTCAACCCCGCCCCATCTCCTGCAACAAGCTCCTCACCTTGGTGGTGATGATGTCCACCGCCGGGCCGTTGGCGCCGTGGGGCAGGATCACGTCGGCGTTGCGCTTGGTGGGCTCGATGAACTGCTTGTGCATGGGGCGCACGGTGTCCATGTACTGGGTCACCACCGACTCGGTGCTGCGGCCCCGCTCCGAAATGTCGCGCTGCAGGCGGCGGATGAAGCGCACGTCGGAGGCGGTGTCCACATAAATCTTCAGCGACATCATGTTGCGCAGCTTGCTGTCGTACAGGGCGAACAGTCCCTCCACCACGATGATCGGTGCGGGCATCACGGTGATGGTGTCGCTGGAGCGGTTGTCGGCCGCGAAGTCGTACACCGGCATGGCGATGGCCTCGCCCTTGCGCAGCGCCGCCAGGTGCTGGGTCATCAGCGGCCAGTCGAAGGCATCCGGGTGGTCATAGTTCTGTTTGCGCCGGTCTTCCGGCTGCATATGGGATTGGTCGCGGTAGTAGTCGTCTTGCATCACCACCGCCACGTTCTCCGAGCCAATGGCAGCCACCACCTGGCGCGTCACCGTCGATTTGCCGCTGCCGCTGCCGCCTGCGACACCGATGACGAAAGGTTTTTGAGTAGTTTTGGGCATGAGGGGGTACTGCTGCGGCGAGAGGGGACGGGGCCTGCGAATTGGCAGGCGGAGGAAGGAGGGGAAGGGGCGGATTTTATGAGGGCGGAGAAAGGCGCTGTGGATGCCCCCCCGGTCAGGCATCAAGAAGACGGCGCCGGCGACTGAACTCGGCCTATCTGTCACAAGCGTCAGCCGGCTGATCAGGAAGTCAGCGATCTTTCAGCCCAAGCTGGGAGAGCTTGAGGTGGAGCGCTTGCTGAAGATTCTCGAGGCTAACGGTATCTACGAACGGGATGGCACAAAGCTGAGATACGGCTTACCTGACTAAGCCGTCCGACGCTGCAGCGCCACTACCGGCCTGATCAGTTCAATTGCTTCGACTGAAGCTTTTCAGCTGAAAGCCCTGAGGCACAGCAAGCCCCGGGGCACAAGCACGCCGGGTACCGCTGGGCTGTGGCTTGAGTTACGGGGCCTGGCGCCGTTATGGCGCCCCGAACTGGACGCCCTTGTGAGCTGGGTTCTGTGTGGCAATAGCGACAGGGTGTGCGCGATGCGGCCGTAGTGCACGCCGATCGCGCTACCCATCGGGAAACCACAATTGTCAAAGTGCGCGGTCTGGCAAAAGATGCACTCAGCAGCGCTCGACTGCGTCAAAGCCCCATCCATAAAACGGAGACAAACATGAACACTCGCTTCCTCAAAACCCTGCTGAGCGCCGCCGCACTGTCCGCCTCAGTCGCAGCCCACGCTTACCCGGACAAGACCGTCACCATCATCGTGCCGTTTGCGGCCGGCGGCCCCACCGATACCGTGGCTCGCTTGGTGGCTCAGTCCATGGGCGCAACCTTGAAGCAGCAGCTGATCATCGAGAACGTTGGCGGCGCCGGCGGCACGATTGGCGCGGCGCGCGCGGCCAAGGCTGCCCCTGATGGCTACACCTTGTTTTTGCATCACATCGGCCAGTCCACCGCGCCGGCCCTGTACCGCAAGCTCAGCTATGACGCGATCAACAGCTTTGAGCCCGTCGGCTTGATCACCGACGTGCCAATGACCTTGATCGCCCGGGATGACTTCCCCGCCAAAGACCTGAAAGAACTGCTGGCCTATGTGAAGGCCAATAAGGACAAGATCACCTACGCCAATGCGGGCCTGGGTTCCGCTTCGCACCTCTGCGGCATGCTCTTCATGTCGGCGATTGAAACCGACCTGACCACCGTGCCCTACAAGGGCACCGGCCCCGCCATGAACGACTTGTTGGGCAAGCAGGTGGATTTGATGTGCGACCAAAGCACCAACACCACCAGCCAGATCAAGAGCGGCAAGGTCAAGGCCTACGCCGTCACCACCAAGACCCGCCTGGGCTCGCTGCCCGCCATTCCGACGATGAATGAAGCAGGTTTGCCGGGCTTTGAAGTGGCGGTGTGGCATGGCCTGTATGCGCCCAAGGGCACGCCCAAGCCGGTGATTGAGTCGCTGAACAAGGCACTGAAGATTGCCTTGAAAGATGCCACCGTCAAGCAGCGCTTTGCGGACCTGGGCACCGAGCCTGTGGCAGAGAGCCGCGCCACGCCCGAGGCGCTGCAAGCCCATTTGAAGGCTGAAATTGACAAGTGGTCGCCCATCATCAAGAAGGCCGGTGTGTACGCTGACTGATTGACCTCACCAAGCGCACTTTTCAGCATCACCCGGAGCCCACCCATGCCTCTCGCAATCAAACATCCCAAGGATTTTTGGACCGGCATCATTTTTCTAGCCTTTGGCCTTTCTGCCATGTTCATCGGGCGTGACTACCCGATGGGCACGGCCGGCAAGATGGGGCCGGCCTACTTTCCGACCGTCTTGGGTGGGCTCTTGACCTTGATAGGCAGCATCGCGGTCTACCGCTCCTTCAAACGGCGGGGCGAGGCGATTGAGAAATTCCATCTGAAGGAATTGTTCATCGTGCTGTCCGCGGTGGTGCTGTTTGGCGTGCTGATGCGGGGCGCGGGCCTGGGCCCGGCGGCCGTGGTGTTGATCATGATCAGCGCCTATGCCAGCCCGCAATTCAAATGGCATGAAGCGCTGCTCTTGGCCATTGGCATGGCGGGCTTTGCGGTGCTGGTGTTCGTCAAGCTGCTGGGCTTACCCCTGCAGGTCTTTGGGCCTTGGCTCCAGTTCTGAACAAGGCAAGCACCATGGAAATTCTTAGCAACCTCGGCCTCGGCCTTGAAACTGCTTTTACGCTGACCAATCTGCTGTATTGCCTGATTGGGGTTTTTGTCGGTACGGCGGTGGGCGTGCTGCCGGGCCTTGGCCCAGTGGCCACGATCGCGATGCTGCTGCCCATCACCTTCGGCTTGCCGCCGGTGTCGTCTTTGATCATGTTGTCAGGCATCTACTACGGTGCGCAGTACGGCGGCTCAACCACCGCGATTTTGGTCAATCTGCCCGGGGAAGCGTCCTCGGTGGTCACAGCGATTGACGGCTACCAAATGGCCCGCAATGGCCACGCGGGCAAGGCCTTGGCCACGGCGGCCTTGGGTTCATTTTTTGCGGGCACGGTGGCCACCGTCTTGCTGGCCTTGTTTGCGCCGCCCCTGGCTGACTTGGCACTGAAGTTCGGCCCGGCCGAGT
Organism: Roseateles sp. PN1; assembly: GCF_038419725.1. NCBI lineage: Bacteria > Pseudomonadati > Pseudomonadota > Betaproteobacteria > Burkholderiales > Sphaerotilaceae > Roseateles > Roseateles sp. PN1. Next base: position 15,590 of record NZ_JBCARA010000007.1, on the reverse strand, counting down.
ACTTTTCTCTGATGGTGCTGGGTTTGGTGGCTTCGGTGGTTTTGGCCAGTGGCTCGCTCTTGCATGCGATTGGCATGGTTTTGCTGGGCCTCTTGCTGGGCATCGCCGGCACGGATGTGAACTCGGGCGTGGCCCGCTACACCTTCGACATGCCTGAGTTGGCCGATGGCATCAACTTCGTGATCGTCGCCATGGGCATGTTCGGCATCGGCGAGATCGTGCGCAATCTTGAGCATGACCAAAGCCGCAATCTGTTGATGAAGAAGGTCTCCGGGCTGATGCTCAGCAAGGACGATCTCAAGCGCATCGTGGCCCCCGTGTTGCGCGGCACCTTCTTGGGCTCGGCGCTCGGGATACTGCCCGGCGGCGGCGCCATGCTGGCCTCGTTTGCGGCCTACTCGATCGAGAAAAAGGTCTCCAAGAATTCAAAGCAGTTCGGCAAAGGTGCGATCGAGGGCGTTGCCGCTCCGGAGTCCGCCAACAACGCCGGCGCGCAGACCTCCTTCATCCCGATGCTGACCCTGGGCATACCGTCCAATCCGGTAATGGCCTTGATGATTGGCGCCATGATCATTCAGGGCATTCAGCCCGGCCCGGCAGTGATGACCGAGCAGCCCGCGCTGTTCTGGGGGCTGATTGCCTCGATGTGGATTGGCAACTTCTTTCTCGTCGTGCTCAACCTGCCCTTGATCGGCTTGTGGGTCAAGATGATCATGGTGCCCTACCACCGGCTCTATCCGGCGATCTTGATGTTCTGCGCGATTGGCGTTTTCAGCCTCAATAGCAGCCAGTTCGATATCTATCTGATGGCGCTGTTTGGCCTCTTTGGCTATGTGTGCGCCAAGCTGAACTGCGAGCCCGCACCGATGCTCTTGGGCTTCATCATCGGCCCGATGATGGAAGAGTATCTGCGCCGCGCCTTGATCCTCTCCAAGAGCGACCCGATGGTGTTTGTGCAGCGGCCCATCAGCGCCGTCATGCTGGCGATGGCCGTGATCGCGCTCTTGGTGGTGCTGACTCCGGCGCTGGCAAGGAAGCGCGAGGAGGCGTTTCAGGAGGATTGATCGGGCGAGACAGGGGAGGTATTTGGCTGGGCGGCTGAGGGTCGGTCCCTGGCCACGTGCCTCCCGTGAATGGGTCACAGCTCAGTCGCCCATCTTGCCGTTCACCCCACACGCCCGCGCCGTCTTAGGCGGGCAAGACCTGACCCTTCCCGCCCACACTAGTCCATTCGGCTCACCCACGCCTCAAGAATGTCATGAGGCGCTGTCAGCATGTTTGCATCCTCAAGGAGCCCTGATGCAAACCAAGTTCATTCTTTCTTCCCTTGCTGCCGCCTTGGTGCTGGCCGCCGCCCCTGCCATGGCCTGGAATACGCTGGACGGCAATGCGCCGCTGGTGATCGCGCACCGCGGTGCCTCCGGCTATCTGCCCGAACACACCCTGGAAGGCTATGCCAAGGCCATCGAAATGGGCGCCAACTACATCGAGCCCGATCTGGTCATGACCAAGGACGGCGTTCTGGTGGCTCGCCATGAGCCCATCATTGGCGACTCCACCAATGTGCGTCAGCTGGCCCAGTTCGCCAACCGCATGACGACCAAGACCATCGACGGCGTCACGTACAAGAACCAGTACTTCGTTGAAGACTTCACTTTGGCCGAGCTGAAGACCCTGGGCGCGATGCAGACCCGCGCCGGCCGCCCGACCACCTATGACGGCAAGTTCCAGGTGCCGACCCTGGACGAGGTGATCAACCTGGCCAAGGCCAAGAGCATCGAGACCGGCCGCAGCATCGGCATCTATCCCGAGCTGAAGCACTCGACCTATATGCAAGGCGTGTCGCTGGCGCAGGGTCGCAGCAAGACCTACTTCGAAGACAAGCTGGTGGACACGCTGCACGCGGCTTACGGCAATGTGGCCAATGCGCCGGTGTTCATTCAGAGCTTCGAAGTCTCGAACCTGCAATACCTGAACACCAAGACCGACATCAAGCTGGTGCAACTGGTGGACGCCGATGACGTCAATGCCGACGGCTCCATGTCGCTGGTGGCGCCGTATGACAAGCCTTTCGACGTGGCCAACCGTGGCGGCAAGCTGAGCTTCGCGGACTTGGTGAGCGAAGTGGGCCTGTCCTTCGTGGCCACCTATGCCGACGGCATTGGCCCCTGGAAGCCCTACCTCATGAAGACCGTGGCCGACGGCGTGGACCGTGACGGTGACGGCGCACTGACCGGCAAAGACCGCCGCGTTGACGGTTCCACCGGCGTGATCGAGAACGCCCACGCCAATGGCCTCTTCGTGCACACGTGGACCTTCCGCAACGACGCCTCGATGCTGGGCTTTGCCGACCCGCAAAAGGAAATGGAAGCCTATTTGAAGCTGGGCGTGGACGGCATCTTCACCGACTTCACCGACACCGGTGTGGCCGCGCTGCATGCCGTAGCCACCTCCGCCGTGCCAGAGCCATCGAACTACGCCATGCTGCTGGCTGGCCTGGGCGCCTTGGCCTTGGTGCGCCGCCGCAAGAGCGCCTGATCGCACAAATCGCACTGACGCTCAGCGGCGACTTGCTGCTGAGTCCAGTTCAAGAGAACCGGCCCTGGGCCGGTTTTTCTTTATGCCCCGCTTGCGGACTAGGCAAACACCTGCGCTTCGGTCCAGCCCAGCGCCGCAAAGTCGGCGGCTCGCTCTTCGGCCTCACCGGCGCAAAAGAACTCATCGAGCTGTGGCGGCGCGACTGTTGTGCCCGCCAGCATGGCGTGCACCTGACCACGGTGGTGGATCTGATGCTGAAACAGATGCGCCAGCAGCCGGCTGCGCGTGTCGACCTGTGGCCCACCCGGCCGCGCAATGGTGACGGTGCGCTGCAAGTCCGCATCGGTTTGCGCTTCGCAGTAGCGGATCAGGCGTTCATCGACGCGCATTTGCTCAGCGCGCAGTTCGGCGCACTGCGCATAGGGCTGCTCCCGCTCGAAAAACACATAGCAATCGGGATGGGGCGCGAGGCCTTGCAACTCGCGCTCCATCGCGTCCAGATAGAACCAGTCCACGCACAGGCTGTGATTCAGCGTGGCCTTGATCGAGGGAAAGAAGCTGCAACGCTGAGCCTCGAAATCAGCCGGGCTGAGCTGCAGGCAAGCGCCCAAGAGCCGGTAGTTAGCCCAAGCATTGTTGTAGGCCATGCGCAGCAGGTGCTGGCGCAGCGGGTTGTCTGTCGTCATGGCGAGAAGCTCCTGAAAAGGCAGCTGATCCTAAGGGGTTCGCCTGCTCGCGTGATGGTGCTGATCGCCAAGGACCAGGCTAGCGTTGCGCAGCTCGCCCGAGCCCCCCCTCATATCGGGGTCATTGAATATTCACATAACCCGGCGATTCAACGGTAAATCAACGGCCTTCACCAAGCATGCAATGGTGCGCGCAAGAGGACGGGCGGTCACTTGACTGATTGATTGGCGGACTGTTCGGATCTCAGGGGCGTACGGGCCTGCCCTCCCCAGGGTCGTAAGCGTTAGCGATTCAATCAACCCTAGCCATCTGAAAAGAGACCACCATGAAACGACTCTCCGCCTTTTCCACCCTGATCGGGGCACTGACGCTGGCATCCGCTGCGCAAGCAGGGACCATCAGCTATTACTTCAACAACCCCTTGGCCGACACCGAGTTCACCCAAACAGGCAGCTTGAACCTGTTCGACACGACCCTGGGCCGCCTGACGGGCGTGAGCTTTATCTTCAACGGCGCCATGACGACCACGATCAGCCTGACCAACTTGTCGAACACCAATCAACGGGCCTCGGCCAAGTCGACGATGGATTTGTTCTACCACAGTGATCTCGCAGGGCTGGATGCTTTGTTGGACACGCGCAATCCAGTGCTCTCCTTGAGCACGGACAGCCGCCCCGTGGACGGCAGCATTGCCGCCAAAGCGACCTTTGTGGATAGCAAGTCGGCGGAGGGCCAATCGGACCCTTGGTCGCCCAACGGCATGGACGCGCTGCTGGCCAGCTTCCAAGGCTATGAGGGTCAGAAGTTCAAGCTGAGCTGCACATCAGAGAGCGGCCTGACCGTTATCGGCGGTGGCGGACAGATTGCCGCCAAGCAGGCGAACCAAGGCTCATGCGGTGCCCGCGTGACCTATACCTATGACAACAACAAGGTGCCTGAGCCGGCGTCACTGGCCCTCTTTGGCCTGGCTGCGAGCACGGCATGCCTGGCTGGGCGCCGGCGTCGCGCCAAGGCCTAAGTTACGGCCTGCGCGGGGCCTCAGCGCCTCAGCGCGGCAGGGTCTCAGTGCCCCGAAGACACAAGGCGGCCCGCGCCGGCTTGTGCCTGGGGCTGAGTGGCGGCCTCAACATCGCTTGCTGCAGCGCTTGCCTCAGCGCGCCCGCGCTGCTGGCGCACATGCGCCGCAATCTTCACAAAGCTGTCCACCCAATACAGCTTGGGGTTGTCGGCCAGATGCTGCAGCAGCACTTGGTGGGCCTCTTTGGAAACGCTCAAGTAGTCGCCGCCGATGCCGTGGAAGGTGAGGCTGGCCAGCGTGCCTTTGGCGGCGGCGTCTTGCACGATGGCGATCAGCGCAGCGCCGCTGGCGTCGACCGGACCGGCGGTGGAAACGTCCAAGGGGTCAAGTGTTGCCATCGCGGGTGCCACGCCGCCGATGCGGGACTTGATGCCGACGAAGTCTGACTTGATCGCCGGCAGATAGGGCTGGCCGGCGGCCTGTGGGTCGGTGCAGGGCGCCGTGTAGGTGCGTTCGGTCTGGCCGTCGATGGCGTGCAGATAGGCGTTGGCGAGCAGGATCTCTTCACGCAACTGGGTGACGCTGATGCGATCCAGGTCGCGGTGTGCGGCCACCCAGTCGCGCCCCGGCGCTGAGCGCGAACAGGGGTGGAATAGCGTGTGATTGCCCAGCTCATGGCCAGCAGCCGCGGCACGGCGCCATTCGGGCAGGCGCTGGCTGACGATGGGGCTGGAGAGGGTCAGATAGAACGTGGCCTTCAAGCCCAGCGCATTCAGTGCAGGAAGAGCGCTGTCCAGCTGAGACGGCAGCGCATCGTCGTAGGACAAGCTGACCGCGGCGCGGGCGCCGCCCGGCCATTGAAAAGGCTCGCTGCGTGCGGACGGAGCGAAGACGCTCAAGCCGAGCGTTAGCCAGATCATCAGCCTGCGGGAAATGCCCACCATCGTTTGCTTCATCGGACCCGCGCGCCTTCTTGCTCTGATGCCAAGACCGTCTTGGCAGGCCGGCCGATGATAAGCAGCTTGAACGGCTTGATGTGCCCGAGTCACAAACAAAAACGGGGGCTTGGCTGCGTGCGCCAAGTCCCCGTTTTCTCTTTCGTCTTGCTTCATCGCCCTACCCGCGCGGCCCGCCGCGTGAGTAGGTGCAGCTCAAGCAGCTCAGATCAGCTCAACGCCCATGGCCGTCGCTTCGCCGCCACCGATGCACAGCGCTGCCACGCCGCGCTTCAGGCCGCGGTGCTTCAGGGCGCCGATCAGGGTGACCAAGATGCGGGCGCCGGAGGCGCCGATGGGGTGGCCCAGGGCGACAGCGCCGCCGTTGACGTTGACGATTTCATGCGGGAGCTTGAACTCGGCCATGGCGGCCATGGTGACGGCAGCGAAGGCTTCGTTGACTTCCCACAGGTCCACGCTCTTGGCGTCCCAGCCGTTTTTCTTCAGCAGCTTTTCGATGGCGCCGACCGGGGCGGTGGTGAACCATTCAGGCGCGTTGGCATGCACGGCGTGGCCGACGATGCGGGCCACGGGCTTGACGCCCAGCTTGGCGGCGGTGCTTTCACGCATCAGCACCAGGGCGGCGGCGCCGTCGGAGATGGAGCTGGAGGTGGCGGCGGTGATGGTGCCGTCCTTCACGAACGCGGGCTTGAGGCCGGCGATCTTGTCCAGCTTGGCCTTGAAGGGCTGTTCGTCCTTGCTGAAGATGGTGTCCACGCCGCGGTTCGTGACGGTGACGGGGGCCATTTCCCAGGCGAAGCTGCCGTCTTCATTGGCGCGCTTGGCGCGCTCGGTGGAGGCCACGGCGAAGGCGTCTTGCGCTTCGCGGCTGAAGGCGTACTTGGCCACGCATTGCTCAGCGAACACGCCCATGGCCTTGCCGCGCTGGTACGCGTCTTCCAGGCCGTCCAGGGCCATGTGGTCGAACATTTGCGTGGCGCCGTACTTCACGCCTTTGCGGGCGAACATCAGGTGGGGCGCGTTGGTCATGCTCTCCATGCCACCGGCGATCAGCACGTCGGCGCTTTCGGCCTTGAGCGTGTCGTGGGCAAACATGGTGGCGCGCATGCCGGCGCCGCACATCTTGCTCAGCGTGACGGCACCCACGGACTGGGGCAGGCCAGCCTTCAGCACGGCTTGGCGGGCGGGGGCCTGGCCTTGGCCGGCCATCAGGCAGTTGCCGATGAAGGCTTCGTTGATGGCGTCGCCGGGGATGCCCGAGCGCTCAACCGCAGCTTTGATGGCCACGGCTGCCAGCTCCCAGGCTTGCAGGCCGGCGAAGTCACCCAGCAAGCCGCCGATGGGCGTGCGGGCGGCGGAAACGATGACGATGGAATCGGTCGACATGGAAACTCTCCTTGGGGTTTGTTGAAGGACTACTGAACAGAAAGATCGTGGTGGCTGGCGGCGATCAGCGCCGCGCCATCCACGGCGGGAATGGGTTGCTGCGGCTGCGGCGCCGCCTGGGCATAGAAGCGTTTGTGCGGCTCGTAGGGGAAAACATCGTGCACATAGCCGGCTTGGATGCGCGCCTTGTGCTGCTGCCAGAAGGCGGCGTCCAGCAGATCGGCGTGGTGGCGCATGAACAGCTCGCGCACGCCGGGGTGGCCCAGCAGGAAGGGGCCGAAAGTCTCGGGGAAGACATCGCGCGGGCCGACCTTGTACCAAATCTCGGCGGACATTTCTTCCTCTTCATTGCGCGGCTGGGGCACGTAGCGGAAGTTGCAGTCGGTGAGGTATTCGATTTCGTCGTAGTCGTAGAACACCACCTTGCCGTGGCGGGTGATGCCAAAGTTCTTCCACAGCATGTCGCCGGGGAAGATGTTGGCGGCCACCAGATCCTTGATGGCGTTGCCGTACTCGATAACGGCATGCTCCATCTGCTCGGGGCTGGCCTCTTGCAGGTAGATGTTCAGCGGGATCATGCGGCGCTCGATGTAGACATGGCGCAGCACCAGGTCCTCAGTGCCGCTTTCGTCCAGCAAGCTGGGGCAGAAGTGGCGCAGCTCGGCCAGCAGCTCTTCCCCGAAGCGGTAGCGCGGGAAGGCAACGTTGCTGTATTCCAGCGTGTCGGCCATGCGGCCGACGCGGTCATGCTGCTTCACCAGCAAATACTTGCTTTTGATCAGCTCGCGCGAGGTGTCTTTTTGCGCCGGGTAGAAGTCTTTGATGACCTTGAACACAAAGGGGAAGGACGGCAGGTCAAACACCAGCATCACCATGCCCTTGATGCCGGGCGCGATGCGGAACTTGTCGCTGGAGTGGCGCAGGTGGTAGAGGAAGTCGCGGTAGAACAGGTTCTTGCCCTGTTTTTGCAGCCCGATGGCGGAATAGATTTCCGAGCGCGGCTTGCGCGGCATCATCGAGCGCAGGAACTGCACATAGGCGCTGGGCACTTCCATGTCGACCATGAAGTAGGCGCGGGCGAAGCTGAACAGCATCAGCAAATCGTCTTCGCCGAACAGCACCGCGTCGATGTAGAGCATGCCGGTTTCGCCGTGCAAGATGGGCAGAGCAAAAGCCGTTTCCTGAAAGCCGTTGATGATCTTGCCGACGATGTAGGCGCCCTTGTTGCGGAAGAACAGCGAGGACAGCACCTGAATCTGGAAATTGGTGCGCCAGCGCCCTTCGCTGATCTGGCCCTGCATGGCGTTCATCACATGGTCGATGTCGCGGCCCAGGTCTTCGAACTCAAGGTCGAGCTGGAAGTTGGTGACGATGCGGCGCAGGGTCTCGCGCAGGTTCTGCCGCGTGGGGTAGTAAGCGCGGAAGGTGGGCTTGGCGGCGGGCTCGTCGTTTTCGATGTACTCGGTGGACACCGCCGGGCGCACAAAGATGAAAGCGTTATTGAAGTAGCTGTGGTGCAGGATGCGGGTGCAGACCGAGTTGAAGAAGGTCTCGGCCAGCTCGGGCTGGTGGTGATCGACCAGCAAGCCGATGTAGTGCAGCTTGACCTGCTGCCAAACTTCCATCGCCAGCTGGCTGGTCTGGAAGCGTTCTTCCAGGCTGGCGACCGTCTCGTCCACCCGCTTGTCATAGAACTCGATGCGCTCGCGCTGGGCCAATTGCTGGCCATGCCAGTCGGCTTGCTCGAAGCGCTTTTTGGCCCCGGCGCTGGTACCGCGAAACAGCCGGTAATGGCGGTTGAAGCCGCCCAGCATGGCTTGGGCAATCTCGAAAGCGCGGGGGTCGTTCAGCTTTTGCGGGAACATCGGCTCTCCAGGCTAGACGGCGCGGATCGACTTCACAAAACCGGGGCTCAGGTCTGCGCGCTGAGCTGAGTAAAGCGCGCCTGCTCATAGCGCTGCTTGACGGCGGACAAGGCCTTGGCAAATGCGGGCCCGACTTGGTCGGCCGCAGCGGCGGTGATGGCCAGATCCTCCAGCAAGCCGTTGTGCAGGCCGTACACCCAGCCATGCACCACCACCTCTTGGCCACGCGCCCAGGCGTCTTGCACCACGGTGGTTTGGCAGGCGTTGCGGGCCTGCTCCAGCACATTGAGCTCGCAGAGGGCGTTGACGCGCTGATCGGGCTGCAGCTGATCGAGCCACTCTTGATGATGGTTGCGCACGTCTTGCACATGGCGCAGCCAGTTGTCGACCAGACCAACCCGCGCATCCAGCAAAGCCGACTTCACGCCGCCGCAGTTGCTGTGGCCCACCACGATGATGTGTTTGACTTTCAAGGCATCCACCGCGAACTGCATCACCGACAGGCAATTCAAGTCCGAGTGCACCACCACATTGGCCACATTGCGGTGCACGAACAACTCGCCCGGCAGCAGGTTGACCAGGTCATTAGCCGGCACCCGGCTGTCCGCGCAGCCAATCCACAAATACTGCGGCGTTTGCTGCTTGAGCAAGCTGGTGAAGAAACCGGGCTGGCGCGTTTCGGTATCGGCGGCCCAGCGCTTATTGCTATCCAGAAGTTCTTGAAGGTCTGTACTCATGACGGCATTGTCGGGTGAACGGATGACTGAGAGCTTGCAGGCTCAAGCTAGTCCGCCGAAATTGCTCGGGCACGCCGCTTGCGGGTCGGCAAGTTGCGGCTCATGCCCAAGACTGCAGCAAGGCCAAGGAAACACCGATGCCGCCGCAGACCTCGACCAGCGGCCGCTTGAACCCAGCCAAGGCCGGCGCATGCACGCTGAGCGCGGCCAAGGCCGCGCCGCAGGCGGGCTCCACCATCACCCGCATGGCATCGGCGAAGCGCACGCAGGCCTGTGTGGCTTGCGCGTCTGTGACCGTCAGGCTCAGCGTCGGATGGCTTTGCGCCAGGCGCAAGGCCTCGTCGGCCACACGGCGTGCGCCCAGCGAGGTGGCGACGGAGGTGATGGCGGGCAAGGTCACCGCGTGACCGGATTGCAAGCTCTGGCTGAGGCTGTCGGCGCCCAGGGTTTCAACGGCGATCACGGGCACATGGTGCAGACCGTGGCGCTGCAAGCCTTGAACGATGCCGCAGAACAGGCCGCCGCCGCCGACGGCGGTGATGACGGCGTCAAAGGCCAGGCCTTGTTCGAGGACCTCGTCGATCAGGGTCGAATGCCCCTGCCAGAGCAGCGGGTGGTCGAAGGGGTGGACGTAGGTGGCGCCGCGCTCGGCCGCCAGGGCCTGGGCGAAGGCATTCGCCTCATCAAAGACCGCGCCGTGGCGCAGCACGCTGGCGCCGCGGGCGGCGATCTTCTCGGCCACGGCCGCGCTGCTGCTCTCAGGCAGCACGATGGTGCAGGCCAGGCCCAGGGCGCCGGCGGCATGGGCAGCCGCAAAACCAGCGTTGCCGCCGGAGGCACAGACGATCTCGCGCGCGCCATCGGCGGCGGCTTGCTGCACCAGCCGGCCGATGCCGCGCAGCTTGAAGCTGCCGCTGGGCTGCAGCGCGTCCATCTTCAGCCAGACCTCGGGCTGAGGAAACAAACCCGGCGCCGCGCGCAGCAGCGGGGTATTCAGGTGCAGCGCGTCCAGACGCATCACATCGTCTGGCTGCGACTCACATCCGCAACGCGGATATGAGTCTTCGCCGCAACGGCGCCGCCCTGCGGCTTGTTGTCGGTACCCTCGCCCATTACATGGTCTCGGCGAAGAGTTCGCGGCCGATCAGCATGCGGCGGATTTCCGAAGTGCCGGCGCCGATCTCATACAGCTTGGCATCGCGCCAGAGGCGGCCCAGCGGGTACTCGTTGATATAGCCATTGCCACCGAAAATCTGCACGCCTTCGCCGGCCATCCAGGTAGCCTTCTCGGCGGTCCAAAGGATCACCGAAGCGCAGTCCTTACGCACCTGGCGCACATGTTCGGCGCCCAGCAGGTCAAGGTTCTTGGCCACGGTGTAGGCAAACGAGCGGCCGGCTTGCAGCACGGTGTACATGTCCGCGACCTTGCCCTGGATCAGCTGGAATTCGCCGATGCTTTGGCCGAACTGCTTGCGGTCGTGGATGTAGGGGATCACGTTGTCCATCACGCTTTGCATGATGCCCAGCGGGCCGCCGGTGAGCACGGCGCGCTCGTAGTCCAGGCCCGACATCAACACCTTGGCGCCACCGTTGACGGCACCCAGCACGTTCTCGGCCGGCACTTCCACGTTCTGGAACACCAGCTCGCCGGTGTGGCTGCCGCGCATGCCCAGCTTGTCGAGCTTTTGCGCGATGCTGAAACCCGGCATGCCCTTCTCGATCAGGAAAGCGGTGACGCCGCGCGCGCCCAGCTCGGGCTCGCTCTTGGCGTAGACCACCAGGGTGTCGGCGTCGGGGCCGTTGGTGATCCACATCTTGTTGCCGTTGAGCAGGTAGTAGCCGCCCTTGTCTTCGGCTTTCAACTTCATGCTCAGCACATCGGAGCCGGCACCGGGTTCGCTCATGGCCAGCGCGCCGACATGCTCGCCGCTGATCAGCTTGGGCAGGTACTTGGCTTTTTGCGCGGCATTGCCGTTGCGCTTGATCTGGTTGACGCACAGATTGCTGTGCGCGCCGTAGGACAGGCCCACGGAAGCCGAGGCACGGCTGATTTCTTCCATCGCGATCATGTGGGCCAGATAGCCCATATTCGCGCCGCCGTACTCCTCGCCGACGGTGATGCCCAGCACGCCCAGATCACCCATCTTGCGCCACAGGTCCATGGGGAACTGGTCGCTGCGATCAATCTCGGCCGCACGCGGCGCAATCTCGGCCTGCGCAAAGTCGCGCACCGCATCGCGCAGCGCGTCGATGTCTTCGCCGAGTTGGAAATTCAGGCCGGGCAAGTTGGTCATGATGCGGGTCTCCAATAATGGGGTCAGAGTCAATTAATTTGGGCCGAGTGCTCTTATGTGCCCACCGCCTCGCTTCATCCTAAGCTTCATGACAAAACATGCGCAGGGCTTCGCGACCCCTAGCTTCAGGAATTTCAGCGGGCGGCACAAGTGACGTTTACGTAAACGTCAATCAAGCGCAGATTCTAAGCTGAGCTTGGGGCCGCTTGGCATCCCTCAAACCCGATCCGGCAGCAGGCGCCGCACCAGCGGGTGGGAGATCTTTTTGGCGGTGCCGATGGCGTAGAAATGCTCCTCCACGCCTTCGCAGGGGCCGACACGGCGCAGCTCGTAGCGATGGGTGAGCTTCTCGTGCATCAGCTCGGCGGCCGGGAACACGCCAAAACCACCCGCACCAAAGGTAGCCAGCAAAGCGCTGTCCTCAAACTCACCGACGATGCGCGGCTTGACGCCTTGGCGCTCCAGCCATTGGTCCAGGCGCAGGCGCACCGCAGTTTGCGTGGTGGGCAGCAGAATAGGCACCTGGCCCAGCGAGCGCGGAAAGTCAGCCGCCGCAGCCTCATACAGCGCCTCGGGCGCATACCAAGCCATGGCCGAAAAGCCGAGCGAATGGCTGTAGACCTTGAGATTGGGATTGGTGGGGGCGGGTCGGTCGGCCAGCACCACGTCCAGCCGGTGCAGGGCCAACTCGCCCAGCAGGCCTTCGAACTGGTCCTCGTGGCAGAGAAGGCGCAGATCAGGTTCGGCCTCGATGATGGGCTGCAGCAAATGGCGCACCGCCAATTTGGACAAACCGTCTGAAATCCCCACCGTCAGCCGCACCACCCGCGAACCCACCGCTTCGCGCAGATTGGCCGGCAATTGCTCACCCAGCTGAAAAATCAGATCAGCCTGGCGCAAGGCCACCTCACCCGCCTCGGTCAGCGCCACACCGCGCCCCGCAGGCTTGAGCAGGGCAAAGCCTAGCGACTTTTCCAACTCGCGCACCTGGGTGCTGACGGTCTGCACCGCCATGCCCAGACGCTCGGCGGCCTTGGACACGCCGCCCTCCTTGGCCACCACCCAGAAGTAGTAGAGATGGCGATAGCTGAACTCAAGACTCATGGGGGCCTCCGGTGATTCACCGTGTTTTCAGGAAGTGTTAGTACTCGATTCTCTGCTTTTTTAGAAAGCCTTGCCACCCTAAGCTGTACGCACTCCCCAATGGCTGATGCCAGCAGGGGCAGCCCAACCCACCAGCAGGAGGTATTCGTTCATGCAAGTTCATTTCGAATCTCACGATCTCCACGGCGCTCAGTTGCGAGACTTGGTGCTGCAGCGCCTGAGCTTCGCCATGCGTCGGGTGGCCCTGCATGTGCCAACGGCTCGGGTTCAGCTGACCGACATCAACGGCCCGCGCGGCGGCATCGACAAGCGCTGCACCCTGGAGCTGCGCACCGAAGGCGCCGGCACGCTGGTGATCAGCGCCACCGCCGCCCGCTGGCGCGAGGCTTTTGAGCACGCCCTGGCCCGCGCCAGCCGCGCCCTGACCCGGGCCTGGCAAAGAAGCCGCAGTCACCCCAAGAACAACAAGCGCCTGCCGCTGCCCAGCAGCGACTGAAAGCACTTAGCCCCAACACCGATCACGAAAGGCAATAGCAAACATCATGAACTCCTACAACAACCAATCTGACCCACGCCAGCCGGCCCGGGCCATCCCCATCAATCAGAACATGGGCTTTGGTGAGCTGGATGACCGCCAGTACCAAAGCAGCAGCAACACGACCGCCCTGGCGCCCAACGCCAGCCGCGTGCTGCGCAATACCTACGCCCTGCTGTCCATGACCCTGCTGTTCAGCGCGGCCATCGCCGCCGCCAGCGTGGCCATGAAGCTGCCGGCGCCGGGCATCATCATCACCTTGGTGGGCTATTTCGGCCTGCTGTTCGCGGTGCACAAGCTGCAAAACAGCGGCTGGGCAGTGCCGGTGGTGTTCGCCTTGACCGGCTTCATGGGTTACACCATGGGCCCGCTGCTGACCCGCAGCTTGTCACTGCCTAACGGCGCGGAAGTGGTGATGATGGCCTTGGCGGCCACCGGCGCCACCTTCCTGGCCCTGTCGGCTTGGGTGTTGACGAGCAAGCGCGACCTCAGCTTCATGGGCGGCTTCCTGTTCGCCGGCATGGTGATTGCGATGCTGTGCGGCCTGGCCGCCGTGTTCCTGCAAATCCCGGCGCTGAGCTTGGCCGTGTCCGCCATGGTGGCCTTGCTGTCGGCCGGCCTGATCATGTTCGAGACCAGCCGCATCGTGAACGGTGGCGAGAGCAACTATGTGCTGGCCACGGTGAGCTTGTTCGTCTCGATCTTCAATTTGTTCACCAGCTTGTTGAGCCTGTTCGGCTTCGGCAGCTCGAACGATTGATGCCAGCAAAACCGTAGCTGCGCGAACCACAGGCCCTGCCGGGCCTGTGGCTTGAGCGCGGCGCCAAGGTCACCACCCAAGCCTGACACCAAGCCCAAGCAAGATGCGCAGCGAATTCGAAACCGGTCTGGCCGGACAGAGCGAGCAAGCCTAGCTCCTTAGCTTCGACAGCAGTGGCGATGAACTGGCCGCCGCTGCATTGATGCGCTGGTCCGAACTCAAGCACATCGACCCGCCGCATTGCGCCGCACTCAAGGCGCAAGCGGACCAGAACCGCTATGACGATGACGACGGCGATGGCACAGCGGCCAGCGCCACACACCCATACAAAGATTGCCATGTCTAGTTTGATGATTTGCTTTGGCGTGACTGCAGTCGCCATTCTTTATGCCGCTGTCTGCGAATACCGCGCCAAAAACACCCGCGATGCGCATCTGCTCGCCGGCATTGGCGCGACCAGCATGGCCACGACTTTGGGCGCCTGGATAATCTGAGGATGCAGAATTTCCTCGACCCCGCCATCCTCTTCTTTATCTTTGGCATCCTCGCCGGAGCATTGAAATCCAACCTCGAGATCCCCGCCCCGATCTCGAGGTTTTTGTCTTTGTATCTGCTGATGGCCCTGGGCCTGAAGGGCGGCTTTGCGCTGGCCAAATCAGGGCTAACGATGGAAGTCAGCGTCAGCCTGGGGCTGGCTCTTCTGCTGGCCGTGTTGGTGCCGGCCATGGGCTATCTGACCCTGCGGCGCTTTCTCTCGGGCTTCGACGCCGCGGCCATCGCCGCCACTTACGGCTCGGTCAGCGCGGTGAGTTTCATCACCGCCACGCAGTACCTGAACAATCACGACATTGACTACGGCGGCCATATGGCGGCGGCCATGGCCTTGATGGAGTCGCCTGCCATCATCATCGCCGTGCTGCTGGCCAACTGGGTCAGGCAAAAGCAGCGCAGCAGCCAGGACGCGGGCGCAGTGGCGGGTGCAGCCAAAACTCAGGACGCCAGCCTCGGCAAGATCCTGCATGAATCTTTGACCGACGGTGCGCAGCTGCTGCTGATGGGTGCCATGGTGGTGGGCTTGGTCAGCGGTTCGGCCGGTGAGGCGGCGATGAAGCCCTTCTCCATCGACCTGTTCAAAGGCATGCTGGCCTTCTTCCTGCTGGACATGGGCTTGCTGGCGGCGCGCAATATGGGCGGGCTCAAGGCGCAGTCGCCCTGGTTGATCGCCTATGCCCTGGGGGCGCCGCTGGTGCATGCCAGCGTGGCATTGGGCCTGGCGCTGCTGTTCGGCGTGTCGGCAGGAAACACGGCCTTGCTGATGGTGCTGGTAGCGAGTGCTTCTTACATCGCCGTGCCCGCGGTGATTCGCCACGCGATTCCGGAAGCCAACCCCAGCCTTTACTTCGGCATGTCGCTGGGGATCACCTTCCCCTTCAATATCTTGCTGGGGATTCCGCTGTACACGGCGGTGGCGCAGCGGGTGGTGGGGGGCGCTTAAGCCACTCAATCAGTTGGTGACCGCCTTGCCGCTGGTACCGCGGCAAGTCCTTCAGCAGCCGAGCCAAGTCTTCCGGCTTGGCTGTGCAGCCTCAGAGCTATTCGCTCGCTGTGCTCACTCGGGCGGTCTGTCGCTCACAACCCGCTCAATCAGTTGGTGACAGCCTTGCCGCTGGTATCGCGGCAAGTCCTTCGGCAGCCGAGCCAAGCCTTCCG
>NZ_JBCARA010000006.1:0-299336 GCF_038419725.1 Roseateles sp. PN1 | reverse complement strand
GCAGCGCGTTCAGCCGCAGCGCGTTCAGCCGCAGCGCGTTCAGCCGCAGCGCGTTCAGCCGCAGCGCGTTCAGCCGCAGCGCGTTCAGCCGCCAGCTGCACCTGCAACCGTGCTTGTTCGGCCGCACGGGCTTCAGCGGCAGATTCAGCGGCGGCAGCAGCAGCGGCAGATTCGGCTGCCGCTGCTGCAGCCGCCAGTTTGGCCTTGCGCTCCGCGTCTTTGCGGGCCTTCGCTTCATCGCGCGCCTGGGCACGTTCGCGTTGCCGTAGCGACAGTGCGGCTTGCTTTGCGGCTTTGGCTTGCGCGGCCTTGGCGGTCGCCTCAGCCTCAGCCTGTTCCTGTGCTCGCGCACGCGCCAATTGCTCGGCGCGCCAATGCAGAGCGTCTTGGCAAACCTGGTTTTGCAAAGCGGCCGTCAGCGCCAGCACCTGTGCCTGCAAGGTGGCCTGGGCATGGTCGGCCTCGCGCTGCTGCAAAGTCAGGGATTGGGCGCATTCACTTTGGGCCGTGGCAATCAATTGCTGCAGCCGCTGCTTGCGAGCCGCGAGGGCCGCGAGGGCCGCGAGAGCCAGACTGGCGGCATGCTCGGCCAGCAAGCGTGCCAGGCATTGCTCGGCCAAGGCGCGGGCTTGCCCTTGCAGCAGTAGCAATTGATCGGCCAGCTGCTTGGCCTGGGCGGGTAGCTCCTTGGCCTCCAACTGCTGGGCGAAGGCTTGAGCCTGGCTCAGCAACTGCCGGAAGAAGTCCGCCAACTGCTCTGAGCGTTTGCGCTGTGCCAACTGTTCTTGCTGATGCTGGCGGGCCAGCGCCAAGACCTCCGCCTGCAGCTGGGCCGCCAAGGCGCTGGCCTCAGCCTGGCATTGGGCCTGAGTTGCGGCTATCACCTGCTGCGCCTGCTTGGCGGCCTGCAGGCTCGCTGCCAACTGCGCGTCCAGCAAGGCCTGCAAATCCTCGGCAGCCTGTTGTTGGCGCTGCCGCCTGGCCCATTCATCCACGGCACGCGCCAGCACCTGGGCTTGCAGGCTGTTGTTGCAGGCCTCAACTTGGGCCTGCAGCGCCGCTTGCTCCGCCACGTCGGCAAACCGCGCCTGCTCGAAGGCTTGCATTTGCACTTGCGCACACTCGCGCAACAGCTGCTGAAGCTGGGCATGGCGCTCGGCTTGGCGCGCAAGCGCGGCGCGCGCGGCAGCTTGGGCTTGGGCTTGGGCTTCGATTCGAGCCTGGCGCGCAGCGTGTTCAGCCGCTTGGGCCTGCGCCTGGCGGGCTTGTTCGGCCGCTGCTGCCGCTTCTGCCTCCTCGGCCTGTTTCACCAGCACCGCAGCCCGGGCCGCCGCCGCACTTGCCGCTTGCTCAGCGGCCGCAGCTTCGGCGCGCAGTTCAGCCGCCCTGCACGTCGCGACGACATCGGGCGGCGTCGGCAGATCGGTGCCCAGCGCCAGTCGATGCGGCTGCGTGCGGCCGCTGATGTCCTCCACGTCCTCGACATCGTCCATATTCCAGCGCGGCTTCGAAGGGCGGGCCGGGCCTGAGGCGCACGGCGCGGCGCCCACGCTGGACTTGCTGCCATTGCCGCTGCTGCGGGCCTTGTCCACAGTGCGCCCGTTCAGGGCATCCACATTGGCGCGCAGGGTCTCTTGCGAGATGGACAAATCCACCGGCTTTTCGCGGTCACGCAGAAGTTGGGCGAAGTCCTGCATCACCCGGTTGGGGTCGAAGGGGGCGCTGTTCTTGTCCTGATCCGGGTCGCGGGCTGGCATGGCGCTATTGTGCGGCGCTGTGGGGTGCAGGGAATCCCGCAAATCCCGCCCCATCAAGCCTTGGGTTCGGCGCGAAACAAGGCGTCTACCAACGGCAGCCCTTGTCGCGCACGGCGTCCAGCGCCAGCGGCACGACGGCCAGCAGACCCGCCCCGCCGTAGGCCTGGCGACAGTCTTGCTTGCCGGCCTTTTCCAAGTCCTGGGCCAGCTTGGACTTTTGCTCAGGCGGGGTGGGCAACAAGTCCAGCGCGCCACGCGAACCGCGGCCCGACAGCTCGCCGCCGCGCGGCCGGGTAGGCAAAGACAAATTCAAGCGCGCCGGCGCTTGCGGCAACTCGCTGGCGGCCGATGGCGGCGTGGCCAGGTCGCGGCCGAGCTGGCTGCCGGCATCCGGCGCACCGGTTAAACCGACCGAGCCACTGGAGGGCTGCTGCGGCGAAGACGACGATGGCGCCTGACTCGTGGCCGGCTTGCCATCTTTGGCCGAAAGGCTGGCGCTGCTGGGCGAGCCCAGGCGCGGTGTCGCCGGGGTGGTGGTGACGCTGGCGCTAGGGCTGATCGAGTTTGGCCCGGCTGGCTCAGCGGCCGGTGCCGGCTCGGCCTTGAGCGGCTGCGACGTGCTGGGCTTCACGGCAT
This sequence comes from Roseateles sp. PN1, assembly GCF_038419725.1. NCBI lineage: Bacteria > Pseudomonadati > Pseudomonadota > Betaproteobacteria > Burkholderiales > Sphaerotilaceae > Roseateles > Roseateles sp. PN1. Next base: position 296,943 of record NZ_JBCARA010000006.1, on the reverse strand, counting down.
CGGCACCGGGCGCGGGAACTGCTGCTGCCACGGGCCGGTCTGCGGCCGCCGGGCTTGGCGCGACTGGGGCCGTGGTGGCCGGCGATGGTGTCGTGAGCGGAGGAGCGGGAAGCAAAGGGCTGATCGCGGGCGCGGGCAGCGCTTGCACCGGGACCTGCACCGGCATGGGCTGCGGGCTAGGCACAGGCTTTGGCTCGAACTTGGGCAACTGATGCTGCAGGGGCGGCAGCTGTGGCAAGGCAGATAGCGCCTGAGCGGCCTGCCCCGTTGCCGCTGGGACAAGCGCATTGCTCGGGATCGTCGGGCTGGTCGGCCTGGCCTTGAGCAAGGCAGCGTCCGGCCGCACCCGCTCGAGCGCAGGGCTGGCAGTTGCCGCGTCAAACTGCTTCAAGGTCGGCGCAGGGCTGAGCGGCGCGAGCACTGGCGCCTGCAGCTCGGCAGGGGCCGGTGTGAGGACTACGGACTTGGTGGCAGTCAAGGCTGTGGCCGACAGACGTTGAACGGTGTTGGCGGGCGCCTGCAGCTTGGCCGTGCTGGGCGCGGGTTCTGACACTGGCTCGGGCAAGGCTTTGACACTGACTTCGGCTGCTGCAGGTGGAGCAGGCGATGCAAGAGGAGCGGGTTCCAGCGCTGCCGCAGGCGTCACCGATGCCACCGGCGCCCGGGGTACGGGCGGTGATACCGGGTTGGGCGGTTCAGGCGGCGCCGCCGGCCTTGCGTCAGCACTGACCGGCGGCAATGCCTGGGGCGCCCAGGGCCCGAGCTGCGCCGCGCCAGGTGGCGTCGTGGCAGCGGGCGTCTGCGCCAGCTCGCGCACCGCGCCGCCAAAGCGCTCTTGCGGCGCGCTGCCGCGTGGCCCGTTATTGCGAGGCAGCGCCGCGGGGTCGCCATCAGGGCTGCCGTTCACCGGCCCTTGCAAGGTGATATTGAGCCGGCCCCACACGCCGTCACCCGGGCGCGCCGTGCCGCCGGTGGTATTGCCCACCAGCAGCACCAGCCACAGGTGCAGCAAGCCGGCCAGCAGCAGGCATTGCTGCATGCGCGCCGGCTCAGCCGGGCGGCGCGCCAAGCCAAGGGCGGCAATCCAACTGTGCGGGCGGCCCAGAGCGTGCATGCCTAGGAACTTAGTGTGATGGCGCAGTGATTGAGGAATCGCTGGGCCGCGCCTCAGTCCTGCAGCGCGGCCATTTTGGCCTTCACATCGTCGGGCGACCAAAACAGCCAGCCGCGCGCGGCCATCAAGTCACGAATGGCCTGGCTTTGGCCTTGGTTGACCTTGCCGGCCAGCAGGCCCAGCGTCAGCGTGCTTTGCGCGTTAGCCATGCCGCCCTCGATCAAATCCTGCTTCAGCCGCTCCAGCACCACCGTGCGGTAGCGCTCCGAGGTGAAGAGCTTGAATCGGCCTGCCGGCACCTCGTGCTCTTCTTGCATTTGCGCCAGCTTCACGCCGGGCGTGTCGGCATAGCTCTTGGCTTCCAGCGCCAGCAATTCATTGCGGCCGAAATGCAGGGCCACCAGGTCAACGATGGGGCGCGGCGCCGAGGTCTTGCCGATGGCGCGCTTTTCGTCCTGTGTCAGGTTGACACGCACGCCCCGCCGCACCCAATAGCCCTCGGCCTCCAAGAGCTTGCACACGCAGTTTTCAAAGCCATCCGTCATATTCATCTTGTTTTGCCCCGAGCGCTTAAGCCATTAACTAGCAGGCGATTCTAGGAGGCCGCCCGCCTGGATTGCCCTACATCTGCATCTTGACTGCAGTGCCGCTACCATCTTGCCCAAACACCATCTGACCAACTTCCACCGGAGCCCATCGCCATGAAAGCCAATAACGTCCTCGCCACCATCGGCAACACCCCGCACATCCGCATGCAGCGCCTGTTCAATGGCGTGGCGGGGGCGCAGCAGCAGGTCTGGATTAAGTCCGAGCGCGGCAACCCGGGCGGCTCGATCAAGGACCGCATTGCCCTGGCCATGGTGGAAGACGCCGAGGCACGTGGCCTGCTGCAACCCGGCGGCACCATCATCGAGCCGACCTCCGGCAACACCGGCGTGGGCCTGGCCATGGTGGCCGCCGTCAAGGGCTACAAGCTGATTCTGGTGATGCCCGACAGCATGTCGGTCGAGCGCCGCCGCCTGATGCTGGCCTACGGCGCCAGCTTCGACCTGACGCCGCGCGAAAAAGGCATGAAGGGCGCCATCGCCCGCGCCCAAGAGCTGCAAGCCCAGCACCCCGGCGCCTGGATTCCGCAGCAGTTCGAGAACCCGGCCAACGTCGCCGTGCATGTGCGTACAACGGCGCAAGAAATCCTCAATGACTTCCCCGAAGGCCTGGACGTGCTAATTACCGGCGTGGGCACCGGCGGCCACATCAGCGGCTGCGCACAAGTGCTCAAGCAAGCCTGGCCCCAGCTGCAGGTATTTGCGGTGGAGCCCAGCGCCTCGCCCGTGATCAGCGGCGGCGCGCCGAGCCCGCACCCGATCCAGGGCATTGGCGCAGGCTTTATTCCGGCAAACCTGCACACCAATCTGCTCGACGGCGTGATCCAGGTCGATGCCGAACCGGCCCGCGAATACGCCCGCCGCTGCGCGCGTGAGGAAGGCCTGCTGGTGGGCATCTCCAGCGGCGCCACCCTGGCCGCCATCGCGCAGAAGCTGCCCGAGCTGGGCCCGAATGCGCGCGTGCTGGGTTTCAACTACGACACCGGCGAGCGCTATCTGTCGATCGAAGGCTTCCTGCCGGCTTGATTGATTGATTGATTGATTAAGCCAAGCGGCGGCTCACGCCGCTTGGGCTTTGCGTCAGGGTCATTTCGCACCCCTGCCCTGCTGGCCCGATGGCCGGCGCTAGTCTTCCAACTCCACGCTGGCGCCGACCTGATCATTGTCTTTCGCCGCCTGGCGGGCCAGTTCGGCCTCCAGGGGCCGCAAGGCATCCAGCAACTCAGTCACCGGCTTGGGCTCCACCAGGCGCAGGGCGGGCGGCGGCAAGGCGCTCAAATAGGCCGGGCCCAGCCAGTACTGCTGCTCCTGGCGGCGCGCCATGTCCAGGCCCAGGCCCAAGCAAGCCAGGCCGACCAGCGCCACAGCGATGCGGCGCTGCACCCGCGGACGCGGCCAGATCAGGCTGGCATGCCAGCCCAGCAGCAGCGCCAGGCCAAAAGCGTCAATCAAATCGTCCAGCACCATCAGGCGTGGCCAGGACAAGGCATAGGCCAGCGCGGGCAAGACCAAGCCCAGCAGCAGCATGCGCAGAATCAGCAAGCGCAAGGCAATGCGCAGATGCGCGGCGAAGGGGAAGCTGCGCCGGAACAGCTGAGTCACCAGCGCGCAAAAACCCACCCAGCTCAGCAAGCCTGCCAGGGGCAGCAGCACGGCGCCGCTGTAGTCCATCCAACGCGAACCCGGATTGAGCTGCGTCCACTGCTGACCCGCCAGCATGGCCAACCACAGCAGCAGCAAGCCCAGCACCGGGGCCAGGCCCGGGCGCAAATGCAGATGCTGGCCTTGCAGGCGATGCAAATGGGTTTCCAGCGGCTGCTCGGGCGGCAGCGCGGCGTCCAGGCCGCGCCAGCGCAATTGGCTGGCGCCGAGCTGGAACTGGCTTGTCGGGCCTAAGTCAGTCACATCACCGGCAAGCAGGCGCCGCTCACCCTGCCAGCCGCCATTCAGGCTGGGCAGCATGCGCAATTGCGGGCCGGCCTCGGTCCAGTCCAGCTGGGCATGCTCGGCGGCCAGATGGGCATCGTCGAGCACCAGCTCGCAAGCGGGCGAGCGGCCGATGCGCACGGGCCACTGCAAGACGCGCTGCGCCCGCAAGACCTGACCCTCGCGGCCCAGCAGCTCCAGCACGCCGATGTGATGCGTCGTCATGGCTTGGCTCGGCTGTTCTTCGGCGTCCATGCGAAGCCCTCCAGATAGTGGGCGCTGAGCTTCAGCGCGTTGTCAAAGCTCACGCCGGCGGCGTTGAAGCGGCCCAGCGCACCTTCGGTGGGCGCGTCCACCGTGGTCACCAGCACGCTCAAATCATGCAGGCCGGCCAGCTTGCGATAGGCCCGCAGGCAGACCACGGCACGCAGCGGCAGGCCCTCGCGGTCAATGAACTCCTCTTTGCAAAACGGCGCGGTGCGGTCTTTGTCGTCGCGGCCCAGGCGCTCATTGCGGAAGCTGGCCGAATACTGTTTGGCGAAGCGCCAGGGGCCGAGCTTGGCACCGTCGTAAGCCTCATGGCTCATGGACAGAAAGCCGGTCTGCAGGCTGCCATTGATGAAGAGCGCATGCTCCATGCGGCATTGCGAGCGCTGGAACTCCAGGCCTTTGGCATCCGCCTGTGTGCCGCGCCCCCAACAGCGCATGAACAACTCTTGCGGCACCGGCAGGCGGTAGCGCTCCGGGCTACTCGGCGCTTGCGCCTGCCAGGGTTGGGCGATGAAGCGAGCGCTCAGCTCCTCCTGGTAGGCCAGCAACTGCTCGCGCAGCCGGCCCCAGGCGGGCTGCGTCAGCGGCTTGGCATCGCGGCTGCGCATCAGCAAGGCCTGGGCATACTCGCCCGGCACCAGAAAGCTCATTTGCTGGGCGAAGAACATGGCCGAAACATTGACGCCCACCACCCGCCCGGCCTCGTCCAGCACCGGCCCGCCGCTCATGCCCGAGTTGATGCTGCCGGAGTAGTAAATCAGCGCATCGAAGCTGCGTTCCACCAGGCCGTTGTAATTGCCTTCGACCACGGCAAAAGCCACATCGTGCGGATTGCCCATGGAGTAGATGCGGTCGCCCTTGGACAGCGGCTGCTCCTGCGGGCGAAAGCGCAGCGCGGCGCCGCGAGGCGCAAAGTCCTTGACGCGCAGCAGTGCCAGGTCGCGGCGCACATCGATGTCCAGCAGCTCCAGCTTCCCGCCGCTGCCGTCGGTGCCCGCATACCGCAGGCGATAGCGTTCGGGCTCCAGAGCGAACTGGCTGATGACGTGATAGTTGGTGATCACATGGCCCTGCTCGCTGACGACAAAGCCCGAACCCACCGAGGCCTGGCTGTCCTGACTCTTGAGCAGGGTGCGGATTTGCAGCAACTGGCTGCGCGCGCCCTCGTACAGGCGCCGCGCACTGGCGGACACCGGCGCGCTGGCCGCAGGCTCAGCGGCTGCAGGAACAGACTCAGGCAAGGCGCCAGACTTGGGCTGCGCTTGCGCCTGCACTGACAACATCAGTGTCAGCATCAATGTCAGAAGGCTCAGCCCGCGACGCAACAGCCCGCGCCCGGCAAGACCTGACCCTCGCGCCAGCAAACAAAACGGCATGTGCAAGACCAACTCCCGGTGAGGCATGTGGCCTGGATGCTAGCGCAAGGGGCGAAACACCCCCGGATCGCGGTAGAAATCCAGGTTCTCGTTGGCCGCGCACCAGCCCGGAATGCCCAGCACCGGCAAGGCAAAGAAGGGCTTTTGGCGCAGGCGCAGCGGGTCTTCCAGCACGCTGGCATCCAAAAGCACATGTGCACAAATGGGCTTGCGCGGCTGCAGCAGCTTTTCCAGCAAGGCATGGCCCACCACTTGCCAGCGCGCCTGGCGCCACAGCGGGCGCAGGCTGCCGCCCAGCGCCGTCCAGTCCCGCTCGCGCAAAGCCTCGGCCAGGGGCGCCGGGGCTTGCAGGATCAGGCCGTTCTCGTCAAACAGGGTCAGGGCATCGCGCATCGGCCCGCGTCTCCCGGGGCCGGCTTCGTCTGCCGCCAAGGCCTCCAAATGCCATGCATTGAAGCGTGCTTTGAGCTGCGGCTGCTGCAGCCAGATCAGGCCATGGAAGAAGTCGTGCCAGTTGTCGCGCGTGGGCACGGCGGCTTGGCTGTGCACAAAGGCCTCAAAGCCCATGCCGGCGGGCAGCTCGGTCTGCGCCACAAAGCGCAAGTCGCCAGCGGGCAGATGGATGGGCTGGGCCTGCAGGGCCGAGTTCAAAGCCTGTGCCACCGAGGCGCCTTGCCTGATCTGCGCAAGCAACGGCTCGCCGAGGGTGCGCAAGGGCGCATACCAGGGCTGCTGCCAGTCGATCTGCCAAGGGGGCATCAGTCCTGCGCCCCGCTGATCGCGCTTAGCGCCACCGGCGGCCTGGCCAACAGCTCGGCCAGGCGCTTGAACTCAGCGGCCTGGGACGTTTGATCGCTAGGCTGCGCCGCATCCTGATCCGCCTCACTCAGGCTGGCCAACCACTCCAGCACCGCCGTTGGCAGGCCCCAGGCGGCCAGCAGCAAATAGCTGGCATCGCGGCGATCCAGACCATAACGCCGGCGTTCCTCGGCCCATTGCTCTGCCGGAGGGCGCTGCGCCCAGGCGCTTCTGAAGTCGAGATACGAGCTACCGATCACCCGCTGCAAGAGCAAGGCGCCCAGTTCAGCCCAAGCCAGCAGCGCGAAGGCGGCGAGGGGCACCGGCGCCTGATCATGCTGGCCCTGGGCCAGCGCCAGCAACTGCTGCCAACGCGCTTGCAAAGGCACAGCCACGGGCTGGCGCCCCAGCATCCAAGCCCGGGCCTGGATGGCATCCATCAAGCGACTGGTGCCCAGCTGCTGCAACAAAGCGTCGTCATCGGGCTGCAAAGACTGAGCGCCAAAACGTGCCTGTGCCGCCAGCCCGAGCGCATGAGCCCACAAGACCGGGTCGGCGCGCAGCTGCGTACCCAGGGGGTGAAAGCTAGCACCCGCCGCGGGCAGATCAAAAGCCGGCAGGCGCAGGGGCGAGGCCCAGTCCTCCGCTGCCTCCAAGGCCTGCAGCGCTTGCAGGTGGCGGCGCAAGCGGGCGGGTGGTCCGGCGAACCAGCCCCGAAAGGCCCGGCCCAGCGCCACCCGGCCGGAGTAGCCCAATTGCTGCGCGGCCAGCTCCACCGGGCAGTCTTGCAGCACCATCAATTCAAAAGCGCGCTGGCGCCGATGCGCCTCCAGCAAGGCACTGAAGCTGCAGCCCTCTTGCGCCAGATGGCGGCGCAGGGTGCTAGGCGTGAGTTGCAACTTAGCGGCCACCGTCTCGAGGCCGAAATCGCCTGGCTGCGTCGCCGCCTCGATGACATCGAGCACACGGCGCCACACCGGTTCGTGATCCAGCTGCCGCCGCCCCAGCACATCGAAGCATCTGGCCGTGCGCTGCCGCACGGCGGCGTGGCTGCCGGGCAAAGGCTTACTCAACCATTCAAGTGGCAAGCGCAGGCCAAAACAGTCGGCACCAAACTGCACCGCACAGCCCAGCAACTGATCCAGAACATGGGCTTGCGCGCTGGGCGGCGTCATGACCCAGGCGTCCAGCACCGTGGGCGTTTGGCCCAGGCAGAAATTGATGGCTCGGCGCAGCCAGGTCAGCGTGCCCTCCCAATAAGTCAACAAGCCCAATGGCGGCGCACTCATCAGCGGCGTCAGGGTGATGCGCAGCGTCTGCCCCTCTTCGCTAACTTGCAAGGTCGCCCCCGGCAACCAGACCGATTGGTGGTGAATCAGCTCGGCCAGCATCTCGTGCAGGGTCTCGCTGCTGCGGGCAAAGTAAAGCAAGCCTTCGCCCGCGCTGAGGTCCACCCGCGCCGCTAACTGGGCGCCGTAGTGAGGCTCGCCCTGGGCATGCAGGAAGAGCGCCATGTCCTGCCGCGCCTCCAGCGGCAGGCTGCGCAAATCGTTGGCGGGCACGCGCAGCAACATGCCGCGCGCCTCCAGCTCGGCCAGCAAGTCGGGCCGGTGCGCCAGGATCTCGTAGAGCGGCTGCAAATGCCGCAGCTCAACCCGGATGCGGGGATGCTCATGCATGCAGAGATGCCTCCACCTGGCGGGCGTCGAACAAACGCAGCACCGGACAAACCCGTTCGATCAAATGCAAGGGCTGCTGGCGCAAGGCCTCGCAATGAGCAAGCCAGGCCGATGCCTCGGTCCAGGCGTGATCGGCCTGACGCAGAGCCTGCAAGCAGCGTTGCGCCGCTGGACTGAGTTGAGCAGGCGTAGCGCTTGTCGAGTCCTCACTCAGCAGTTCATCCGCCCAAACCAAGGCATCGGCCCAAGGCTCGGCGCGGCCAGCTTGCACATCCTCCTGCAGGCGCTGCAAGCGCTGCAAGCAGTCGGGCGGCCACTGCCAGGCCGCCAGCAAAAGGCGCGCGGCTTGCAAGGCATCGGCACAGTCCACTTGGGGGGCAGGCTGCACCTCGTCGGCCAAGCTCTGCAACCACAAGCAGCCCAAGCTGAGGGCCGAGCACATGGACTCATGCGACGCTTCGAGCGGAGCTTCAATGGCCTGCAAGATCGCCTGCACCAGTGCCACGCGCATCCAGCTGCGGCGCTGCGTGCTCGACACGGTGTCGGCGCGGCCCTGCGCGCCACTGCCGGGCGAGGCCAGGGCTTCAAAAACGCTTTGCCGCAAGGCTGTGCTCGCCGCCAAGCCGCGTGGCGCCAGCAATGACGTCAACTCCGCGCGCAGCAAGGCCGGCCGCAGTGCGAACCAGTTCTGAAATGCACGCTCCAAGCCCGCACGGTCCGAATAGCCCAGCGCCACCGCCACCTGGCTCAAAGGCTGCTCGCCAAAGGCCACAGCGGCAAAGGCACGCGCACGCCGCTGCGCTTGCAAGAGGACATTGAAGCCTTGGCCCTCATTCATCAGCTGGCGCCGCAAGGTGCTGGCGCCGCAGGCCATCGCTTGCGCGGCCTGCTCCAGCGTCACCTGGTTCAACTGGGGCTGTGCGGCCAACCAGGCCGAGACTTTTTCGCTGGGCCGCTCTTGCGCTGCCGAAGGGCCGGGCAAGAGGCTGTCGACCTGCGGCCGCAAGGCGTTCAAAACGCCCGGGCTGTAACCCGGCAGGGGCAGCGTCAGCACCGAGCGCGGGTAGCGAATGACGCAGGCCTCACTGCCCCACTGAATCGGGCAGCCCAAAAGGGAATCAAGCACGCCGGGCTGGGACGATGGCGGGCTCATCAGATCGACCGACAAGGCCGCCAACTCGCCCCCGGCGCACTGCGTGAACACATGGTGCAACCACACCAGCCCGGCCTCGTAGCGCAACTGGCGTCCCAGCTTCTGGGTTTGGTAAGAAGGCCGCATATGAATGGCGACATGATGGGAATGCACCTCCATCTGCATATGGCCATCGGGCAAGATGCGCGCGCGCAGGCGCAGCAGCTCGGTCATGGCTTCCCCCAGCAGCGCATGGCTGCGCAGGTAGTACAGCACGCCGCTGGCCACGCTGGCATCGGCCTGCATCGCCAGCAAAGCACCCCGGTGTGGGTCGCCCTCAGCGTGCAGGCGCTCCAGCAGGCGCAGCATGGCCGAGGTAGGCATCAGGCCAAGGCCTTGCTGGATCACGACCCGCAGGCCGCAGTCACGCTCCAGGCTGCGCAGCAAGTCCGGCCGATCGGCCAGTTGCTGATAGAGCGGCTGCAAAAAGAACAGATCCAAACCTTTCATGATCTGTTCAGCACCTCCACCCGCTCGCCCCCAACTCGCACCTGGCTCGCTAACCGGTGCCCGCTTGCCGCGCACCTGCAAGCCAGGCACTGCGCGTCAGCCGATGAACTTCCAGCCCAGAGATTCGCCGCCGCGCAAGGGCTTGATCAGCGCCTCGCCAAAAGGCACGGACTCGGGCAGGGACCACTTCTCTTGGCGCAGCAGCACGGTGTCGGTGTTGCGCGGCAGGCCGTAGAAATCAGGGCCATGGAAGCTGGCAAAGCCTTCGAGCTTGTCCAGCGCGCCCATGGCTTCGAAGGCCTCGGCATACAGCTCCAAGGCCGACATGGCGGTGTAGCAACCGGCACCACAGACCGAGTTCTCTTTCAGCACCGAGGCATGCGGCGCGCTGTCGGTACCGAGGAAGAATTTGTTGCTGCCCGAGGTAGCGGCTTGAATCAGCGCCAAGCGATGTTGCTCGCGCTTGAGCACCGGCAGGCAGTAGTAATGCGGGCGCAGGCCACCGGTGAAGATGGCGTTGCGGTTGTAGAGCAAATGCTGGGGCGTCAGCGTGGCCGCGGTGAAGCGGTCGCTCTCGGCCACGTATTGCGCGGCTTCCAGCGTGGTGATGTGCTCGAACACCACCTTCAGTTCCGGGAAGTCCTTGCGCAGGGGGCGCATGACGCGGTCGATGAAGACGGCCTCGCGGTCGAACACATCCACCTCCGGGTCGGTCACCTCGCCGTGCACCAGCAAGAGCAAGCCCTCGCGCTGCATGGCCTCCAGCGTGCGGTAGGTCTTGCGGATATCGCTCACGCCCGCATCGCTATTGGTGGTGGCACCGGCCGGATACAGCTTCAAGGCCACCACGCCAGCATCACGCGCCCGGCGGATTTCCTCCACCGGCGTGTTGTCGGTGAGGTACATGGTCATCAAGGGCGTGAAGTTCGCACCTTCCGGCAGCGCCGCCAGAATGCGCTCGCGGTAAGCCTGTGCCAGCGCGGCCGTGGTGATCGGCGGGCGCAGATTCGGCATGACGATGGCGCGCGCGAATTGACGTGCGGTGGCGGGCAAGACGGCGGCCAGAGCAGCGCCGTCGCGCAGGTGCACATGCCAATCGTCGGGGCGGGTAATGCGGATCTCGTTCATGCTTGAATTATCTCATCCGCCGCTGCGCACCCGCCCATCAGGCCGGGCGCAACAAAGGCTTTGGCCTGCCCTTAGAAGCTGGGGTAGGCCGGCACGCTGGCCTCGATGTCCACCCAGCGTCCGGTGGCCAAGATGTTGTGCTTGCCCGCTGGCAAGGCGTAGAAGACTCGCGAGGCCACCGGCAACTTCAAGTCCTGCACCGAGCCCACGGCCTCAGGGCTCAAGGGCAAGCCGTACATCTCGAAGTACTTGCTCACGTCCTTGCCGATGATTTTGGAGCTCAAGACATAGAACAAGTCTTCGTTCTTGATGGTGTTGTTGGCATAGCGGCCCATGGCGTACTTGCCACGGTTATTGGCATCCCAGGCGCGCGCCACCAGGCGGTCGGCCTTGGTGAGCAGCTGGAAGAATTCCAGCGTGGTCAGCATGGTGGGTTGGGCCAGGCCATAGCGTTCCTTGGCATACAGGAAGGCCAGTTGGAAGTGCACCGCACGCATGGGGTTTTGCGAGCTGCCGCCCCACAGCTGCGTCTGCATATTGGCACGCAAGGCCTCACCGGTCAGACCCGCACCGCGCGCCGCCAAAAGCATGGCGTAGAGGCCTGGGTGATCCAGGTTATGCCCGGTATTGATGCCCATGGTCTCGTAGATACGCAACATGGTGGCGCTGGCCAGGATGTTGTTGTCGCACTCGGTCGAGCAGCCCTTACCGCCAGGCACCATGCGCATCACGCGCTGCACGGTGTTGTGACCCAACTCGTGCGCCCAGCCCCAGCCGACGCCCAGGCCGGCGGAGCCATCCGATGGGTTGCCGGAACACAGGAAGCCACAGGTGGCGATCCAGCCAATGAAGTGCTGCACGCCGGGCGCGTTATGAATGGGGCCGCTGCAGTCCCAAGCGAAGGCATCGCACAGCGTCGTGGCCGTGGCCGAAATGGGCATATTGCGATAGCCGTTGGCGAAGTGATTGCTATCGAACAAGCCTTCCTTGAGGTTGTTCACCACATAAGTGCGCGGGTCGCCGTTACCGATGGCGCTCTTGGCATATTTGGTGATTTGCTGGATTTCCCCACCCACAAACTTATTCGTCTGCCAACCAAAGTCGCCCTTCTTGAGCGCGGCCACCGCCTCGTCGAGTTCTGCCTGGCTCGGGTTCTTGGTGAAGTCAAAGTGGGCATATTTCGCCGCACCCTTGATACGCAAAGTGATCACAGTGGCAGGTGTTGCGCCACCGTAAGACAACATCAAAGGGCCGCCAAATGGCGAGACGAAATTGGTCACGCCACGCAAGGGAATGGCAAAAGAATTCGGGCGGCGCGGGCGGGCATAGCTGCCGTCCGTGAGGGGGTTGCCCCAGACGCGCAGGTAACTGGTTTGCAAAGACAGGCTGGTGGCGCCCTTGGCATCCAGCACTTCGACTTGCAGCGGCTTACCTGGGATGGACGCACGCCCGATCAGCGTAACGCCGCCGGTCTGCGGAATGGTCACCGTCAGCGTTTCCCAATCATTGCTGACCGCGATATCACGCGCCTGCGGGGGCATGTAATCACCTGCGCCGTTGGGCGGCACCGTGGTCGCACTGCGATTGAAGACCAGCCAGGAGTCAGAGGCATAGGTCCGCAAAAAGTCCCCTGAATTGCCCTTGGCCGAGAGCGGCGCGCCATAGCGCACATTCAAGCGCTGCAGGTCAGCCCACAAGGCGAGGTGGCGGAACAGCATCGCATCCGGGTCGGCAAAGACATTGGTGCCGGCACCCTGGATGCTGGACAAGGCGGTGCTGACGGTGTTGATGGGTTGCAGCGCCGTGCTGTCGGTCGCAAAGTCGATCTTCAAATCGGTGCGCGGCAGCATGCGCAGGGTCGAGATCAAACTCCCGAACTGATCGGCCTTGGCTATCAAATCAGCAATGGTTCGCGTGGCGCCAATTGACACCGCCGCGGCTGCGGCAAAGTAGTTGCCTGGGTAGCCGCCCAGGCTGAGGCCCATGCCGGAGACAACCCGCTGCGCGCCGTTGGAGGCGTTCCAGCTGGATTGCATAAAGACCACCGCCTTGCCGGCTTCTTGGTAGCTACGCACCAGATTGCCGAGTGCGGGGTTGTCGGCAACGCCGTTGCCAAACACGATCAGATCGAGCTGGCGCCAGCATGTGTTGGCCGGATCGGCCACCGCGCAGCTGGATACAACGCCCGTGCTGCCCACCCGGGTCAGGTATTGCTTGACCGTATTGCCGTCGTAAGCCGCGACACCGACGCGAACTTGCGCGGGCAAAGTCCCGTTGGCATCGCCGGTGATGACCCAATTCATGGCACGGCGGAAGATGGGAAAGTGCTGCTGCTGAGCGCTGGTACCGGCCATCCAGGCCAACACATTGGCGCCATAGACCAAGCCGCGGCCCGCGCCGATCATGGAGATTGCCGCCATGCCTGCGCCACTATCCGCACTCAGCAAGGGCGCAGCAAGACTGCTCTTGGCGACATTGACGGTGGTGCTATTGGTGCTGTGATTCAAGACCAGGCTGGCCGCGTCGTCCCCCAAGATGGCACGCACTGCGGGCATTTGGCTATTGGACAAAATCGAAGCCAAGCCCACCGCGCGATCCAACAAGGTGGCCTGATGGCCAGCATTCAAAGGGTTGGCATCGCCGGTGACCAAAGCCCGTTCGATCGGGTCGATGGGTGCGGGTGCGGGTGCTGGTGCTGGTGCAGGCGCGGGAGCTGGTGCGGGCGCAGGCGCGGGAGCTGGTGCGGGCGCAGGCGCAGGCGCGGGAGCCGGAGCTGGTGCCGGACCAGGCGCAGGTGCAGGTGTAGGCGAGGGAGCCGGTACGGGTGCAGGTGCAGGTGCAGGCGCCGGTGCTGGTGCTGGTGCTGGTGCTGGTGCTGGTGCTGGTGCAGGCGCCGGTGCCGGTGCCGGTGCGGGTGCCGGCGCTGGCCCAGGTGCGGGCGCATCCGGCTCCGCCGGGCTTGTCGGTGTCCCAGGCGCGGGCGCAGGCGCCGGCCCCGTCACCGGAGCGGAACCATCCGGAATTACTGGGTTGGGCGCCGGTGTTGGCGCGGGTATCGTGGGCTCAAGCTGGGGCGGAAGTGTTTCGACCCAAGTGTCAGGCCCGGGAGCCGGTGCCGGCGCTGGCTCGGGGGCAGCCGTAAAACCTGGGTTGGGGTCGGCGCTGCCGCCACAGCCAGACAAACTCAGACCCAGGGCCAGCGTCAGCGCGAGGGAAAGGGGGGCAAGAGGGGCAAGGGGAACAGGCGCACGCGAAGGCAGCAAATGCATGAAAAAGTGTTCTCGGTCAGGTCAACAAATCGACAAGGCCTGACCGCCTTCTTCAACATCGGCACGCCAGACCCCTCAAATAGGGGGGGGAGGCGGAAGTCTAAAAGTCCACTCCGGCGACCGATATGGCCGGAGCGCTCACTCAGCGAACATTTGCGCTCACATTCGCGCCTATTTGCTCGACAGGCGCACGGCGGCGCCAAACCAGAAACACCTGCTTACAAAGCACACAAATTGCTACAAGTGCGACCTGTGTCACCGCGACAGGCGCCGCAAGCAGGCGGCACCGTCAAGCCACACATCGGTCCCGGCGCAGGGTGGCCGGGACTGAGTTCAGTGTTGCAGGATCTTGTTGAGGAAGTCCTTGGCGCGCGGCGAGCGGCCATCCGGATTGCCGAAGAACTCTTCGCGCTTGCAGTCCTCGATGATCTTGCCGGCGTCCATGAAGATGACGCGGCTGCTGACCTTTTTGGCGAAGCCCATTTCGTGCGTCACGCACATCATGGTCATGCCTTCTTGGGCCAAATTGACCATCACGTCCAGCACCTCGCCCACCATTTCGGGGTCGAGCGCTGAGGTCGGCTCGTCGAACAACATCACGATCGGATCCATGCTGAGTGCGCGGGCAATCGCCACGCGCTGCTGCTGGCCACCGGAGAGCTGACCGGGAAACTTGTCCTTGTGCGCCGACAGGCCCACACGGTCCAGCATCTTCAGGCCACGCACCTTGGCGTCTTCCGGCGTACGGCCCAGCACCTTGATCTGCGCCAGCGTCAGGTTCTCGGTCACGCTGAGGTGCGGGAACAGCTCGAAATGCTGAAACACCATGCCTACGCGCGAGCGCAAGCGGGGCAAATTGGTCTTGGGGTCGGCCAGCGAGATGCCGTCCACCACGATGTCGCCCTTTTGAAAAGGCTCCAGCGCATTGACTGTCTTGATCAGCGTGGACTTGCCCGAGCCCGAGGGGCCGCAAACCACTACCACCTCACCTTTTTCGATTTTGGTGGAGCAATCGGTCAGCACCTGGAAGGGGCCGTACCACTTGGAGATGTTCTTGATTTGAATCATGACTTTGCTTTCTTCAATGATGCATTGCAGCACTAAACCTAAGGCATTCGGGCCGAGCGCCGGGCCGCCCCAAGCCGGCCCGCCTTGGCGATGTTTGGCGGTCAATCCGCCAAACATCGCCGCCCCCAAGGGGGGCGGATCAGCGTACTCGCTGGGCCGGGGGCAACATGCTTATCTGATGATGGCGATCTTCTTCTGCAGGCGACGCACCAGCATCGACAGGCTGAAACAGATCACGAAGTAGACAACGGCCGCAACCAGATAGGTTTCCACCGGGCGATTGAAGTTCTTGCCGGCCACCTCGAAGCCCTTGAGCAAGTCGTAAGCGCCAATGGCATAAACCAGCGAGGTGTCCTGGAACAAGATGATGGTTTGCGCCATCAGCACCGGCAACATATTGCGGAAGGCCTGCGGCAGCACCACGGTCTGCATGGTCTGGCTATAGGTCATGCCCACGGCATAACCGGCACTGACCTGGCCGCGCGGCACCGACTGAATACCGGCGCGCATGATCTCGGAGAAGTAAGCCGCCTCAAACACCGTGAAGGTGATCATGGCCGACATCTCCGCGCCCATGGGCCGCCCCACCAGCAGCGGGATCAGCAGGAAGAACCACAGAATCACCATCACCAGCGGAATGGAGCGCAAGGTGTTGACGTAGAAGGCAGCCGGCCAGACCAGCCACTTCTTGCCCGACAAGCGCATCAGCGCCAGCAAGGTGCCGAGCACAATGCCGCCCAAAGTTGCGATCACGGTCAGCTGAATGCTGAAGATCAGGCCCTTGAGGATGAAGCTGGAGACGACGCCCCAGTCGAGGAATGCGAAATCGAGATTCATAAAGCTTCCCGCTGGGCCGCCCCGAGGGAGGCTTGCGCCCCCTTGGGGGGCAGGAACGAAGTGACGTAGGGGCTCATCATCTGCCGGCTCCCAACATGCCAGGCACTTGGACGCGGTGTTCAATGAACAAAGCCAGGCGATTGACGAAGAAGGCGGAGATGAAATACAGGCCGGTCACTGCCAGATAGATCTCGATACCCTTGGAGGTTTCTTCCGACACTTGCAAGGCATACATGGTCAGCTCGGCAATGCTCACGGCAAAGGCCACCGATGAGTTCTTGATGATGTTCATGCTCTCGCTGGTCAGCGGCGGAATGACGATGCGAAACGCCACCGGCAGCAAGACATAGCGGTAGGTTTGCGGCAGGGTCAGGCCCATGGCCAGGCCGGCATAGCGCTGGCCCTTGGGCAGGCTTTGAATGCCGGCGCGCACCTGCTCGGCAATCCGTGCCGAGGTGAAGAAGCCCAGGGCCAGCACCACCAGGATGAAGCTGGGCACCTGGCGCAGCGGCGGGATCAGCGCGGGCAAGACGTGGTACCAGAGGAAGATCTGCACCAGCAGCGGGATGTTGCGGAAGGTCTCGGTCCAGGCGTCGCCAATGAAGACCAGCCACTTGTTCGGCGTGGTGCGCAAGATGCCCATCAAGGAACCGACGGCCAAGGCCACCACCAGGGCCAGGGCCGAGACGCTCAGCGTCCAGCCCCAGGCCGACATCAGCCAGTTCAAATAGGTGATGTCACCGCCGCTGCCAAAGCAACTCGGTATCACCTCCCCGTCGATGGTGTTCTTGCAGAACACCTGCCAATCCCATGTCGCCACGGCCTACCTCCAATCCACAAAACTCACGCAGACCTGCCGCAGCTTGCATCCGAGACCCGGTCATCGCGGGCGCTCGGTGCCTGGCATTCAGCCTTGCTGCAACTGATTCTCGTCAGTCCCATTCAAAAAACAAAGGCCGCGTTGCAGCGGCCTTCACAAGCACAAAGTGCTGGATCGATCCGCTTACTTCTTGGCGTAGTCTTCGGCCGGCTTGTCGTTCGGATTAGCCAGCGCAGCCTTGAGGTTATCGCTCATCGGCAGGCCCACCTTGGTGTTCGAGGGCGGGATCGGCTGCAGCAACCACTTGTCATACAGCTTGGCCACATCGCCAGACTTGATCATGGCCTTGATGCTGTCGTCCACGGCCTTCTTGAAGGCGGGGTCGTCCTTGCGGAACATGATGCCGATGGGTTCGACCGAGAACACGTCGCCAACGATCTTGTAGTCGGCCGGGTTCTTGGAACGCGACACCAGGCCAGCCAGCAGCGAGCCGTCCATCACGAAGGCATCGGCGCGGCCGGATTCCAGCAGCAGGAAGCTGTCGGCGTGATCCTTGCCGAAGACTTCCTTGAAGTCCACGCCAGTCGCGCGCTCATGCTTGCGCAGGGTCTGCACCGAGGTCGTGCCGGTGGTGGTAGCCACCGTGCGGCCAGCCAATTGGTTCACGGCGGTGATGCCGGAATTGGCCTTCACGACCATGCGCACTTCTTCCACGAAGGTGGTCACGGCGAAGGAAACATCCTTCTGGCGGGTGGCGTTATTGGTGGTGGAGCCGCACTCGATGTCCACGGTGCCGTTTTGCACCAAAGGAATACGGTTCTGCGAGGTGACCGGCTGATACTTCACGTCCAGCTTAGCCAGGCCCAATTGCTTTTGCACATCGGCCAAGACCTTCTGGCAGATCTCAACGTGGTAGCCCACGTACTTGCCATCACCCAGGGTGTACGACAGCGCGCCGGAAGACTCGCGCACGCCCATCGTGGCCGTGCCGCTATCCTTGATCTTCTTCAGCGTATCGGCTTGCGCGGCACCGATTGCAGCGGCAGCCAGGGCAAGGACGAGCAGAGATTTTTTGTTCATGAACACTCCTGAGTTTGAAGTCGCGGTGAACCGCAAAGATAGGTTGCGCTAGTGGTTAGCGGCACAACCCGAAGCAGAACATGCCCAAGGGCAGGTTCGAATAAGTGATTACACGAATTTGGACCCGACGCCGCCATCAGGCCGCGGTCAGGAATTGCCACAGCGCCAGTGCAGAGGCCTTGTTACGCCGGGACAGCTCAGGGCGCTCGCGATAGATGCGCAACTCCATCGTCAGCTCAAATTCGCCCGCGGCCGAGGCCTGCACCAGGCGGCCGTTGCGCAATTCTTGCTGTACCGAGCTGGCCGGCAAGAAGGTCAGGCCGTGGCCCTCCAAAGCCATCGCCTTGAGGCCTTCGGCCATATCGGTTTCGTAAATGGCATCGAGGTTCAAGGGCACAGCAGAGCCCTTGGCGATCAGCTCCACCAAGCGCCCCAAATAGGCACCCGAGGCATAGCTGAGGAATGGGATCTTCGGGCCGGCGTGGCCGTTGCTGGTGGCCAGCTTGCCCTTGGTTTGGCGGGGCAGCTGAAACATCGGCCGGCCCTTGGCATCGGCCTTGGCATAGGCCGCCAGGGTTTCCTGCCCCAGGGAGGCCATCTCGTAGCGCTCGGGGTCCAGCTGCAAAGGCTGGCTGGCGTGGTGATAGACGATCAGCAGGTCGCAATTGCCTTCGCTCAGCTGCAGCATCGCGTCATGCACATTGAGCGCATTCAGCCGGCACTTGAGCGCACCAAAACGCTGGCGCAGCCCCATCAACCAATGCGGAAAAAAGCTAAAAGCCAGCGAGTGCGGGACGGCGAACTCGATCATGTCCACGTCGGAGGACTGATGGCTGCGCATCATATTGCGCGTGGCTTGCAGATTGCCGAGGATCTCCACCGCCTGGGCCAGCAAGGTCTCGCCCGCTCCGGTCAAGCGGGTCGGGTAAGAGGAGCGATCCACCAAGTCAGTGCCCGCCCAGGCTTCCAGCGCCTGAATGCGGCGCGAGAAGGCCGGCTGCGTGACATGCCTCAGCTGCGCCGAGCGCGAAAAGCTGCGCGTCTCGGCCAAGCTCACAAAATCTTCAAACCATTTGGTTTCCACGCCGGGGAGTGTAGCCGCGCAGCAAGCGCCGCTTGATCGCCCGAGCGAATACCGGATCGGCTCTTGCGGCCGCCCTCACAGCATCCTCACCGCGCCCTCGCCACCCTCTCGTTTACCAGAAGATGCGCCGCACTCCCCCTCAATTGCAGGGGCTTGAGGTGAAGTTTTTCACGACTTGCCTGTATACAGTCAGCCGTAAGGTCATCTTCCAACTCACCGGCATTCGGGAGCTCGCTCATGCTGACATCAAGACTTTTGCTGACCGGCGCGTTCAGCGCATTTGGCGTATTTGGCGCAATCGCCGCCCTCACCTCGCCCGCGCAAGCCGCGCCCATCTTCGTCGACTTTGAAGCGGTGCCCAACACGGTCAACAACCTGGCGACCCAGGTCAACCCCTACAGCGCCGATCTGCAATTTGTCACCGGCGCCTTGAGCGTGACCAGCGCCTGGCCGGGCTCGCCCAATGGCGGAACCGGCTTGGGTAATTTCTTCCGCGATCCAGCCAAATACGGCTCGGGCACGCAGGGCGCGGTGTTCATGTCTGGTGATGCCGATCAAAACGGCAAGACCAGCTTGGTTTTCAACGTCGGCGCCGGTTTCGGTGAGTCGTTCTCGATGCTGTTCGCCACCAGTTCAGGTGTGGGTTCGGTCAGCGTCTTTGACGAGCTGGGTGGCGCGGGCCAGCAATTGGGCGAAGCCCAAAGCCTGATCAGCACCGGCGGCTGCAAGGACCCCGCAACGGGTGCTCCGCTCGCCGACTTTGTTTGCGAATGGCGCACGGCCACGGTGAACTTCTCCGGCACCGCCAAATCGGTACGGATTTCGGGCACCAATACGGCTTTCTGGCTGGATGACTTCCGCCTCGGCGCCAACGGCGGCGGCACCATTCCGGAGCCCGGCGGCGTAGCGTTGAGCTTGGCCGCGCTGGGCGCCTTGGCGCTGGGCCGCAAGAAGCAGGTCAAGTAAGGCCAAGCCCGCACAGCACTGCACAAGAAAAGGCCGCTGCACGGGATGCCGTGCAGCGGCCTTTTTCATTCACCTAATTCAAATCGCTCCAGCCTCAGGGCTGGGCTCAAGCTGGCGCCACCTCACCGTCACCGCCGCTCTGCTGCATCCGCCACATCCGGGCATAAACGCCCTGCTGCGCCAGCAAGGCGTCGTGGTGGCCGCGTTCAACGATGCGGCCCGCCTCCAAGACCAGAATTTCATGCGCATCCACCACGGTGGACAGGCGGTGGGCGATCACCAGCACGGTCTTGTTCTGCCCGGCGGCGTCCAGCTCGGCCTGAATGGCGCGCTCATTGCTGGAGTCCAGCGCCGAGGTCGCCTCATCAAAAATCATCAGCGGCGGGTTCTTCAGCAAGGTGCGGGCAATCGCGACGCGCTGCTTCTCGCCGCCCGAGAGCTTGAGCCCACGCTCGCCCACCATGGTGTCGTAGCCCTTGGGTGTGGCTGCAATGAAGTTGTGGATGTGCGCGGCACGGGCTGCTGCCTCCACCTGGGCTTGCGAGGCACCGGGCTGGCCGTAGGCGATGTTGTAGGCCACCGTGTCGTTGAACAGCACCGTGTCCTGCGGCACGATGCCGATGGCGCGGCGCAGGCTGGACTGGGTGACGCTGCGCAGCTCCTGGCCATCGATACGAATGGCGCCAGAGTCGATGTCATAAAAGCGGAAGAGCAAGCGCGCCAGCGTGCTCTTGCCCGAGCCGCTGGGCCCGACCACCGCCACCTTCTTGCCGGCCGGGATCTCAAAACTAACATTGTGCAGGATGGGCCGCGCCGGGTCGTAGGCAAAGCTGACATGATCGAAGCTCACGGCCGCGCCCTGCAGTTGCAAGGTCTTGGCGCCGGGCACATCGGCGATCTCGCGTTCGCGCTCCAGCAGGCCAAACATCTTGTCCAGATCGGTCAGGCTTTGCTTGATCTCGCGGTAGATCACGCCCAAGAAGTTGAGCGGGATGTAGAGCTGAATCATGAAGGCATTGACCATCACCAGGTCGCCCAAGCTCATGCGCCCGGCCACCACGCCTTCGGTGGCCCGCCACAGCATCAGCACCAAGGCGCTGGCGATGATGAGTTGCTGGCCGGTATTGAGCAGCGACAGCGTGGACTGCGCCTTGAGCTGAGCGCGGCGCAGCTTCTCCAGGCTTTCGTCGTAACGGCGGGCTTCGAAGTCCTCGTTATTGAAGTACTTGACGGTTTCAAAGTTCAGCAGCGAATCAATCGCCTTGCTATGCGCCACCGAATCCAGCTCATTGAGTTGCTTGCGGAACTTGGTGCGCCACTCGGTCACGGTGATGGTGAAGCCGATGTAGAGCACCAAGGCGGCCAGGGTGATCCAGGCGAACCAGGCGTCGAATTTGATCGCCAGCAGGCCCAGCACCAGGCCCACCTCGATCAAGGTCGGGACGATGCTGTAGAGCGAATACGAGATCAGCGAGTGCACCGCCCGCGTGCCGCGCTCGATGTCGCGCGTCATGCCGCCGGTCTGGCGTTCCAGATGGAAGCGCAGGCTCAGGTCGTGCAAATGGCGGAACACTTGCAAGGAGATTGAGCGTGCCGTGCCCTCGGTGGCCTTGGCGAAGATCAGCTCACGCAACTCGGTGAACAGCGAGGTCGACAAGCGCAGCGCACCATAGGCCACCAAAAGCCCCAACGGCACCACCGCCATGCTCTGCACCGAGCCGGGCTTGATGGCCAGGCTGTCCACCAGATTCTTGAGCAAAAGCGGCACGCCCACATTGGCCAGCTTGGCACAGAGCATGAAGCCCAACGCAATGCCGACGCGCCAGCGGTAGCGCCACAAGTAAGGCAAGAGCTTTTGGACGGTGGCCCAGTCGCTGCGTTCGGGCTGAGGGCTGTGAGGCTTGCCGTTAGCTGTGTCAACGGGCAAGGCAAGAGCTGGACTTTTTCGCATGGACGCTTTGGAGTGTCTCGGACTGAGGGTGGCGTATTCACCGAGAATAGGCCTCGATTCTCTCAGGTGACCACGATGTCCGACGCCCACACGCCCAATTCCGAAACCCCGACCCCTGGTACCCCCCTCGCCGACATGCCGCGCGAGTTGGTGCTGCGCGTCATGCCCTTGCCCGCCGATGCCAATGCCAATGGCGACATCTTCGGCGGCTGGATCATGGCCCAGGTGGACTTGGCCGGCTCGGTGCTGCCCGCCAAGGTTTCGCGCGGCCGCGTCACCACCGTGGCGGTGAATCAGTTCATCTTCAAGCAGCCTGTCTCGGTGGGGGATCTGCTGTCCTTCTACGCCCAGGTCACCCGCATCGGGCGCACCTCCATCACCGTGCATGTGGATGTGATGGCCGAGCGCAACCCGGCTGACCCGCAAGTGGTCAAGGTCACCGAGGCCAATCTGACCTATGTGGCGATTGACAGCCAGGGCAAGCCACGCGTGATTGAAGTGAAGTAAAGCCCAACTCAACACCACCGCCCCGCCCCCAATGCCGCAGCAACGCGTTCTGATTCTGGGTGGCGGCGCCATCGGCAGCGCGGTGGCGGCCTTTCTGGCCGGCATGCCCGGCTGGCAGGGCCAGCAAATCACGGTGCTGGAGCGGGACCCCAGCTATGCCCGCGCCTCATCGGCCTTGTCCGCGGCCTCGATCCGCCAGCAGTTCAGCACGCCGCTGAACATCGCCCTCTCCCAGTTCGGCCTGCAGCAGCTGCGCCAGCAGCCCGAAGCGGGCTTGCAAGAACAGGGCTATCTCTACCTGGCCAGCGAAGCCGGCCGCGGCCGCATGGAAGCGCTGCACCAGCTGCAAACCCGCCATGGCGCAGCCACCGAGTTGATGGGGCCCGCCCAGCTGCGCCAGCGCTGGCCCTGGCTGGCCACCGAAGATATTGCCCTGGGCAGTTGGGGCCGCGAAGGCGAAGGCTGGTTTGATGGCTGGGGCCTGCTGCAAGGTCTGCGCCGCCAGGCCATGAAACAAGGCGTTAGCTATTTGCAGGCCGAGGCACTGAGCCTGCAGCGCGACGCCAGCGGCGCCCTCAGCGGCGTGCTGACGAATCAGGGCCTGCAACAGGCCGACGTCTATGTGCTGGCTTGCGGCGCTTGGTCCGGCCAACTGGCAGCAACGGCCGATTTGCAAGTGCCGGTGAGCGCCAAGCGGCGCAGCGTGTACGCCTTTCGCAGCGCCGAAACAGCGGCAGCCTGCCCGTTGGTGATCGACCCGAGCGGGCTTTGGTTTCGCCCCGAGGGCGAGCAATTCATCTGCGGCGGCCCACCCTTGGGTGAAGACCTCGCTGATTTGCCCCTGGACCCGGAGCCGCAACTCTTCGAAGAACGGCTCTGGCCCGCCCTGGCTCAGCGTGTGCCGGGCTTTGAGGCGCTGCGGCAGACCCGTGCCTGGGCCGGCTACTACGAGATGAATGACTTTGACCACAACGGCCTGGTCGGCGCGCTGGAGGCCTGCCCCAACTTGCTGCTGGCCTGCGGCTTTTCGGGCCATGGCCTGCAGCATGCGCCGGGCGTGGGCCGCGGCCTGGCCGAGTGGATCAGCCAGGGCGCTTATCAAAGCCTGGATCTGTCGCCACTCTCGCCCACGCGGATGGCGGCAAAACGCCCGCTGCTTGAGCTCAATGTGATCTGAGCGCAAGCACGGGCGTGGGCGTGAATAGCCAGAGCAGCCGCAGCTGCCGGAGCGGCTACAGCAGGCTCAGTCGAACTTAGAAAAGTCCGGTGCGCGCTTTTGGAAGAAGGCCTGGAAGGCTTCCATCGCTTCGGGCGAACGCAGGCGCGCGCCGAAGATTTCGGCCTCCACCTTGATGGTCTCTTGTACCTGCTCGGCGCTGTGGCGGCGCATCAGACGCTTGCTTTCGCGCACGGCGCTGGGCGCCAGGGTGTTGAAGCGCTCAGCCACGCGGCGTGCGTGGTTGGCCACTTCAGCGGCCGGCAGCACCGCATTGGCAATGCCGCACTCGGCCGCATCGGCGCCGGTGAAGGGGTCGCCGAGCAGCAGCTTTTCCGCCGCCTTGGCATGGCCCAGCAAGCGCGGCACGATCAGGCTGGAGGCAAACTCCGGCACCAGGCCCAGGCCCACGAAAGGCATGGCCAGGCGGGCGTCGTCGGCCACATAGACCAAGTCGCAATGCAGCAGCAAGGTGGTGCCAATGCCGATGGCGGCGCCGTTAACGGCGGCAATCACCGGCTTCTCGCAGCCCACCAGGGCGCGCATGAACTGGAACACCGGCGCTTCTTCATCGCGCGGCGGGCTGCTCATGAAGTCCTCGATGTCATTGCCCGAGGTGAAGATATTGGGCTGACCCTGGATCAGCACAGCGCGCACGGTCT
This sequence comes from Roseateles sp. PN1, assembly GCF_038419725.1. Taxonomy (NCBI): domain Bacteria; kingdom Pseudomonadati; phylum Pseudomonadota; class Betaproteobacteria; order Burkholderiales; family Sphaerotilaceae; genus Roseateles; species Roseateles sp. PN1. The sequence continues at coordinate 272,945 of NZ_JBCARA010000006.1, read as the reverse complement.
TGTCGCTATTGACAGCGACCAGGGTGTCGGCCATCTCTTGATACATGGCGCGAGTCAGCGCGTTCTTCTTTTCGGGGCGAGCAATTTCGATGCTGGCCACGCCATTCACGATGGCGGTCTTGATGCTCATGGCAAAAACTCCTCAAATTGGGTGGTGATCATGATGCCAGCCATTGCTGCATCCGATGCCACAGACTGAATTGAAAACGCTTGCGGAAAAAGCCGAAATGGCCAATGCGGGGCTCGCCCAGCTCGGCCGGATCGATGCGCCACATCTCGGCCTGGGTGCCAGTGAAAAATTCATGCAAAGTGGCGATGCTGCGCGCCGACATGAATTCATCGTCGGTGAATGAGAGCGAAAGCATGGGCTGCTGCAGCGTGCCGTACTGGGCGCGCAGCGCGTCGCCACCCTCGACCATCATGTAATCCTTGCTGAGGCACCAGCGGCGCCACTGCGCCATCACCCCTTGCGGCAGATCGCCCACCATGCCCAGGCGCCGCCCAGGGAAATAGCCAAACAGCGGCAAACACAGGGGCACCAGGAAATACCACAGGAACCAGACCGAACGGCGCAAGCTCGGCGCATTGTCCAGCCAGTAACCATTGCCGCTGCCGACGGTGATCACGCGAGCGAGCTTCTCCCGATTGGGCAGCAGACCGAGGATCTGCCCGCCCAGGCTGTGGCCGATCCAATGAATCGGGCGGGTGTCGGCCGGTCCACCCAGGCGGCGGCACAACTCGTCCAGCGCGCCGGCGGCGTCTTGCTCGGCCCAGGTCTTGATGTCGGCCTGCAGGCCGCGCAGCGAGCGCCGCATGGCTTGCGGGCGTGAATGCCCCATCCCGCGGTAGTCAAAGCTCAGCACCAGATAACCTTGCTCGGCCATCCAGTGCGCAAAGTCCGCGTAGAAATGCTGCTCCACCCCCATTGCCGGGGCAATCACCAAGCCGGCCTTGGCCGTGGCCGGGTCGCCAAAGCATTTGCCCACCAGGGGGAATCCGTCGCGGGCAGAAAAGTGAATGCTCATGGCGGCCCTTGGGTGTGGAGGATGCAGCGGACTGGCGATTTGGCGAAAGGCAGTGAAAAAAAAGCGCGGCCGGAGCCGCGCCTTCAGTCAGCGGATCAGAGCCGCTCGATGATGCCTGCAGCGCCCTGGCCAGCGCCCACGCACATGGTCACCATGCCGTACTTGCCACCGGTGCGGCGCAGGCCATGGATGACGGACGCGGCGCGGATGGCACCGGTCGCACCCAGTGGGTGACCCAGGGCGATCGCGCCGCCGTTGGGGTTGACCTTGCTGCGATCCAGCACGATGCCCTTGCTATCCAGATCGTTCAAGACGGCCAGGGATTGCGCGGCAAAGGCTTCGTTCAGCTCGACCCAGTCCAGATCGGCGGCGGTGATGCCGGCCAACTTCAGGGCTGCGGGGATGGCTTCGATCGGGCCGATGCCCATGATTTCGGGCGGCACGCCGCGCACGGCGAAACTCACGAAACGAGCCAGCGGGGTCAGGCCGAAGCGCTTGACGGCGGCTTCAGAAGCCACGATCAGGGCGCCGGAGCCGTCCGACGTCTGCGAGCTATTACCAGCGGTGACGCTGCCCTTGGCGGCGAACACCGGCTTCAGACGAGCCAGGCCTTCCATCGAGGTGTCGGCACGTGGGCCTTCGTCGATGTCAACGATGCGGCGACGCTCGCTGACCGAACCGTCCAGCAGATTGGGCAGGCGCTCGATCACTTCGAAAGGCGTCATCTCGGCCTTGAAGTGGCCAGCAGCGATGGCGGCCAGCGCACGGCGATGCGACTCGACGGCGAATTCGTCTTGCGCTTCGCGGCTGATCTTCCACTGGTTGGCGACCTTCTCGGCCGTCAGGCCCATGCCGTAGGCGATGCCGACGTTCTCGTCACGCTCAAAGATGGCGGGCGAGAAGGAAGGCTTGTTGCCGCCCATCGGCACCATGCTCATGGACTCGACGCCAGCGGCGATCATCACCTCGGCTTCGCCGATGCGGATGCGGTCGGCCGCCATTTGCAGAGCGGTGATGCCCGAAGCGCAGTAACGGTTGACCGTCACGCCGCCCACCGTGTTGGGCAGGCCGGACAGCACAGCCGCCACGCGGGCGATGTTCATGCCTTGCTCACCTTCAGGGAAGGAGCAGCCGACGATGGCGTCTTCAATGGCCTTGGGGTCAAGACCTGGCACCTGGGCCAGCGCGGCCTGAATGGCGCGCGACAGCATTTCGTCCGGACGGGTGTTCTTGTAATAACCACGGCCCGACTTGCCGATAGGCAGGCGGGTGGCGGCGCAGATATAGGCTTCTTGAACTTGTTTGCTCATGATCCTGATCCTTTCATGATCAGTTAAATCTGTATTCAAAGACCGTGCGCGAAGGCACGGTGCGCGGCTGAGTGGGCGTAGCGAGCGGCTGTCAGGCTAGGCGGACGGAGCGCAGGAACCGGAACGTACTTCCTGTACGTGAGGATTCCGAGCACCGCCCAACGACGCATGACGGCCGCGCAGTAGACCAATCAGTTGCGCACAGGCTTGCCGGTTTGGAGCATGCCCATGATTCGCTCTTGCGTCTTCGGATGCTCCAGCAACGAGCAGAAGTGCTTGCGCTCCAAGCTCATCAGGTATTCCTCGTCGACCAGGGAACCGGCTTCCACTTCACCACCGCAGACCACGTCAGCGATCAGGCTGGCCAGGTGATAGTCGTGGGCGCTGATGAAGCCGCCGTCACGCATATTGACCAGCTGACCCTTGATGGTGGCGATGCCCGAGCGGCCGGCCACAGCGAACTTGGCCTTGAGCGGCGCGCGGTAGCCGGAGTCGAACATGGCTTTGGCTTGGGCCGAGGCCACGAACAGCAGCTCGTCCTTGTTCGGGACGATGATGTCGCTGTCCAGCAAGAAGCCGTTCTTCTTGGCTTCCAGGGCCGAAGTCGCCACCTTGGCCATGGCCGCAGTGGTGAAGCCGTCCTTCAGGAACATGAAGATGTCGGCATTGGCATTGCCAGCAGCAGCCATCTCGGCGGCACGGCGGGCGATATAGGTCAGGCCACCACCACCGGGGATCAGGCCCACGCCCACTTCCACCAGGCCGACATAGCTTTCCATGTGGGCGACGCGGCGAGCGCAATGCACAGCCAGCTCGGCGCCACCGCCCAGGGCCAGGCCACGCATGGCGGCCACCACCGGCACATTGGCGTAGCGCAGGCGCAGCATCATGTCCTGCAGCTTCTTCTCTTCCGGGGCAATGCCCTTGGCGCCCTTGGTCATGAAGACGGGCATCAGGGCTTCCAGATTGGCACCGGCCGAGAACACCTCGTCGGGCGACCAGATCACCAGGCCCTTGTAGCCAGCTTCAGCGATTTCGACTGCCTTCAGCAGGCCGTCGGTCACGGTCGGGCTGATCAGGTGCAGCTTGGCGGTGATGGAGGCGATGACAACTTCGTTGTCCTGCGTCCAGACGCGCACTTCTTCGTTCTTGAACAGCTCGGTACCGGCCTTCAATGGCTCAGCAGCACCTTCGCCGAACAGCGCTTCAGGGAAAGCCTGACGCTGGTAGACGGGCAGCTGGGCGCGCGGCTTGAACTTGCCTTCGGCAGCGCTCCAAGAACCGGCTGCGCTGTGCACGCCGCCGTTGTCGGCCACCGGGCCTTCAAACACCCAGGCGGGCAGTGCTGCGCTGGACAGGGTCTTGCCGGCAGCGATGTCTTCACGCACCCACTCGGCCACTTGCTTCCAGCCGGCTTGTTGCCACAGCTCGAAGGGACCTTGGCTGGAGCCGAAGCCCCAGCGCATGGCGAAGTCGATTTCGCGCGCGGTGTCGGCCACGGTGTCCAGATGCACGGCCACGTAGTGAAAGCTGTCACGCAGGATGGACCACAGGAACTGGGCTTGCGGGTTGGTGGATTCGCGCAGCAGCTTGATGCGGTCAGCCGCGGGCTTCTTCAGCATGCGGGCAACGATTTCGTCGGCCTTCTTGCCGCCGGCCACGTATTCGCCGGTGGCGAAGTCCAGGCGTTGGATGTCCTTGCCAACCTTTTTGTAGAAGCCGCCGCCAGCCTTCTGGCCCAGGGCGCCCTTCTCGATCAGGCCTGCCAGCACCTTGGGCGTGGCGTAGGTCGAGAAGAAGGGGTCATCCTTCAGGTTGTCCTGCATGGTCTTGACGACATGGGCCATGGTGTCCAGGCCAACCACGTCAGCGGTGCGGAAGGTGCCGCTGGAGGCGCGGCCGAGCTTCTTGCCGGTCAGGTCGTCCACCAGGTCCACGCTCAGGCCGAACTTCTCGGCTTCGATCATGGTGGCCATCATGCCGGCGATGCCGACGCGGTTAGCCACGAAGTTGGGCGTGTCATTGGCGCGCACAACACCCTTGCCGACGGCGGTGGTGACGAAGCTTTCCAGCTGGTCGATCACTTCCGGACGGGTGGTGGGCGTGTTGATCAACTCCACCAGATACATATAGCGCGGTGGGTTGAAGAAGTGGATGCCGCAGAAGCGCGGCTTGATTTCTTCGGGCAGCACTTCGGCGAGCTTGGTGATGCTCAGGCCCGAGGTGTTGGAGGCCACGATGGCGTTCGGCGAAACGAAGGGAGCGATCTTCTTGTAGAGATCCAGCTTCCAGTCCATGCGCTCTGCGATGGCCTCGATGATGAGGTCGCAGTCCTTGAGCAATTCCAGATGCTCTTCGTAGTTGGCTTGGCTGATCAGCACGGCGTCGGCCGCATCGCCCAGGGGCGCGGGCTTGAGCTTCTTCAGGCCGTCGATGGCCTTGGACACGATGCCGTTCTTCGGGCCTTCCTTGGCCGGCAGGTCGAACAAAACGACAGGCACCTTGACGTTGACCAGATGCGCAGCGATCTGCGCACCCATCACGCCAGCGCCGAGCACGGCGACTTTACGAACTTGGAATCGACTCACGGACTTCTCCTAAAAATCATGGCAGCGGCGCCCCGGGGCGCCGCCAGAAACAGCTATCGGGGCCTACTTACTCGACGCGCAACCAGACTTGGGTGCGGTAGAAGAAGCCGATATAGCCGCGCATCTCCAGCTTCTTGCCGCCCTCGACGGGCTTGAGCCGGGTCTTATAAACCTTGCCGTTATTGGGATCGAGGATTTCACCCCCGACCCAATGCAGCTTGTCATCGCTATCTTGTTTGACACCACGGATGATCTGCATGCCAGTGACCGGCTTGTCCTTGCGGTCATCGCTGCACTTGTCACACTTGGCATCCTGCTTGCCTGCCTCGAAGACTTTCTCGATCGTGCCGGTCAACACACCGTCTTTTTCGGTGATGCGAACCAGCGACTTCTCGCTCTTGCCATCGTCGTCAATCGTCTTCCACAGCCCGACCGGACTGCCGTCGGCGTGAACAAGGCCGGCGACAAGGCTCAGAACTGCAGCAGCAAACAGCTTTTTCATGGTGTCTCCAAGGGTTGTGACCGATCCACCTCTAGCGGGCGGATCTGGGCTTAGCGAAAAAGGGAATCAGAACAAGGCTTCGTCCATCTCCATCAAGGACGGCAGGCCCGCGCGGGCAGTGCGGATCAGCGATGCCGTTTCGGGCAGCAGCTTGGCGAAGTAGAAGCGTGCGGTGCACAGCTTAGCGGTATAGAACTTGTCGCCGCTGGCTTCCTTCTCCAGTGCCACCTTGGCCATGCGGGCCCAGAAGTAGGCGAAGGTCATGTGGCCCACCACGCGCAGATAGTCCACGGCGGCCGCGCCGACTTCGTCGGGGTTCTGGAAGGCCTTCATGCCGATTTCGGTGGTCAGCTTGGTGACCTTGTCGCCGATGTCGGCCAGCGGGTTGATGAACTCTTGCATCGCCTCGTTGGTGCCCTCTTCTTCAACGAAGGCAGCGATCTTCTTGCCGAACTTCCTCAGCTTGGCGCCGTTGTCACCCAGGATCTTGCGGCCCAGCAGGTCCAGCGACTGGATGGTGTTGGTGCCTTCGTAGATCATGTTGATACGAGCGTCACGCACGAATTGCTCCATGCCCCACTCGTGGATGAAGCCGTGGCCACCGAAGACTTGCATGCAATGCGAGGTCGAGATCCAGGCGTTGTCGGTGATGAAGGCCTTGATGATGGGCGTCAGCAGCGCGACTTCGTCTTCGGCTTCCTTGCGCTCGTCTTCGTCTTGCGAAGCCAGGGCGCGGTCCAGCGTCACGGCAACGTAAGTCGAGAAAGCGCGGCCGCCTTCGGCATAAGCACGCGCGGTCAGCAGCATCTTGCGCACATCGGGGTGCACGATGATGGAGTCAGCAGCCTTGTCGGGCGACTTCGGGCCGCTCAGGGCGCGCATCTGGATGCGGTCCTTGGCGTAGGCGGCGGCGTTTTGGTAAGCCACTTCGGTCAGGCCCAGCGACTGGTTGCCAACGCCCAGACGGGCGGCGTTCATCATCACGAACATGGCAGCCAGGCCCTTGTTGGGCTGACCAACCAGGGTGCCGACAGCGTCTTCCAGAACCATCTGGCAAGTCGAGTTGGCGTGGATGCCCATCTTGTGCTCCAGGCCGGCGCAGAAGATGCCATTGCGCTTGCCCAGGGTGCCGTCGGCGTTTACCAGGAACTTGGGCACGACGAACAGCGAGATGCCTTTGGAGCCTTCCGGCGCGTCGGGCAGGCGGGCCAGCACCAGGTGAACGATGTTGGACACCATATCGTGCTCACCGGCGGAGATGAAGATCTTGGCGCCGTTGATCTTGTAAGTGCCATCAGCCAGAGGCTCGGCCTTGCTGCGCAGCAGGCCCAGGTCGGTGCCGCAATGCGGTTCGGTCAGGCACATGGTGCCGGTCCACTCGCCGCTGGTCAGCTTGGGCAGATAGGTGGCTTTTTGCTCGGCCGTGCCGTGGGCATGCAGGGCCTCGTAAGCGCCGTGGCTCAGGCCGGGGTACATGGTCCAGGCCTGGTTGGCCGAGTTCATCATTTCGTAGAAAGCCTGGTTCAGCACCAGGGGCAGGCCCTGACCGCCGAACTCGGGGTCGCAACCCAGCGAAGGCCAGCCGCCTTCCACATACTTGGCGTAGGCTTCCTTGAAGCCCTTGGGCGGGCTGACCTCATGCGTGGTCTTGTCCAGCGAGCAGCCTTCAGCGTCGCCGCTGAGGTTCAGGGGCGCCAGCACCTCGGCTGCGAACTTGCCACCTTCTTCCAGCACGGCATTGATGGTGTCGGCATCGATGTCAGCGTGCGCGGGCAGCGTTTTGAGCTGCTCCACCACATTGAGCACTTCGTGCATGACAAACTGCATGTCGCGCAATGGTGGGTTGTATTGGGGCATGTCGAACTCCGGGGTGAAAAAAGAGACAGGAAGAAATGGGTGAGGCTCAGCGCCGCGGCTTTTTAGTTGCCGCTGCGGCTGCGTGTTGCTTGGCCAGCGCGTCTGCAGCCAGCCCAGCGGGCGTGGCGTAGGACTGCACGGCCCGCTCGAAACCCATGCCGGCACGGGCCAGGGCTCCGGGGTTGCGCAAGAAGCGCGCGTCGTGATGCAAGGACAAAATCAGCCCGTGCAACTCGAACAAAATCTGTTCCACATCGGCATCGGCATGCAGATGGCCGGCCTTCTGGGCCAGCACAATGGCTTTGTGCAGGGCGGCGTGCCAGTCACGCACCATGCTCACCAGCGCATCACGCACCGGGCCGATGCGGTCATCAAATTCCACCGCGCCGCTGATATAGATGCAGCCCGAATCCAGCTCCAGCGAGACGCGGCGCACCCAGCGCTCGTACAGGGCGCGCAGGCGCGGCAGGCCGCGCGGCTCGCGAATCGCGGCGAAGAAGACTTCTTCCTCGAACTTGGCGTGGTACTCGGTCACCACCGCAATCTGCAATTCCTCACGCGAGCCGAAATGGGCGAACACGCCGGACTTGCTCATCTTGGTCACATCGGCCAGGGCGCCGATCGACAAACCCTCCAAGCCCATGTGCGAGGCCAAGCCCAAAGCCGCTTCCAAAATCACGGCGCGGGTGTGCTGGCCTTTGTGCAGGGTGCGCACCGTGCGTGCCGACTTGGCCGCAGGGGCGACGGGCGCGGCAGCTTTGGCGGTGGCAGTTGACTTGGTGGGCACGGTCATGGACAGAGGCAGGTTGCGGATGAAAGCGAGCGGATGGTGGCGGGCTTGAGTTGGGCGTGGCGCCGAAATCGGATGAATCGCGGCGAATAATAAAACGAACGGTCGTTCTATTTTGCAGAAAGTTTGTCGACTTTGCATGTCAGCCCGAGGTTTTTTTGGCGATTTTTTAGAGGCTCGCGCCTAGCAGCGAACAAAGTGCTCATCTAGCGCACGCCCAGCGCCCACCCGCCACCGCACTGAGCGGCGCAATTCGCACAAGACGCACAAATAAAGCGCATTCACCCAACCGCCGCCGGACTTGGTTCGGCGGCCTGCCGGCGAACACATCAGTCTCCCGGCCTCCGATGACAGTGATTTGACGGGCGCCGCACCCGATCCGCTCCCGCCCCTAACTGTCGCCACGCACGCACAGCGGCAGCCTCTGCGCCAGGAATACTTGAGCTTGCGGGCCCACATGCAGTACGCTCCGACTTGGAGGTCTCACGCTGTGGATGTGCTTCAACTGGATGTTTCTGGTCGACCGCAAGCCTGGATCACGACCCGCGAAGCGGCCGTCATCTACGCCAGCGACGGCGTGGCTTGGACACTGGGCGATCCCTGCCAAGTGATGCGCGGCGGCATGCAGCGCCGCACGGGCCAGCAGTCGCGCATCGAGGTTCACCCCATCATTGCCGTGCGCGGCTCGGTCCCCAGCCGGGCGTGGCGACAAGCCCCCGCGCTCTCCAACCCCAAGCTGTTCGCGCGCGATCGATTTGTGTGCGCCTACTGCGGCCACCGCTTCCACGCCGATGACCTGACGCGCGAGCACATCCACCCCAGCTCGCGCGGCGGGCGCGACAGCTGGATGAACTGCATCACCGCCTGCCGCGGCTGCAACGGGCGCAAAGGCAGCCGCATGCCCGAGGAAGCGAATATGAGCCTGCTCTATCTGCCCTATGTGCCCAATCTGCACGAGGACATGATTCTGCGTGGCCGCCGCATCCTGGCCGACCAGATGGAGTTCTTGCTGGCCAGCGTGCCGCGCTCCAGCCGGCTTTACACCTGAACCTGCGCCTGTGCCTCCAGGGCCAAGGCACAACGCCTCCGGCCCCCTTCCCCGCAGCCCAAGCCTGCGTTGGCTAACCGGTTGCCGGCGAGTTAAAAAACGTCAAGCGGTCAACCTCGGCACAATGTCCGGCGTTGGGTAGCTGTCTGCCCAAGGAGAAATCAACGTGATCCCCATGAAAAAACTCTTTCTCAGCACTTCGCTCGTCGCCCTGGCTGCCTTGAGCGCTTGCTCCACCACCAGCCCAGACGTGATTTCGCGTGACCAGGCGCAGCGCATGTCGCAGATCCAGGACGCCACCGTGCTGTCGGTGCGCCCGGTGACGGTGGACGGCTCGCAAAGCGGCATCGGTGCCGTGGCCGGCGGCGTGGTGGGCGGCGTGGCCGGCTCATCGGTGGGCGGCCGCCGTGAAGGCGCCATCGTCGGCGTGCTGGGTGCTGTGGCCGGCGCGGTCGTTGGCAATGCGGTGGAGCGTGCAGGCACCCGCGAAGAAGCCGTGGAAGTGATCGTGCAACTGCGCAACGGCGAGCGCCGCTCGGTCGTGCAGGCCAAGGGCCAAGAGACCCTCGCCCCCGGCGAGGCCGTGATTCTGGTCACCACCGGTGGCAAGACCCGTGTCAGCCGCGCCCCGGCCGGCACCGCACCCGCCAGCGGCAACACCAGCAAGTACTGAGCCCGAGCGGTTTTTCGCTCACTCAACCAAGAGGTGCCGGCGCCATGCCCGCACCTCTTTTTCATTCCTGTCTGGGATGCGCGCGCCGGCCGACACACGCCGCGGCCGCGGCACGCCAAACGCCTGCCAAACCGCAAGCACAGCAAGGCCAACACCACAACAGCGTTGCCCCGGCCTCAAGATTCCCCCCATTTGCTCCGTTAGCTTGCTAAATTAGCCCCTTATCCAGGCATTGGCCAAATCGGCCGCTGGGGAAACTGCTGTCCTCAACTCATCCGCGCCGCCAGTCGTTCGCACGCGAACAACAAACCAGGTCCAAGCGCAGCCGGTGAATTGATCACAGGGAGGGGCCTATGGGTTTTGCAGAGCTTCCACTCCAAGGGATCGGCCTGATCCACCCGCTGGCGTGCCACAAGGCCGGGGCGGCACACTCATGAGCCGCCGCCAGCAGTCGGCCTCTCCCGCAGCCTCCGCCCCACCTGACGCGGGCATCACGCTGATGACCGCCACCGTGCTGCCGATCTGGAGCCGCCAGCTGCGCGCCATTCAAAACACCGTGCAAGGCGGGGCGGTGGATTTGCTCAGCTGCTTTGCCGGCATCATGGGCTTGCAGGATCTGCTGGACAGCGAACTCAAGGCCATGCCCGCAGATGCCACGCACACCCTGGCCCTGCAACAGCTCAGCCAAGAACTGGCACTGCAATGCGAGCGCGCCCTGGTCGGCCTGCAGTTTGGCGACCGCGCCACTCAGATGCTCGACATCCTGCACGACGACACCCAACGCTTCAGCCAGGAATTGCCGAATATGGCTCACGCCGATGCCGCCGAGGCACAAGCCTGGCTGGACGCCCTGGAAGCCCGCTACACCACCGACGAGCAACGCGATTCCCACCACGGCGAAAGCACCGGCCCGCCGCACAACAACGTTGAGTTTTTCTGAGCCCTGTTCCAGTCAGCATCCACAACATCAAGAGGACGCCATGAGCAAGACAATTCTGGTCATCGATGACTCCGGCAGTTTCAGAACCGTCGTCAAGCTGGCGCTGCAAAAGGCCGGCTACACCGTCATCGAGGCCGTGGACGGCCAAGACGCGGTGGGCAAGCTGACGGGCGCCAAGATCAATCTGATCGTCTGCGACGTCAATATGCCGAATATGGACGGGCTGACTTTTCTGCGCCACGTCAAAACACTGCCGACCTACAAGTTCACCCCGGTGATCATGCTGACCACCGAATCTCAAGAGTCCAAAAAGGCCGAAGGCCGCGAGGCCGGCGCCAAGGCATGGATCACCAAACCCTTCCAGCCCTCGCAATTGGTGGACGCCGTCAACCGACTCTGCGTCTGACCCCATGTGGGCCGCCCATGGCCCCCATGTACCGGTCCCATCCACCGGCCCCGTGCTTGCTGTTCTAGCCCCGGAGGTTTTGCGATGTCAGAGTCCGATCTGTTCACCCTCTCGCTCGGCCCTGAGCTGACGATTGCCCAAGCCGCCGATGTGCATGGCTTGCTGCTGGAGACCGTCGCCCGCTTGAACTCGGGCCTGCGCCTGGAGCTCAGCGGCGTCAGTGACTTCGACAGCTCCGCGATTCAGCTGCTGCTGGCCACCCAGCGCAGCCTGCAGGAACGTGCGGCCGAGTTGGTGCTGCACGAGCCCAGCGCGGTGGTGGTGGCCGCGCTGCAATGCTTCGGCCTCGACACCCAGTTGCAGCCCCTGCCCCACAGCCTGGCTGGCGCGGAGTGATGCCATGTCGATGAATGACGATGATGATGCAGAGATTCTGGCCGTTGCCCGGGCCGGCTTCCTGGACGAGGCGCAGGAAATGCTGCGCCAGTTCGAGCAAGGCCTGCTGATCCTGGAAGGAGACCCCAGTGACTCGGAAAGCCTGAACTCGGCCTTTCGCGCCGCCCACACCATCAAGGGCACGGCCGGCATGTTCGGCTGCGACGCGGTGGTGGCCTTCACCCACGAGGCCGAGACCCTGCTGGAGGCGCTGCGCTCCGGCCAGCGCCAGCTCGATGACGCCGTGGTCGCCGCCCTGCTGGAAAGCCGCGACCAGATCGAACTGCTGCTGGGCGAAGTGCAAAGCGGGGAAGCCGACCCCGCCGTGGCCGCCGCCAGCGCAGCGCTGGCAAGCCGCTTGCGCGCGCTGCAAGGCCTGGAGCCGGTGGCCGCCGCGACAAGCAGTGCCGCTGCGGGCGAGGCGGGCGCTTCGGCGACGTCGGAGCAGGCCCTTGGGACCGGCGCGACCACCAATCCCTTTTGGCATTTGTCGCTGCGCTTCGGCCAGGACGCGCTGCGCAACGGCCTCGACCCACTGGCTTTTTTGCGCTATCTGGCCACCTTGGGCAAGGTTCAGGCCATCAGCACCTTGACCGACGCCGTCCCGAGCCTGGACGCGCTCGACGCCGAAGCCTGCTATCTCGGCTTTGAGTTGCGCTTTGACTCCAGCGCCACGCGCGAAGACATCGAGCGCGTATTCGAGTTCGCGGTCGAAGACAGCGATGTGCAAATCCTGCCGCCAGGCAGCACGCCCGCCGCTTTTGAAGACCTGGCGGCCCTGCGCTGCGGCGATGACGCCGATGCCCGCGCCGGCCTGTTCCAGTGCTGGCACGAGATGGGCATGCGCTTCGCCGTGCGTCTGGAGGTGATTGAGATCGAAGCCGGCGCGGCAGCCCTCGAGGCCGAAGCCGTGGCCCCGGTCGTCATCCCTCACATCGAACGCCGCAGCAGCACCGACAGCGCCAGCAGCGGAAGCGGCGAGCGCCGCAACGACCGCCGCAGCGGCGAAGGCGAGCGCCGCGAAGGCGGCCGCGATCGCCGCGCCGGTGACGAAACCCGCTTCGTGCGCGTGCGCGCCGACAAGCTGGACAAGCTGATCGACCTGATCGGTGAGTTGGTCATCGCCGGCTCGGGCGCGCAGATGGTGGCGCATCTGGAGAACTCCGCCGTGCTGCTGGAAGCCACCCAGCGCGTCATGGATCTGGTGCAGGAAACCCGCGATGGCACGCTGGCCCTGCGCATGGTGCCCATCGGCGAAACCTTTGGCCGCTTCCAGCGGGTGGTGCGCGATGTGTCCAAGCAGCTCGGCAAGGAAGTCGATCTGGTGGTGACCGGCGGTGACACCGAGTTGGACAAGTCCATGGTCGACTCCATCGCCGATCCCTTGATGCATCTGGTGCGCAACAGCATGGACCACGGCCTGGAGACGCAGGACGAGCGGCTCGCTGCCGGCAAACCGGTGATGGGCCGGCTGAGCCTGAACGCCTATCACGATGCCGGCGCGGTGGTGATTGAGGTCAGCGACGACGGGCGCGGCCTGGCGCGTGAGCGCATCCTCAAAAAGGCGGTCGAGCGCGGCCTGATCGCCGAGGGGCAGATCTTGCCCGAGCACGAAATCTGGCAGCTGATCTTCCATGCCGGCTTTTCCACCGCCGAGCAGGTCACCGACCTGTCCGGGCGCGGCGTCGGCATGGATGTGGTCAAACGCAATATCGAGGCCTTGCGCGGCACCATCGCACTCAGCAGCGAGGTCGGCCGCGGCACGCTGACGCAGATCCGCCTGCCACTGACGCTGGCGATGATCGACGGCTTCCTCACCATGGTGGGCGGCGTCAACTATGTGCTGCCGCTCTCGGCGGTGGCCGAATGCATCGACGTGCCGGATGAATGCAGCAAGCAGGGCGAGCGCGTCAGTGGCACCTTCGACTTGCGTGGCGAGGTGCTGCCATGGCTGGACCTGGCGCGCTTTTACGGCGTCACGGCCGACCACAGCCGCCGCCGCAGCGTGGTGGTGGTGCGCGACGGGCAAACCCGTGTCGGCTTGATCGTCGACCGCCTGATGGGCGAGCACCAAACGGTGATCAAGCCCCTGTCCAGCATTTTTCAGCATCTCAAAGCCCTGGCCGGATCCACCATTCTGGGCTCCGGCGAGGTCGCACTGCTGCTTGATGTGGCGGGCCTCTTGGCGGTGGCGATTCGCAAGGGGCAAACGGACAGCAGGACGGTATCACTCAGTCACGGCAGCCCCAGCTAGTCGCCTTGACTCTGAGTTCGCTTCAGTCACTTGTTCTTTTAGGGAAGCCAGGGAAACAAAATGAGCAAACTTCTCCGCAATTTGCAGCTTTGGCACAAATTCGCCTTGCTGGGTGCCTTGGCGCTGATCTTGGCCGGTGTGCCCACGGCCCTGCGCCTGAGTGACACGCTGAACAAGATTGGCGTCGCCAAGGCCGAAGTGGCGGGGCTGGCACCTTTGAACTCGTCGCAGACCTTGCTACGTGCCCTGCAGTTGCACCGCGCGGCGGTGAACCGGGAACTCGGCGGCGATGCCAACGGCACCGCCGAGCGCGGCAAGCAAGCCGAGCTCATCCACAAAAGCCTGAACACATTGCAGACTCAGTTGAGCGAGCCCGCCATGGCGGAGGCCTTGGCGGCGACCAAAGCCCTGGCCGCCGGATTTGAGCGCCTGGGGGGCGACCTCAGCAACAAGCGCCTGCTGGCCAAGGACAATTTGCCCCGCCACGCTGAGCTGATCAAGGAAGCGATGAGCCTGATGAGCGCGGTCGCCGATGGCTCGGGCTTGACCCTGGAGCCGGACCCCGCCAACTACTTCATGGTCACTGCTTTGGTCACCCATCTGCCAAAGGCGGTCGATGCGGCCGGCGTGGCCAGAGCCGTAGGCAACGGCATGTTGACCAGACAAGAGTTCCCTCTTGACGGACGCTTCCAGACCGGCGCTGAATTGAATCAAGCGCGCAGTGGGCAGGAACAGGCCAATGAACAGCTGGGCAAAGCCATCAAGGCGCATCCGCCCCTGGCGAATGGCCTGAGTGCCTTGATGAAGGAACTCGACAGCAGCATGAGCGTCTACGCCAGCAAAGGCAGCACCGATTTGGTCAAGTCCGACAAGCCCGCCATCCGGGCCGAAGACTACTTTGCCCTGGCCAGCGCGGCAATCGAGTCGGCCTTCAAGCTGATGGACAAGACCGAAGAGCTCCTCACCGCTGCGCTGCAAGCGCATATCAACAGCCTGCAGCGCGGCGCCATGATCGAAGGTGGGGCCTTTGCCGTGGTCTTGGTGCTGGCCACGATACTGGCACTGGCGGTGGTGCGCTCAGTCACCCAGCCCCTGAACCGCGCCATTGCCGCGGCCGATGCCATCGCCGAGGGCGATTTGAGCCATCGTATCGACGACCAGGGCCGCGACGAGGCCGGCGTTCTGCTGCAGCGTTTTGGCGTGATGCAGAGCAATCTGCGCGAGCGGCATGAGCGCGACGCCCGTGTTGCCGCCGAGAGCGGCCGGGTCAAACAGGCGCTGGACCGCTGTTCCACCAATGTGATGATCGCCGACCCCGACGGTCGCATCATCTATATGAACCATTCGGTGGCGAGCATGATGCAGGGCAACGAGGCCGAGCTGCGCCGCGCCCTGCCCAACTTCGACGCCAAGCATCTGATCGGCGCCAATATCGACACCTTCCACAAAAACCCGTCCCACCAGCGCAATCTGCTGGGCGGGCTCAAGGGCGAGTACAAAGCGCAGATCAAGGTCTCGTCGCTGGACTTCTCGCTGATCGCCAACCCCATCATTGACGACAAGGGCGAGCGCCTGGGCACCGTGGTGGAGTGGAAGGACATGACGCAGGAGCTGCTGGCGCGGGCCCGCGAGCAGCAACTCGCCGCCGAGAACGCCCGGGTCAAGCAGGCGCTGGACATCTGCTCGACCAATGTGATGATCGCCGACCCCGACGGCAACATCATCTACAACAACCTCTCGGTGGCGCAGATGATGCAGCGCAACGAGGGCGAGCTGCGCAAGGTGCTTCCAGCCTTTGATTCCCGCCGCATCGTCGGCAGCAACTTCGACCAGTTCCACCGCAACCCCAGCCACCAGCGCAATCTGCTGGGCGGATTGAAGAGCGAGTACAAGACCGAGATCAAGGTCAGCTCCCTGACCTTCAGCCTGATCGCCAACCCGATCAATAGCGCCGATGGCACCCGGCTGGGCACCGTGGTTGAGTGGAAGGACCGCACGGCCGAAGTGGCCGCCGAGGCCGAAGTTGGCGCGATGGTGGACGGCGCCAACCAGGGCAACTTCGCCAGCCGCATTGCACTGGAAGGCAAGGAGCCATTCTTCAAAATGTTGGGCGAGAAGTTCAACTCCCTGGTCGAGACGGTCAGCGGCACCATCCGCGAGGTGCGGGTCGCAGCCGATCAATTGTCTGGGGCCTCGGACCAGGTCTCGCAGACCTCTCAGTCGCTCTCGCATTCCGCCAGCCAGCAGGCCGCCAGTGTGGAAGAAACCACCGCCTCGCTGCAGGAAATGGCGGCCAGCGTGAAGCAAAACGCCGACAGCGCCACCGTCACCGACGGCATGGCCACCAAGGCCGCCAAGGAGGCGATGGACGGCGGGCAAGCGGTGGGCATGACGGTCGATGCGATGAAGCAGATCGCCACCAAGATTTCCATCATCGACGACATCGCCTACCAGACCAATCTGCTGGCACTCAACGCCGCCATCGAGGCGGCGCGGGCGGGCGAGCATGGCAAGGGCTTTGCCGTGGTGGCAGCCGAGGTGCGCAAACTGGCCGAACGCAGCCAGGTGGCCGCGCAAGAGATCGGTGCCTTGGCCAGCTCCAGCGTGCAGATGGCCGAGAAGGCCGGCGACCTGCTCAGCAATATGGTGCCCTCGATCCAGAAGACCTCGGAGCTGGTGCAAGAGATTGCCGCCGCCTCAGGCGAGCAAAGCGAGGGCGTGTCGCAGATCACCGCGGCCATGAACCATTTGTCATCCACGACCCAGCAAACGGCTTCGGCCTCCGAGGAGTTGTCGGCCACCGCCGAGGAGTTGTCGGCCCAGGCCGCGCAGCTGCAGGAGCAGATGGCCTTCTTCCGCCTGGCCGACGATGAGCAGATGGACCGGGCGCGCCAACGCGGCCAGCGCTGATCAGCCGCCGCATTTCCGCCCGACCGCCACCGCCACACCAAGCGCCGTATTCCGCCATGAAAGACCAAAGCCATGCGTAGTAATTTGCCGGTCACTCAACAGGAATATCTGCTCCGAGAAGGCATGACCATCGTGTCGCGCACCGACCTCAAGGGCAAGATCACCTATATCAACGACGACTTCCTCGAAGCCAGCGGCTTCGCCGAAGCCGAGCTGATCGGCCAGCCCCACAACATCGTGCGCCACCCGGACATGCCGGAAGAAGCCTTCGCCGATATGTGGGCCACCCTCAAGGCCGGGCGCCCCTGGACCGGCCTGGTCAAGAATCGCTGCAAGAACGGCGACTTCTACTGGGTGGTGGCCAATGCCACGCCGCTCAAAGAGGGCGAAACGGTGGTGGGCTATTTGTCGGTGCGCACCCGCCCCAGCCGTGAACAGGTGGCCGCCGCCGATGGCCTCTACCGCCTGTTCAAGGAAGGCAAGGCAGCGGCATGGGAAATCCGCGACGGGCGCGGCGTCAAGACCGGCATGCTGGACGGACTGGGCCGGCTGATCGCCGCGATGAACCAAGCGAGCAAGGTGGCGGTGTGTACCGTGGCTGTGGGCTTGGGCGGCGCCGGCCTTGGCTACGCCCTGCCCGGCCAGCAATGGCCGACCGCCGCTGCGGCCTTGGGTCTGGGCTTGGCGGGCGCCTGGGGCCTGGCCGCCCTCACCCGGCGCCTGCGCAAGGGGCTGGCGCAGGCGGGCAGCCAGTTGGAGAAGTTCGGCCAAGCGCGCTTTGACGGCATCGTCAGCGTGGACGGCAATGACGAGCTGACGGCCATGCAACTCGCCCTCAAACGCGTGCAAACCCGCCTGGGCTTTGAATTCGCCGACACCAAAAAGCGCAGCGAAGCAGCCGAGCGCATCCGTCAGGCCCTGGATGTGGCCGCCACCAATATGATGGTGGCCGACCCCGGCTACAACATCATTTACGGCAACGCCTCGCTGCAAGCCATGCTGAGCCATGCGGAGGAAGACATCCGCAAAGACCTGCCGCGCTTCAGCGCCGCCAGCGTGATCGGCAGCAATATCGACAGCTTCCACAAGAATCCGGCCCACCAACGCGGCATCCTGGATCGCCTCAGTGGCGCGCATCAAACCCGGCTGACGCTGGGTGGCCGGCGATTTGACTTGATCGTCAACCCGGTGATGGCTGAAGGCCGGCGCCTGGGCACCGTGGTGGAGTGGAAGGACATGACGGCCGAGCTGGCTGCACAAGAGCGCGAGAGTGCGCGGGCAGCCGAGACGACACGGGTCAAGCAGGCCCTGGACATCTGCTCCACCAACGTCATGATTGCCGACCCCGACGGCAACATCATCTACAACAACGCCTCGGTGGCGCAGATGATGCAGCGCAACGAGGGCGAGTTGCGCAAGGTGCTGCCAGCCTTTGATGCGCGCCGCATCGTGGGCAGCAATTTCGACCAGTTCCACCGCAACCCCAACCATCAACGCAATCTGCTGGGCGCGCTCAAAGGCGAATACAAGACCGAGATTAAGGTCGGCTCACTCACCTTCAGCCTGATCGCCAACCCCATCAACGACGCGACGGGCACCCGTTTGGGTACGGTGGTGGAATGGAAAGACCGCAGCGCCGAAGTGGCCGCCGAACAAGAAGTCAGCGGCATGGTGGACGGCGCCAATCAAGGCGACTTCGCCAGCCGCATTGCACTGGAAGGCAAGGAGCCCTTCTTCCGCATGCTGGGCGAGAAGTTCAACTCGCTGGTGGAAACCGTCAGCGGCACGATCAAAGAAGTGCGGGCCGCCGCGGATCAGCTCTCCAGCGCCTCGGACCAAGTCTCGCAAACCTCGCAGTCGCTCTCACATTCGGCCTCCCAGCAAGCCGCCAGCGTGGAGCAGACCACCGCCTCGCTGCAGGAGATGGCGGCCTCGGTCAAACAAAACGCCGACAGTGCCAATATCACCGACGGCATGGCCACCAAGGCTGCGCAAGAAGCCCTGGACGGCGGCCACGCCGTCGGCCTGACGGCAGACGCGATGAAGTCCATTGCCAGCAAGATTTCCATCATTGACGACATCGCCTATCAAACCAATCTGCTGGCCCTCAACGCGGCCATCGAGGCGGCGCGTGCTGGCGAGCATGGCAAGGGCTTTGCGGTGGTGGCGGCCGAGGTGCGCAAGCTGGCCGAGCGCAGCCAGGTGGCCGCGCAAGAGATCGGCACCCTGGCCGGCTCCAGCGTCACGCTGGCAGAAAAAGCCGGCAAGCTGCTCGGCAATATGGTGCCCTCGATCCAGAAGACCTCCGAGCTGGTGCAAGAAATTTCGGCCGCCTCGGGCGAGCAGAGTGAAGGGGTGTCGCAGATCACCGCCGCGATGAACCATCTCTCGGCCACCACGCAGCAAACGGCCTCGGCGTCGGAGCAGCTCTCGGCCACGGCCGAGGAACTCTCGGCCCAGGCCGCGCAGCTGCAAGAGCAGATGGCCTTCTTCCGGCTGGCCGAAGACCAATCGCGCGCGAACTCGCCTTCGCCCCGCAGCGGCGCCAGGCCCGGCAGCGCCGCGCCGCGCAGCAGCAACCGCCCTGGAGTTAGTAGTGGCAAGCCATCCGGCAGCCCGCCCCCCGCCCGCAACAGCACCACCAGCATGGCAAGACTGCCGCAGCGCGGCAATATCGAAGCCAGCGGCGGCGGCCCGGATGAAGTCGATGAGTCCTTTTTCAAGCGCTTCTGAGGAGCCGCGATGAGCACAGCGACGGGAGCAATGGGCCAAGGCGCACCGGCCGACCTCGTGCGAGGCGCCATGGCCGCTCAGGCCAAGGCCGGGCCGATGCAGCAATTGCTGCGCATGGCCGTGGGGCGCGAAACCCTGGTGGTGCCGATCGAGACGGTGCGCGAGATCTTGGAAGTTGGCCGCCTGACCCCGCTGCCGCAAACGCCCGACTTTGTGCGCGGCGTGATGAACCTACGCGGTGCCGTGGTCCCGGTCATCGATTTGAATGCCCGCTTCGGCTTCGGCCGCACCGAGCTGGGCCGGCGCAGCGCCATCATCGTGGTGGAAGCCAAGGGGGACGATGAACATGGCCGGCTGATCGCCGGCGTGCTGGTGGACGCCGTGTTCGAGGTGCTGGAAGTCGACAGCCAACGCATCGAGCCCGCGCCCACGCTGGGCGTGGCGATTGCGGCTGATTTTCTGGCCGGCATGGTCAATGTGCGTGGCAGTTATGCCGCGCTTCTGAATCTCGATCAGGTGCTGTCTCCCGCAGCACTGGCGGCCCTGATGTCTGGCTCCCCCGGCGCCTGAACTCACCCACAGCGCCCCCACCGCAGCCGACGCAATGAGCCACCTCTCCCCCCAATCCTTCACGGCGATTACCGATCTGTTTCATCGCATCTCGGGAATCCGCCTGACCGAGGCCAAACACGCCTTGGTGCAAAGCCGCTTGCAGAAACTCGCCGCCGACGCCGGCGAACCGGACCTGAACAACTTCGTGCAGAAGATGGTGCGTGGCCAGATGCCGGAAAGCATGCTGACCAGCGTGGTGGACAAGCTCACCACCAATGAAACCTATTTCTTCCGCGAACCGGCCCACTTCGACGATCTGGCGCGCCGGGCCGAAGGCGCTAAAGCCAAAGACAGCAAGAGCGAGTTCCTGGTCTGGAGCGGCGCCTCCTCCTCCGGCGAAGAGGCCTACAGCATCGCCATGGTGCTGGCCGACAAGCTCGGCAGCGGCCCCTGGTCGGTACGCGGCACCGATCTCTCGTCCTCGGTGGTGGCCAGTGCGCGCCGCGGCCTCTACCCGATGGAGCGGGCGCGCGACACCAGCAAGGACTATCTGCGCCGCTTTTGCCTGCGCGGTGAGGGTCCGTACGAAGGCACCTTGCTGATCCAGCGCGAGCTGCGTGCGCGGGTGCGCTTCCAGTGCGCCAATCTGATGCAGCCGCTGCCCGCCGACCTGCCCTTGTTCGATGTGATTTTTCTGCGTAATGTATTGATCTACTTTGATGCTCCGGCCAAGCGCGCCATCGTCAGCCGGGTGATCGAACGACTCAAACCCGGCGGCGTGCTCTACCCCGGCCACGCCGAGTCACTGGCGGCGCTGGACTTGCCGCTGAGTGCCATTGCACCGGCCATCTACCAACATGCTTGACCCCAGGGTGATGATGAAATGACCAAGCCCTTCGTCCGCCCCCCCACGCCGCCCAGCGGGGCCGCGCCAAAGCGCGCCATGGCGCCAATCGCGCCGCCGGCAGCGGCTGTACCCGCAGCGCCCGGAGCGCCGGGCGCATCCGCCATCCTGGTCCCCAAGGTCCTGCACCTGATGCCCGGGCAGTGGCATTTCGGCCAGGGCCTGCAATTGCGCACGCTGCTGGGCTCGTGCGTGGCCATCACGCTGTGGCATCCCAGCAAGCGGATTGGCGGCATGTGCCATTTCCTGCTGCCCTCGCGCGCGTCGCGCGGCCAGGCGCCGCTAGACGGCCGCTACGGCGATGAGGCGGTGGAATTGCTGCTGCAATCCATCAAGCAAAGCGGCGCCCAGCCCAAGGACTTTCTGGCCCATCTGTATGGCGGCGCCGACACCATGCCGGACGGCGCTAACGTCAAATTCAATGTGGGCCAGCGCAATATCGAACGTGGCTGGGCCTTGATCGACCAGCACGGTTTTCAGTTGCAAGACGTTGATGTGGGCGACTTCGTGCCCCGCACCGTGACCCTGGACCTGCCCAGCGGCAAGGTCGAGATCAAGCGCGGCGCCGCGTCCAGATAGGCCAAGTCAAAACAACTAATTGGGGAGTTCATCTATGAGCCAGGCGCTGCGGGTTGCTGTGATTGATGACTCCGCCGTGGTGCGCAAGCATCTGGCCGGCCTGCTCGAAGCGGCCGGCATCCGGGTCACCATCACCGCCAGCGACCCCTTGTTTGCCTGGCCCAAGCTGGAAGCGGCCTGGCCCGATGTGATCGTGCTGGATGTGGAAATGCCGCGCATGGATGGCATCAGCTTTCTCAAGCGCCTGATGCGCGAGCACCCGATGCCGGTGGTGATGTGCTCCACTCTCACCGAGGCCGGCTGTGAAACCACCATGCAGGCACTGGCGGCCGGAGCGGTAGGCTTTGTCACCAAGCCCAAGCTCGGGCTGCGCGACTTTCTCGAAGACCCCGGCAACGGCCTGGTCGGCATGGTGCGGGCCGCTGCGCGGGCCAATGTGCGGGTCATGCCGATTGCCGCTGAAAGCGGGCCCGCTAGCCCGCTTGGCAGCGCCAAGCCGAGCGCAGCCGCCAGCTTGGCGAGCAGCTTGGCTAGCAGTTTCACCAGCAATGCGGCCATGGCCGAGACCACCGACCGGGTGATCGCCTTTGGCAGCTCAACCGGCGGCGTGCAAACCATCGAGGCGGTGCTGCGCCAACTCCCGCGCACCATGCCGGGCATCGTGCTGGTGCAACACATGCCAGAGAAGTTCACGCAGTCCTTCGCGGCCCGACTCAACAGCATGAGTGAGCTGGAGGTGCTGGAAGCCAAGGACGGCGACCGCGTCATCAATGGCCGTGTGCTGGTGGCTCCGGGCGGGCGGCATATGCAGCTGCGGCGCAGCGGTGCGCAGTATGTGGTGGAGGTGCGCGACGGCCCGCTGGTCAACCACCACAAGCCCTCGGTGGATGTGCTGTTCAAGTCGGTCGCGCAATGCGCGGGCCGCAATGCCATCGGCGCGATCTTTACCGGCATGGGCGAAGACGGTGCCCGCGGCCTGCTGGAGATGCGCAAGGCCGGTGCCACCACCCTGGCGCAGGACGAGGCCAGCTGCGTGGTCTACGGCATGCCCAAGGCCGCGGCGGAGATGGGGGCCGCCCAACATGTGGTGGCCTTATCGGCCATGCCGGCCGCCCTACTCAGGTTATGCAGCCAAGGGGTATGAGCATCTTGCGCAATCTCCGCAGCACGCAAAGCCCAACCTCCAGGCAGGCAAACTCGAAGGCAAATTCAGCGGATCACTTTGCCGATCACCTTCATCAACTCCAAAGGGCTGAAGGGCTTGATCAAATACTCATCCGCGCCGGCCTGCAGGCCCGCTTGGCGGTCGGCCTCCTGGCCACGCGCGGTCAGCAAAATGACCTTGGTGCGCTTGAGCGCCGCGTCAGACTTGATGCGCTGGCAAACCTGCAGGCCATTCAATCCGCCCGGCATCATCACGTCCAGCAAGACCAAGTCGGGGCGAAAACTGGCGGCCTTGCGCAGACCTTCATCGCCATTGGGCGCTTCCTGAATGTCGTAGTCGTCAAACTCAAGCGTTACGCGGATCAGCTCTCGAATCTCTTCCTGATCTTCGACGATGAGAATCTTCTTCACGATTTACACCCCATGGCAGTGATGACGCCTGCCCATGATGCCTGATCGCAGCGCAGTAGTGGGCAGAAAAGCACGCGAATTGCTGCCACTCGCTTGCACACGGCATGGCAAAGAACGTACAAACTAGGCGGATATTGTGTGCGGCCCCGCTTGCCGAGTTGCGCACCCACCGCCCGCATCCTGAGGATGGTCACCCGCATGAACAACCCTGCTCTTCTGAACAGTAATCGGCGCCAGGATCTCACCATGCTGATGGTGGTGGTGGCCAATGCCTTGTTGTGCTTGGGCCTGGGCTTTTACAACCAGGCCACGAGCTTGGCACTGCTGGTCAGCATCCCCTGCTTGATTGCCTGCGGCCTGGCTTATCACTTCTGGGGCGGCAGCCTCAATAACCGCCTGCTGCTGGCCACCGTACTGGTCATTCTGGTGGCACTGCAATTGCAAATCACCAAGGGCTCCACCTCCATCCATGCCAATGTCTACGTCAGCCTTTGTCTGCTGCTGCCCTATGGCGACTGGGTGGTGATTGCCTATATGGGCAGCCTGCTGGCAGCCCACCACCTGGGCACGCAAGCGCTGAGCACGGCCGACTACCCACTCTACGTCCATTCGACGGGCGAACGCTGGGGCCACTTGGCTGACCTGGGATTTCTGCTTGTACTCTGCGCCTTCTTGATCAACGCCGCCAAGTATCTGCAAAAGCGCGCCGGCGAGACCTTCGAGATGGCGTTTCTGGTCAATGCCATGGGCCAAGAGGGCCCGATCCGACTCAACCTCGACGCCGTGCGCACTGCCTCCAAGACGGGTGGCCGGCTGCGCGATGTGCAGCAGCGCATGGCCGCAGCGCTGCGCCTGGTGCGCGAGGCGCTTTTCAGCATGCACAAGGCGGCCGAGGAAGTGGGCCACACCAGCGGCGAGTTGCTGTCACGCACCGACCGCACCGCCAATGGGCTGAAAGACGCGGCCATGAGCCTGGAGCAAATCACCATGATCGTGCAGGCCAGCGCGCAAGCGTCGAAAGAGGCGCTGGAGCTGTCAAAGGCTTCGTCGACCATGGCCACCCAAGGCGGCGCGGTGGTGTCGCAAATGGTCAGCACCATGCAGGAGATTGAGCAGTCCTCGCGCAAGATCACCGACATCACCTCGGTGATCGACGCGATTGCCTTTCAGACCAATATCCTGGCACTGAATGCCGCCGTGGAAGCCGCCCGTGCGGGCGAGCAAGGGCGCGGCTTTGCCGTGGTGGCCACCGAGGTGCGGCGCCTGGCCGGCCGCTCGGCCGAGGCGGCCAAGGAAATCAAAGGCCTGATCTCGGCCTCGCTGGAAACGGTCGAGCGCGGGGCCAAGCTGGCCGATGAGGCGGGCTCCACCATGGTGGATTTGGTGGCTTCGGTGAAACGGGTCGGCGATGTCTTCGACAGCCTGACCGCCGACAACTCCGAACATGCCCAAGGCCTGGAAGTGGTGGCCGCCTCGGTCAAAGAGTTGGATGAAGTGACCCGGCAAAACGTCCATGTGGCCGAGCGCTCAGGGGAGATCGCCCATGAGTTGCTGGAGCAAGCCGTGGCCCTGGCCGAGGTGCTAAGCACCTTCCGCCTCGGTGACGACGCGGCGGTGGCAGACTTTTTGGTGGCCGCGCAAGCCGCCGTGGCAGCCGCGGCGGCGGCGCGGGCCAGCGTCGCCGCACGGGTGGAGAGCGGGCCTATCCAAAGCCATGCAGGCTCGAATGTGGACTTTTTCTAGAGCTAAACCGTGCCGCCTGAGCGCGACCCAGCCTCTCAGTCAGAGGCAAAGCGTGCGCTAGCGCACACTTTGCAACAGGCAGTCGGGGCGCCACGGTTTACAGTGCCGCACTGACGCCCCAGCGCCACACCCCTTCAACTTGGGGCTGGACAGCCCTCAACAAACAGCAAAGACAGAGACTCTTCGTGGAACCCACCCTGGCCGAGCCGCCTCAATCCGCCCTCTCGGGCGTAGCACGCATGCTGGTGCATGCGGGCAAGCTGCCGCAAAAGCAGGCCGAGGAGCTGATGCGGCAGGCCCGCGAAAAGAAGACCAGCTTCGTCAATGCGGTCATCGCGGCGGGCACGCTCAGCTCGGCCGAGTTGGCGCACACCTTGTCAACAGCGCTGTCGCTGCCGCTGCTGGACATCAGCGCGATGGATGTGCAGCGCATGCCGCGCGACATCGTCGACGCCAAGTTGGCCCACCAGTACCAGATCGTGGTGCTGGGTCGACGCGGCAACCGGCTCTTCATCGGCGGCGCCGACCCGACCGATCAGGACGTGGTCGAGCGCATCAAGTTCGCCACCCAGCTCAGCCCCGAATGGGTGATCGTCGAGCACGACAAGCTCAGCCGCATGCTGCAGGGCTCGGCCGCCAGCGCCAGCGAGGCGCTGGAGCAACTGGCAGGTGGCGACTTTGAGTTCGACATCACCGACGAGGAAAACGCGCCCCAGCAAGAGGCGGCCGAATTGGCCGATGTGGAAGACGCGCCGGTGGTGCGTTTCCTGCAAAAAATGCTGGTGGACGCCATCAATCTGCGCGCCTCGGACTTGCATTTCGAGCCCTACGAGTTCCATTACCGCGTGCGCTTCCGGGTCGACGGCGAGCTGCGTGAAATCACCCAGCCGCCCATCGCCATCAAGGACAAGCTGGCCTCACGCATCAAGGTGCTGTCACGTCTGGACATCGCTGAGCGCCGCATCCCGCAAGACGGGCGCATGAAGCTCAAGTTCGGCGCCAAGGCGATCGACTTCCGGATCTCAACCTTGCCGACCCTGTTCGGCGAGAAGATCGTGATCCGTATTCTTGACCCCTCCTCGGCCAAGCTTGGCATTGACGCCCTAGGCTACGAGAAGATTGAGAAAGACCGCTTGCTGGCCGCCATCGCGCGGCCCTACGGCATGGTGCTGGTCACCGGCCCGACCGGTTCGGGCAAGACGGTGTCGCTGTACACCTGCTTGAACATCCTGAACCAGCCGGGCGTCAATATCTCCACCGTCGAAGATCCGGCCGAAATCAACTTGCCTGGCATCAACCAGGTGAACGTGAACGACAAGGCCGGCCTGGGCTTCTCGGCAGCGCTGAAGTCCTTCCTGCGCCAGGATCCCGACATCATCATGGTCGGTGAGATTCGCGACCTGGAGACGGCCGACATCGCCATCAAGGCCGCGCAAACCGGCCATATGGTGATGTCCACCCTGCACACCAATGACGCGCCCAAGACGCTCAGCCGTTTGCTGAATATGGGCGTGGCGCCCTTCAATATCGCCTCCAGCGTCTTGCTGATCACGGCACAGCGCCTGGTGCGGCGGCTGTGCGAAAACTGCAAGGCGCCGGCCGAATATCCGCGCGACGCTTTACTGCGCGCCGGATTTGCCGAAGAAGAGCTGGATGGTTCCTGGAAGCAGTACCGCGCCGTGGGCTGCGCCAATTGCACCAATGGCTACCGCGGTCGGGTCGGCCTTTACCAAGTCATGCCCATCACCGAGCCGATCCAACGCATCATCCTGGCCGAAGGCTCAGCCATGGACATCGCCGTGCAAGCCCAGCAAGAAGGCGTGCGGGATTTGCGTCAGTTCGGCTTGGTCAAGGTGCGCGCTGGCGTGACCACCCTGGAAGAAGTGCTGGCCGCAACAAATGAATAATTCGAGCCGCAACAGGCATTGCGGCTCCTGGAGGTGATATGGCGACATCGGCAACAACAGCGGTCAAACGAGCGAACGAGTTCACCTACGAGTGGGAGGGCAAGGACCGCAATGGCAAACTGGTTCGCGGTGAGATCCGTGCCGGTGGCGAAGCCATGGTCAGCGCCCAGTTGCGCCGCCAAGGCATTCTGGTCAACAAGGTCAAGAAGCGCCGCGTCAGCGGTGGCAAGAAGATCACGCAAAAAGACATCGCCGTCTTCACGCGCCAGCTGGCCACCATGATGCGCGCCGGTGTGCCCTTGCTGCAGTCCTTCGAGATCGTCGGCCGCGGCAGCACCAACCCGCGCCTGACTCGCCTGCTCAACGACATCCGCGGCGATGTGGAAACCGGCACCAGCTTGTCCACCTCCTTGCGCAAACACCCGATGTACTTCGACGCGCTGTACTGCAATCTGGTCGAAGCCGGTGAAGCCGCCGGTATCTTGGAAGCGCTGCTGGACCGCCTGGCCATCTACCAAGAAAAAACGGTGGCCTTGAAGAACAAGATCAAGTCGGCGCTGACCTACCCGATCGGCGTCTTGGTGGTGGCCTTCGTCGTGGTGGCCGTGATCATGATCTTTGTGGTGCCAGCGTTTGAGGATGTGTTCAAGTCCTTCGGCGCCGAACTGCCCGCGCCGACCATGATGGTGATCGCCATGTCGAAGTTCTTTGTCTCCTACTGGTGGGCCATCTTTAGCTCCATCGGCGGCGGCATCTACTTCTTCATCCAGTCCTGGAAGCGCTCGGTCAATATGCAAAAAGCCATGGACCGCTTCTTGCTGAAGATCCCCGTCTTCGGTGACCTGCTCTACAAATCCGCCGTGGCGCGCTGGACCCGCACCTTGTCGACCATGTTCGCCGCCGGCGTTCCCTTGGTCGAAGCCCTCGACTCGGTGGGCGGCGCCGCCGGCAATGCCGTGTTTGCCGAAGCGACCGAGAAGATTCAACGCGATGTCTCCACCGGTACCGCGCTGACCACCTCGATGACCGCCACCGGCATCTTCCCCACCATGGTCTTGCAGATGGCGGCCATCGGTGAGGAATCCGGCTCGCTCGATCACATGCTGTCCAAGTCGGCCGAGTTCTACGAGGACGAGGTGGACGAGGCCGTCAAAGCCCTGTCCAGCCTGATGGAGCCCTTCATCATCGTGATCCTGGGCACCATCATCGGCGGCATCGTGGTCGCCATGTATCTGCCCATCTTCAAGCTCGGCCAGGTGGTTTAAAAAAGCAATGTCCGCAGAAATCGAATTCCTCTTGTCGCCCTGGGTGTTGGGCGTGCTGGGCCTGTGCGTGGGCAGTTTTCTAAACGTCGTCATCCATCGCCTGCCTTTGATGATGGAGCGGCAGTGGCTGGCCGAGGCCGCCCACACCCTCAGCGACGGCACCGAGCTAGCCCGCGCGGCCGCCTGCCCCAAGGCCGAGGCCGACAAGCTGGCTGCCGCTTGCACCAATCTCTCCACCCAGCTCGAAAAGCTGCCCCATCTGGGCATTTCAACGCCTCGCTCGCGCTGCCCGTCTTGCGGCCATCAACTGGCCTGGCATGAAAACATGCCCCTGCTGGGCTGGCTGCGCCTGGGCGGCAAATGCAGCAAGTGCAAGAGCGCCATCTCGATGCGCTACCCGCTGATCGAACTCGCTACCGGCGCGCTCTTCGCCGCCCTGTCCTGGCGCTTTGGCGCCCAGCCGACCACGCTGCTGTGGTGCGGCTTTGCTGCGGCGCTGCTGGCCCTGGCGGCGATCGACTGGGACACCACCTTGCTGCCCGACGCGATCAACCAGCCGCTGCTGTGGGCCGGCTTGGCCGCCGCCTTGCTCGGCTACACCATCCCGCTCGATGCGGCCATGATCGGTGCGCTGGTGGGATACCTGTCGCTGTGGTCGATCTACTGGCTGTTCAAGCTGCTGACCGGCAAGGAGGGCATGGGCTACGGCGACTTCAAGCTGCTGGCGGCCCTGGGCGCCTGGCTGGGTTGGCAAATGATTCTGCCCATCGTGCTGGGCGCCTCGCTGATCGGCGCCATCGTCGGCATCGGCATGAAGATGAACGCCAAGCTGCGCGAAGGCCGCTATGTGCCCTTCGGCCCCTTCCTGGCGGGCGGCGGCTTTGTGGTGCTGTTTGCCGGCGCCCCACGGGTGTTGGGCTGGCTCGGCTGGGCATGAGCCGGCCTAGATCCCTTCAGATTGGCCTGACCGGCGGCATCGGCAGCGGCAAGAGCACGGTGGCACGCCTGCTGGCTCAGGCCGGCGCCACGGTGATTGACACCGACGCCATTGCCCGATCACTGACCCTGCCCCAGGGCGCGGCCATGGCCGCACTGCAAACCGCCTTTGGGCCGGCCGCCGTGGCCAAAGACGGCAGCCTGGATCGCGCCTGGATGCGTCAGCAAGCCTTTGCCGACAGCAGCATCAAACAGCGCCTGGAAGCGATCCTGCATCCCCTGATTGGCGCCGAGACCGAGCGCCAGGCGGCAGCGGCCACCAGCAGCTGCATCGTCTTCGACGTGCCCTTGTTGGTGGAGTCCGGCCGCTGGCGGCAGCGCGTGGATCGCGTGCTGGTGGTGGACTGCGAAGAAGAAACACAGATCAGCCGCGTGATGGCGCGCAATGGCTGGGAGCGCGCCGCCGTTGAAGCCGTTTTGGCCCAGCAAGCCACGCGTGCGGCCCGGCGCGCCTGCGCCGATGCAGTGCTGTTCAACGAGCAATTGCCGCTGCCAGCGCTTGAAAAGCAAGTCCTGACCCTCGCCAAACGCTGGTTCTGAGCGGTGCCGGCGGCGCGAGCCGCTCAGGCTGTGAAACAATCACGCTCAATCACCTGCGCCGCATATTGCTGCAGCAGGACTCGCCTTCACGCTGATCGATAGGGATGGCCGCCTTGGTCCTATACGAATATCCGTTCAACGAAAGCATCCGCACGATGCTCAGACTGGAGCATCTGTTCGACCGCCTCGGTCAACTGATGGAGCGTGACTCCCCGCTCGATCACCATTTCGCCCTGGTCTCGGTGTTCGAGATCATGGACGTGGCCTCGCGTGCCGACCTCAAGTCTGACCTGCTCAAGGAGCTGGAGCGCCACAAGGCCCAGCTCAATAGCTACCGCGGCAACCCCGGCGTGTCGGAAGACGCTTTGGACCAAGTCGTCGCGCGCATCGACCATGCGTTTGAGGGCCTCAACAAGCTGGTCGGCAAGGCCGGCGCCTCACTCACCAGCAACGAGTGGCTGATGAGCATCCGCAGCCGCATCAGCATTCCCGGTGGCACGTGCGAGTTTGACCTGCCGGCCTACTACACCTGGCAGCAATTCCTGCCGGTGCGCCGCCGCAAAGATTTGATGCAGTGGACTGAGACCCTGATGCCGCTGGCCGAAGCCCTGCAAGTGCTGCTGGGCCTGCTGCGTGATTCGGGCTCGCCACACAAAGTGGCGGCCGGCAACGGCCAGTTCCAGCAAAGCCTGCCGGCCGGGCGGGTGTTCCAACTGCTGCGCATGCGCATTGACCCCAGCCTGGGCCTAATTCCCGAGATCAGCGGCCACCGCCTGATGGTGTCGATCCGCCTGATGCGACAAGACGAAGAAGGCCGACTCAAACCAGCCCAGCAAGACGCCAGCTTCGAGCTGACCCTGTGTTCCTGAAAGAAAGTCCCATGAACAGCCCCCGCATCGTGCGCTGCCCCACTTGTGGTGGCGACAGTGTTTTCGCCCCCAGCAACACCTGGCGGCCTTTTTGCAGCGAACGCTGCCGCCAAATCGACCTGGGCGCCTGGGCCAGCGAGAGTTTCCGCGTCGAAACCACGCCGCCCTTGGAAGACCTGGACCCGGACGCTCTGCCGCCCGATTTACAGCACTAAATAAGTCAACTGTGGGCGTACTTCTTCGGCCCGCGTGAATAACAGCGCCTGCCATCCCAAGGCCTTGGCGGCATCGATATTAACCGGGTGATCATCCAGGAACAGGCAGCTTTGCGGCGCCACGCCAAAACGCTGGCTGGCCAACGCAAA
The DNA here is from genome assembly GCF_038419725.1 of Roseateles sp. PN1. Taxonomy (NCBI): domain Bacteria; kingdom Pseudomonadati; phylum Pseudomonadota; class Betaproteobacteria; order Burkholderiales; family Sphaerotilaceae; genus Roseateles; species Roseateles sp. PN1. Next base: position 242,179 of record NZ_JBCARA010000006.1, on the reverse strand, counting down.
GATCTCAGGCATGGGCTTGGACAGCTTCACTCGGCCCGAAAACACCCCGGCTTCGAACCAGTCGTGTAGCGGGTAGTGACGCTCCAAATGATCGGCATAGGGCTCGGGCATATTCGACAAATAGAACAGCCGGTGCCCGGCGCGCTTGAGCTCTTCGATCAGCGCCACGGTCTGCGGCAAGACCTGCAACTCATCCGGCACGGCCGCCACCACCTGCGCCACCTCGGCCGCCGGCCAGCCGGTGCGCGCGGCGATGCGCTCAATCACCGTGGGGGCGTCGATCAAGCCTTGATCAAACGCGCCCCAGTCGCCGCTGTAGTTCTGGAAGAACTCAGCCGCCACCGCCGCAGCTTGCTCGGCATCAGCCGCACGATGCGGCCAGACCCGCGCCAAAAAGGTGGCCGGGTGCCAGCGAAACAGCACGCCGCCGAAGTCAAAAACAATATTCATATCGATCTAGGTTTGCTCTATTTGGCCAGCAGGTGGCGCAGCAAGCCGGCGGTCGAGCCATCTAGCCCGGCGCCGTCGCCGCTGCTCAGGCGCGGCAAGAGCTGGCCGCACAAGGCCTTGCCCAACTCCACGCCCCATTGGTCAAAGCTGTTGATGCCCCACAAGGCGCCGCTGACAAACACCCGGTGCTCGTACAGCGCGATCAAGGCGCCGAGCGATTGCGGCGTTAGCGCGTCCAGCACAAGAGTTGTGCTCGGGCGGTTGCCGGGGAAGCTGCGATGGCGGGCCAAGGTGTCCGGCGCCATGGTCTGCGAAGCGGTCGGCGCCTTTTCTGCCAAGGCTTCTTCAAAACGCTTGCCCTGCATCAGGGCCTGCGATTGCGCCAGGCAGTTGGCCAGCAACTTCTGATGTTGATCTTGCAGGCAAGCAACCAATTCGCCCGTCACATGCGCGCCGAAATTGGGCGTCTTGACGGCAATGAACTCCACCGGGATCACATCCGTGCCCTGGTGCAGCATCTGGAAGTAGGCATGTTGGCCGTTGGTGCCCGCCTCACCCCAGACCACCGGGCTGGTGGCATAGGGCAAGGCCTGACCCTCGCGGTCCACGCCCTTGCCATTGCTTTCCATCTCCAGCTGCTGCAGATAAGCCGGCAGGCGCTTCAAGCCCTGGTGATAAGGCGCCACGCTGCGGCTGCTGAAGCCATGGAAATTGCGGTACCAAACGTCCAGCAAACCCAGCAGCACCGGCAGGTTTTGCGCCAGCGGCGTGTGGGCGAAATGCTCGTCCATCGCATGGGCGCCGGCCAGCAGGGCGCGGAAGTTCTCGGCGCCGATGGCGATGGCAATCGGCAGGCCGATCACCGACCACAGGGAATAGCGCCCGCCCACCCAGTCCCAAAAGCCAAAGGTGGTGCTGATGCCAAAGGCCGCAGCGGCGGCCACATTGCTGCTGGTCGCAACGAAGTGCTTGGCGATATCGCTGCCGCCGTTAGCCAGGAACCAGGCCTTGGCGGCTTGCGCATTAGCCAGGGTTTCCTGGGTGGTGAAGGTCTTGGAGGCGATCACGAACAAGGTGCTGGCGGGCTTGAGATCGCGCAGCACCGGGGCCAGGTCATGCCCATCCACGTTCGAGACGAAATGCAGCTTCAAACCCGGCTGAGTAAAGGACTGCAAGGCACCCACCACCATGGCCGGGCCAAGGTCGCTGCCGCCGATGCCGATGTGAACCACATCGGTGATGCCGCTCTTGGCTTGCGCGCGCACGCTCTCAGCAAAGGCCAGCATGGCCGCCAGGGAGGTTTGCACCTCATCGCTGAACAGGCCCTGGCCCGCTGGAGCGCGCAGGGCCGTGTGCAGCACGGCGCGGCCCTCGGTCAGATTGATGGGCGCGCCGGCGAACAGCGCCTCGCGTTGTGATTCCAGGCCGACGTCGCGGGCCAGTTGCAGCAGCAAGTCCAGGGTCGCGGCATCGATGCGGTTCTTGGACAGATCGGCAAAGACTTCCGGCGCCCGGAAGCTCCAGTCGGCGAAGCGGTGCGCGCCCTGGGCCGCGAAGGCCTCGCGCACATCGAAGGCTTGGCCTCGGGCCTTGAACTCGGCTTGCAACAGGCCCCAGGCGGGGCTTTGATCACAACGCGAAACACTCATCGTCAACTCACAATCATCTGATCCAGCTTGGCCGAGTCCACGGCGAAGAGGCGGATGCCTTCGGCCAACTTCTCAGTGGCCATGGCATCTTGGTTGAGGGCAAAGCGGAAGCCCGCTTCGTCGAATGAAACCGGGGCAATGTCGGCAGCGCGGGCGGCATCGGCGTCCAGCGCGCGCAGCAGCGGCGCCTCGCTGGCCTGCAGCTGGGCCAGCAAGTCGGGGCTGATGGTCAGCAGATCGCAGCCGGCCAGGGCCTGAATCTGGCCCACATTGCGGAAGCTGGCACCCATCACCTCGGTGGCGATGCCGTGCTTCTTGAAGTAGTTGTAGATCTGCGCCACCGACTTGACGCCGGGGTCGTTCACGCCGCTGCTGGCGGCCTCGTCCCAGGCCGCGCCGGCACTCTTTTTGTACCAGTCGTAGATGCGGCCCACAAAGGGCGAGATCAGCTGAATGCCGGCCGTGCCGCAGGCAACGGCCTGGCAGAAGGAGAACAGCAGCGTCAGATTGCAATGGATGCCTTCGCGCTCCAGCTCGGCGGCGGCTTGAATGCCTTCCCAGGTGGCGGCGATCTTGATCAGCACGCGCTCGCGGCCAATGCCGGCGGCTTCGTACAGGGCCATGATGCGGCGTGCGCGCGCCACGGTGGCGGCGGCGTCAAAGCTCAGGCGGGCGTCCACTTCGGTGGAGACGCGGCCGGGCACGACCTTGAGGATTTCCAGGCCGAAGCGCACCAGCACATGGTCAACCACCTCGTCCAGGGGCTTGCCGGCATGGGCGGCAACGGTGTCCTTCAGCAAAGGCGCGTAGTCGGCCGACTGCACGGCTTTGAGAATCAGCGAAGGATTGGTGGTCGCGTCACGCGGCGCGAATTGCGCCAGCTGCAGAAAGTTGCCGGTGTCGGCAACCACGGTGGTGAAGGACTTGAGTTGGTCGAGTTGATTCATGGCCGTAGCTCGAGGTTTGAGGGGAATCCCGTATTAGAACCGCTCCGGCGAGCACCGGTCGCGCGCCGCAGCATGGCAGCTGATGCTTGGTTACAGCGCGAAATTCAGGAAAACCCCCATGAAATCTGTCAACTGGGCCAGCCACATTGACCGAATCACGAAACTGCGGCATCATAATTCCAGAAACTTTGTTACATCAACAAAACATTGCGCCAGTCCTTTCCTCGCACCGGCGCGCTTCACCGTCACCCCTCTCACGGCTTCGGCACCTAGCTATGTCATTCGACCTCGTATTCTTTGGCGGCACCGGCGATCTCACCTGGAGAAAGCTCATGCCCGCCCTGTTCCAGGCCTTCCGCCACGGCAAGCTGCCGGCCGGCGGACGCATCCTGGCCGTGGCCCGCGACGAGATGCCCGACGAGCAATACCGCCAATGGCTGAAAGAGCGCTTTCAGGAAGTGGACGGCTCCAAGCGCCCAAGCGACGAAGAGTTCGAACAATTCGCCGCCCTGCTGCATTACCGCCGCATGGACTTGTCGCAGCCCGAGCATTACCAGCGCCTGAAGGACTGGCTGGATGAGCGCCAGGCCGACACCGTGGTGCTGTATCTGGCCACCAGCCCGCACCTGTTCACGCAGATCTGCCAGCAACTCGGCGCCGTTGGCCTGAACCATGAGCGCGTGCGCGTGGTGCTGGAAAAGCCGCTCGGCCACGACCTGGCCAGCGCGCAAGAAATCAACCAAGTGGTGCGCTCGGTGTTCAAGGAAGAACAAGCCTTCCGCATCGACCATTACCTGGGCAAGCCTTCGGTGCAGAACTTGATGGCGCTGCGCTTTGGCAATGCCTTGTTTGAGCCCCTGTGGCGGCGCGAGAGCATTGCCAACATCCAGATCACCCTGGCCGAGCGCCTGGGCGTAGGCACGCGTGGCGCCTTCTACAACGAGACCGGCGCCCTGCGCGACATGATTCAAAACCATGCGCTGCAGTTGCTGACCATGATCGCGATGGAGCCGCCCTCGACCAACGATGCCGACGCCATCCGCGACGAAAAGCTCAAGGTGCTGCGCTCGCTCAAGCCCTTCACCGCCGAGAGCGTGGCGCGCGATGTGGTGCGCGGCCAGTACCGAGCCGGTAATGTTGATGGCCAGGCCGTCAACGGCTATCTGGACGAAGGCAAGGTGCCGGCCGACAGTCAATGCGAGACCTTTGTGGCCCTGCGCACCGAAGTGCAGAACTGGCGCTGGGCCGGCGTGCCCTTCTATCTGCGCACCGGCAAACGCTTGGCCGAGCGTGATGCGCAAATCGTCATCAACTTCCGCCCCGTGCCTCACCCGATTTTCCCCGGCACCAATCAGGCCAACCGCCTGGTGATCAAGCTGCAACCCGAGGACGGGCTGGAGCTGCAATTGCTGGCGGCCAAGGGCGGTGCCCACGGCGAGGCGCTGGCGCCTGTGTCGCTGGATCTGGACTTTGACAAGGCCTTCGCCAGTAACCGCGTCGGCGCCTATGAACGCCTGCTGCTCGATGCGATTGCCGGCCGCCTCAACCTCTTCGTGCGCAGCGATGAGCAGGAACAAGCTTGGCGCTGGGTGGAGCCGATTCTGGACGCCTGGAAGCACGACAACACCGGCCCGCGCCCTTACAGCGCCGGCTCCTGGGGCCCGGCGGCCTCCAGCGCCCTGGTGGCGCGGGATGGCTTTGCCTGGGGGGAAGAAGAGTGAGGACGCTTGTGAGCCAGCCGCTGACTACCCGCTTTGAGCGGAGGCTCGCATGAGCATTCTGGAGCGGGTCAAAGCCGCCCTACCCGCCTTGCCGCCGGCCGAACAGCGCGTGGCCAAGCTGCTGCTTACCGATGCGCGCGCCTTTGCCAACTTGCCCGTCAGCGAGTTGGCGGACCGGGCCCATGTCAGCAAGCCCACCGTGGTGCGCTTTTGCCGCAGCGTGGGCTATGACGGCCTGGCCGACTTCAAGCGCAAGCTCGCGGGCAGCGTCAACGAAGGCGTGCCCTTTGTGCACCGCGCGGTGGATGAAGATGAAAAGCCGGGCGATTTGATCGTCAAGGTGGTGGACAACGCCGTCGCAGCCTTGCTCCACTACCGCAATGATGCGGCCAGCCATGCCTTTGAGCGCGCCATCGACGCCATGGCCGATTCGGCCAACGCCGGGCGGCGCATCGAGTTCTACGGCGTCGGCAATTCCGGCATCGTGGCGCAGGACGCTCAGCACAAGTTCTTCCGCTTGGGCGTCAACACCGCCGCCTGGAGCGACGGCCATGTGCAGCTGATGAGTGCCACCATGTTGCAAGCGGGTGACTGCGCGGTGTTGATCAGCAACTCAGGCCGCAGCCGCGACATGCTGGACGTGGCCGAGATCGCGCGCAAAAAAGGCGCCACCATCATCATCATCACCGCCAGTGGCACGCCTTTGGCGGCACTGGGCCAGAGCCAGGGTCAGGTCTTGCTCGCGGTGGATCACCCGGAAGACTACGACCGCTACAGCCCGATGGTCTCGCGTCTGCTGCACCTGGTGGCCATCGACATCCTGACCACCGGCGTGGCCCTGCGCCTGGGGCAGACGCTGCGGCCGATGTTGCAAGAGATCAAGCGCAATCTGCGCAGCAAGCGTTACGCCAGCTGATTGACCGGGGCGGCCGGGCCAGCCGGGCTGAGCAGTTCGGGCCACAGAAGTTCGGCCACGCCGTAAACGCGGGCCAGCTCTTGCAGCTTCAGCGGCACTTCACAGACCTGCATCTGCACGCCTTCCTGGCGGCATAAACGCGCGGCACTCAGCAGCAGGGTCAGCACGCCGGAGTCAAAGTCCTGCAGATCAGCCGCGCTGACCTGCAGGCCGATGGCTGAACCGGCACCACCGCTGCCATGCAGCTGCCGCGCCTCCACCCGCAAGGTGTTTTGCCAGGCCGCCCACAGCGTGGGCAGCTCTTGCAAACGCAGCGACACCGGCAGCTTGAGCATGGTTCTTGCGCTTGCTGTCATCAGGCCTTGGCGGCGTTGCCGGCCGCAGCCTTCTGGTTCTTGTCGGCCAGGGTCTTGATCAAGCCATCAATGCCATTGGCACCGATCTCTTGCGCGAAGCTGTTGCGGTATTGATCCGCCAGCCAAATGCCCAGCACATTGACGTCGTAAATGCGCCAGACGCCCGAGCCCTTTTCCAGGCGGTAGTCCAGCTGGATCGGGTCACCCTTGCCGCGGATCTCGGTCTTCACCACCACCTCGGTGTCGGCGGCGCCGGCACGCAGGGGCTTGAGGGCAATGGTCTGGTCCTTCACCTGCGTCAGAGCGCCGGCATAGGTGCGCACCAGCAGGGTCTTGAACTCGTCTTGCAGACGCTGCTGCTGGTCAGGCGTGGCCTGGCGCCAGAAGCGGCCCACGGCCGAGGAGGTCATGCGCTGGAAGTTCACATGCGGCATCACCTTGGTGTCGACCAAGTTGATGATTTTCTGGATGTCGCCGGCCTGGATGGACTTGTCGGACTTGACCGCTTCCAGCGTCTCCAGCGAGAGCTGGCGGATCAGCAGATCAGGCGCCGAGTTGTCGGCGGCCAGGGCCGGTGCCGGGCTCAGGCCGGACAGCAGGCTGGCCGACAAGAGGCCGCAGATCAGGAATACACGTTTGCTCGCAATCATGGCGCTACTCTCTTCTTTCATTCGGGTTGACCACCAAGTGGCCTGACACTTGAACGCGGCAGACCGCATTCGGTTCACAGCTGTCACAAAGCCTTACGGCCCGGGTTGGGTCGGTGGATCGGGCTCCGCCTTCGCCGGCGTCAGCACTTCGAACTCTTCATCATCGGAAAAACTGCCGCGGCGCTGCAGATAGGCGTCGCGATAGAAGGTGTACTTGTCGAGCGCGATGCCTTCCAGCATCTGGCTGGCACGCAGAAAATTGGCGCGGGTATTGATGGTCTGCAAGCTGTAGATCGCCACCTTGGCGCTGCCCTCACGGAACACCAGCGAGGGCGAGGCCGACCAATCCGCCGGCATAGCCACGGTATCGCGCACCGACGAGGGGCCGAACAAAGGCCAGACGATGTAAGCCCCGGTGCCAAAGCCCCAGCGGCCAAAGGTCTTGCCCAGGTCTTCGCTCTTCTTCTCCAGGCCCACCTCGGTGGAAATATCCAGAATGCCGCCGAAACCCAGCACCGTGTTGACGGCAAAGCGCATGCCTTGCTCCACGCTGGCGCGCAGGCGGCCCTGCAGCACCAGGTTCACCGCCGACCAAGCGTCGTTGACATTGCCGAAGACGTTGTCAATGCCCTGGCGAACGGGGGCCGGCACCAACTCGCTATAGGCCGTGGACACCGGCACCAGCACATGCTCGTCCAACTTGTCATTGAAGCTGAAGACCTTGCGGTTCCAGGACTCCCAGGGGTCCAGCTTCTGCCCCGGCGCACCCGGGCCGCGCAAGCTGGCACAGCCGCCCAGCAGCAGGGCCAGGCTCAGCAGAACAAGGCTGCGCCAAATGGAGCGCTGACTCATGGCTTGCCCGCCGCCGCTGGTGTTGCGGCGCTATCTGCGGCCTTGTTGTAGAGGAACTGGCCGATCAGGTTTTCCAACACCACGGCCGATTGGGTTTGGCTGATGTTGTCACCGGCTACCAGGTTCTTTTCGTCGGCACCCGCTTCCAGGCCGATGTACTGCTCACCCAGCAGGCCCGCCGTGAGGATCTTGGCCGAGCTGTCCTTGGGGAAGGCCATCTTTTTTTGCATCTTGATGGTGACCTTGGCCTGGAAGCTCTTGTCATCAAAAACAATCGACTCCACCCGGCCCACCACCACGCCGGCACTCTTCACTGCGGCATTGGCCTTGAGGCCGCCGATATTGTCGAATTTGGCCGTGACCTGGTAGGTCTCGTCAAAATTCAGGCTCAGCAGATTGCCGGCCTTGAGGGCCAGGAACAACAGGGCGGCCGCACCCAAAAGCACGAAGAAGCCCACCTTTGCATCATGTCGAGAGGCTTGCATGCCAGACTCCAAAATCAGATCGAAAACATCATGGCGGTCAGCACAAAGTCCAGTGCCAACACCGCCAGAGAAGAAACCACCACGGTGCGGGTGGTGGCCTGGGCCACACCCTCGGGCGTCGGTTTGCAGGCATAACCCTGCAGCAGCGCCACAAAGGTCACGGTGACACCGAACACCAAGCTCTTCACCACGCCATTGCCGACGTCGGCAAACACATCCACCCCGCCCTGCATCTGTGACCAGAAGGCGCCCGCGTCGATGCCAATCAAAGGCACCGCCACCAGCCAGCCGCCGATCACACCAATCGCCGAGAACAGCGCAGCCAGCAAAGGCATGGCGATCACGCCGCCCCAGAAGCGCGGCGCCAGCACCCGGGTGACCGGGTCCACCGCCATCATCTCCATGGCGGTGAGTTGCTCGCCGGCCTTCATCAAGCCGATCTCGGCCGTCAGCGAAGTGCCGGCGCGGCCTGCAAACAGTAAAGCGGCCACCACCGGGCCCAGTTCACGCACCAAGCTCAAGGCCACCAGCAAGCCCACCGCCTCGGCCGAGCCGTAGCGTTGCAAGGTGTAGTAGCCCTGCAGTGCCAGCACAAAGCCAACAAACAGGCCCGACACACCAATGATGGACAGCGAGCGATTGCCGAGGAAATACACCTGCTCGCGCACCAAACCGAAACGCATCAAGGCCTGCGGCGTGCGCGCCAGCACCTGCATGAACAAGCGTGTGCCCGCGCCGACTTCCGCCAGTTGGCCACGCGTGGCGCGGCCCAGGCGCGCCAATCCGTCAAGCGCCGTCATGCGCGTGCTCCCAAGCCAAAGTCTTGCGCTACCGGCACGGCCGCTTGATGAAAACGCACCGGCCCATCGGCATGGGCGCCCACAAACTGCTGCACCAGCGGATCTTCGCTATGGCGCAACTCATCGGGCGTGCCTTGGGCCACCACACGGCCATTAGCGATCATGGCGACTTCGTCGGCAATGCCGAAGGTTTCATGCAAATCATGCGAAACAATGATGCTGGTCAGGCCCAGCGCGTCGTTCAAATCGCGAATCAGGCGTGCCGCCACGCCGAGCGAAATCGGGTCCAAGCCCGCAAAGGGCTCGTCATACAAAACCAAATCGGGATCGAGCGCGATGGCCCGTGCCAGCGCCACGCGCCGCGCCATGCCGCCCGACACCTCGGAAGGCATCAGGTCACGCGCACCGCGCAGGCCCACCGCATTGAGCTTCATCAGCACCAAGTCGCGGATCATGGCTTCAGACAAATTCGTGTGCTCTCGCAAGGGGAAGGCCACGTTCTCGAACACCGACAAGTCGGTGAACAAGGCGCCGAACTGGAACAACATGCCCATGCGACGACGCACGGCATAGAGCTGATCCAAATTGAGCGGGGCCAAATCCACGCCATCAAACAAGACTTGGCCCTTGAGGGGGCGAATCTGCCGCCCCAGCAAACGCAGCACCGTGGTCTTGCCGCCGCCCGAGGTACCGATCAAGGCCAAGACCTTGCCGCGCGGCACCGTCAGATTGACCGACTCAAGAATCACCCGGTCGCCATAGCCGCAACTGACATCGCGCAATTCGATCAAGGGTGAAGCGGGAGTAGAGATCAGGGAAGTGTGGGTCGACATGGGCCTCGAGCAGACGGGGCCAAGGCCCGATGAACGAAAAACGAGATTCGCATCATAGGGGAATCACTGAGCGGCCGCTGGGCCGGGGAAATTAGGGCAAGGCTGAACAGTCCCTCGTGCGCGGCCTTAGCGCGGCAGTGCAGGCCCGACTGGCGGCGCCTCGGCATCAAAACGCACTTCCACGCGGATGCGGGATTTGACCCGCTGCCCATCCAACTCCGCTGGCGAAAACACCAGGGATTGGAAAGTTCGCTTCGCGACCTCGGCCAAGGCTTCAGGCAAAGCGTCATCGTCCAATACCACGCGCTGCACCCGACCTTGCTCATCAATGAACAGCTTCAAGATGCCGGTGTAGGAACCAATCAAGCTGGTGTCGGTCGGCCACAGCAAATCCACCGGCGCCTGCGCGACCGGCGCGACGGTCAGCATAGGCCGCGGCAGGTAGCGGCCCTCGTCCGTGGCATCGCTATCGCCAAGCAAGGCTAGGCCGGAAAACAGCGCATTGGGCGCATCCAACGCAGCATCAAGCTCGGTTGCAGGAATGGCCTGCACCGCAGGCTGCGGCAGCACGGCCATCGCGGCAAGCTTAGGCGCAGCGGCACTGGCCGCCCGAGCACTTGCCTGCGGCGCCTCCCCTGACGTCCCTAAGCCCGAAGGTGGGATGACACGGCTCGTCATGCCAGTCAGCGCGGGCGTAACTGGCGGCAACACCTTGAACGCCGCCACCCTGCCCGGCAGCGCGCAGCTCAACAAGAGCAGATGCGCCGCCAGAACAGCCACGCAAAAAGGCCACAGCCTCGGCGCGCTGCGCCGTCGCTGTGGCCTTGAAATGTGGCCAGAACTGCACCCAGCATCACGCGGGGTGCAGAGGCTCAGTTCATCAGCTCTCGCCATGAAGTTCTGCGCATCGTGCCGGCCGCCGGAGTCGACGCGTCGGCGCCTTGGCGCGCCGTATTCTTACCGTCCACACCCTGAATCAAGGTGATCAACTTACCGGTCGAACCCACAATCGTCGTGATACCGGCCACCAGGGTACTGCCTTCATAAGTCAGCAGCGGCTTGCCGGAGCCGACGTCCAGGTAATACAGCCAAGAAGTGCCGCCTGGCTTACAGACCGTGGGAGTAGGAATATTGCTGGCCACAATCAGCTGATTGAGTTGCTGATCAAAGTCCACATTGACCCGCTCGCCTTTGGTCAAGTCCAGATCCACAAACCATCCCTTCTTCGTGGCCCAGTCCACCGGCTGCGGATTGAGCAAGCCGCTTCGATTGGCGGCCAGAGTCTGTTGCACCATGCCTGCGTTGCTGCGCAAATCGCCCAAAGACGTGGAGTTGAGCTCATCCTTGAATGTGTAAATCGATTGGGTCGCCGTATCAGTCACGTCGGTACTACCCAGATAGCGCCCGGTGGCCACAGAAACCGCTGCATAGGTGTAGGCGCCGACTGCAATTTGCGTCAATACAGGTTTGGTCGTGATCGGCTGGTTAGAGCCGGTCGTACCCAACAACTGAGCCTCTTTGCCTGCGGGGCCGAAATTGTCATCAAAGTCAAAGCGCCAGACATTGCCCAGCATATCGGCGCCATAAATACGGCTGGCAATATTGAGCTTGCTATCGGTGACCCAAGCATTGATCTTGCCCAGATTGCTCGGCGTGCCGCTATCGCCGACGTCACTACTTGCGATAATTTTGTCCAGACGCACCCCTGTCACCGCGTCCAGGACATACAAGTAACCCTTTCCAGTACCTGGATTCACATTGTTATAGCCTGAACTGAAGGCCACGATCCAATTGCCAGCCTTATTCTTGGTGATGATCGGATTGCCAAAGGTGTAACCCAAGTCAGCATCCGAGTACTCCCACAGGGAAATTGGGCTTTCGGGCTTAGTGATATCCAGCGCATAGTAACCGCGCCCTCCCTTACCCATACCGCCGACAAGGATGGTGCGCCATTTAGTGCCGTCAAAAATATCCGCCACCACCGGCGCAGCATCTACAAAAAAGCGATGCTTGTTTTCATAATTTGTGTCGGCCAACACGCCCATATTGGCGATCGCAAAGCTGGGCACATACGCCCACAGCTCTGTGCCACCGGTGGGACCCAGATCGACCTTGAGGGCGTGCAACATGCCGTCATTTGCTGCGACGTAAAGGACACCTTGCCGCTCGGACTGCTCCTTCGCATAAGCGGCATAACTATCACCGAAAGCCAACGGCGGCTTGCCCACATAAACTGGCGCACCATTGACGATATCGCCCATGGGGACGGCGCGCTTTCTAAACACTTGATCCTTTTCTGACGAAGCAGAAAACTCATAAGTGCTATCACCGCGCAGGAAGTTAACCACATTGGTGGCGGTCACCTTGGGCAAGGCATCGGCATTCAGCTTCGAGCACTGCGACAGTTGCGTGGCACCGACTGAGCAAAGATTATCAAACGCCCCCGCCCGCCCGGCTGTCCGCAAATTGGGCTCAGTAAACTCAACCAAATCATTGCCAGATCGGAAATAGATATTGCGCGTTTTTTGCCCTTTCATGCGCTCTGCAGCATTCCAAAGCGGGGCATTCGGCGAAATGATGGTGCCGGCCGCGGTGTCAATCTTATATGCGAGAACCGTCCCTTCCCAAGATTGAGTCTTGTAGGTGGGAATAAACAACCAATCATCCCCCGACGACGGCGTGAGTGAACTGGTTGCCGCAGCCGCCGAACTACCCGTGGCCGCGTCGATGCTGGCCAAGGCCTCGGACAGGCTGGTCGCCATATCTGAGGCATTACTTGCACTATAGTAATTTCCGCGGCCATTGACTGCGGCATGCCAGAGGTCATCAATCCGAGTCAAATCTTCTCTGATCGTCGGGTCGGGCCAGTTTTTACTACCTTGCTTCAAATCCGCAAAATCGCCTGCGGTCTGCGTCTCGTAGTCCTTTGTAAACTTCAGCGTACCACTCAAACCCAAACCCATGGTAAAGGTGGTCATGTGCTGGGCCGAATTGGTATCCTTGGTCGCGTCAGTGGGTACGTTGTTCGTACAAACATTTTCGCCAACCACCGCGCCGGAGCAATTGCCGAGCGCTTCTGTCCGCAAATCATTGGAATAGTAATACATGGCGACATCCGCCAGGGTTTCGGCCGCACCTGCGCCAGAATTGATATCGTCGCGCAGGGGACGTGGAACACCGGCACCGGCGTCGAGGTTGCCAACCCCCTCATCGCCCGATAAATTCAAGGGCGGATATTCGGTCGTATTCCAATAACCATCAGTGGAAAGAATCGTGTAGTTGCGCTGGCAGGAATACTGAACCGGATCCGACTGATTCGACAGTTTTTTTGCAAAATAGCGACCAGCGCGCGCCAGCGCTGGTCGCAGCGGCGTACCCCCGCCCCCACTGGATGAATACAAGCGAGTGAAGAAATCGACTTTCTGAGTCCCTCCGTCATAATCACGGATATTAAGAAAACCAGTACTGTCGCTGCCACCGTTTGCATGCTGGCTGATTTTAGAAAAACCAACCCGAAAGCGAGTGGGGTCAATCTTGGCAAAAGCAAAACCGGCACCGGCACGTATCGCCAGCATTCGAGTTCGGTAATAAGAATACCAATTTGCATAATTAGTTTTCTGCTCATCGGTCAATGCAGCCGAATAGCGCACGATGTCATGATCATTAATGCTGCAGCTATTAGCCGGCGCCCCAGCCTTACGCGTCGCCCACAAAAACTGGGTTTTGGCCCCTTGATAGGTGGCGACTGTAGTGGTCGTCGTGAGGGAGCAGGAATTGTAGGAACCGTTTTTACAAGTCTTCCCGGGCGCATTGACGCGATTGACTTGTACCGTTGTAATAACCGTATTCGCCCCATCAAATGCTTCGGTTGTCCTAGGATTCGGATTTGGCAAAGCGCACGCCCAACTGTCGCGCGCACCGCAAATCGCAGTATTTGAACTATTAGACGTACTCAAAAATGACGTCGCAATACTCGGCGTATTCGGGTGGTTATTGCGCAAATCGACCACCGCACTGCCCGATTTATAGCCATCATTCCACGCAGCGGTAAATGAAGCGTTGGCCATCGAAACGCCTGCAGCGGTGACTGGAGGCACATAAGTGCGCGCGGGGTCGTAAAAGACGAGATTGCGGGACGCCACGCCAAAACAGACGTCATTGGTCGGTGCATCGTCCGGCAAAAAATCCCAGGTCATCGAGCCCGAATCATCCAGGATGAACATGATATTGCTGCGCACCGTTTTACCATTGGTCGCAGTGCCCAAGGGCACATCCGACAGGTCCGCAGTGCCAGCCTGCACGGAAATGCTTAACAGCACCGCCGCAAACCCGGCCAACAAACCAAGCTGACGACGTAAAGTTAGTTTAAACATGCTTTTCTCCCGAGAATCGACGCCATCGATTAACGTTGGACTATGGTTTCTGTAAACGCGGCTGTACCACGCGGGCCTTGCACGCGAACCACAATGCGGTAGTACTGAAGATTAGAAACGGGCACAGAGAGGTTGCGAGCTTTGTAATTGACCTCGCCCATATTGCCGCCACTCGTCAAGGCCGAGCCCAAAGGCATGGCGCAGTCGACGGCAGCGGGCGCGCCTTCGGCCGAACACAGACGGGTAATGACATAGCGCCCCCGATTGCTTCCACCGTTGAGCTGGATTTCGGGCGAGGCTTGGACGCAGGCGCCTGCGGACCCAGCGCAGCCGTTGCCATCCCAGTCCACCACGGCGCGGTTTTTGTCGCTGGAGCCTTGGCCAGTTACATCCAAACTTGTGCGACTCGCAGCGTAATAGCCCTGGGCGACCAAGTCGTTTTGCAAGGCGGGGCCAGCATTGGCATTGATCCAGGTGATGGCCTGCTCGGCCACTTCGCCGGCGGCCACGGTGGCATCTTGCTTGAAGCCCAAGTTGCCGATCACTAAAGAGCCGGTGTCCACCGAGCGGACCAAGGCTACGGCGGCCAGGGAGATGACCACCAAAGCCATCATGGCAAACAACAGGGACATGCCGCGCTGCTGACGCGCGGTGTTTTGAACGGTTACGCGAATCGTCATCTCAACTTCCCCACAACATATTGCGCAGCGGAATCACCACGGCGTAGATGGAGTAGCGGTAATGCTTCCAATCATCCAAGCCATCGACCTTGAGCGTGATGCAGCGGCTGGTGCCGCAGGCGGCTGCACCCGCCACCGGCACGGCAGCACCCACATCCCACTGGGGCTGTGCTTGCGTGACTTCTTCCTTCTGGAACGTCGCGCTGCGCGCCACCAGGGCCAGGCGAACAGTCAGCACCTGCCGCCAACCTGCATTGGTAGTTGGCGTCACGTTGTCGTAGGCATCGACAACGCCATCGGCATTGGTGTCCTTGCCGTACATGGCTTGCATATTGACGATTTGCGGAAACAACTCTTCCACGGTCGCCGCACCGGAAGTGCTGCTGCGGGTTTGCTGCTGCAAGCTAAGGGCAGCGCTGACCGAGAAACTGCGATTCACCAAAGCGCCTGTATTGAGCAAGCGCGTCCCCGCCGGGTAGCCAGCACCGGGCAAGACCGCGGCGAGCGCCTGGTTCCAACCACTCGCGCCATTGCTCATCAGCTGATTCGTGTTGAGCACACCATCCACAGCGAAAGCACTGCACCAGTTGTTGGCATTCACATAGCCCGAGGGCACAGCAATCAGCAAATCACCGGGCATTACCCCAAGCGCGGAGTTCACCACGAACTTGTCTCCCGCGAGGCCGCGGTCCACGGTCATGGTCATGGGCACCGAAAAGCTGCGCGAAGCCGACATCACGGCCACCGTATCGGGCGCGCCATTGGCGCCATCGGTAATAACAACCGGCGCCAGCGTCCAGACGAAATTGCCGGCCGTGGCATGGGTGGCATGCACATCGCAACCCAGGGCGCCTGGATCGGTGGTCAAGCCGTAGCCGGCCATCTGGATTTCACGCTGCAGGCTGTAGACGGCCAGGGCGCCATTCACTTGAGCATCGGCGCCACCGGTGGTGGTACGCCGCTGCCCCTCGGAGAAGGACAGCACTTGCGTCACCACCAACACGACGACGAGGCCCAGCACCATGCCGATCATCAACTCGATCAAGGACACGCCCCGCATCGCTGCAGCAGCCATGGGTGCGCTGGGCGCTTGTTTCTTCAAAAAGTGCTTCACGGGCTTACCTCGGCCTGATGGAGGTTGACGTTGTGTAGCGATTGCTCGAGTCGCCCGGAGGGGTCCAGCGGATCACAATCGTCACGCCGCCAGCGGCGGTGACCGTCACGGTGGCGTTGCCGCTAGGCAAGCGCGACGCAACCCGGCGTTGCCATGCCGTACATGCCGCCTGGCAATTGGTACTGTCGTATTGGCTGAGATTCGTCACGTCCGACCACATCTCACCAATCAAGGCCTGCGCCAAAAACGAGGCATCGGCGCGGTAGATGGCGGAGGACTGCGCCCGCGTCATGGAGGCCTGCAGACCCACCACCCCCAAAACGCCCAGTGAGACGATCAACAAGGCAATCAAGGCCTCGAACATGGCAAAGCCATGCATTGAGCGCCGGGTTTTGGACTTCAGCAAGTTCACGGTGTTCTCCTGTCGGGCCCGCATATCAATCAACACCTGCGGGGATCGGACGCGCTGGTGACGCCGGGCTCGCACATGCGTACCGTGCCGCCAGCGCCAACCATGATGCGAAGGGCTCGGTAGTCGGGGCCGGGCGTGTCATTGTCAATGTCGATCCAACTGATGGGCTCCGGCCCGACGGAGCGCCCGAAGCCGTTGAAAATGAGGGTGTCAGCATCCTGTCCATCAACTTGATTGCCAGTGACTTTGACCCACTTGCCACCGCTGCCGCTGGCATGTTTATCCACGATGCGGGGCGCCGTGGTTTCAGACACCGCAACGCCACATAGGCCGTCAGGATTGTCTTGGCTCACCACCCAGGAAACGCCGGCCTCCGACACCCTGCAGCTACCGTCCATCACAGCCGAATCGCTGAGACTCACCAAAGAGAAACGCATCGGCGCATTGCGGCGGATCGCCTCGGCCCGCGCACGTTGCACCCCGGTCAAGATCGAGGTGGCGACGTTGCGGATTTGGGTATTGCGCATCCAGGCACTCACATTCGGTGCGGCCACCATCAGGAGCAGCGAAAGAATGGCCAGCGTGACGATCAGCTCGACCAGGGTCACACCGCGGGAGTGCTGGGCACGCATATCAGCACTCGTTGCCGCGTGAGAGCCAGCAAGCCTTGGTTACTGCCGAGCCCTTGTAAGCAGTGGTGCCCTGCGCATTGGTGTGGGTGATGGTGTAGGCGTGCCCCTCTGCCGCCGTGCCCGTCTTTCCGGTTGCCGTGACGGTGAAGCCCTGACCGGCGGCGCTCAGGCCGCAGCTGTAGGTGAAATTCTTGGCCGAAGCTGGCGTGAAGTTGTTCCAGGCCGGGCCGCCTGCTGCATCGGCACAAGTACCTCCGCCGTAGTTACGGTTGTCTTGGTAGTACTGTTCCAGCTTCACCCGGTAGTCGGCCAACTGGGAAAAGGACTCCGGCAAGTTGCCGCGCCGAACGTAGTCTTTGTATTGGGGCAACGCTACGGCGGCCAGGATGCCCACGATGCCAACCACAATCATCATCTCAACCAGCGTGAAGCCGCGCTGATTGAGGGCCGAACTTGCCTGCTTGGTGTTGTTCATCAACATTCTGCTCACCTAGTGTTTTGTTGTTACTGCACTCACTGCTGAGACTGACTCAGCATGCTTTTTTGGTCTGCCCCTGAAACCATAGGAACCATGACCCAGCTTTGCCTTTGGGGCGATTGTCGGCAGCATTGCCTTCTTGGGCTGTGCGAAATTGCACATCTCAAGCCCTAGGCCCGACGGGCGCGAGGGCAAGCGCGACAAACGGTCAATCCCTCATGCACGGGAGCGATGAACGCCACAGCCCCACATCATCCTGCCAACAAAGCGGCTGCGCAAAGGCATTAAAAAAGCCACCCGAGGGTGGCTTTTCCGAGAGCTGAGGCGCCTGGCCTGATCAGCGCGGCAAGTCGCTCACACCCATCAGGAACTCATCCACCGCCCGCGCGGCTTGGCGGCCTTCGCGGATGGCCCAGACGACCAGGGACTGGCCGCGGCGCACATCACCCGCGGCAAAGACCTTGGGCACATTGGTCTGGTAGCCGCCGATCAGATCGGCGGTGGCTTTGGCGTTACCGCGTGCGTCTTTGCTAACGCCGAAGGCGTCCAGCACGGTCGCCACCGGGGAAACAAAGCCCATGGCCAAGAACACCAGGTCGGCCTTGAGCACTTGCTCGGAGCCGGGCACTTCCACCATCTTGCCGCCCTGCCATTCCACCCGCACGGTCTTGACGCCGGTGAGCTTGCCCTTCTCGCCCAAGAACTCCTTGGTGGAGATGGCGAACTCGCGCTCACAGCCCTCGTCGTGGCTGCTGCTGGTGCGCAGCTTGAGCGGCCAGTAAGGCCAGGTCAGCGGCCGGTCTTCCACTGCGGGCGGCTGGGGCATGACTTCGAACTGAGTCACGCTCTTGGCGCCGTGGCGATTGCTGGTGCCTACGCAGTCGCTGCCGGTGTCGCCACCGCCGATGACGATGACATGCTTGCCATCGGCACGGATCTGGCCTTTGAGCTTGTCGCCCGCATTGACCTTGTTCTGCTGCGGCAGGAACTCCATTGCGAAATGGATGCCGCTCAGCTCACGGCCGGGCGCAGGCAGATCACGCGAGTTCTCGCTGCCGCCGCTGAGCAGCACCGCGTCGAACTGAGCCTTCAACTCGTCGGGGCTGATGCTTTCCTTGGCCCAGTTGGTGATCTTGGAGTCCGCCGGCAAGGCGCCCACCATCACGCCGCATTTGAAGACGACGCCTTCGGCCTCCATCTGCGCGACGCGGCGGTCGATGTGGCTCTTCTCCATCTTGAAGTCGGGGATGCCGTAACGCAGCAAGCCGCCCACGCGGTCATTCTTCTCGAACACCGTGACGCTGTGGCCGGCGCGCGCCAGTTGCTGCGCTGCCGCCAAGCCTGCGGGGCCGGAGCCGACGATGGCGACCGTCTTGCCGGTCTTCACCTTGGGCAGTTGCGGCTTGACCCAGCCCTCGGCCCAGGCGCGATCGATGATGGCGTGCTCGATGGACTTGATGCCCACCGCGTCGTCATTCACGTTCAGAGTGCAGGCGGCCTCGCAAGGTGCGGGGCAGATGCGGCCAGTGAACTCGGGGAAGTTGTTGGTGCTGTGCAGCACGGTGATGGCGCTGGCCCAGTCCTGCGGGCGGCCGCGATACACCAGGTCATTGAAGTCAGGAATGATGTTGTTGACCGGGCAGCCGCTATTGCAAAACGGCGTGCCACAGTCCATGCAGCGAGCACTCTGCTGCTTGACCTGATCGGTGTTGAGACCGATGACAAATTCCTTGTAGTTCTTGACCCGCGCCGACACGGGCTCATAGCCCTCGTCCAGTCGCTCGTATTCCATGAAGCCGGTGACTTTTCCCATGATGCTTCTTCCTCTATCTGTGGTTCAGGCTCAGGCCTTGACGGGTTTGGCGGCGGACTTGGCCTGCGCGATCGACTCGGCAGCTTCCTTGGCGGCGTTGATCTCGCCCAGGGCGCGGCGGTACTCGTGCGGGAAGACCTTGACGAACTTGGCGCGCGACTCGGCCCAATGGTCGAGGATGTGGCGGGCGCGGGCGCTGCCAGTCCAGCGGTGATGGTCTTCCAGCATCTTCTTCAGAATCGCTTCATCGGTCTGCTGCGCGCCATTGGCCAAGCCGGCGTGGTGATGCCAAACGGCCTTATCCAGCGCGGCCTCTTGCTCGGCGGCAGGCAGCAGTTTGTCCAGGGCCACCATGCTGGTGTTGCAACGTGTGGCGAACTGGCCGTCCTCGTCAAACACATAGGCCACGCCGCCGCTCATGCCGGCCGCGAAGTTACGGCCGGTCTTGCCCAGCACCACCACGGTGCCGCCGGTCATGTATTCGCAACCATGGTCGCCGGTACCTTCCACCACAGCTGAGGCGCCCGACAGGCGCACGGCAAAGCGCTCACCGGCCACACCGCGGAAGAAAGCCTCGCCACGGGTGGCGCCGTACAGCACGGTGTTGCCGACGATGATGTTCTGCGTCGCGTCACCGCGGAAGTCAATGCTGGGGCGCACCACCACGCGGCCACCGGACAAGCCCTTGCCGGTGTAGTCGTTCGCTTCACCGATCAGGTAGAAGGTAATGCCCTGGGCCAGGAAGGCGCCGAAGCTCTGACCGCCGGTACCTTCCATCTGGATGTGGATGGTGTGGTCCGGCAGACCTTCGGGGCGGCGGCGGATCAGCTCGCCCGAAAGCATCGCGCCGACGGTGCGGCGCACATTCGTCACCTCCTGCATAAACTGCACCTTCTCGCCGCGCTCGAAGGCGGGCAGGCACTTCTCGATCAGCTTCACATCGAGTGCGCGCTCCAGGCCGTGCTCTTGCGTGTCCACATGGGTGCGCGCCACATCGCCCGGCACCACGGGGCGGTAGAACACGCGGCTGAAGTCCAGGCCCTTGGCCTTCCAGTGCGAGATGCCTTTCTTGGTGTCCAGCAAATCGCTGCGGCCAACCAGGTCTTCGAACTTGCGAATGCCCAGCTGGGCCATGATCTGGCGCGCTTCTTCGGCAATGAAGAAGAAGAAATTCACCACATGCTCAGGCTTGCCGGTGAACTTGGCGCGCAGCACCGGGTCTTGCGTGGCCACGCCCACCGGGCAGGTGTTGAGGTGGCATTTGCGCATCATGATGCAGCCTTCGGCCACCAGCGGCGCGGTGGCGAAGCCGAACTCATCAGCACCCAGCAAAGCGCCGATGACGACGTCGCGGCCGGTCTTCATCTGACCGTCGGCCTGCACCCGCACGCGGCCGCGCAGGCGGTTCAGTACCAGGGTTTGTTGCGCTTCGGCCAAGCCCAGTTCCCATGGCGTGCCAGCATGCTTGATCGAGGACCAGGGCGAAGCGCCCGTGCCGCCGTCGTGACCGGCGATCACCAGGTGATCGGCCTTGGCCTTGGTGACGCCCGCGGCGATGGTGCCCACGCCCACTTCCGACACCAGCTTGACCGAGACATCGGCCTTGGGGTTGACGTTCTTCAGGTCGTGGATCAGCTGGGCCAAGTCCTCGATGGAGTAGATGTCATGGTGCGGCGGCGGCGAGATCAGGCCCACGCCTGGCACCGAGTAACGCAGCATGCCGATGTACTCAGACACCTTGCCGCCGGGCAGCTGACCGCCCTCACCCGGCTTGGCACCTTGGGCCATCTTGATCTGGATCTGATCGGCGCTCACCAAATACTCGGTGGTGACACCGAAGCGGCCCGACGCCACTTGCTTGATCTTGGAGCGCAGGGAGTCGCCGTCTTGCAGCTCGTAATCGACCGCGATGACCTTGTTGCCGATCACGTCCGACACCTTGGTGCCGGCGGTGATCTTGATGCCCTTCAACTCATTGCGATAGCGGGCCGGATCTTCACCGCCCTCGCCCGTATTGCTCTTGCCGCCGATGCGGTTCATCGCCACGGCCAGGGTGGCATGCGCCTCGGTGCTGATGGAGCCCAGGGACATGGCGCCGGTGGCGAAACGCTTGACGATTTCCTTGGCGGGCTCAACCTCGTCCAGCGGAATCGCCTTGCTGGGGTCGAACTTGAACTCAAACAGGCCGCGCAAGGTCATATGACGCTTGCTCTGGTCGTTGATGATCTGGGCGTATTCCTTATAGGTATCGAACTTGCTGGCGCGCACGCTGTGCTGCAGCTTGGCGATCGCGTCAGGCGTCCACATATGCTCTTCGCCACGGGCGCGCCAGGCGTATTCACCGCCGGCGTCCAGCATGGTTTCCAGCACGGGGTCATCGCCAAATGCGGCTTGGTGCAAGCGGATGGCTTCCTCGGCCACCTGGAACACGCCGATGCCGCCCACTTGGGTCGGCGTGCCGCGGAAGTACTTCTCCACGAAGTCGGACTGCAGGCCGATGGCCTCAAAGATCTGCGCGCCGCAGTAGGACATATAGGTCGAGATGCCCATCTTGGACATGATCTTGGACAGACCCTTGCCCACCGCCTTGATGTAGTTGTAGATGGCCTTCTCAGCCGACAGATTGCCGGGCAGCTCGGCGCACATATCGCCCAAGGTTTCCAGCGCCAGATAGGGGTGAACGGCTTCAGCGCCGAAGCCAGCCAGCACGGCGAAGTGATGAACTTCGCGGGCGCTGCCGGTTTCAACCACCAGGCCGGCCGTGGTGCGGCGGCCTTCACGCACCAAGTGGTGGTGAATGGCGCTCAGTGCCAGCAGGGCCGGAATGGCGATGCGCTCGGCGCTCAGATGACGGTCGGTGATGATGAGGATGTTGTGGCCGCTCTTGATCGCGTCCACGCTCTCGGCGCACAGCGAGGCCAGCTGGGCCTCGACACCTTCCGGGCCCCACTCGCGCGGGTAGGAGATGTCCAGCTCATAGCTCTTGAACTTGCCGTGGGTGTGCGCCTCGATCTGACGCAGGCGCGCCATGTCCTTGAAGTCCAGCACGGGCTGGGCCACTTCCAGACGCATGGGCGGGTTGACCGCATTGATGTCCAGCAGATTGGGCTTAGGGCCGATGAAGCTGTTCAGCGACATCACGATGTTCTCGCGGATCGGGTCGATCGGCGGGTTGGTCACCTGGGCGAACAGCTGCTTGAAGTAGTTGAACAGCGGCTTGTTCTTGCTGGACAGCACGGCCAGGGGCGAGTCATTGCCCATCGAGCCGATCGCCTCTTCGCCATTGCTGGCCATGGGGGCGAGCAGGAACTTGATGTCCTCTTGCGTGAAGCCGAAGGCTTGCTGGCGGTCCAGCAGCGCGGTCTTGAATTCGGCGGGCTTGACCTCGCTGAGTTCGATATCGTCCAGGCGCACGCGCACGTTCTCGATCCACTGGCGATAGGGGCGCGCATTGGCGTACTGATGCTTCAGCTCTTCGTCATCGATGATGCGGCCCTGCTCCAGATCGATCAGGAACATCTTGCCGGGCTGCAGGCGCCATTTCTTGATGATCTTGTTCTCGGGGATGGGCAGCACGCCGGATTCCGAAGCCAGGATGACCAAGTCATCGTCGGTGATGCAGTAGCGGGCCGGGCGCAGACCATTGCGGTCCAGCGCAGCGCAAACCTGGCGGCCATCGGTGAAGACCATGGCGGCTGGGCCGTCCCAGGGTTCCATCATGGCGGCGTGATATTCGTAGAAGGCACGGCGGCGCGTGTCCATCTGCTCATGCTGCTCCCAGGCTTCCGGGATCATCATCATGGCGGCATGGGCGAGCGGATAGCCGGCCATGGTCAGCAGTTCGATGGCGTTATCGAACGTGGCCGTGTCGGACTGGTGCTCGAAACTGATCGGGTAGAGCTTGTTCAGGTCATCACCCAGCACCGGCGACTTCATCACGCCTTCACGGGCGCGCATCCAGTTGAAGTTGCCCTTGACGGTGTTGATCTCACCGTTGTGCGCCACCATGCGGTAGGGGTGGGCCAGCGGCCATTCGGGGAAGGTGTTGGTGGAGAAGCGCTGGTGAACCAGGGCGATGGCGGAGACC
Source organism: Roseateles sp. PN1 (assembly GCF_038419725.1). Classification (NCBI taxonomy): domain Bacteria; kingdom Pseudomonadati; phylum Pseudomonadota; class Betaproteobacteria; order Burkholderiales; family Sphaerotilaceae; genus Roseateles; species Roseateles sp. PN1. Next base: position 218,931 of record NZ_JBCARA010000006.1, on the reverse strand, counting down.
ACGCTCGGGTCGGCCAGGTCCTTGTAATAGCTGCCCACCTGATCGGCCAGCAGCAGACCCTTGTAGATGACGGTGCGGCAGCTCATGCTGGGCACGTAGTACTCGCGGCTGTGGGTCAGCTGCAGGGCCTGGATGGCGCTGCTGGCGGTTTTGCGGATGACGTAGAGCTTGCGCTCCAGAGCGTCGGGAACAATGATGTCCGGGCCGCGGCCAATGAAGATCTGGCGGATGATGGGCTCTTTTTCGCGCACGGTGGGCGACATGGGCATGTCGGCATCCACCGGCACATCACGCCAACCCAGCAAGACCTGACCCTCGGCCTTGACGGCTCGGGCCAGCTCTTGCTCGCAGGCCAGGCGGGAGGCGTGCTCTTTCGGCAAGAAGATCATGCCAACGCCGTATTCGCCGGGAGGCGGCAGGTCCACGCCCTGCTTGGCCATTTCGACGCGGTAGAACTCGTCGGGAATCTGGATCAGGATGCCGGCGCCATCGCCCATCAGCTTATCGGCACCGACAGCGCCCCGATGGTCGAGGTTTTCAAGAATCTTCAGACCCTGCTGCACGATGCTGTGCGCCTTCTGGCCCTTGATATGGGCCACAAAACCCAGGCCGCAAGCGTCCTTCTCGTTCTGGGGGCGATAGAGGCCATTGGCACTCAGGTCTTGCATCTCGGCTTGAAATTCAGCTGCCTTGGTCATGGCGCACTCCGGGGTTTCGAAAACGTTCCGAAGATTACTGCGCCGCAGCAATTGCATCAAGCAGAAATAAATAGGGTCAGAGTTAATTTATTGATCTGGCCACGACAAGCAATCAATTAAATGGGGTCGGAGTCAATTTTCTTCGCTGATTTTCCCGATCCCACAGGACGGCCACGCGGTTTGACCAAAGCGGGAAGAACGCCTTGGCGCACCATTTGTTGCTGAAACTGGGGCGAGCAGAGCGGCCGGCCCTTGAGCACGGCGTCGGACAAACGCTGGCGCTCCTCATCCGAAACACCCTGCTCCAAGAATTCCCGATAGTTCAGTTCACGCTCAAACGGCGTGTTGCCCAAAGACCAAAAATGCGCGTGATCGCTGAGCAGGGAATCGGGGCGTTTGCCCAGGTGCGCAGCACAGCTGGACCAAGGGAACTCCTCGGCATGCGCGCACATGCCTGCACGCACCGGGTTCAGTTCGATATAGCGCATGCACGCCATGAAGTAGGCATCACTCTCAATCAAAGACGCCCTGAATCGCCCTTCCCAAAGCGTGCCGGAACGCTGGTACTTGAAATTGAACCAGCCGACGTAGCGCCGCCCTAGTGCTTGCATCATGCGGCTCAGGCCTTGCTCGTCCTGCGGCGTCGCCAGCAAGTGGAGGTGGTTGTCCATCAGCACATAGGCGTGGATCGCCACCTTGTAAGTGGCCGCGCAATCTCGCAGCACATCCAGAAAATGCTGACGGTCGGCATCGGTTTGAACGATGGCTTGGCGATTGTTGCCGCGCTGAATGATGTGGTGCGCTTGCTCGGCAAGCACTTGCCGGGGGGCTCGGGCCATGGGGTCACCCTCAAAAAATTGACTCTGACCCCAATTATCTTTCAGAACAAGGTTTTACCGGTCAAACGTTGATGTTCGCGCAGGGCGAAACGGTCGGTCATACCGGCGATGTAGTCGGCGCAGGCGCGCGGAGCGTCGGCGGCGCCAGCAAAGTCGCTGGGTAGTTGCTGGGGGTCGGAGAAATAGATCCGAAACAGATCGCGCAAGACTTCCTCTGCCCGCAAGCGCGTCGCTTGCACTTGGGGGTGCCGGTAGAGTTCGGCGAACAAGAAACGCTTGAGCTGGGTGCTGGCCTGACGCATTTCAGGGCTGAAGCGAACCAAGGGTCCGGCTGCACGTACGGCATCGGCGTCGGCCGGCTGCGCCTGCGCCAAGGCTTGCGCGGTGGCATCGATCAGGTCGTAGACCTGGGCGGACAACATTCGCCGAATCGTTTCAAACAAGAGCCGCTTGCCCTGCAAGCTTGGGTAAGCCGCCAAGGCCTCGGCCATGAAGCGTTGCACCAAGGGCACCGCCTCCAGTTGTTCCAGGGTCAACAACCCGGAGCGCACGCCATCATCGATGTCGTGCGCGTTGTAGGCCACTTCATCCGCCAGATTGCACAACTGCGCTTCTAGGCTCGCTTGGCCGCCATGCACAAAGCGTGCGGCCACACCACCCGGCTCGCCCTCCTCCAACTGCAAGGCATTGCGCTTGGAGCAATGCTTGAGAATGCCCTCGCGGGTTTCGAAGCAGAGGTTCAGGCCGTCGTAGGCCGGATAACGCTGCTCCAGCTTGTCCACTACGCGCAAGGACTGCAGATTGTGCTCAAAGCCGCCATGAGCCTGCATGCACTCATCCAGCACATCCTGGCCGGCATGACCGAAAGGCGTATGGCCGAGGTCATGCGCCAAGGCGATGGCTTCGATCAAGTCCTCGTCTAGCCCCAAGCTGCGCCCCACCGAGCGGCCCAGTTGCGCGACCTCGAGGGAATGCGTCAGGCGGGTCCTGAACAGATCGCCCTCGTGATTGAGGAAGACCTGAGTCTTGTAGACCAGGCGCCGGAAAGCGGTGCAGTGGATGATGCGATCACGATCACGCTGGAACTCACTGCGCGTCGGCGCGGGCACTTCGGCATAACGGCGACCCCGGCTGCGGGAGGCATCACTGGCATATCTGGCGAGCACGTTGATCCTTGCTTGATCTATCCATCAGTCAGTTGTCGACCGATCGACCGTTCATTAGGTCGGTCGATCCGCCGTCTAGAAGCCTGGCCTAGCTGGCTAGCCTAGCCGCCCACGCTCAGGCGCGATGGCTGCGGATGACTTCGGCCACCACGGCGTCAGGCGCGGCGCGCATCACCGCACTGCCCAAGCCGTCGATCAACACAAAGCGAATCTCGCCGGCTTCGGCCTTTTTATCGACACGCATCAAGTCGAGATATCGCTCAACGCCCAAGTCCGGTGCCACCACCGGCAAACCTGCTCGCTCGATCAGCCGGCGCATGCGCGGCAGAAACTCAGCAGGCATCAAACCCAGGCGCACCGAAAGATCTGAAGCCATGACCATGCCGCAGCCCACCGCCTCGCCGTGCAACCAGGCGCCATAGCCCATGCCGGTTTCGATGGCATGGCCAAAGGTGTGGCCGAAATTCAGAATCGCACGCAAGCCCTGCTCACGCTCGTCCTGCCCCACCACCCAGGCTTTGATTTCGCAGCAGCGCTTCACCGCGTAAGCGAGTGCTGCCTTGTCACGCGCCAGCAAGGCCTCGATGTTGTCTTCGATCCATTGCAAGAAGGCCGCGTCAGCAATCGGGCCGTATTTGATGACCTCGGCCAGGCCGGCGGAAAGCTCGCGCTGCGGCAAGCTGTCCAGGCTGTCGAGGTCGGCAATGACGCGCTGCGGCTGGTAGAACGCGCCGATCATGTTCTTGCCCAGCGGATGATTGATGGCAGTCTTGCCGCCAACCGAGGAATCCACCTGGGCCAGCAAAGTGGTGGGCACCTGCACAAAAGGCACGCCGCGCATATAGACCGCCGCGGCAAAACCGGTCATATCGCCGATCACACCGCCGCCCAAGGCGAACAGCACGGTCTTGCGGTCACAGGCTTTGGCCAAGAGGCAATCAAAAATGTGGTTGAGCGAGTCCCAGGTCTTGAAGGCTTCGCCATCCGGCAAGATGACCTTTTCCACCCGCGCGTAGTGGCGCAACAAGCGCGCTTCTAGCTGCGGAAGAAAGAGCGGGGCCACCGTCTCGTTGCTGACGATCACGGCTGTCGCCGCGCGTGGCAAGTCTTGCCAACTGCTTTCGCTGGCCAATAGGCCAGGGCCGATCAGGATGTCGTAGGCTTCATGCGCCAGTTGGATGCCAACACATTGCGCGGGAGGATTGATGAGGCTTGCGTGTGGGTTTGCGACAGTCATGCCCCAAGTGTACGGGGCTGACGATGCAGCGATGGGCTGCCGGCAGCTTCAGCCGCGCTCAGCTTCGTTGAGCTGCACCAAGCTGCGCTCGGCCCCGACTGTGGCCGCCACCCGGCTTGGGTCCACGACACCAGCAAGCTCCAGCTGCATCAAGGCCATGTTGACCAAGCCATTGACGGTGGGCCGACCGGTCTCCAGCACGAAGTGGGCGCAGCGCCGATACAGCGGATTGCGCGCCGCATAGAGCTCCCGCAGCTTTTGCAGTGGGTCGCGCACCTGCAGCAGCGGCCGCTGCGTGTCATGCCGCAAGCGCCGGAACAACTCTTCCGGCGTGGAACGCAGATAAAGGACCGTGGACTGCTTGTGCAACAAATCGCGGTTCGCTTCACGTAGCACCGCACCACCACCCGTTGCCAGAACAAACTCGTCTGTGCGAGCCAGCAAAGCGGCAATCACCTCGCCCTCGACATCCCGAAAAGGCGCCTCGCCCTCGCGATCAAAAAAAGCACGAATCGTCTCGCCCAAGCGAGCTTCGATTTCGGTATCGGAATCGACAAATGGCACGCCAAGCTGGCGTGCCATTTGTCGCCCGACAGTGGATTTACCACTGCCGGGCATGCCGACCAAAGTGATGATGGTCACTGGCGGTGCAAAGTCAAAGCATCAATCTGGAACGGCGCACTGATTGCTCCTGGCAATGCCATAAGGGCTGGCGCGGAATGCGGGTGGAGGACTTTCGCGCTTGATGGCATCAGAGTCAACAGGAAGCAGGCTAGTCCAAGTTGCTGGCGGGCTACGCACGTCCGCAGCAACCGACAAAGTGAGGCCAACCCAACCCGCCAAACTCTTTGGATACTCAAGCTTCAACACCGCTTGACCCGATGCGTCGGTCTTCGTCGAGCCAATCAGGCTGACCGCAACGTCAGACTTTCTTGGCTCGAGGACATTGTTGCCATTGAAATCCTCACCCGACTCCAGTGTGCCGTTGCGATTGGCATCTTCGTTGGCGCAGAAAACAACATCGCCAAGCCTGGCAGAAAGGTCACTGGAATACCTCCCCGAAACCCACTTCTTGGAATCCCAGGCATATTCACCCTTAACGTAAGCGATCAAGTCAACCGAAGGTGTCACCTCTTGATTCCCGACTGGATTGCCTGCCGCATCGACGACCTGAACCACGAAGCGCTTAATGTAGGTCAGCGCCGAGGCCCCCACCTGAATGGTGTCGTCCGTGCCTACGGTAACCGCCAGGCCTTCAGCAACAACCGTCAACGGAACCGTGGTCGAGTTGGGGCAGGTACCGACATCAAAGTCAGCGTAGTCCCAGCAGGCCCGCACAATGACGCCACCTGTAGCGCTAGCCGTCGTACCAGCACGGTAACTGGTCACTGCAGCACCTTGCGGATCGGAATAGACCAGATCCGTACCCGAACTCAAGGTTCCATTCGGGTTGCTGCTGCCATTGAAGTCAAATCGCACCCGTACATTTTGAACGGGCGTACTTTCTGCGGCCAAGAAAACTGCCTTGATTTGGGATTGATTGCTAGTCGTGGCAGTGTTGACCTTCAACACATTGGGTGTCGCCGACACCGGTGCAGGCAATGAAGTAATGACTTTATTCGCAGGAGGAATGGTGATTACTCCCGACTTGATTAAGACATTCTGCGTTACCGAGACACCGGCAGCGGTTGCGACAAACGCAAGATTGCCAGCGGAATTTGGCGCCACGTAATTGAATTTGTAATAGCCGTTGTCGTCAGTTGTGCCCGTGCTGGTGGCAACGCCGGGAGCAGTAACCGTCACCGGGAACTTGGTCATCGGTGTTCCGTTGACGTCATTCAACCGGTACTCGATCACGCCTGCTGCACCGGGTACGGTAGTTGCCGGCAAAGCGGTAGGCTGCAACTTCGCACCAGTGACTTGGAAACTTTCCGTCTTGCTCAATAAGCCGCTCTTCACAGTCAAGTTGATCAAACGATTCGACTTGTCGTCGCCAATCTTTACAACTGCCGTGAGTTCGCCGTTCTTGTCCGTAGTCGATCCTGAGGGTACGAACAGCGCATTGCTATCAACTGAAAACGTGACTGGTATGCCCGCGACAACGCTGCCGCTGTCTGCTTTGGCTGTCACCGTGACTGTGACCTGATCAGTGCCCGAGTTGTTGACCGTCCGCTTATCGAGCAAGACCGCAAGAGATGCGGCTTGAGGCAAGGTGACAGTGGAGTCAACCACCGCGAAACTGACCTTCTTGGAAATGGATCCGGTCGTGACGGTCAGCGAAATGGTGCGATTCGTTTTATCCGAGCCGATTTCAACCGTGGCCTGCAACTCGCCCTTATCGTCGGTCACGGTACCGGCAGGCTTGACAACGCCATTACTGTCGACAGCAAAGCTGACCGGAACTTTCGCAACTGCAGCTCGGTTGGCATCAATGGCAGTCACTGTCGCCTTGACTACTTCAGTACCAGTGTTCGGCACGCTGACCTTATCCAACACGATTGACAGGTCGGCCACGGTTGTCGCAGCAACTCCGCCACCCGTGCCACCGCCCAGCACAGGCTCCCCCGCCGACCCGCCGCCACCACAGGCGGCGAGCAGGCCGCTCAACAACACCGCCCCGGCCCATTGACCGAGACGACGTCCTAATAATTTCTCAATCTTCATCATGATTCGCAAATCTCCTGCCAAGCCAGCCCGCTCATTCGCAGGCTGCACCCTCATTGTTGCCTCGCCCGCACACCCGCATTGCAGCAGAGTGCCGGCACTTCAATCTCTCAATTAGCGCACCGTAGCGCGCTCACTCACGACCTTCGGTGTCAGGAAGATCAGCAACTCAGTCTTGGATGAGGTGCGCGACTTGCTCTTGAACAAGTTGCCCAAGTAAGGCACGTCACCCAACAGGGGTACCTTCTGCACAGACTCGCCCTCGTCTTGCGTGAAGATGCCGCCGATCACCACGGTGCCGCCGTTCTCAACCAAGACCTGTGTTTTCACATGCTTGTTGTTGATGGCATAGCCCTGCGGGGTCAATGTGCCGCGGCTGTCTTTGTTGACGTCCACATCCAGAATGACGCTGCCTTCGGGCGTGATCTGTGGCGTCACCTCCAGCTTCAGCACAGCCTTCTTGAACTGGATGGAGGTGGCGCCGCTGGAGGTCGCCACTTGGTAGGGCAGCTCTTCACCCTGCTCAATCAAAGCCTTGACCTGGTCGGCAGTGATGACGCGCGGGCTGGACACGATCTTGCCCTTCCCATCAGCTTCCAGGGCCGAGATTTCCAGGTTCAAGAATCGGTTAGCCGTAGCGCTGAACAAAGACAGTGCAAAGGAAGCCGCACTGGCAGCGGCACCAAAGCTGTCCGAAGTCACATTGGCCGGCAAGTTGACGAACTGGGTATTGGCGTAGTCGTTGACGTTGTTCTGCTGGGTTTGATAGCCCACACCGGTGTAATTGCCGCCGGTCGTCACGTAGTTGGCGCCGCCCAGGTTGTAGCCAGGAATGCCGCCTTGACGGCCGCGCAGATCATTCGCACCCAGCTTCACGCCGAGCGAGCGACCGAACTTGTCATCCGCTTCCACGATGCGCGCTTCGATCAAGACCTGGCGAACCGGGATGTCGATCTTGGCAATCATGGCCAGGATCTCCTCCAGCTTGCTCGGGATGTCGGTGACGAAGAGCTGATTGGTGCGAGTCTCGAAAATCACGCTGCCGCGCGGTGACAACAAGCGCGAAGAATTGCTAGCGCCAGCACCGCTACCCGCGCTACTGCCGCCGCTGGATTGCCCGCTGATGCCCTTGGCCACTTCTTCGGCCTTGGTGTAGTTCAGCTGAATGGATTGAGTGCGCACAGGTTCAAGGCTAGAGATCTGCGCCTTCGACTCGAGGTCCAGCTTTTCCTTGGCGGCCAGTTCGTCCTTAGGCGCAATCCACAGCACATTGCCGGACTTGCGCAGGCCCAGGCCCTTGGCTTGCATGATGATGTCCAAGGCCTGATCCCAAGGCACATCCTTCAAGCGCAGGGTGACATTGCCGGTCACGGTGTCGCTGGTCACCACGTTGAAGTTCGTGAAGTCGGCGATCACCTGCAGCAAAGCACGCACTTCAATGTTCTGGAAGTTCAGCGACAGCTTGTCGCCGGCATAGCCCGGGCCGGTCGTCAGCTTATTCGGGTCGACCTTTTGTGGGCGCACTTCCAGCACAAACTGGTTGTCGCTTTGGTAGGCGCTGTGCTCCCAATTGCCCTTGGGCTCAACCACCATGCGCACCTTGTCGCCGACCTGGCTGCTGGCGATGAACTGCACCGGGCTGCCGAAGTCACTCACGTCCAGACGGCGGCGCAGGCTCTCGGGCAGGCTGGAGCGCAGGAACTCCACCACCAGATTCTTGCCCTGCTGCTGAATGTCCACCCCCACCTGATTGCTGGGCAAATTGACGATCACGCGGCCGGCACCATCTTGGCCGCGGCGGAAATCAATGTCACGAATCGATTGCGCCTCGGCATTCAGGCTTTGCGAGAAATGCACGGGCTCATCGCTGCCCTTGGCGGCCGGGGCTGGCGCCGACTCCAGTGCCAGCACCAGGGCCGAGCCTTGCAACTCCGCTCGATAGCTGGAAGCTTGGCGCAGATTCAGCACCACACGCGTGCGCTCACCTGCTTGCGCGACGTTGGCCGAACGCAGATTGCCTTGATTGATCTCCACCATGGAGCGGCCGATGCCGTTGACCACACCGGGCAGGTCAATCGCGATACGCGGCGGCGTTTGCACCGTGAAGCCCTTGGGCACTTCGGTCAGCGCCTGCGTCAGCTCGATGCGGACAACCTCTACGCCCGCCTGCTGCTGGCTGGTGATGGATTTGATGGCCGTCTGCGCCAAGGCATGTGCCGAGCTCAGCAAGCCTACGGTGACGGCCAATGCCAGATTGCGCCAATGGCTCATCCTCGAAATCTCCTGGAAATTCTTGTTCATCGTCCCTGCTCCTGAAGCTGGAGGGTACTGCTACGTTCTGTCCATTCGCCTGCAGCGTCCTGAACGACTTCTCGCAAGGTGATATCGGTTTCGCTGATCTTCATGACCCGCCCGAAGTTCAAGCCGAGATAGTCGCCACTCTTGACTTGGTAAAGCAGGTTATCCACCCGCAGCAAGGCATAACGATTGTTCTGGCGCGTGATGCTGCCAACCATGGACATGCTGTCCAAAGGGAATGACTCCAGCGGCTCGCGCCGACGGTTCATCTCCGCCGTCAGCAAGGAGTTGGGCTGGGCCGCCTCCTGCTTGATGGCAACGCTGAGCTTTTGCGGGCTGAAAGGCTCCACGCCAGCACTCGCTTCATAAGGTTGCGGCAAGAATTTCTTTGGCGGCACCAAAGGGGTGATGGTGGCTTTGGCGTTGTCGCGCTCTTGCTTCATCCATTGGCCCAACTCTTCCGTGTCAGCGGCACAGCCGCCCAGCAAGGCACCGGCGATGAGCAGGGTCAATCCTGAGACTTGTTTGGCGTGGCTCACTTCTTAGCTCCCGCCGCAGCTTTGGCTGCATTCTTCTTTTGTTCAGCCACTTCCAAGGCATCCAGATAGCGATACGTCCGTGCGGTCGCCTCCATGCTCAGGCTATTGCTTGATGCATCCTTGCCGGTGGGCGCCAAAACCACCAGATTGTGCAACGTGACGATGCGCGAGAGATTGGAAACATCAGCAGCAAAGGAGCCGATATCGTGATATCGACCCGAGACGCGCAAGGCGATAGGCAGCTCGGCATAGTAGTCCTTGACCACCACTTGGCCAGGCCGAAACAGTTCAAACTGCAAGCCGCGCCCAAGTCCCGCCTGGTTGATATCGGACAGCAGCGCGTCCATCTCGGCCTTGCCGGGGAGCTGCTTTTCCAACTGGGTCACATACTCTTCGACCTGGCTTTTTTGCTTGCGCAACTCCGGCAGATTGACCGCCTGCGCGAGCTTGCCTCGGTAGTCTGACTTCAGAACTGGCTCGCGGTCTCGCTCGGCATCCAGGCCGGCCTGCACATCCGCCAGCATGAACACCCAGCCCAACACACACACAAGCAAAACGACCGCCAGGAATGAGGCCAACTTGGGCATCAAAGGCCATTGGCCGGGTTCATTGGGGTTAAGGCCACGGAACTGATCCGCAATGCCCTCGAACGCGGCACTGGGATCGAACTTCAAATTGATTGATTTAGCTGCCATGATGATCTTGGCCTGCGGCTTAGGGTTTCTGGGCCGCCGGCGCGCTGGCACCGCGGGCCTGGCCAGGCAGGCCATCCTTGCCATCTTTGGCTTGCGTATCGCGGACTGGCTCTTTGATCGAGATCTTCATGGAGAAATCGAACAAACGCTTCTGATCACGGCCACTGGTGCTCAGATTGGCTACCTTGACCTCCACCAGTTCAGGCCGATCCAGCCATTCGGAATGACGCGAAGTGTTGCGCAAGAACTCCGACACGCGCTCATTGGTCTGGGCGATGCCGGTGACCGTCACCACCTTGTCGGCCTGCCGGATGCCGGTCAGGTAAACGCCTTCCGGCGTGTGCTGAGCCAACTCATTGAGCAGTTGCACGGGGGTGTTGCGGTCGGTTTGCAAATCTTCCACCGCGCGCTGGCGGGACTTCAGCGCTTCAATTTCAGAGCGCAAATTGGCGATATCCTTGATTTGCTCGTCAAGCCGGGCAATTTCACCGCTCAGGTACTGATTGCGATTCTGCTGCTCCGAGGTCAGGTACTGCAGCAGCAAATAAGTAGCCGTCAACACGCCAACGCCGACCAAGGCCGCAAGGCCCAGACCGGCAAAAAATGCATTCTTGCGGCGCTTGCGCTTTTCTTCACGGTAAGGAAGAAGGTTAATCAGGATCACTGGAAAAACCTCCGCATCGCCAAGCCACATGCCGTCAGATAAGCCGGCGCCTCACGCTGCAGTTTGGATTCGCGCACCGCCGCGCCCAGGGACATGTTTTCAAATGGATTGACCACCATGCAAGCAAAGCCCGTCAATTCAGTCACCCGCTCCTTCAGGCCCGGCAATGTGGCGGTACCACCGGCCAGCATCACGTAGTGAACCTTGTGATGCGGCGTACTTGTAAAAAAGTATTGCAAAGCGCGACCAATTTCTTGCGACAGGCTATCGACAAAGGGATTCAAAACCACCGTCTCAAAATCCTCCGGCAGATCGTTGGCGAGTTTCTTCTGCTCGGCCTCTTCAAATGAAAACCCGTATTGACGCGATATCAATTGCGTCAATTGAGAGCCGCCGAAAGCCTGATCGCGGTCGTAAAGCATCTCCTCATCACGCAGCACCTTGAGGCTGGTGGTGTCGGCGCCAATCTCGAACAAGGCCACTAAAGCGTCCTTGCCGGCACCCGGCAAATTGGCAATCAAGCGGCCCATGGCCATGCGCGAGGCGTGCGATTCAATGTCCAGAATCACCGGGCGCAAGCCCGCCGCTTCGGCCAGGCCTTGGCGGTCCTGCACGCGGTCCTTGCGTGAGGCGGCGATCAGCACCTCGACATCACCGACCGAGGTCGGGCTGGGCCCGATAACGCAGAAGTCAAGACTCACCTCGTCCAGAGAGAACGGGATGTATTGATTGGCCTCGGCCTCGACCTGGATTTCCAATTCTTCATCGCGCAGGCCGGCGGGCAGCATGATTTTCTTAGTGATCACGGCCGACTGAGGCATGGCCAGAACGGCGTCGCGGGTCTTGCAACCGCTGCGAGCCACAACGCGGCGCACCGCATCGGCCACCTCGTCGAATTTCTCGATTTGGCCGTCAGTGATCCACCCCTTCTCGAATGACTCCGTGGCCAGTCGTTCCAGCACCATATCGCCGTTGGCCGCCTGGCTCAACTCCACCAACTTGACACTGCTTGAACTGATATCCAAGCCTATCATCGGCGGATGTTTACGCCTTAAAAGTACGTCAAGTATTCCCACGCCCCGAATCCCCCAGCGTTTTTGGCCCGGACTGTTAATAAGTTACTTGAATGCTAGCAGCAAAGCCCTTGAGTTCCCAAGAAACGCCCTGCATAGAAAGTAACACCACGTTGCGAAACATACACGGCCGAAGCCCAGGCAAAAGCCGGAAAAACAAGGCAAAACCCATTTGACAAGCGCGGCTCGCCTCGCTCTGCGGGCCTCGGCGAACTCGCTATTGGGCCGACAACACATGGGCCACTTACGCTGGCCGGCCACAAATCAGGCTTAGCCGCTGTTTCTATAATGGCCGCACTCATTCGGAGGCCCATGAGCGACACCCAGAAGAAATCCACTCAGAAATCCAACACTGAGTCCCGTTCCGCCAAGGCTCATCCTGTGGCGTCGTTGATTGGCAAGAGCCTGCTTTGGCTTAGCGGTCTGGCACTGGCCATGGTGCTGAGCATTGCTCTGTTGGCCGCCCTGGCATTGTCCTTGGCCTACCCGAATTTGCCGGACATCAGCGGCTTGACCGACTACCGGCCCAAGCTGCCGATGCGCGTGATGTCGGCCGATGGACTGGTGCTGGGTGAGTTTGGCGAAGAGCGCCGCAACTACCAGTCCATCAAAGACATCCCCAAGGTCATGCAAGACGCCGTGCTGGCGATTGAAGACGCGCGCTTCTATCAGCATGGCGGGGTTGACTATTTGGGCGTGATCCGCGCCGGGCTGGCCAATGTGGGCGAGTCACGCAGCCAAGGCGCTTCCACCATCACGATGCAGGTGGCGCGCAATTTCTACCTATCTACCGAAAAGACCCTGACGCGCAAGATCTACGAGATCTTGCTGGCCCTGAAGATCGAGAACGCGCTCAGCAAGGAGAAGATTCTCGAGATCTATATGAACCAGATCTTTCTGGGTCACCGGGCACACGGCTTTGCCGCCGCCAGTGAGATCTATTTCGGCAAGCCCCTGAAGGACGTCTCCATTGCCGAGGCCGCCATGCTGGCCGGCCTGCCCAAGGCCCCTTCGGCCTACAACCCGATCAACAACCCGCGCCGCGCCAATATTCGCCAGCAATACATCATCGAGCGCATGCTGGAGAACGGCTACATCACGGCCGATCAGCGCGACGCGGCCAAGGCCGAGGTGCTGCGCTACCGCACGGTCAATGAATCGCTGCCGCATGCCGAGTACGTGGCCGAAGCCGCCCGCCAACTGATCTTCAGCCAATACGGTGAAGACGCCTACACCCGTGGCCTGAACGTCTACCTGACGCTGCGGGCGGATGAACAGACCGCCGCCTACCGCGCCCTGCGCCGCGGCATCATGGACTACGAGCGCCGCCAGGTGTACCGTGGCCCCGAGGCCTATGCCGACCTGCCGGCTGAGCCCAAAGATGTAGATGTGCGCGTTGCCGAGGCCTTGGCCGATCACCCCGCCAATGACGAACTATTGGCAGCCGTGGTGCTGCAGGCCGATCCGAAAAAAGTGGTGGCGGCCTTGCAAAGCGGCGAGCTGGTCAATATCAGTGGCGAAGGCCTGAAGCCAGCCACCTCCGGCCTGGCCGAGAAGGGCAACCCCAAGACTCGCATCCGGCGAGGCGCCATCATCCGGGTCATCAAATCCACCCGGGCCGGCAAGGACGAATGGACTATCACCCAACTGCCCGAGGTCGAAGGCGCCTTCATCGCGCTGGATCCGCGCAACGGCCGCGTGCGCGCCCTGGTGGGCGGCTTTGATTACGCCAAGAACAAGTTCAACCATGTGACGCAGGCCTGGCGCCAGCCGGGCTCCAGCTTCAAGCCCTTCATCTATTCGGCCGCGCTGGAAAAAGGCTTCACGCCGGCCACCATCGTCAACGACGCACCGCTGTTCTTCGATGCCACCAGCACCGGCAGCCAGCCCTGGGAGCCCAAGAATTACGACGGCACCTTTGAAGGCCAAATGACGATGCGCCGCGCCCTGGCTCGATCCAAAAACATGGTGTCGATCCGGGTGCTCAACTCCATCGGCGTGCACTATGCCCAGCAATGGGTGACGCGTTTCGGCTTCGAGGCCGAGAAGCACCCCGCCTACCTCACCATGGCGCTGGGCGCTGGCTCGGTCACGCCCATGCAGATGGCGCAAGGCTTTGCGGTCTTTGCCAACGGCGGCTTGCGCGTCGCGCCACAGCTGATCGCCAAGCTGACCGACAACAAGGGCAAGCTCTTGTACGAGGCGCCGCAAGCCGATGCAGGCGAAGAGAGCCGCGTCATCGAGGCCCGCAATGCCTTCATGATGAGCAGCTTGTTGCAAGAAGTGACCCGCAGCGGCACGGCTGCCAAGGCGCAAGCGCAGCTCAAACGCCCCGATATCTACGGCAAAACCGGCACCACCAATGATTCGATGGACGCCTGGTTCGCTGGCTACCAGCAGGAAGTGGTGGCCGTGGTGTGGATCGGCTATGACCAGCCACGCAAGCTGGGCGACCGGGAAACCGGCGGCGGCTTGTCTCTCCCCGTGTGGATCGAATACATGAACTTTGCCCTACGCGGCAAGCCGGTGCAGGAGCCTGCAGCCCCAGAAGGCCTCGTCAACGTCGGTGGCGAGTGGTACTACGACGAGTACAGCGGCAACCAGGGTGTGCGCAGCCTGGCCGGTGATGAAAGCAAGCTGCCGGCGGCCGGCACCGAGGAAGAAAAGAAGAGCATCCTCGATCTATTCAAGCGCTGAGAAAGTCAGCGCCTTCCCAGCCTGCGCGGAGGCTAGGCTGGACAAATGGGCGTGGAACTCGCTGCTGGTCTTGGTGTCCAGCCATGCGCCAGCCACAAAGCGGAAGTGGTAGCCGCCCGCCTTTGCCGCCAGCCACAACTCCTGCAGCGGGGCCTGGGTGTTGATGATGATTTTGCTGCGGTCAGGAAAGCTCAACTCCAGCAGGCCGCCGGAGCGGTGGCTGTCGATATCGATGACATCAGCGTCCAGCCATTGATCGACCTGCGCCTCGATGCGATCCAAGACGGCGCGGGTGCGGGCGGCGTACTCGACGTCTGTCAAAGGGGTGGCAGCGGGTGCGGCAACTGCAGCGGCGGGATGATCAAGCGACATGAGGGCTAAACTTCCAAGATGAATCACGAAAAATCATCCCGCAGTGTAGGCCCGCAAGCCCAGCCCGAGGCCGCATCAGGGTCTTGCCGAGGCGCTCAGCTGCTGCTTGCCGCCCTGTTTGTAACACTGACCGGCTGCGGGCAAAAAGGCGCCCTCACCCTCCCTCAGGACGCAGTGAAACCAGCGACGGGCGCGGCAGCAGCATCAGGTTCTGCGGCCTCGGCCCCAGTTCTGGCGCCACGCTGACCTAGCACCGGCAGCAAAAAGCCGGCGCAACCCAAGCCGGCAAGGCTCAAGCAATCCGGTCTTCTTGCACCGCGTGGCAAGCCACGCGCACGCCCTGGAATTCCAGCATCTGCGGGCGCTCGCGCTGGCAGCGTTCATTGGCATGCGGGCAGCGCGGGTGGAAACTACAACCCGAGGGCGGGCTCAGCGGATTCGGCACCTCGCCCTGCACCGGCGTGCGGGCGCGCCCGCTCATATGGATGTCCGGGATCGCGTCCAGCAGCATGCGGGTGTAGGGATGGCGCGGCCGGGCGAATAGTTCGGCCTTGTCGGCCACCTCGACCAAGCGACCCAAATACATCACACCAACCTGATCCGCCACATGGCGCACCACGGCGAGGTTGTGGGAAATGAACAGATAGGTCAGCCCACGCTGGCGCTGCAAATCCTTCATGATGTTGAGCACCTGGGCCTGCACAGACACATCCAAGGCCGAGGTCGGCTCGTCGCAGACTAAAAACTCCGGCTGCGTCGCCAGCGCCCGGGCGATCGAGATGCGCTGCCGCTGACCGCCCGAAAACTGGTGTGGGAATTTCTCGGCATCCGCCGCGGCCAAACCCACCGACAGCAAAAGTTCGGCCACCCGCGCGCGCAACTCCGCTTCGCTGCCGATCAAGCCATGCTCGCGCAGCGGCTCAGCAATGATGTCTTGCACCTTCCAACGCGGATTCAGCGAGGCATAGGGATCCTGAAAAATCATCTGCATGCGCCGGCGCAAGGCCAGGGCACCGGGCGAGGCCAGGGTCTTGGCAATGTCCAGGCCGTCAACGCTGACCGTGCCACGGGTGGGCGGGTAAAGCCCCACCAACAAGCGCGCCACCGTGCTCTTGCCGCAGCCCGACTCGCCCACCAGCGCCAGCGTTTTGCCCTTGCCAATGCTGAAGCTCACCCCGTCCACCGCATGGACGAACTGGCGCTGCTTGCGCTCCAGCACCCGGTTCAACCAAGGCGCCGACACATCAAAAGTCTTGGCCAGGTCTTGAACCTCCACCAAGGGCTGCATCAGGACTTCAGAGGCACTCATGCGCGCGCCTCCTTCACTTCGCTCAGCCAGCAGGCGGCTTGTGTCTGGCCCACCGGCCGCAGCTCGGGCCGCTCGCTGCGGCAGCGCTCAAACACCTGTGGGCAACGCGGGTTGTAGGCGCAGCCGGTCGGGATGGCATTCAGGCGCGGCATGGCGCCATCAATTTGCAGCAAACGCTCACGGTCTTCGTCCATGGCGGGAATGGCGCCCATCAAGCCCGCCGTGTAGGGATGCGCGGGATGGTGAATCACTTCGGCCACCGGGCCGACCTCAACCACCCGGCCGGCATACAGCACGGCCACGCGATCACAGGTTTCGGCGATCACGCCCATATCGTGGGTCACCAGCATCACGGCCGCGCCCTGCTCTTTGCAGACCCGCTTGAGCAAGGCAATGATTTGCGCCTGGATGGACACATCCAGCGCGGTCGTCGGCTCATCGGCCACGATCAATTTGGGATTGGCGGCGAGCGCCAAGGCGATCACAACACGCTGGCGCATGCCGCCGGAGAACTGGTGGGGATACTGGTCGATGCGCGCCTCGGGGGCCGGAATGCCGGTCTGCGCCAGCAGCTCAATCGCACGCTGGCGGGCTTGCGCCTGACTCAGATCGAGGTGAGTGGTGATGGTTTCGATCAACTGCTGGCCCACGGTGTAAAGCGGGTTCAGCGAGGTCAGCGGGTCTTGAAAGATCGCGCCGATCTGGCGGCCGCGGATCTTGCGCATCTGCTCGTAAGGCAGGTTGTCGATGCGCTGTCCCTGCAGCAAGATCTCGCCACCGGCGATGCGCCCCGGCGGATCGAGCAAGCCGATGATGGCCGCGCCGGTCAGGGACTTGCCCGCGCCGGACTCGCCCACCACGCCGAGAATCTCACCCGGCGCAATATCAAAGCTGATGTCATCCAGGGCCAGCAAGGTGCCGCGCCGGCCGGGGAATTCCACGCGCAGATGGCGTACTTCAAGAAGCGGAGTGCTCATAACGTTCAACGTAAACGGGGATTGAGCGCGTCGCGCAGCCAGTCACCCAGCAAATTCACGCTGAGCGCGATCAGCACCAACATCAAGCCGGGCCAGATGGTGATCCACCATTCGCCGGAGAACAAAAAGTCATTGCCGACGCGGATCAAGGTGCCCAGCGAGGGGCTGGTGGGCGGCACACCCACACCCAGGAATGACAGGGTCGCTTCGGTGATGATGGCCGAGGCCACCTGGATGGTGGCCAACACCATCACCGGCCCCAGCACATTGGGCAGCACATGGCGGCGCATGATGCGGGCCGAGCTGACGCCGATCACACGGGCCGCCTGCACATATTCCTTGTTGCGCTCCACCATGGTGGAGCCGCGCACCGTGCGCGCGTATTGCACCCAGCCGGTCAGCGAGATGGCCAGAATCAGCACCCCGAAAGCCAGTGCATCATGGGCGTTAGGGAACATGGCGCGACCAACACCGTCGATCAGCAGCGCCACCAGGATGGACGGGAAAGACAGCATCACATCGCAGATGCGCATGATGAAGGCATCCACCTTGCCGCCCACAAAGCCAGCCAACAAGCCTAGGCCAACGCCAATCACCATGGACACCAATACCGAGGCCAGGCCCACAAACAAAGAGATGCGCGCGCCATACATCAAGGCCGAGAGCAAGTCGCGACCCTGGTCATCGGTGCCCAACAGGTATTTGCTGCTGCCACCCTCCATCCAGGCCGGCGGCAAGCGCGAGTCCATCAGCTCCAGCGAGGCCAGATCAAAGGGGTTGTGCGGCGCCACCACATCGGCGAAGACCGCGCAAATGACGCAGACCAGCGCCACCAAGGCCGCCACGATCGCAACCGGCGAGGACTTGAAGGAGTGCCAGACATCGCCGTCCAGAAAACGCGCCAGGGCGCCGGGCGCTTTGACAGCGGCAGACGCAGGGGTCGATGCCCCAGAAGGATTGCTCATCATCAGTGGGCCTTGCCCTCAACACGCAAGCGCGGATCAACCGCGAAATAAAGCAAATCCACCAAGAGATTGATGGTGACGAAAATGAATGAGATCAGGCACAGATAGGCCGCCATCACCGGAATGTCGGCGAACTGAACAGCCTGAATGAAGAGCAGTCCCATGCCGGGCCACTGAAACACGGTCTCGGTGATGATGGCAAAAGCAATCAAGGAGCCGAGTTGCAGGCCGGTGATGGTGATCACGGGCACCAGTGTGTTCTTCAAGGCGTGGCCGAAGTAAACCGCGTTATTGCTGAGTCCGCGCGCGCGGGCGAACTTGATGTAATCGGTGCGCAGCACCTCCAGCATCTCCGCCCGCACCAAACGCATGATCAAGGTGAGCTGGAACACCGACAAGGTAATGGCGGGCAAGAGCACATGGCGCAGGCCATCGGCGGTCAAGAGCCCGGTGGTCCAGGAGCCAAAGGCCAGCACATCACCGCGGCCGAAGCTGGGCAGCCATTTTAGCCAGACCGCGAACACCAGAATCAGCAAAATACCGATCAGAAACGTGGGGAGTGAGACGCCCAGCAAAGACAACATCATCAGCAACTGCGAACTGGCCTTGCCGCGCCGCAGGGCCGCGTAGACCCCCAACGGAATGCCGACGCCCAGCGCGATCAGTGCCGCCACCAATGACAGCTCCAGCGTGGCCGGAAAGCGCTCAGCAATCAAGCTGGACACTTTGCGCCCCTGGCGCAGACTCAGGCCGAACTCGCCTTGCACCGCATTGCCGATGAAGCGAGCGAACTGCACCGGGAACGGGGCGTCCAAGCCCAGATCGCGCCGCAGAGAGTCGCGCTGCTCTTGTGTGGCGTCCTGACCCAGCAAATTGGTGACGGGGTCCCCCACATACTGAAACAGCATGAAGGCAATGAACGCCACCGAAAGCATCACGATGATGGCCTGGGCCAGGCGGCGGAGAACGAAAACTAGCATGCGTGAGAAGCGGCGGCAGGCACCGGCAGCGAGACGCGCCGGGCAAGATTCCCGAGAAGAGAAGAAGTGGCGATGATGTCTAAGTCCGGCCCCAAGAACAAAGGGGTAAGCCCTGAGTCGGGGCTGGCAATGCTTTCGCCGTGCGATGTGTGTGATGTTTGCGAAGGCCTGACAGACTATCCAGCCCAGCAGCTATCCGCAAAGCCGAAAACCAAGGATTGAACTGCCACCCTCACATTTGCAAGCTACCAGGCAAGACCTGACCCTGGTGATCGCGGAGCATGATGTTGCCATAGCAGGCCTCCGAGCGACTGCGGGTGTTATCACCATCAGTCATCAAGGCCATGCTGATCAGCGGGCCAGGCATCTCGCCAAATGCGCGGGCAAAGTCAGCCGCCACATCGCGCTGCAAACGCACCCAGCCCTTGTGCTCGGCACTGCGCGGACCGGAGCCCACAACGATCTTGCGGATGCGATCACTGCGGGTGCTGACCACCAAGGTGTCAACCGGGGCTGAGGCGTCCCAAACATACATCAGCAAGGCATAAGGAGGCGCCTCGCCCGTCAAGGTCTGCACCAGGTCGAACTGCATGCGATTGCGCATCGACAAGCGCTCGACTTCGCCATCGAAGCCAAGCAGCAGCCGGGCAGGCGCGTCATCGGTCTGCGCGCTGGTCACACTGGCGGTATCGGCAAAGCTGCCAATCCACCAATCGAACTGCAAGCCAGCCAGCTGATCGGGCCCCAGCTTCATGCCGCGCCGCCACAGACTGGCGGACTTATTGGCCTGGGCCAGCACACAGGGGCGGCCGGCCCGTTCGATCAGCGAATACTGGGTCGCGCTTTTGCCCGGCAATTCGCGGGAGGACCACTCGCGCAGGGCGCCAGCCGCCGCCGACTCGGTGCCTTGGCTCAGCTCCGGCCTTGTCGGCTGCCAAGCGCATGACGCGAGAGCCACGCTGCTCGACAGCACAAGCACCCGAGCCAAGTGGCACTTATGAAAAAACTTAAACGTACTCATGGCTAAGTATGGCGCCTACCTGAACCAGCAACCGGTCGGCCACAATAAAAAAGGGCCGCGCAGCGGCCCTTGCTTGAAATTGCCTGGCCACGCCTATGGCCAGGCAAATCGCTTCAGAACTTAGAAGCGATGGCGCACACCCACGGTGGCGCCGTAGCGGTGCGTGGCACCGTTAGCAAACTTCACATAGCCATTGCTGAACTTTGTGTAGTCGAATTCTGCGTAGGCATCGGTGCGCTTGGAGAAGGCGTAGTCGGCCACCGCAGCAACGTAGTCCGCGTTACTCTTATTCGGTCCAGACAAGAAATGCGTCTGATCGGCACGCCAGTAGTGACCACCCAAGTTGATCTGGGGCGTGAGTTGATAGGTCACGCCAGCAGCGTACATATCACGCTGATTCACATCGTTGGCAGCACCATTCAACACACCAGCACCAATCAAACCGGCGGTATAAGCCCCGCCCAAGAGACTGCCCTTGTCAAACTTGTTCTGCGCCCAGGAAGCATTCAAATACCATGGGCCGCTGGTCCAAGCGGCACCCACCGTGGCGCCCTTGACCTTCTTGCTGGCCGTATCGGTCACTTCCAGATAGCCGCCACCCACCGAGAACTCACCCATCTGGTAGCGCAACATGCCGCCCAAGGACTTGTTCTGCGAATTGCCCTCGCCAGCACTCACCTGCACCTCACCACGCAGGCCACCTGCTTCAATCAGGTACTTGACCATATTGTCCTGACGCGCGCCCATGGACAGGCCGATTTCTGGCTTGTACGCCTCGATATAAGGCGAGTACTTGAATGAAGCATAAGTCGACGTGTAGATATCGAACAGCACGTTGTACTGACGACCCACGGTGATGCGACCAAAGTCAGCGGACTGCAGACCAACCCAGGATTGACGCCAGAAATCGGCCGCTGCGGCGGTTCCTGTATCAGAATTCAAGCGATGTTCCAAATTGGCGATGGCCTTCAAGCCTCCGCCCATATCTTCGGTGATATTGAAGCCCAAACGGCTTTGCGACATGCCACCGGGAATCACTTGCCACAAGGCGCCCGTGCCCGGAGCAGTTCCCGAATTGCTGATGTAGCGCACACCCGCATCGACGATACCGTACATGGTCACGCTGGATTGCGCCCATGCACCAGAGGTGCTGGCCGCCAAAAGGCTCAAGATCAAGGCAGTCTTTTTCATATCGATGTCTCCTGTTTGGAATGGATGCCGCTGCCCCATTCTGTAGTAAGCACAGGAAAATCGGGGGCTGTCGTTGCGCCTGACCAACAAGAGCTAACCCTGTCCCTCAGGAGACTTGCAGCGCTGCGGAAACGAAAAAAGCCACCCGAAGGTGGCTTTTTAGGCATCAAGCGAAAGCTTGAATGCTCGATCAGAAGCTGTGACGCACGCCCAGATCGAAACCGCCGGAACGGCCGTCGGCTGCAACAGCAGGCGAGTTAGCAACTGCGAACTTAGCAGCTGCGCCGTTGTCGATCAGCGACACGGTCGTGTACAGAGCGGTACGCTTGGACAGGTTGTAGATGTAACCAGCAGCGATTTGGTTGGCCTTGTACTTGGTCGACGACACGGTGCTCTTGTCAGCAGCGTCGCTGTACGAAGCCCACACCGAACCAGCGCCCAGAGGAGCGGTCACGGCTGCGGTCCAAACTTCTTGCTTGGCAGCGCCGAATTCGGTCGTTGTGTACATCAGCGAAGGCTTGACGATGCCGAAGTCATACGAACCACCCACGGTCATCAGCTTGAACTTGGTGTTCACGCCGGTTTCCATGTAGGCAGCGCTGACGTTGATAGCGTCAACCTTGTAGCCCACGCGGCCGCTGTAGGACTTGCCCATAGCGGCGCCTTCGCCAGCAGCCACGTCCACCGAACCGTAGAAACCACCCAGATTGCCAGGCAGAACGTAGGTGACTTGGTTGTCATAGCGACCCAGACCAGCGGTCGAACCCAGGTTGCTGATCAGGTTTTCAACACTGCCCAGACCAGTTGCCGACGTAGGATCGAAATCCTCATAAGCCAGCTTGGTGGAGTTCTTGTTACGGCCCAGGTTCACGGTACCGAAGTCGCCCGACAGGCTGACGGTAGCGCGGCGGCCCCAGAACTTGCCATCGGAACCAGCAGCGGTGCCGGCGTCAACGTTGACTTGGGTTTCCAACCAGAAGCTAGCCTTCAGGCCGCCACCCAGGTCTTCAACACCGCGCACGCCCAGGCGGCTGGTGGTGTTGCCACCGGAAGCCAGGCTGTACAGGTCTTGGCCGTTGGCCGAGGTGTAACGGGCTGCAGCGTCAACCACGCCGAACAGGGTCACCGACGATTGAGCGGCGGCAACACCAGCGAAAGAGCCGAGGACGGCCAGTGCGACTAGAGATTTCTTCATTTGATAGCTCCTAAGAATTCAACGAGGTCCCGATCAGCAAGACTCAGCAAAGAGCCCACCGGACCAACCCCCTCAGTGGAAGTTGCCGTATTTCACCAGACGAATGAGCCTGTTCCGGCATGCACGCCTCGAAATATAGGGTTTACGTTGTGGTGACACAACGAAAGTGCCTTATCACAAACTAGACACAATGCTAAGAGTAGTTTCCATTTATTAGCACTCAATCGCGGTGTCGCCCGTAAACTGCCGAGCAACTTGATGATGCAAAGACCGGCTCCACCATGACGCTTCGCCCACCACTTTCCCGGCTCGACCAGTTGCTGGCCAGCGCGCAACATGGCTTGAACACCATGTTCGGCAAGCCCAGCGCGGCACGCCCCATGCCCACCGAACCACACCCCGAGGGCGTTGTTGCGGCGCCACTGAGCAGCGCGGAGGCCGCCCTGTCCGCCGCACTGATGCGGGTCAACCATGTCGGCGAGGTGTGCGCCCAGGCGCTTTACCAGTCACAAGCCTTGATGAGCCGCAATCCGCAACTCAAGTCCCATTTCGAACAGGCTGCGCGTGAGGAACTGGACCACTTGGCATGGACCCAACAGCGCCTGGACGAACTGGATAGCCATCGCAGCTATCTCACTCCGCTTTGGTATGGCGGCGCTTTCGGCATCGGCTGCCTCGCCGGCTTGGCGGGCGACCGAACCAGTCTCGGCTTCGTGGTTGAGACCGAAAACCAGGTCGAGCAACATTTGGCCAGCCATTTGGATCGCCTGCCCGCGGGCGACTTCGCCTCGCGGGCCATCGTCGCGCAAATGAAGGAAGAAGAAGCCCACCACGCCGCTGAGGCAATGGCAGCAGGAGCGCAACTACTACCCGCGCCGGTGAAGCAAGCCATGAAGGTCGCCGCTAGCGTGATGACGCGCACCGCTCACTACATCTGAGCGGGCCGCGCGCGCCGAAGCGCCCATTTAGGCCTCGGCAACGTCCACCAGTTCCACCGAGGTCGTGATGGCCGCCGTCTTGCCCAGCATGATGCTGGCCGAGCAGTACTTTTCATGCGACAGGGCCACGGCGCGCTCCACCACCTCCTGCTTGAGCCCTCGCCCCGTCACCACGAAGTGCATATGGATAGCGGTGAACACCTTGGGCTCGGTATCAGCACGTTCGGCCTTGAGCTTGACCTGGCAGCCGCGCACATCGTGGCGGCCGCGCTTGAGAATCAACACCACGTCATAGGCTGTGCAGCCGCCGGTGCCAGCCAAAACGGTTTCCATCGGGCGCGGCGCCAAATTACGGCCGCCACCATCGGGCGCGCCGTCCATGGTCAACATATGGCCGCTGCCCGTTTCGGCCACAAAGGCCATGCCGCCGGCGCCCATCCAATCAATCGTGCATTCCATTGAAATCTCCGAGAAGTGAGCGCATTCGCCCGGCGCCTCTTAAGTTTTAGAGACAGAACCCGACAAATTTCACGCGAATTTATTGCGGTGCAGCATAGCTTGCGAGTAGAATTTTAGCCAAGCGTATGAGATTGGTGAGGAGGCAGTAAACATGCCCGCCTCCGACACAGATTTCGGTTCGCACCGTTTGTCTCCTCCACCGCCTCCATGGTGGATTCAGCCCGGACTCGCAAGAGTTCGGGCTTTTTTTCGCCACCGCGCCACAGGACGACGTCTCGCTCGACCTTCAAGCCCCCCCTCGCCCGGAGCAGGAAGTCGGCTCAACCAGGTAGTGCACGGAGCTCCCACGCAGCCCTGACTTATCATGCTGCGCTGCAATAGCAGTGCAATGGAGAGTTCATGGTTGCCCCCGCCCGCCCGCGCAAGACAAAGAGCAAAACAAGCCCCGCCAGCCCCCAGCTGCCCAGTTTTGCGCCCGAAGGCAATAGCTATCTGCAGCGCATCCTGAACGCAAAGGTCTACGACGTCGCCGTCGAGACCGCGCTGACGCCGGCCAAAAGCCTCTCCAAGCGCCTAGGCAACAAGGTCTTCTTCAAGCGCGAAGACGAGCAGCCCGTCTTCAGTTTCAAGCTGCGCGGCGCTTATAACAAGATGGCCCATCTGACGGCCGAGCAGTTGGCCAAGGGTGTCATCTGCGCCTCAGCCGGCAACCATGCCCAAGGCGTGGCCCTGGCCGCCAAGAAAATGGGTTGCCGCGCCGTCATCGTGATGCCGGTCACCGCGCCCTTGGTCAAAGTCAATGCGGTCAAGGCCATGGGCGGCGAAGTCGTGCTGATGGGCGACAGCTATTCAGATGCCTACGCCCACGCGCTGACGATCGAGAAAGCCGAAGGCCTGAGCTTCGTCCACCCCTTCGATGACCCCGATGTGATTGCCGGCCAAGGCACGGTGGCGATGGAAATCCTGCGCCAGCACCAAGGCCCTATCGACGCGGTGTTCGTCGCCATCGGTGGCGGCGGCTTGATCTCCGGTGTGGCCGCCTATATCAAGGCCGTGCGGCCCGAGATCAAGGTGATCGGCGTCCAGACGGTGGATTCCGACGCCATGCTGCAATCGGTGCGCGCCGGCAAGCGGGTGCAACTGGCCGATGTGGGACTATTTGCCGATGGCACCGCGGTCAAACTAGTGGGCGAAGAAACCTTCCGCATCACCAAGGCCTTGGTGGACGACTTCGTGGTGGTCAACACCGATGCCGTCTGCGCGGCGATCAAAGATGTGTTCGAGGACACCCGCAGCATCCTGGAACCCTCGGGCGCCATGGGCGTGGCCGCCCTCAAGCAATATGCCGCGGAGCACGGCCTCAAGGGCAAGACCTTGGTAGCAATCACCTGCGGCGCCAATATGAACTTTGACCGCCTGCGCTTTGTGGCCGAACGGGCCGAGGTGGGCGAGCACCGCGAGGCACTTTTCGCCGTCACCATCCCCGAGCAGCAAGGCAGCTTCAAGCGCCTGTGCGAGCTACTGGGCCCGCGCAGCGTCACCGAGTTCAACTACCGCATCTCTGATGCCGCCCAAGCCCATGTCTTCGTCGGCATCGCCACCCAGAACCGTGAAGAATCACCCAAGCTGCTGAAAGCCTTCGCCAAGGCCGGCTTTGCCGCCACCGACCTGACCCATAACGAGCTGGCCAAGCAGCATGTGCGGCATATGGTGGGCGGGCGTAGCGAGCTGGCCCGCGATGAGCGGCTCTACCGCTTCATCTTCCCGGAGCGCCCCGGCGCGCTGATGCGCTTCCTCTCCAGCATGCACCCGGACTGGAACATCAGTCTGTTCCACTACCGCAACCAAGGCGCCGACTACGGCCGCATCCTGGTTGGCCTGCAAGTACCTAAGAGTGACAATGCGGCCTTCAAGCGCTTTCTGGATTCGCTCAACTACCCCTTTGAGGATGAGAGCCAGAATCCGGTCTATCGTTTCTTCTTGCGCTAACCTTCGAGTTAGCCGGACTCAACCAGGCCTGATGTAGCCCGCTCGCCATGCCCATCCAACAGTCCCTGATCTCGCCCACCGCCAATCCTGAGCTGGAACGAGCGCTACGCGAGCGGGTCGAGCAGCACGGCAGCATTGCCGGCGGTCTGGGTGAGTTGGAACCCCTGGCGGTACGCCTGGGGTTGGTGCAAAACAACTTGAGCCCGCGGTTTCGCGACCCGGTGCTGGCCATCTTTGCCGCCGACCATGGCCTGGTGGTCAACGGTGTGGGCAGCCAGTGGGGGCGCAGCACCCGCGAACAAGCCCAAATGGCGCTGGGCAACCGTCTGCCCTTGGCCGTGCTCGCGC
The DNA here is from genome assembly GCF_038419725.1 of Roseateles sp. PN1. Taxonomy (NCBI): domain Bacteria; kingdom Pseudomonadati; phylum Pseudomonadota; class Betaproteobacteria; order Burkholderiales; family Sphaerotilaceae; genus Roseateles; species Roseateles sp. PN1. Next base: position 192,617 of record NZ_JBCARA010000006.1, on the reverse strand, counting down.
GCCTGCAGGGCCTGCAACTCAATTTGATTGACTGCGGCATTGCCGAGATCATGGCGCCTCATCCACGTCTGGTGTCTCGCAAGATCGCGCATGGCACCCGCAATTGCAAGGCCGGCCCGGCCATGAGCCTGGAGCAAGCCCATGCCGGCGTGCGCGTCGGCATGGAAATCGCCGACAAGCTGCCCGGCAACGCGCTGGCCTGCGCAGGTATGGGCCAAGGCTCGGCCGAAAGTGCGGCCCTGGTGCTGTCGCGCCTGATGGAGTGCCCGGTGCAGAACTTCGTCATTTCCGGCCCAGACATGCGCCAGGACGAGCTGACCCATCTGCTTGGCGTGCTGCATGCCGCGCAGGCACGTCACCGTGATGTCAGCGACCCGATGGAGGTCTTGGCGGCTTTCGGCGGATTCGAGATCGCGGTGATGGTGGGCGTGATGCTGGTGGCCGCCTCCAAACGCAGCCTGATCATCGTCGACGGCATGACCGCCTGCGCCGCCCTCAAGCTGGCCGCCCGCATCGCCCCGCCGGTGACCGATTACGCGGTGTTCTGCCGCAGCCACACCCATCGCGGCCTGGACGAAGCCCTGGCCTTGTTTCACGCCTCGGCCTTGCTGGAGTTAGGGATGGAAAGCGCCGACGGCACCGGCGCCGCCTTGGCTTGGCCCATGATTCGCAGCGCGGCCGCCTTGCTGACCGATCTACATGAAGCCCATACGCCAGGGTTTGAGCCGTCCGGCCCGGGCTTGCCGCCGACCTTGTTTCAGGCCGTGGACAATCCGCTCAATTTTTAAGCGGCCGGCCCTGTTGATCGCGCGGGACGCGCTGATCAGGCCTGACAAAGATTTGCGCGTTTAACGGGTCGGCAAGCCCGAGGGGTCAACGACGCCCTGCTGCTCATTGCCGATTTGCTGCGACGGCGCGTTCATGCCTTGCACAGGCATGGGCGGGGGCGCCGGCAAGCCTCCAAGCACCTGAACACCACCCAGATTGGTCGCAGATGGCTGAGCCGGGGGCAACGCGCCAGTGGCGGCAGGGGCTTGCTGCGCCATCTGCAAAGTCATGCTGACCACGCCGTTGGCGCCGAAGCTGGCGGAATACTTGTCGAGTGCCATCAGGCGCAAATCGCCGTCCAACACCGCGCCGACGCGCACCGTGCGCGCCACGCCGTCCACCGCGATCAAGGCCAAGCCCTCACCAGCACGGCTGAGTTGCACATTGGTGGGGGCCACCACGCCCAGCAGCTTGAAGCGGCTCTCCAGCGCCGGGGCGGCTTCCACCTGCACGGGCGCCGGGGCACCGAACAAGCGCGTCAGGTCGGCCTGCGCCACGCCCTGTTCGCTGACAGGCAAGGCTTGCGCCGGCGTCAGCAAGGGCTTGGCCCACAACTGGATCAACCAGTAAGTGCCACTGCAGGCCAGCAGGCCCCACACTACAAAAGCCATCATTCGTGCAAGCATGGGCGGATTATGATTCAAGCGCTGACCTTGCCCGGCCAAGCTGCATGATTTACGCGGCCAGCCGAGCGCCTTGTTTCTTGCGTCATCGTTCGATCCCTTGTTGGTTCGTTCGTTCCACCGTTTTCACCTCGCCAGCCACCGCCTCTATGTCAACACAAGTTTTCTCTGCTGCCCTCGCCCAGCCGGCCGCCGCGCGCAAGGGTCGCCGCCACGCCGGCTTCACCCTGATCGAATTGCTGGTCGTGCTGGTCATCATCGGCGTGCTGGCCGCCCTGGTCGTGCCCAATGTGCTCAACCGCGCTGACGATGCTCGCGTGACGGCAGCCCGCACCGACGTCAACAATCTGATGCAAGCGCTCAAGCTCTACAAGCTGGACAACCAGCGCTTCCCCAGCGCCGATCAAGGCCTGGACGCCCTGGTGCGCAAGCCCACCGCCGGCACCCCGCCGCCGAACTGGAAGCCCTATATCGAAAAGCTGCCCAACGACCCCTGGGGACGCCCTTACCAATACGCCAACCCCGGCATCAAAGGTGAGATCGACGTCTACAGCTTCGGCGCCGATGGCCGCGCCGGTGGCGAAGGCAATGATGCGGATATCGGGTCCTGGCAATAAAGATGCCCCTCGCCTGCGGGTACACAGTCGATCCCCCGGGGGGATCCAAGCCCTTGCAGGGTTGGCCCAGCAAGGGCTTGGCCGCGCCGTCCTTGGGGCTGCCCGGCGGACGGCTTGAAAGCCGTACGGCGATCACAGGGTCATCCCGCGGCTTCTCGCTGATCGAGTTGCTGGTGGTGGTGGCGATGATCGCCATCGCGGCGGCCACGGTGAGTCTGTCGCTGCGCGACCCGGCGGCGGCGCAGTTGGAGCGCGAGGCTGAGCGCCTGGTGGCCTTGTTTGAAACCGCCCGAGCCGAAAGCCGAGCCGCTGGTTTGAATGTGCAGTGGACCCCGGTCGAGCTCGCCGGCAGCGCTGACCAGTTTCGTTTTGTCGGCCTGCCCGCGCGCATTCAGCTGCCGCGCCGCTGGTTGGGCGAGGCGGTCAATGTCGAAATCGCCAATGCCCGCAGCGTGCGCCTGGGCCCCGAGCCGATGATTGGCGCGCAGCAACTGCGCCTGCGGCTGGGCAGTCAACAACTCACCGTGAGCACCGATGGGCTGGCCCCGTTTGAAATCTCCCACAGCAGCAATGCGCCCTGAGCGACTGGCCGCCCAGCGCGGCTTCACCCTGATCGAGGTGCTGGTGGCCCTGGTGATCGTCGCGATCGCGCTCGGCGCTGGCATCAAAGCCGCCGGCGCCCTGACCGACAACGCCGAGCGCCTGCGCAGCATCAGTTCGGCGCAATGGTGCGCGGACAATCAGTTGAACGAGTTGCGTCTGAACAAGCAATTCCCCAGCATCGGCGACTCCGAATTCAGCTGCGAGCAGCTGGGCCATGTCTTCAAGGGCAATCTGGTGGTGCGCGCCACGCCGAACGCCAATTTGCGCCGGGTCGATGCGGTGGTCAGCGACCCCGACAACGGACATCGGCTGGTGCTCAGCGCCATCATGGGGCGCTATTGATGGCCCGCCCAACAGCGTTGCACAACCGTGGCTTCACCCTGGTCGAAGTCCTCGTCGCCCTGGTGGTGATGGCCACCATGGCCATGATCTCCTGGCAGGGCCTGGACGCCCTGATGAAAAGCCGCGAGATCGCGCAAACCCATCTGGACCAAAGCATGCGCCTGCAAACCGTGGTGGCGCAATGGGAGCAGGATCTGCGCTCGGTACAGGATTCCACCTTGGTCGATGCGCTGGCCTTTGACGGCGCCAGCATGCGCCTGACCCGCCAACAGCCCGAAGGCGTGCAGGTGGTGGTCTGGACGGTGCGCAATGGCGCCCTGTACCGCTGGGAAGGCCTGCCAGTTCAGACCAACACCGCCCTGCAAGAAAGCTATCAACGCAGCCAGCTGAGCATCAACCAAGACGCTGGCCAGCTGCGCGCGCTGGAAGGCGTGACGGGCTGGCAGCTCTACTTCTTCCGCGGCAATAGCTGGAGCAATGCCCAGTCCAGCGGCAATGTGGCCGCGCCCACGCCACCCTCACCGCCTGCCAGCGGCTCCGGCACCGGCCAGCCCGGTCCAGTCACCCAGCGCCAGCAACTGCCCAGCGGCGTGCGCATGGTGCTGCAGTTCGGACCCGGCAGTGGTTTCTCCGGGCCCTTGACCCGCCAAGTCATGCTGGGCTCGTGACCATGAACCGCCACCTGCTCGCCCCCCAACAGACGCCGCACCAGCAACAAGGCGCCGCCTTGCTCACGGCCATGATCATCGTCACCCTGGTGGCCAGCTTGGCTTCGGCCATGGTGTGGCGCCAGTACCGCGCGGTGCAGATCGAGGCGGCAGAGCGCTCGCGCGCCCAGTCCGCCCTGATGCTGCGCGGCGCGCTGGACTGGGCCCGATTGATCCTGCGGGAAGATGCCATCGGCAACCGCAGCACGCCCACCGACAACCTCAACGAGGTCTGGGCCGTGCCGGTGGCCGAGGGCCGCATCTCCAGCTTCCTGGCGCTGGACGGCCAAACCACGGATGATGGCGTGGAAGCCTTTTTGTCCGGCGGCATCACCGACGCTCAGGCCCAGTACAACCTGCGCAATCTGCTGGTGACCGACCCCGACACCCTGGCCTTGGAGCAGCGCAGCTTGGCGCGCCTGTGTGAAAGCGCCCAAGCCCCGCCCGGCACGGCCACCCTGATCGCCACCAAGATGCGCCGCGCCTTTGCCGGCAGCGGCAACATCAAGGGCGAGGCCGCCAGCGCCCCGGATCCCAATGAGGAGCGCCCGCTGCAGCCGCGCAATCTGGACGAGCTGCGCTGGTTCGGCCTCAGCGCCGAGACGATCGAGCGCCTGCGCCCCCTGCTCACCCTGCTGCCGCTGCCCACGCCGGTCAACCTCAACACCGCGCCGCGTGAAGTGATTGCCGGTGTGCTGGACGGCGTTGATCTGGCCTCGGCCGAGCGTCTGGTGCAAGCCCGCCAAGCCCAGCCGCTGAAAGACCCGCAAGAGGCGAAGAACTATCTGCCCAGCACGGCCGTCATCAGCAGCGACCGTGTGCATGTCGTCAGCTCTTACTTCATCGTCAGCGGCCGCATGCGCCTGGATGAGCGAGTGCTGGAAGAGCGCTCACTGGTGTACCGCAACCAGCTCGACATGGTTGTGCTGGATCGCCAGCGCATCAATCAGGTGCTGGACGGCAAGGAAACCAAGGAAAGCAAGCGCTGATGTGGCGAGCGGAATTTTCCGGAATTGATACAAACAGTGTTTGCCCCAGGGCTGCAAACGCAAATCAGCCATCTTCCCCTCCTAGAATGCGCCAGCCTTTCCCAGGCAGTCCCAGCACGCTCGGCGTGATTGGCCCGGTCACTGCTGTTTTCGCTGTACCCGTTCATCTGCGCCCATGAGTACTTTGCTTGTTTTCCTTCCGCCCCGCAGCCGCCTGCGAGCCCAAGGCCGCGCGGTTCAGTCCAACGAAGGCCTGGGGCACACGGCAGCAAGCGCGCTCAACCGCGACTATGATTTCCTCTTCTGCGCCGACGGCCGCACGATCAGCACCCAGGGCAGCCAGAGCGCCGCCCAGCTGCCACGCGCCGACCAGGTGATCGTGATCCCCGCCGAGAGCGATGTGGCCTGGCGCCGCGTCACCCTGCCCAAGGCCGGCCGACAAATGCGCACGGCCCTGGCCGGCATGCTGGAAGAAGCGCTGCTGGATGATGCCGAGAGCCTGCACTTCGCCATCGAACCCGAAACCATGGGCGGCGACACCGCCTGGGTGGCCATCAGCTCGCGCAGCTGGTTGGCCCAGCATCTCAGCACGCTCGAAGCGGCCGAGGTTTTTGTGGACCGCATCACGCCCCTGTCCTGGCCCGAAGCGCCACGCGGGCATTTCTACGCCACCGGCACCGAAACCAGCCCGGTGGCCCTGCGCTGGAGCCACCCCGAGGGCGTCAGCAACCTGCCTTTGGAAGGCGGGCTGAGCCGCCAGCTCTTCCCCGCCGCGCTGGTGCAAGCCTCGCAATGGACGGCCGCCCCGGAAGTGGCCGCTGCGGCCGAAGTCTGGCTGGGCACGTCGGTGAGCGTGCTGAGCCCAGCCCAGCGCGCCCTGCGGGTGATTGACAACCCCTGGGACCTGCGCCAGTTCGAACTCGCTCAACGCACCCGCGGCACCCGCGCCCTGCGCCATTTCTACCGTGGCTTGATGCGGCGCGAATGGCGCCCGGTGCGCTGGGGCCTGGCTGGCTTGGTGGCCGTGCAATTGCTGGGGCTGAACCTGGTCGCCTGGCAGCAGCATCAGCAACTGAAAAGCCGGCGCGCCCAGCTCGACAGCGTTTTGATGGAAAGCTTCCCCAAGGTGCGCGCCATTCTTGATGCGCCGGTGCAGATGCAGCGCGAAACCGAGGCCCTGCGCAGCAGCGCGGGCCGCGCCGGTGAACAAGACCTGGAAGCCCTGCTGGGCGCCGCCGCCATGGCTTGGCCGGCCGATCGTGGCCCGGTGGACAGCCTGAGCTTCGAGCCCGGCCGCTTGACGCTGTCGTCCGCCGGCTGGAGCGAGCCACAAATTCAACAATTCAGCAGCCAGCTGCGCAGCGAAGGCTGGCAGCTCGAAGCCAGCGAGGGCAAGCTGGCCCTGAGCCGCAACAAGACCGGCAAGGGCGGAGCTAACAAGACATGAGTATCGAGAGCAATAACAAGGCTCGCCAGCCCGCCTGGCAGCAATCCCTGGCCGGCGTGAAAACCCATTGGGAGCAGCTGGGTGAGCGGGAGCGCACGCTGCTCAAGATCGCCGGTGGCACCCTGGGCCTGCTGCTGCTGTGGCTGGTGGCCGTACAGCCCGCGCTGCGGGTGATTCAGCAAAGCCCGGCACAGCTGGAGGCGGTGGATCTGCAGCTGCAAAACATGCAAGCCTTGGCCACGGAAGCGCGAGAGTTGCGCGCCATCCCGCCCGTGCCCGCAGCCCAAGCGGCGCAAGCCCTACAAGCGGCCAGCGAACATCTGGGCCCCGCCGCCAAGCTGAGCCTGGCCGGCGACCGCGCCGTGCTCAGCGTCAACGGCGTCAGCAACGAGGCCTTGCAGGCCTGGCTGGGCGAGGTGCGCAGCGCCGCCCGTGTGCGCCCGGTGGAAGCGCAGTTGCAGCGTGGGCCCAAAGGCTATACCGGCACCGTGGTGCTGACCCTGAACGGAGCCGGCCAATGAAGCGCCCCTCCGCACTGGCCCGCCTTTTCGGTCGTGGTCTTGGCCGCGGCCGCCAATCGCGCCCGGCCCCGCTGACCCAGTTCAGCGAGGCCCCTTCGCAGTGGCAAGACACCTTGCAGGTCGAACCCGCCAAGCGCGCCCGCAGTGAAGCCAGCCTGCGCTGGAGCGTGGCTGGCGCCCTGCTGGGCCTGAGCGTGGCGCTGATCGTCTTCGCCCCCGCCAGCTGGCTGGCGCGTGGCGTGGCCAGCGCCAGCAATGGCCATTTATTGATCACCGACACCCGCGGCAGCATCTGGCATGGCAGCGGCGTGCTGGTGCTGACCGGCGGCGAAGGCAGCCGCGACGCCAGCCAATTGCCCGGCCGCCTGAGCTGGGATATGAGCATCAAGGGCTGGGCGCTGGCCCTCCAAGCCCGGCAAGACTGCTGCATCAACGGCGACCTTCAACTGCAACTGCGCCCCGGCTGGGGTCGCTTTGAAGTGGCGGTGAGCAGCCGCGCCGACTGGCTGGCCCGCTGGCCCGCCGGCTGGCTGGCTGGCCTGGGCACGCCTTGGAACACCTTGCGTCTGGGTGGTTCGATGCGCATGTCCACCCGCGACTTCCGCCTGGAATGGGTGCAAGGGCGCTGGCGCCAGTTTGGCCAGTTAGACCTCGATTTGCTCAATGTGTCTTCGCGCGTTTCCACCCTGGCGCCGCTGGGCAGCTACCGCTTCAGCATCCTGGCCGATGACAAAGACGCCAGCCAGGCCGGCATCAGCGAATTGCGCCTGAGCACGCTGGACGGCGCGCTGATCCTGAATGGCCAAGGCACTGTCAACCTGGGCAAGCTGCGCTTCCGGCTTGAAGCCAGCGCCGCGCCGGGCCGCGAGGGCGCCCTGAACAATCTGCTGAACATCATCGGCCGCCGCCAAGGCGAGCGCTCCGTATTTTCGATTGGATGACCATGAATAAGAAACGTCACACAAGTCGTTCGCCGCAGCGCGCCGGTTTGTCGCTGCTGGCTTTGTCGATCTTGGCCGGCCCGACGCTGGCGCAGACGGCCGACGGCAATATCAGCCAATCCCCCGCCGCTCGCATCCACAGCCCGGCACTGAAGTCACGCACCCCCGTCACGCTCAACTTCGTCAATGCCGATCTAGAGGCGGTGACCCGCGCCATGGGCGTGATGCTGGATCGCCAATTCATCATCGACCCGCGCGTCAAAGGCCAGATCACGGTCTATAGCGAGCAGCCGGTGAGCGTGCGCGAGGCCTATCTCAACTATCTGGCCGCGCTGCGCGGCCTGGGTTTCACGGTGGTGGAAAACTCCGGCCTGCTCAAGGTGGTGCCCGAGGCGGACGCCAAGCTACAAGCCGGCTCGGTGGCCATTGGCGGCAATAGCGCGGTGCGCGGCGACCAGATCATCACGCAGATCTTCAAGCTCAATCACGAGAACGCCAACAATCTGGTGGCCGTGCTGCGCCCGCTGATCAGCCCCAACAACACCATCAATGCCAACCCGGGCAATAACAGCCTGGTGATCACCGACTACGCCGAGAACCTGCAGCGCCTGGGCCGCATCATCGCGACTATGGACACGCCCGGCAGCACCGATCTGGAAGTGGTGCCGCTCAAGCATGCGATTGCTTCGGACATCGCCGCGCTGGTGCAAAAGCTGGCCGATGGCGGCGCGGCCGCCGTGCCCGGTCAAGCCAGCAGCAGCATGAGCGTGCTGGCCGACCCGCGCAGCAATGCGCTGATTCTGCGCGCCGCCAACCCGGCCCGCCTGGCCACCATGCGCAGCATGATCGAGAAGCTCGACCAACCCGGCGCCGACAGCAACAACCCCGGCGGCAATATCCGCGTGGTCTACCTGAAGAACGCCGATGCCGCCAAGCTGGCCACCGTGCTGCGCGCGGCCTTTGCCTCGGGCGGTTCCGCCGGCGGTGGCAGCACGGGCAGCAGCGCTGGCGGCAGCAGTAGCAGCAACTCGCTGGGCAATAGCCTGGGCAGCTCGCCGCTGAGTGGTGCCAGCCAGAACAACAGCAGCAGCGGCGGCACCTCGGCCGCCAGCACCACCCCGGTGGCGGCCTCACAAACGCCCTCAACCGGCGGCTTTGTGCAGGCCGATCCGGCCACCAACTCGCTCATCATCACCGCGCCTGAGCCGCTGTATCGCCAGATCCGCGGCGTGATCGACCAGCTGGATGTGCGCCGTGCCCAGATCTATGTGGAGACCATGATCGTCAAGGTCGACGCCAGCAAGGCCGCGCAGTTCGGCGTGCAATGGCAGAACCTGTTCGGCAATAAAGGCGACGCCAATATCCCCGGCATCGGCACCAATTACGGCTCTGGCCTCGGCAATATCATCAACGGCAGTTTGGCCGTGGCCGGCGGCACCAGCGGTGTGGCCACCGCCCTGGCCTCGGCCGCCGCGCCCCAGGGCCTGAACATCGGCGTGCTGAAGAATCTGGGCGGCCGCTACACCCTGGGCGCCATCGCCAACTTCCTCGAATCGCAGACCGGCGGCAACATTCTCTCCACCCCCAATTTGGTGGCGCTGGACAACGAAGAAGCCAAGATCGTGATCGGCCAGAACGTGCCGTTTGTGACCGGCAGCTATTCCAACACCGGCAACAGCGGCTCCTCGGTCAGCCCCTTCCAAACCATCGAACGCAAGGACGTTGGCCTGACCCTGCGCATCCGCAGCCAGATCGGCGAAGGCGGCACGGTGCGCATGATCATTTACCAAGAAAACTCCTCGGTGGTGCAAGCACTTGCCAGCAGCGCCGGCCCGACCACCGACAAATCCTCGGTAGAAACCACCGTCGCGGTGGACGATGGCCAGATCATCGTGCTGGGCGGCTTGATGAAGGACGAGTACAGCGACGGCCAAGACGGCGTTCCCGGCCTGGCCAACATCCCCTGGATCGGCGGCCTGTTCAAGAGCGAGAACCGCAAGCGGGTCAAGACCAATATGATGGTTTTCCTGCGCCCGGTGGTGATGCGCGGCCAGGTCTCGGCCGACCAACTGACGCTGGATCGCTACGAGTCCATCCGCTCGCTGCAGCAGAACGCCCAGCCCGGCCCCAGCGTGGTCTTGCCCAATACTGGCGCGCCGGTGCTGCCGGCCAGCCCGGCCACGCCTGCCGGCGGCCAGAGCCTTGACCCCAGAGCCTTGTTGATCGCGCCCGTGACTGTGCCGGTGCAACAACCGCAGCAACAGCAATAACTCCTGCCCGACGAGCCCCACGCTATGGCCACCCGCCACCCCCTGCCCTACGCCTTTGCCAAGGCCAACACCGTCTTGCTGGAAGACGACGGTGCCTCGCTCGTCCTGTGGGCGCCCGCCGAAGTCAGCCTGGCCAGCCTGGCCGAGGTGCAGCGCCTCTACCAGATCGACCGCTTTGAAAAGGAAGCGGCCGGCAGCCTGGCCGAGCGCATCAACGCGGCCTATGCGGGCAGCGAGTCCAGCGCGGCGGTGGTGATCGGCGAAGTGGAAAGCGCGGTGGACCTCTCGCGCATGATGCAAGACCTGCCCGCGGTGGAAGATCTGCTGGAAGCCGCCAACGACGCGCCCATCATCCGCATGCTCAATGCGCTGCTGACGCAAGCCGCCAAGGACGGCGCCAGCGACATCCACATCGAGCCCTACGAGCGTGCCAGCTCGGTGCGCTTTCGCGTTGACGGCACCCTGCGCGAGGTGGTGCAGCCCAACCGTGGCCTGCATGCCGCGTTGATCTCCCGCCTGAAGATCATGGCTGAGCTGGACATTGCCGAGAAGCGCCTGCCGCAAGACGGCCGCATCAGTCTGCGCATCGGTGGCCGCGCCATCGATGTGCGCGTCTCCACCCTGCCCTCGGCGCATGGCGAGCGTGCCGTGCTGCGTTTGCTGGACAAGACCGAATCCAAGTTCACCTTGGAAGGTTTGGGCATGAGCGGCGATGTGCTCAGTGCCTTCAAGAAACTGGTGCAGCAGCCGCACGGCATCGTGCTGGTCACCGGCCCGACCGGTTCGGGCAAGACCACCAGCCTCTACGCCTCACTGCAAACCGTGGACACCAGCACCACCAATGTGCTGACGGTGGAAGACCCGATCGAGTACGAACTGTCCGGCGTCGGCCAGACCCAGGTGAACGCCAAGATTGAGCTGACATTCGCCAAGGCCTTGCGCGCCATCCTGCGCCAGGACCCGGACGTCATCATGATCGGCGAAATCCGCGATTACGAGACCGCGCAAATCGCCATCCAGGCCTCGCTGACCGGCCACTTGGTGCTGGCCACCTTGCACACCAACGACGCGCCTAGCGCCGTGACCCGACTGACCGATATGGGCGTTGAGCCCTTCTTGCTCAGCTCCAGCTTGCTGGGCGTGCTGGCCCAGCGCCTGGTGCGTAAACTCTGCCCGGTGTGCAAACGCCAGGACGAACATGGCCGCTACCACCCCGTGGGCTGCGATGCCTGCTCGCGCACCGGCTACAAGGGCCGCACCGGCGTTTACGAATTGATGGTGGCCGACGACCATGTGCGCAGCCTGATTCACCAGCATGCCGCCGAAAGCGACTTGCTCGAAGCGGCCCAGAAGGCCGGCCTGCGCAGCATGCGCGAGGACGGTGCCCGTCTGATCGAACAAGGCATCACCTCGGAAGAAGAAGTGCTGCGGGTCACCCGCGACTGAGCGCCGGCACGCCCACGCCCACGCCACCACCATGCCCGCCTACAAATACGAAGCCCTCAACGCCGCCGGCCGCAACAGCAACGGCCTTGTCGAGGCCGACAACCCGCGTGCCGCGCGCGCCCAGCTGCGCGGGCTCAATCTGGTGCCGCTGTCCATCACGCCGGTGCAGCAGCATGGCCAAAGCGGCGGCAGCCGCTTCACCCGCCGTATCTTCAGCCCAACGGCCCTGGCAGTGTGGACACGGCAGTTGGCCGGCCTTGTCGGCTCGGGCCTGCCGCTGGAGCGGGCGCTGACGGCACTGGCCGATGAGAGCGAAGACGCCAAGCAGCGCGAACTGCTCTCGCAGCTCAAGGCCGAAGTCAATGCCGGCTCGCCCTTTGCCCGCGCCTTGGCCAGCGCACCGCGCGAGTTCGACGAGGTGTTTCGCGGCGTGGTGGCTGCCGGCGAACAAAGCGGTGCCCTCGGACCGGTGCTGGAAAAGCTGGCCGATGATCTGGAAGAACGCCAAGATCTGAAGGGCAAGCTGGTCGGCGCCATGGCCTACCCGGCCATCGTCTCGCTGATCTCGGTCTTCATCGTGATCTTTCTGGTGACTTATGTGGTGCCGCAAATCGCCACCGTGTTCACCAGCTCCAAACGCGCCCTGCCCGCCATCACCGTGGCCATGCTGGCCATCAGCGCCTTTGTGCGCAGCTGGGGCTGGCTGATGTTGCTAACGCTGATCGCCGGCGGCTTCGGCCTGGGTACGGCACTGCAGCGCCCGGCCTTTCGCATCCGTTTTGATTCCGCAATGCTGGGCCTGCCCATCATCGGCCGACTGACGCGCGGCTATAACGCAGCGCGCTTCGCTGGCACGCTGGCCATGCTGGCCGGCTCAGGCGTACCCATCTTGAAGGCCTTGCAAGCGGCCGCCGAAACACTCTCCAACCACGCCATGCGTGCCGACGCGCTCGACGCCCTGGTGCAGGTGCGTGAAGGCGCGCCCTTGGGCTCAGCCCTGGCCGGCAAGAAGCGATTCCCCGGCATCCTGGCCATGTTCGCCCGCCTGGGCGAGCAGACCGGCCAGCTGCCACAGATGCTGGAACGGGCCGCGCGCCAGCTCAGCGTTGAGGTGCAGCGCCGCTCCATGGCCGCCGCCACCTTGCTGGAGCCGCTGCTGATCGTGGCCATGGGTGCCATCGTGTTGATGATTGTGCTGGCCGTGCTGCTGCCCATCATCCAGCTCAATACCTGGGTGAAGTGAGGCCGGGGGGTCAGGTCTTGCTTGGCCGGAAAAGGCAATACTGACTAGCACGGCGCTAGAAATCCCTCAAGAGTCATCGAGGGTAAATACCACCCCGCGAATTCGGGAGAGGGTTCGCAGCTCGCACAAATTTGCAGGGCTGTGGCACATTCGTATCGCATGAGGCCGCTGATTTGCGCTTCATGCCTTGCCAAGGAGTGCCCATGTACCGCTCTGCTTTTCGTACAGGCCTAGTGGCCGCAGCCGTTTGCCTAGCGACCTTTTCAGCGCACAGCTCGATTGTTCTCAACAACGGTCTCCCCGATCAAATTTGGGGCACCAATATGAGTGAACAACTGGTGGCCGAGAACTTCACCCTCAGCGGCGCCACCAATGTCACCGGCATCCGCTTGTGGAGTATTCAAGACACGGCCGCCGCCTATCGAGGCAGCATCTACTGGGCCATTTACAGCGATTTGGGCGGCATTCCCGATGCCGTGCTGAGCGGCGGGACGAGCAGCATCGTCAGTGAAGTCGCCACCGGCAACAGCACTGGTTTCGGCTATGCCGAATACGAAATCAATATTGCCGCCAGCTTCAACCTCGCCGCCGGCAATTACTGGCTGGCCCTGCATAACGGCGACTTGAGCGACAACAGCAGCGCCGAAATGCTGTGGAGCACCACCGGCGGCGGCAGCGCCGATGGCCGCTACCTGGACAGCACTTTTGGCTGGGTTCAGTCCGGCAATGAGCAGGCCTTTCAACTCGACGGAACTCCGGGCGGAGGGGGCGGCACGATACCCGAGCCATCAACACTGGCCTTGATGTCACTGGCCCTGCTGGCCGCCACCAGGGCACGTCAGCGCTCAAACTGAACACGCCGGAATCACCTGGGACTGCACTCAATCCACCGGGAGCACGCCATGCGCCGAATTGTTTTGCTCAGCTTGTTTAGCGGCAGCGCCGCCATGGCCCAAGTTTCCGGGCCGCTCGTTTCCCCTCCCACCCATTTCAACCGCTCTGATCATGTCGAGCAAATGGCTAGATCCGCTCAGGTGAGCGCTTTTGCGGTGCGCGAGTTCCGGCCCAATCGCAATCACCAGGTGGACAAGGCTTTGCTGGTGGCTGAAGCCGCCCGCAATGCCGGGAATGCAGGGAGTGCGGGCAATGCCAGCACCAGCAGCCGCAGCCTGAATGCCTTGGTGGCCACGCCGACCAGCAACGCATACAACCAGACCGCCACCTACCAACCTCTGGGTGCCGTCATGGGCGCCAACTTCGAGGCACTGGGGCTGGGCACGCCGGGCTATGCCATCTCCGGCGCACCTCCCGACACCACCCTGGCGGTCAGCCCGACGCAGATCGTGCAGTGGGTCAACTCACAGTTCGCTGTCTACAACAAAGCAGGTGTGCCGCAATTGCCCGCGCCTGGATTTTTGTCCGGCAACACCATCTGGGCAGCACTTGGCCCAACAAGCTTGTGCGCCAGCACCAATCGCGGTGACCCCATCGTTCAATACGACCGGCTGGCCGGACGCTGGATCCTGTCGCAATTTGCCTTCACATCCAATTTCAGCAACAACGCCCAGTGCATTGCGGTCTCTACGACCAACAATGCCATGGGTAGCTACAACCTCTACGAATACAACTTCGGAACCAATTTGCCGGACTACGGCAAGCTCGGTGTCTGGCCCGACGCCTACTACCTCACCTACAACATGTTCAACCAGGGCCAGAACTACTCCGGTGGGCGCGCCTGTGCCTACGACCGGGCGGCCATGCTGGCCGGCACACCAGCCCCCAGCCAAATCTGTTTCAACAACACCAGCCGCTTCAGCTTCCTGCCCGCAGACCTCGACGGCACCACGCTGCCGCCTGCGGGCACACCCAATGTGCATATCTCTTGGAACTGGGCGTTTCTGGCCGCACCGCCCTACACCATGCAGCTGACCAAGTTCGTACCGAACTTCGCCAACCCCGCATCGTCCACCTTCGATGACGGCTTTGGTGGCGCACCTTTCAGCTTTGTATCCGTGCCGCTCGACGCGGCCACCGTGGCGGCCTGCAACGACAGCGGCAGCAACTGCGTGCCCCAGCTTGGCACCAACAACCGGCTCGACACCCTGGGCGACCGGCAGATGTACCGATTGGTGTATCGAAACTTCGGCAGCTATGACGCCCTTTTGGTTACGCAATCGGTGGATGCGCAGCCCGGCAGCACCGCCAATTTGCGCTGGTGGGAAATTCGCCAGCCCAGCGCCAACCCGCCCGGGGTCTACCAGAACAGCAACTTCGTTCCCAATACCGATGCGCGCTGGATGGGCTCGGCCGCTTTTGACAAGCTGGGCAATATCGGCATCGGCTACTCAGCCTCATCTGCGGCCATGAATCCCGCCATCAAAGTGAGTGGCCGGCGCAAGACCGACCCCAAGAACATGCTGCGCACCGAGGTCTTGGTGCAGGCCGGTGGCGGTAGCCAGACCGGCACGCTGACCCGCTGGGGCGACTATTCCACCATGCAGATTGACCCCGCCGATGAATGCACCTTCTGGTACACGACCCAGTACATCGGCAGCAATGGCACCTTCAACTGGCGTACCCGCATTGCCTCATTCAGATTCCCCAACTGCACTTGAGCCCGCCGCAACTCACCTCGCAGCAGCGCCATCGTCAACTAGATTTCTGGGAGCCCTCATGACGCAAAGCCTCGCGTTGAATTTGACCTTGCTCGCCGCCCTGTCTGGCTTCGCAGCTCAGGCGGCGCATGCCCAAACCGCCAACGCAGTCGCAGATAGTGCGGTCGTGATCACCGCCAAAGGCCTGAGCATCACCAAAGCTGATTTTGAGCAAATGCTGGCCGGCGACCCCCGCTTGGCCATGGCGCGCGAACAAAGCAGTGCCAAAGCGGCCTTGGGGACGGACTTTGGCCGGGCCTTCGCACTGGAAGCAGAAGCACGCCGCCGTCAACTGGACCAGCTGCCGTCGGTTCAACTGAAGGTTCGGGCCTATACCCAGCAGGTCTTGGCCAATGAGCTACTGCTGAGCCTGCGCAAAGAGTATTTGAAGGACGACGCCCTGCTCGCCAAGACCTATGCCAACGAGCAAGATCGCTTCGCGCAGCCGCGGGTCCGGCATATCCTGGTGCGCATGCACGGCTCGCAGGTGGCACTGCGCAAGGGCATGCCCGACCTGAGCGCGACACAGGCACGCGCCAAGGCCGAAGGCTTGCTGAGCCGCCTGAATCAAGGCGCTGACTTCGCCAAGCTCGCCAAAAGCGAATCCGATGACTTAGGCTCGAACGACAAGGGTGGCGACATTGGCTTTGTTCCCAAGGGTGCCAGCTCCGCCAACTTCGAGGCGGCCGCCTACAGCCTGCCAATTGGACAGCTGAGCAAGCTGGTTCAAACCGAGTATGGCTTTCACATCTTGCGGGTTGAGGAGCGCAAGTCGCTGCCACTGGACACCGTCAAACCCATGATCGCCAATGAGTTGGCGCACCGCGATTTGGACAACATCATTCGCGACGGCTACACGCTCAATACCGCGTACTTTGGCAATTAGGGCTGCTTGCCTGACGTGTCGGCAGGGCTGAGACAATCAGTCCACGCCCACCACGCCAAAGCCGCTCATGCCTGCCACCCTTGAAGGGCAACTTGTCGTTGCCATTTCCTCCCGCGCCCTGTTCGACTTCGAAGCCGAGAACGAACTCTTCGAAGCCGGCGATGACCGCGCCTATATGGCGCTGCAACAGCAGCGGCTGGATCAACCGGCCAAGCCGGGCGTGGCGTTCTCGCTGGTGCAAAAGCTGCTGGCCTTCAATCAGCATGACCCGCTGCAACCGCAGGTCGAAGTGGTGGTGCTGTCGCGCAATGACCCGATCTCGGGCATGCGGGTGTTCCGCTCGGCCGCGCATTACGGCCTGCCGATTCAGCGCGGCGTGTTCACCCGCGGTGAATCGCCTTGGCGCTATCTGCGGCCTTTGAAGGCGCATCTCTTCTTGTCGGTCAATGAGGCCGATGTGCGCGCCGCGCTGAATGCCGGCGTGGCCGCCGCCCGAGTGTTCCCGCAGTCCACCCACGCCACCACCACCCACCCCGACGAGGTGCGCATTGCCTTCGACGGCGACGCGGTGCTGTTCTCCGACGAAGCCGAGCAGGTGTTTCAAAACCAGGGCTTGTCGGCCTTTCAGTCGCATGAAATCCAGCATGCCAACCGCCCCTTGCCCGCCGGCCCCTTCAAGCCGGTGCTGGAGGCCTTGCAGCGCCTGCAGCAAGCGCCCGGCAGTGGCATGCGATTGCGCACCGCCCTGGTGACTGCCCGCAGCGCGCCGGCGCATGAGCGCGCGATTCGCACCCTGATGGATTGGCAGATCGAGGTCGACGAGGCCATGTTCCTCGGCGGCCTGGCCAAGGGCGAGTTCCTGCGCGAGTTCGAGCCCGATTTCTTCTTCGACGACCAGGCCGGCCACATCGCCAGCGCCGCCGCGCATGTGCCCTCCGGCCATGTAGCGGCAGGCATCGCCAACCTCTGACTGCGCGACTGTCGCCCAAACGCACACTTTCAAGCCGCGCCGGCGCGTCTGGCTAGGGTTTGCATCGAGATGGGGTCCGCCGAAGGCAGCGAGGGCCGTTGGACAATGCAGGGTTTGGCTCGCGCCAGTTCGTAATTCCGTCACAGGCGCCATCACGCCCTCGCTCTCCCCGCTTTCCCACAAGGATTCCGCAGATGCATCCCGCCCCCACCCTCAAAGCCATTTCCTTGGCCGCACTGCTTTGTGCCGGCCTGCCCGCCTTGGCGCAGCCCGTGTCGCCCACGAGCACAGGCATCGGCTTCTATCGACAACCCGCCGTGCAAGGTCAGCAAGTGGTGCTGGTGGCCGAAGGGGATTTGTGGCGGGTGGGCCTGAACGGCGGCCGCGCTGAGCGGCTGACCACCCATGGCGGCCAGGAAACCCAGCCAGCCATTTCTGCTGACGGGCAATGGCTGGCTTTTGTGGGCCAGTACGACGGCCCGGGCGATGTCTACCTGATGCCCATGCAAGGCGGCGTGCCCAAGCGCCTGAGCTGGGACGGCGCGGCTGTGCGCGTCTGGGGCTTCAGCGCCCAGGGCGAGATTTTGTACACCGGCCCCTCGCAAGCCGGCCAGCCGATCACGCAGCTCTACGCCATCGACCCCAAGACCCTGCAGCGCCGCGCCTTGCCGGTCGGCCAGGCCAGTGATGGCGCGCTCAGCGCCGATGGCAAGACGCTCTACTTCACCCGCAACGGCCTGCGCGGCGACAACGCCCGCCAGTACCGCGGCGGCGCCATCGCCCGCCTGTGGGTGATGGATTTGAGCAGCCAGACAGAAGCTCGCCCCCTGCTGCCCGAAGGCGCCAACGACCGCCGCCCCATGGCTTACAAGGCCAGCGATGGCCGCGAGCGCATCGCCTTTTTGTCTGACCGCGACGGCACGGTGAATTTGTGGTCGGTGGACGGCCAGGGTCAGGACTTGCGCCAGCACAGCAACTTCAAGGGCTGGGACATCCGCCACGCCTCGATCAGCGAAGGCCGCGCCGTGCTGGCCGTCGGCGCCGATCTGTTCAGCCTGGACCTGAATGCGGCAGCCGCCGCCAGCCAAGGCAGCAAGCTCGCGATTCAGTTGAGCGGCGACTTTGAGCAGCAGCGCGAGCGTTGGATCAAAAAGCCGCAAGACTTTTTGACCCACACCACCCTGGCGCCCAATGGCGAGCGCGTGCTGCTGGCCAGCCGCGGCCACCTGGCCACGCAAGGTGTTGGCAGCTTGCGCCGCGCCGAGTTCTTGCAGCCGACGGACGGCCGCTGCCGCACGGGCGAGTTCAGCGCAGACAGCGCCCAAGTCTTCGCCCTGTGCGACTTCAGCGGCGAACGCGAGATCTGGCGCTTTGCCGCCAATGGCCTGAGCAAACCCGAGCAGATCAGCCACGACGCCAAGGCCATGCGCACCGGCCTGCTGCCCTCACCCGATGGCCGCAGCCTGGCGCATACCGACAAGGAAGGCCGTTTGTTCCTGACGGATCTCAACGACTTGAAGGCCGGCAAGGGCAACGCGGCCACCAAGCTGATTGCGCACGACAAGCTGGACGGCTCAATCGACAGCCTGGCCTGGTCGCCCGACGGTCAGGCACTGGCCTTCACCTTGGCGCTGCGCAATGGCAACCGCTCGCAGCTGATGCTCTACAGCCTCAAGGACGGCAGCAGCCATCAGCTCAGCAGCGACCGCTACGACAGCGATTCGCCCGCCTTCACACCCGACGGCAAATGGCTTTACTTCGCTTCGCGCCGCCACTTTGCCGTCAGCAATAGCAGCGGCCCTTGGGGCGACCGCAATATGGGCCCCTACTTCGACCGCCGCACCAAGCTCTACGCCCTGGCCTTGCAGCCCGAGCTGCGCTTCCCCTTTGCGGCAAAGGATGAGCTCAGCCCGGCCGAGGCCAAGGCTGACGCGAAGGCTGATAGCAAAGCAGACGGCAAGCCGGATGCCAAGTCGGACGCAAAAGCCGACAGCAAGGCCAAGCCCGCCCTGCCCGCCATTCAGTTCGCGGGCTTGAAAGAGCGCCTGTTCGAGGTGCCCCTGCCCGCCGGCAACTACAGCAAGCTGAGTGCCGATGCCAAGCGCCTGTGGTTCCTTGACAGCGAAGGCAGTGGCGCCGAGCGCAAGCTCAGCCTGAAAGCCCTGCCCATCGCCAACCTGGGCGAGAACGTCGAGACCGTTTCCGCCGATATGCGCAGTTATGCGCTCAGCGCCGATGGCAAGAAGCTGATGTTGGTGCGCGCACCCAAGCCCGAGGCCACACCGGAAATTTTGCTGGTCGATGCGGCGCCCAAATTGCCGGCCGAGCTGCCCAAGTTCCAGGTCCGCTGGTCCGACTGGCAGATCGCTACCGAGCCCAAGCAAGAATGGCGGCAGATGTTTGCCGATGCCTGGCGCATGCACCGCGACTACTTCTACGACAAGGGCATGCACGGCGTGGACTGGCAGGCCACGCGGGCCAAGTACGAGCCCCTGGTGGCGCGCGTGACGGATCGCGCCGAGCTCAGCGAGCTGATGGGCCAGATGTCCAGCGAGTTGGGCGCCCTGCACAGCCAAGTCGGCAGCCCGGACCTGCGCAGCGGGCCAGAGGTACCAGGTCTTGCCGGCCTGGGCGCCGTGTTCTCTCGCAGCGACAAAGGCTTGCGCATCGAGAAAATCTACCGCAGCGACCCCGAACTGCCCAGCGAGCAAGCGCCGCTGGCCCAAGCCAGCCTGGGCCTCAAGGTGGGTGATGTGATCACCGCGGTGAACGGCCGCCCGGCCGCCGGCGTGGCGCACATCGCCGAACTGCTGCGCGGCCAAGCCGGCAAGCAAGTGCTGCTGCAGGTGCTCAGCGCCGAGGGCAAAACGCTGCAACGCATCGTCACCCCGGTGGAGGGCGGGCGCGAAACCCAGTTGCGCTACAACGACTGGCGCTTCAGCCGCGCACAGGCCGTGGCCGCCGCCTCGGGTGGCCGCATCGGCTATCTGCATTTGCGCGCCATGGGCAGCAATGACATTGCCGACTTTGTGCGCGAGTTCTACGCCCAGACCGATCGCGAAGGCCTGATCATCGACGTGCGCTTCAACGGCGGCGGCAATATCGACAGCTGGATTCTCGAAAAGCTGCTGCGCCGCGCCTGGGCCTTCTGGCAGCGCCGCGCGCCCGAAGGTTCGCCCACCTACCCGAATATGCAGGAAGCCTTCCAGGGACAGGTGGCCGTGCTGATGAATGAGGAAACTTACTCCGACGGCGAAACCTTCTCCGAAGGCTTCAAACGCCTGGGCCTGGGTGCCACCATCGGCAAGACCACCTCGGGTGCCGGTGTCTGGCTGTCAGACCAGAACCGCTTGCTGGACAACGGCATCATGCGTGCCGCTGAGACCGGCCAAATCACGGCGGATGGCAAGTTCCTGATCGAGGGCATTGGCGTCAAGCCGGAGTTCGAGGTGGACAACCCACCACGCGCCACTTTCCTGGGTGGCGACGCGCAACTGGACAAGGCCATTGAACTGCTCAAGAAAGCCATGGCCGATAAGCCTAAGCTGCAGGTCAAGCCCGGCGACTACCCGCGCCCAGTGAAGCCCTGAGTTGGCATGACGCACATGAAAAAGGGAGGCCGCGGCCTCCCTTTTTTGATGCACATGCAAAACAGCTTCAGCTCAGGCTGACGCGCGCAAACTTGCGCTTGCCGACTTGCAGCACAAAGGTGCCGGCCTCGACCTTGAGCCCCTTGTCGCTGATCACCACGCCGTCAATCTTGACTCCGCCCTGCTCCACCATGCGCAGGCCTTCGCCGTTAGACGCCACCAGGCCAGCAGCCTTCAGCAAACCGCCGATGCCCATTGGCGCGCCAGCCAAAGTCAGCTCAGGAATGTCGTCAGGAATGCCACCAGCGGCGCGGTTCTGGAAGTCGGCCTCGGCCGCGTCGGCCGCTTGGACGCTGTGGAATCGTGCGGTGATTTCCTTGGCCAGCATGACCTTGGCATCCTTGGGGTTGCGGCCGCCCTCAACCTCGCGCTTGAGCGCGGCGATTTCATCCATGCTCTTGAAGCTGAGCAAGTTGAACCACTTCCACATCAAGGTGTCGCTGATCGACAAGACCTTGGCGAACATGCTGTTGGGCGCCTCGGTCAAGGCGATGTAGTTGTTCTTGGACTTGCTCATCTTCTCGACGCCGTCCAGACCCTCCAGCAGCGGCATGGTCAAGATGCACTGTGGCTCCTGGCCGTATTCCTGCTGCAGATGGCGGCCCATCAAGAGATTGAACTTCTGGTCGGTGCCACCAAGCTCGATATCGCTCTTCAAGGCCACCGAGTCATAGCCCTGCATCAGCGGGTACAAGAACTCATGCACCGAGATCGGCGTTTGTGCGGCGAAGCGCTTGGTGAAGTCGTCGCGCTCCATCATGCGGGCCACCGTGTATTTGGCCGCCAACTCGATCATGCCGCGCGCGCCTAGCGGGTCGCTCCACTCGGAGTTGTAGCGAATCTCGGTCTTGGCCGGGTCCAGCACCAAGCTGGCTTGGCGGTAGTAAGTCTCGGCATTGGCCTTGATCTGCTCGGCCGTCAGCGGC
Organism: Roseateles sp. PN1; assembly: GCF_038419725.1. Classification (NCBI taxonomy): domain Bacteria; kingdom Pseudomonadati; phylum Pseudomonadota; class Betaproteobacteria; order Burkholderiales; family Sphaerotilaceae; genus Roseateles; species Roseateles sp. PN1. Next base: position 170,954 of record NZ_JBCARA010000006.1, on the reverse strand, counting down.
GGGCGGGTGGCATTGCGGCCGGACGGGTCGCCGATCATGGAGGTGAAGTCGCCGATCAGAAAAATCACCTGATGGCCCAGGTCCTGCAACTGGCGCATCTTGTTTAGCACCACGGTGTGGCCGATGTGGATGTCGGGGGCCGTTGGGTCCAGGCCCAGCTTGATGCGCAAGGGCGTGCCGGTCGCTTCGGAGCGCGCCAATTTCTGCAGCCAGTCTGCCTGCGGCAGCAACTCCTCGCAACCGCGCAGGGAAATGGCCATCGCCTCCTGGACGCGCTCGGTCACCGGATAAGCCGGCTTGGCGGCGGCAACAGGCTTGGGGAGATTTTCTGGAGTTCGCATTTCGGACATAACGGCGGAGGCACCTAGGTAAAGCTGCGGAATTTCGGGTTTTCGTGACATTGACTTCCGGGGCGGGTCGGTATACTCCCCACACCTTGCACGAGCAAGCCCTCTTGTGATGGCTTGTTGCGCGTTTCAGACAATTCTAGTGGACACGGATCGCGAAGCGTTTTGTGCCCACGGGTGGCCAGATTGGCACCGATGCTGCAAAGCTGTGCCGCCCTCACCGGCGCGCAGCGCTGGCATCAGAACAACAAGACCTCGGGAACTTCTCAAGCGTGACTGATAGAACCACTGCGATCAAGAATACGCTGACGAATGTCGAGGCCTTCGCTGCCCGCCCCCCCCGAGCCCTGACCGGCGCGGTCGTCACGCTGCTGACCTCGTTTGCCGTCACCGCCTTCGGCATTGCCCCACTGGCACCGGACGCGCGCGACCTGCCGCAACGCGTCGTGGAAGAAAGTGTCGCCACCGCCGACTTGGACAGCCAACTAGCGGCGCTGGCCGAGCACAACATCGGCCTGTCCCGTAACGAATTGACCCGCAGCAGCGACACCGCCGACAGCCTGCTCAAGCGCATGGGCGCTTTTGATCCGGCCGCCGCCCTGTTCCTGCGCAATGACCCCACCGCCCGCCGACTGCTGCAAGGCCGCGCCGGCAAGATGGTGCAAGTCACGGCTGATGCCGGCGGCACCGTGAAGTCGCTGGTAGCCCGCTTCCCGGCCGAAAGCGCCGAACAGCAAGGCAGCCATTTCAGCCGTTTGACCATCACCCGCCAAGGCGAAAAATTCAGCGCCAAGCTGGAAGCCGCGCCGCTGCAAGCCCAGGTTCGCCTGGCCAGCGGCACCATCCGCAGCTCGCTGTTTGCCGCCACCGACGAATCGCGCATCCCCGACACCGTGGCCTCGCAGATGGCCGAGATGTTCTCGGGCGATATCGACTTCCACCGCGAACTGCAAAAAGGCGACCGCTTCTCCATCGTTTTTGAAAGCCTGACCGCCGACGGCGAGCCAATCAACTGGGACGGCGCCGGCCGCCTGGTGGCCGGTGAGTTCGTCAACAACGGCAAGACCTACAGCTCGGTGCTGTTCCGCGACCAAGTCACGGGCAAAAGCAGCTATTACAGCTTCGACGGCAAGAGCAAAAAGCGCGCCTTCCTGGCCAGCCCGATGGAGTTCTCGCGGGTGACCTCGGGCTTCTCGATGCGCTTCCACCCGATTCTGCAGACCTGGCGCCAGCATCTGGGCACCGACTACGGCGCCCCCACCGGCACACCGGTGCGCGTCGTCGGCGACGGCACGGTTGAATTCGCCGGCTGGCAAAACGGCTTCGGCAACGTGGTGCATGTGCGCCATAGCGGGGACCGCACCACGGTTTACGCCCACCTGAGCCGCATTGACGTCAAAAAGGGTCAGCGCATTGAACAAGGCACACGCCTGGGCGCTGTAGGCGCCACCGGTTGGGCCACCGGCCCGCATCTGCACTTTGAATTCCGCGTCAAGGGCCAGCATCAAGACCCCCGCGTGATCGCTCGTGCCTCCGAGGCACTCACCCTGCCCAATTACGCCCGCGGCCAGTTCCAGCAAATGGTGGCCAGCGTCAAGACACAGCTGAGCGTGGCGCAGACCATGAACGACGGCGCCACCTCTGCCGACTGAGTCAAACGACAGGTTCACGCCGCATGCCTGAGCTGTATATCGGGCTGATGTCCGGCACCTCGCTGGACGGCGTGGATGCCGTGTTGGCGCAATTCGATGCCCCCAGCCAGTCCATCATCCTGCTGGGCCATCTGCATCAGCCTTTTCCCCACGCCTTGCGCGAAGAGTTGCTGAGCCTCAATACGCCAGGCAGCAACGAAATCCACCGCGCGGCCCTGGCCGCCAACGCCGTGGCCCGCAGCTATGCCGATCTGGTGGCGCAACTGCTGGAGCAGACAGGCCACGAGCCCGCCCATATTCGCGCCCTGGGCGCCCACGGCCAAACCGTGCGCCACCGCCCTGGCGCCTTCGACGGCTGCGGCTACACCACGCAATTGCTGAATGGCGCCTTGCTGGCGGAGCAGGCGGGCATTGCCGTCGTCTGCGATTTCCGCAGCCGCGACATCGCCGCTGGCGGCCAAGGCGCCCCCTTGGTGCCAGCCTTTCATCGCGCGGTGTTCGGTCGTAAGGATGCCGACGTGGCCGTGCTCAATCTCGGCGGCATCAGCAATATCAGCCTTTTGCATCAAGATGGCCGCACCCTGGGTTTTGACTGCGGCCCCGCCAACTGCCTGATGGACGCCTGGATCGCCCGCCACCAAGGCCTTGAATTCGATCGTGACGGCGCCTGGGCGGCAGAGGGTCAAGTCTTGCCTGAATTACTGCACACCCTGCTGGCCGAGCCCTTCTTTGCCCTGGCTGCGCCCAAAAGCTCCGGGCGTGACCTGTTCAACCTCGATTGGTTCATGCGCCATTTGTCGGGCCAGGAAGCGCCGCAAGATGTGCAGGCCACGCTGCTGGAATTGAGCGCCAGAACCTGTGCCGAGGCACTGCCCAACTCAGCTGACTCGGTCAAGGAATTGCTGGTGTGCGGCGGCGGCGCGCTGAACGGCGCGTTGATGCACCGTCTGCAAGCCCTGCTACCTCAAGTCAACGTGCTGCGCAGCGACGCGCGCGGCCTGCCCTTGATGCAGGTGGAAGCTGCAGCCTTCGCCTGGCTGGCGATGCGCTTTATTCGAGGCTTGCCTGGCAATCTGCCGGCCGTGACTGGCGCCGCCGGGACGAGGGTGCTGGGGGCGCTGCACCCGGCTTGATTGATATCGCGACCCGCGGCGCGACAAAAGCCAGAAACGACAAAGCCGCCCTCACAGGCGGCTTTGAACATTCAAACGAGCGTCTCGGATCAGGCCGAGAAGCTGGAGCCACAACCGCAGGTGGTGGTGGCATTCGGATTCTTGATCACGAATTGCGCGCCTTGCAGGTCTTCCTTGTAATCGATTTCGGCGCCGAGCAGGTATTGCAGGCTCATCGCATCGATCAGCAGGGTGACGCCATTCTTTTCCATGGCGGTGTCGTCTTCGTTAACGGCTTCATCAAAGGTGAAGCCATACTGGAAGCCCGAGCAGCCACCGCCCTGCACGAATACGCGCAGCTTCAATTCGGGGTTGCCTTCTTCGGCCACCAGGTCGCGCACCTTGTCGGCCGCGCTGTCGGTGAAGACCAGCGGCGCCGGCATCTCATCGGCCTGGGGGACGGTTGTTTCAAGCACTGCGCTCATGGTGTTTCCTCTCGGTTCATCAACTTATCGTATTGTCGATGAATTTACTGGGGTATGCCGTATCGCGGCCGATACAGGCCAGCAGGCGGCAAGGTTATTTCGCACTTGTCCGCACGCTTGACCATGCTTTGAGTGGCACATCGGACCGCACAAACAAACAAGGCCGCTGAAAAGCGGCCTTGTTGTTGAACCGGCCCCACATGAAGCGGGGCCAGGCCAGGAAGATCGATCAGCGCTTGCTGAACTGCTTCCGGCGACGAGCGCCGTGCAGACCGACCTTCTTACGCTCGACTTCACGCGCATCACGCGTGACGAAGCCGGCGCGGCTCAGTTCGGGCTTCAGGGTCGCGTCATAGTCGATCAGAGCGCGGGTGATGCCGTGGCGCAGGGCGCCGGCTTGGCCGGACTCACCACCACCATGCACGTTCACCTTGATGTCGAACGTCTCACCATGATTCGTCAACAGCAGAGGCTGCTTGGCGATCATGATGGAAGTTTGACGGCCGAAATAATCACCGATGGCTTTGCCATTGACGACGATTTGGCCAGTGCCCTTCTTGATGAAGACACGTGCGACCGACGACTTGCGGCGGCCTGTACCGTAGTTCCAGTTTCCGATCATCATCGTTCCTTAGATTTCCAGAGCCTTGGGCTGCTGAGCGGCGTGCGGATGCGTGGCACCAGCATAGACCTTCAGCTTCTTCACCATGGCGTAGCCCAAAGGACCCTTGGGCAGCATGCCCTTGACAGCCTTTTCCAGGGCGCGGCCCGGGTGCTTGGCTTGCATGTCCTTGAACTTGGTGGCGTAGATGCCGCCCGGGAAACCCGAGTGACGGTAGTACACCTTGTCATTGGCCTTGTTGCCAGTGACACGCAGCTTTTCTGCGTTGATGATGACGATGAAATCACCGGTATCCACGTGAGGCGTATAAATGGCCTTGTGCTTGCCGCGCAAACGGAGTGCCACTTCGCTGGCAACACGTCCGAGCACCTTGTCGGTGGCGTCAATCACAAACCACTCGTGCGTCACTTCGGCCGGCTTGGCGCTGAAGGTCTTCATGAGTTTCTTTCGAATGTTCACCCCGGCTGAGCCGAAGCAAACGTCGTATGGTTGTTTAAGAATTCCTGCAACTTCCGTTCGGTGCCGCTTATTAGTCAGCTGGGTCGGTTAGGCTTTGGCCCAATGACTTGCACTGCTCTCGCGACCTCTCACAATCAAGCGCAAAAACCTCTTCCCCCGCAACCAAGATCGGGGAAAGCCCGCCATTCTAGCAGCATTGCTTGTGTAATGCGAAGCCTTTTGTAGATCCCTCGCAAGCGCTCGCGGGCATCTGCAGTTAGTATTAGGGTTAATACCGGGCCTCACCAGGGGTCTCACCATGAAAACCACGCCATCCGCACCGAACGACACCGCAGCAGATCCTGCCGGCGCCGACCCACAGGCCGAATCCCCCATCGACGCCCCCTTGTGGAGCCCGACGGCTGCCTTCGGCCGGCTGTCGTCATGGGTGCCGATTCGTTCGCTGGCACGCCGCCACCGCCATCGCATTGCCCAGCACTTGCTGCAACTCAATGAGCGCGACCGCTATCTGCGCTTTGGCTACCCGGCCTCCGATGAGCAGATCAGCCGCTACGCCATGGCGCTGGACTTCGAGCGGGATGAAGTGCTGGGCATTTTCAACCGGCGCCTAGAACTGGTGTCGATGGCGCACCTGGCCTACGCCCCGCGGCCGCAGCGTGCGGGCCAGCCCGCGATGGCCGAGTTCGGCGTCTCGGTGTCGCAACAGGTGCGTGGTCGCGGTTTCGGCGCGCGCTTGTTTGAGCGCGCCGCACTGCATGCACGCAATCGCGGCATCGACACCTTATTCATCCATGCGCTGAGCGAAAACGGCGCCATGCTGAAGATTGCCCGCAACGCCGGCGCGACAGTGGAGCGCGACGGCTCGGAATCCGAAGCTTGGCTACGCCTGCCACCGGACACGGTGTCGTCCCACGTAGGCGAGGCGGTAGAGCGGCACCTGGCGGAGCTGGATTTCCAGTTCAAACGCCATGTGCGCGTCTTCGGCGACATCCTGGACGGGGTGGCCGAGGTGAAGTCCAAGCTCGAATCGGGCGGAAAAGCCGCCGAACATTAGGCAAGGCGCTCTAGCTCACCCCCCTGATTCGGGGGCGGCTCCACGGGCTTGCCATGAGGGCAATTCTCACAAATCTCCGCTACATTGCCGCACAAGCGCCCCAAAGCAGGCGCAGTAACGACAGTTGCGCCGCCGAGGGAATATGCCAACCGCCAATTTGTGGACGATCGCCTTTGCCCTTGCCTGCTTGGCATTGGGCTGCGCGCTGATTTGGTCATTGCGCCGAACGCCCCAGGCCAGCAAGCCGCTGCCCTCGGAGTGGGCCCTCACCGCCCGGCCGGTTTTCAGTGCCGATGAGCGCCGGGTCTACCGCCTGCTCAAAGAAGCCCTGCCCCACCACATCATCCTGTCCAAGCTGCCCCTGGTGCGTTTTTGTCAGCCCACCGAGGCGCAAGAAGTGCGCTACTGGTTTGAGTTGCTGGGCGCCATCCACGTCACCTTTGCCATCTGCAGCCCCAATGGCCGGGTGCTAGCAGCCGTGGACCTGGACAGCGACCGCGGCATTTCCAGCCGCAGCCTGCAGATCAAGCAATCCGTGCTGGGCGCCTGCCGGGTGCGTTATCTGCGCTGCCCGATGGACAACCTGCCCAGCGCTGCCGAGTTGCAGCTCTTGGTACCCTACAGCAATAGCCAGTCACGCGGGCCGCAAGCCGCGCCCGCCGGAAGCAGCCCGTCGGCGATGCGCCAGCGCAGCACACCGGCCAGAGCGGCGATGGGAGGCCGCCAGGCGACAGGGCGCCAGGGCCAGGACCTGTGGCAGGACTCGTCCATGTTCAACGACTCCTTCTTCGCCCCCGACAGCCGGATCGACCCGCAATCAGGACTTGAGCCCATGCGCCCACCTCGCTCCGGCATGAGCACCAGCATGGCCAACGGCGGTCGTGCCGGCCTGCCCATCTCGCCGGCTTTTGCTGAAGCCTTGAGTGCCGATTCGCACTACCCCGACGAAGCCCCCAACGACATCGTCGGCATGGTGGTGGACTCGCCCCGCTACGGCAACCTCGGCCCGAGATAAGCACCGAGCTTGCAGGCATAGCCTGCGATACTGAGAACGGCGCCCGCCCATTTGGTCGGCGCCGTTTTTCATTGATGAACACTGACCCCAATCGCTCCTTCGGCGCCCTGACCCCCGAGTTCATGCTGGACGCGCTCGACGCTGCCGGCCTGTTTGGTGACGGCCGCATGCTGCAGCTGAACTCGTATGAAAACCGGGTGCTGCAAGTGCACCTGGAGGATGGCCGCATCGCCGTCGCCAAGTTCTACCGCCCGGGTCGCTGGAATGATGCGCAGATTCTGGAAGAGCACCAGTTTGCGCGCGAACTCGCAGATGCCGAGGTGCCCGTCGCAGCGCCGTGGACGCTCAGCGATGTCAAAGCCCAACTCAAATTGGCCGGCGATCCCGCGACCCTGGCGCATTTTGGTGACCAACGCTTTGCCGTCACGCCGCGCCAAGGCGGCCGTGCGCCCGAATTGGAAGACCGCGAGGTGCTGAGCTGGATCGGCCGCCTGCTGGGCCGCTTGCACAACGTTGGGCGCCAACGCCCGTTTGAGCACCGCCTGAGCTGGGTCGGCGCGCAACCCGGCCAACTCGCCCGCCAGTTGCTACTGGACCTGGACTGCATTCCGATCGAAGTCTTGCCGGCTTGGGATGCCATGGCGCAAGCCTGCCTGGCCCGCATCCAGCAAAGCTTCGACGCCATTCCGGACCTGCAAACGCTGCGCCTGCACGGTGATTGCCACCCCGGCAACATCCTCTGGACGCCCGACCACGGCCCGCACTTCGTCGATCTGGACGACGCGGTGACAGGCCCGGCGGTGCAGGACTTGTGGATGCTGATTTCCGGCGATGAGCAGGCAGCGCGCCAGCAACTGTCATGGGTCTTGGAAGGTTATGAAACGGTGGCCGAATTCGATCGCCGTGAGTTGCGCCTGATTGAGCCGCTGCGCACCCTGCGCATGATTCACCACAGCGCCTGGCTGGCCAAGCGCTGGGATGACCCGGCCTTCCCGCTGGCCTTCCCCTGGTTCGGCAGCTCCAACTACTGGCACGACCAGGTCGCCAAGCTGGGCGAACAGCTCGAAGCCATGACGCCCAAGGATGAACGCCCGCTGGACGACTTCCGCGACGACGGTGCGGTGCAGTTCGACGAAGGCTTTAAGTAAGCATTCGCCTTGCGCTGAAATGAAAAAGCCCCGCCAGCTGCAACGCTGCGGGGCTTTCGCTTTCTGAGCGACCAGTCTTGATGCTCTGGCCAATGACAGTCGTAAACAACTACCTTGCATTGATGCGGTCACACGCCTGATGACTTGCCTGCTACACGCTGAGCAGGCCTAAGCAATTCGGCCCAGGCCTATCAAATTCGCAGCAACTCACAAAAGTTGTCTATGGAAGTAAGGCCTTAGGTCCAGTGTCAAGCGGGAACTTGGTGCAGCCCAGCCGTGCCGAAACATCGCGGCTGGCGGCGGTCAGCATGGCAATGATCTCGGGCGCCTTGGCTTCGTCGTAACGGAAGGTCGGGAAGGACACGCTCATGCCGGCAATGGGCTGGCCGAGGCGATCGAAGATGGGAATGCCGAGGCAGCGGATATGGTCGTCGAACTCCTCGCGGTCCTCGCCGAAACCTTGCGCCTTGACACGATCCAACTCGGCCAGAAACTCGCCCCGGTCAACGATGGTCTTGTCACGAAAGCGCTGGAACTCGGCGCCGTCAAGCACACGGTCGCGCCGCTGCGGGTGCTCCCAAGCCATCAACACCTTACCGATCGCGGTGCAATGCAGGGGCGCGCGCCGGCCGATGCGCGAATACATGCCCAGGGTGTGGCGCGAGTCGATCTTGTGCACATAGATGATCTCGCTATCGATCAGCGTGCCCAAGTGCACCGTCTCGCCGGTGGCGTCGGCCAGCATTTGCATATGGTGTTTGGAGAGGTCCACCAGGTCCGGGTACTGCAAGGCCCTGGCGCCCAACTCGAAGACCCGCATGGTGAGCCCATAGCGCTCGCTACCCGACTCTTGGCGCACATAGCCCAGGGTCATCATGGTTTGCAGAAAGCGGTAGACCGTGGCCTTGGGCATGGCCAGTCGTACCGAGAGCTCGGAGATGCCGGTTTCGCTGCGCTCAGACAGGGCCTGCAGAATGGCAAACACCTTGAGCACCGCAGCCACCGATTCGGGCTGCTGTTTGGATGAATCAATCGAATCGTCGTCCATGCGCTGATTGGCTACTTGTTGATTGCTTCGGTTGGAAGTTTCAGATTCAGAGGGACATTGTCCACTGAGCGCGCCCCTACTCCAGGAGCAACTGGTTGCGGTATTCCCCGAGGCGCTGCGAAGCGGCGTCAAAGGGTCGCCGCGAAGTGGACGCCCCCCAGCCGCGCAGGTGCGGGCCGAGTTGGCTGTCGCGGATCAGGGCTTGGCCGTTCGGCGACACGCCGGCTTGCCAAGCCCCTCGTGCCACGCCCGCATCCCAGGCCCGCCCAAGCGCAATGCTGGCCGGCGCCACGCCAGGCTCGGCCAGCAGGCGGCTGCGCTGCACCAACATGCCAAAGGGTTGCTGCGGCGCCGTGCTGGGCGCCAGCACATAACCCCCACTGCCCGGCACGCGGCGGCCGGCGCGGCTGAGGATGGTGCTGTCGCTGATCACCAGCGTGCCATTGCCGAAGATGAAGTCCACGTCGCCGGCGATCAAGCTGGCTTGCACCCACACGCGGGCCGCGTCGCCCCGCGCCTTGGCGCGCACAAAGAAGGTGTCTTGGTGGCCCAGCAGGCGCACATCCTGCAACTGCAATCGGTCACCCTCGGTCATCAGGGCCACGGCTTGCGCGCCTCCACTCTCACCGACCGCCGGCGGGTAGCCCTGGCCCTCACGCACCGCGTCCATGGCATCGTTCACCACGCTCAGGTGCGCCAGCTGAACGTCATCGCTGAAGATCGCCAAGGTGGCGCTGCCGGCGGTGCCGTACTGGCTGGCGGCAAGGTCTGGCGTGCAGCGGTTGGCAGGCGTGCCCACCGCCTTGGGCTCGGAGCTGAAATGCCCATGCACGATCTGCACGGCGGCGGCATCACCGACCTGGCCGTACAGCGTGAACGGCGCCTTGGCCTGTGCGCAGACCTGCTCGCGGTAGCGGCCGGGCTTGAGCTGGATGTAATGGCGACGCCCCTGCACCGGCAAGGCGTCGATGGCGGCTTGCAAGCTGCGATGGCTGCCGCTGCCGTCGGCGGCGACGATAAAGTCGGCACGCCAGTCTTGCGCCTGCAGCGCTTCGGGATGCCACTCGCCCAAGTAGTCGGCCTGCGTCATACCTGCGGCTTGCGATTCCGTGAGCTGCGGACGCTCTTGCGCCAGCACCTGAGCCTGCACCATGCAGCACATCATCAGAGTTAGGCAAAGCCAGCGCCGCATCAGAGATCCGCCAGAAACAGCGCCGGCTCGCCGTCGCAGTCCGAGCTGTACAGCACTTGGCGCTGGTCGGGCGTGAAGCTGGGGTGCGGATGCGTGACTTGACGGTTGCCCTTGTAGACGCGCCAGCTGCTGTCATGGCGCGCGACCTTGCGTTCTGTGCCGGCCTTGAGATCGAAGAGGTGCAGATAGGGGTCGGTCTTGATCTGGTGGCTGCCGGTGTCGGCCACATCGGCAGGCGAATCGCAGCCATCACCGATCAGCAGCGTGCCGTCGAAATTGCTCATCAGGTGCGAGCATGGCGGCATCAGGGCCAGGCGCTTACTCTCCAGCGTGAGCGGATCTAAGGAGCAGATCCAGCGCTCGCTCTGACCCTTGAGGTAAGAGACGTAAATCATGGCCGAACCGTCCGGCACCCAGAATTCATGCGTGCAAGCTTCGCCCTCGAGGTGTTGCTTGCCGCAGCGCATATTTGTGCCGTCCTCATTGATGAACCACATGCGCGCGTCCACCAAATCATGCGGGCCCTCGTGGCAGTAAGCCACCGTGTTGTCGTCGAAGGGGCGGTACTGCGGATGGCCCAGCCAACCCTGCTTCTCAAGAATGATCTCGCGCGCACCGGTCGCCAGGTCGATGCGGATCAAGCGGCAGCGCGGCTTGGCATGGAACATCTGGTGGAATTTTTGCCAGTCCGACAAGGGGAACCAGTCGTCCGCATGGATCTCGATGCCCACCATCTGAGTGCAAGCACTGTTGGACACCCAGGTGCCATAGCCCACCCAGCCCTGTGGCACGGTGTAGACCACCTCCTCGCTCAGATCATTCAGGGCCAGCCGAATCAGTTGCCGCTCGGCGCGCACAAAGTAGAGATGCCGGTCATCGGGGCTGAGAAAGCCGCCGAAGGTGTTTTCTCCAGCCTGATCGGTGAGCTGGGTGGCCACCTGGGTGCGCAAGTCCAGCAGGTGATAGTTCCAGTCACTGCCGGGCCCGAACTCGGCGCCGAAGATCAGGCGCTCGCCATCATTGGTGAAACACTTTTGATAGAAGTAGTTGCGGTGGCAGGTGACGTCCGCCGGCGTCAGGCGGGTGACGCGAGAGCCGGTGTCCGGGTCTTGGCGGGTCTCAAAGCAAAGTTGTCGGCTGTGGTGTTTCATGGGCTTCTCTATTTGATTCGCTTTAACAGGGCATTGCCCTCATCGACCAGGCGGCGGGCTGCAGCCTCGTTGCTGGTCTTGCCATAGGCGACGGTCTCAAAGACCTCTCGCATGAACTTGTGCAGGCGCGCATGCTCAAACAGCGGCGCCGGCACCGGCACGCGCCCGGCCTCACGCTGAAGCTTGATCTGCTCATGCGCGGCCAGTTCCATGGCGGGCAGCTTCTTGGCCTTGGCCAGCACCTCGAACTGCCGGGCCGCGGCCGGTACGCCGCGCGTCTTGCCCAGGATCAGGGCGGCATCGGGATCGGTGAGCAGGTAGTTGATGAAGCGCGCGGCCAACTCAGGCTGCTTGGTGTTGCGCCCCAGGGCCAGCATCACGGTGGGCCGGCCGAACATGCCGCTGGTCTTGGCATCGGGCAGGGTGGGGAACTCGCCCAGCACCAGCTTCTGCTCGCGGTTGAGCGTGGCGGCCCGCAAGGGGATGGCTGAATCCCAGGTGAAGTTGCCGGCCCAGTTGCCCACCACCCAATCCTGCTGCTGTTCGGTGGGCTTCTCGGCCCCACCGAGGCTGGCGCGCAGTGGCAAGGGTGTGGCCACATGCTCGTCTACCAGGCGGCGGTAGATGCGCACCCAGTCCAGCGCCGCGGCCTCGCTCATGGCCACACGCGGGCTCAGCGGGTCAATATAGGGCGTGCCGTACTTTTGCTGCACCCAGGCCTGGGCCAGCAGCATCATGTCGTAGAGCTCGCCGTCCAGCGGATAGGCCTGGGGCCCCAAGCGCTGCTTGAACAGCGGGCCGGCCGCGAAGAGCTCGTCCCAAGTTCGCGGCAGGGGCAGGCCAGCGCGTTTGAACGCAGCCTCGTTCCACAGCATCACGCGTGCGCTGTAGGACGTGGGCAAGGCGTTCAACTTGCCCCCCACCATGCCGGCGGCCAGGTCGTCGGCGCGGAACTGGTCCAGGGCCAGCACATATGCATGGCGGTTCAGGTCGGCGAAGCCATTGCCGCGCTTGCTGAACATGGCCAGCCAGGCCCAGTTGATCTGCATGATGTCGGGCTCGGAGCCGCCAGCGATCTGGGTGGTGAGCCGCTCCAGATAACCGTTAAAACCCATGTACTCGGCCTTGATCTTGAGGCCGGGATGCTGGCGCTCAAACGCGGCGATGGCCTTGAGCGTGGCCTCGTGCCGCGCCGCGCCGCCCCACCAGGCGAAGCGCAGCACGGTGGGTTGAGGCTGTGCCTGCGCCAGCACAGGGCTGAGCGCCAGTGCCGCAGAAAAGGTGCGGCGCCTCATCGCAGCAGGTTGACGCCGGTCTCGGCGTCAAACAAATGGCAGCGATCCAGCTGCAGGTGAAACACATGCGCGGCGCCGCGAGCCTTGCCCGCCAGATCACCCAGTTGATCGGCTGGCACCCGCGCGGTCATGGTGACCTCGCCGATGCTGAAGTGCACAAACACTTCGCTGCCCATGTGCTCGACAAAGCGCAAGGTGCAGGGCAAGGCCAAGCTGCCTTCGCGCGGCAGCGCCGTCACATGCTCGGGCCGCAGGCCAAACTTGATGGCGCCGCTGCGGCTGCGCAGTTGCTGCGTCTTGGCGGCAGGCAAAGGCAAGACCTGACCCCCAAGCACCACAGCCAGACCGTCGCCCTGCGATTGCAGCTGCGCCTCGTGGATATTCATCTCGGGCGAGCCGATGAAGCTGGCGACAAAGGCATTGGCCGGGTGGTCGTACAGCGCGGTGGGCGTGTCCACCTGCTGGATCACCCCTTCCTTGAGCACGCAGATGCGCTCGCCCATGGTCATGGCTTCCACCTGGTCATGCGTCACATAAACCACGGTGGCGGGCTGGCCCGATTCGCGCAGATTGCGGTGCAACTCGGTCAAGCGCACGCGCATGGAAGCGCGCAGCTTGGCGTCCAGATTGGAGAGCGGCTCGTCGAACAGAAACACCTCGGGCTTCTTGACGATGGCGCGCCCCACCGCCACGCGCTGTGCCTGGCCGCCACTGAGCTGCTTGGGGTAGCGCTCGAGCAGATGCTCCATCTCCAGCAACTGGGCAGCATGGCGCACACGCTGCGCCACCTCGGCCTTGGGCGTGCCGGCGAGCTTGAGTCCAAAGGCCAGGTTCTCGTACACCGTCATATGCGGGTAGAGCGCATAGTTCTGGAACACCATGGCAATGCCGCGCTGCTTGGGCGCCAGCTCGTTGACCTTTTTGTTGCCGATGTGCAGCTCGCCGCCGCTGATGGTTTCCAGGCCCGCAATCATGCGCAGCAAGGTGCTCTTGGCGCAGCCCGACGGGCCCACAAAGACCATGAACTCGCCGTCGCGCACTTCCAGGTCCACGCCATGCACGGCTTTGAAACCGTTCGCATAGACTTTTTCGATTTTCTTCAGGCTCAGATGGGCCACGGCTCTATCCTTTGATTCCACTGCTGGAGGCGCCTTCGATGAAGTGCTTTTGCGCCATGAAGAACACGGTGACTGAGGGGATCAGCGCCACCACCGAAATCGCGATCACATTCGCCCACTCGACTTCCTCGGTGGCGCCAATGCTCATCTTCAGCGCCAAGGAGACCGGGTACTTCTCCACCGAGGCCAGGTAGATCAATGGGCCCATGAAGTCATTCATGGTCCAGATGAACTGGAACACGATCACCGAGATGATGGCCGGCTTGAGCAGGGGCACGATGATGTGCCAGAGCAGCTGCAGCGCGTTGCAGCCGTCGATCTGTGCCGCTTCTTCCATATCGCGCGGAATGCCGCGCAGAAACTGCACCAGCATGAAGACGAAGAAGGTGTCAGTGGCAAAGGCCGAGGGCACGATCAGGGGCAAATAGCTGTCCAGCCAACCCAGCTCGCGGAACATCAGGTACTGCGGCAGGCGCAGCACGATCAGCGGCAGCATCATGGTGCCCACCATGACGGAGAACAGCAGCTTCTTGCCCCAGAACTCAAAGCGCGCGAAGGCATAGGCCACCAGCACGCAGGAGATCACCGTGACGATGATGCGCGGGATGGTGATCAAAAAGCTGTTGAGGAAGTAGGTGGCGAAGGTGTACTCGGTACTGGTCTTCCAGCCCTTGGCATAGGCGCCAAAGTCGAAGCGACTGGGCCAAAAGCCGATCTCACTGAAGATCTCGCCATTGCTCTTGAAAGAGGCCCCCACCAACCAGAGCAGCGGGTAAAGCATCACCAAGGCCACCAGGCCCAGCGCCAGGTAGCGCAGCCAAGGACTGCCGCGCTCGCGATTCAGCACCAGGGTTTCTGCGCTGCGCGTCATTTGCGATCCTTCTCACCGGAGTAGAAGACCCAGTACTTGGAACTCCAGAAGGAGAAGGCACTCAGGCCACCCACCAGGGCGAACAAGACCCAAGACAGCGCCGCGCCATAGCCCAGATTGAAGAAGCGGAAGCTCTGGTCGTAGATGTAGAGCGCCAGCACATAGGTGGAGCTCAAGGGGCCGCCCTCGGTGATCAGATAGGGCCCGTTGAACTCCTGGAAGGCGTGCACCATCTGCATGATGAGGTTGAAGAAAATAACCGGCGTGATCAGCGGCACGGTGATGCGCCAGAACTGCTGGAACTTGCTGGCGCCATCGCATTCGGCCGCTTCATACAGCGACACCGACACGTTTTGCAGCGCTGCCAGAAAGATCACCATGGCCGAGCCGAACTGCCAGGTGAACAGCAGCACGATGGTCCACATGGAGTAGTGCTCATCGGCCAACCAGGCGATGGGCTCGATGCCCATTTGCGAGAGCAGCAGGTTCACCAAGCCATTCTTGGAGAAGATGAAGCGCCACAGCACCGCCACCGCGATCGAGCCGCCCAAGATGGACGGCAGGTAAAAGGCCGAACGGAAGAAGTTGATGCCGCGCATCTTGAAGTTCAGCACATGGGCAATGAAGAGCGCGAAGCCCACACGCAGCGGCACGGCCAGGGCCGCGAACAACAGCGTGACGCCTAGCGATTTGCGGAACAGCGGGTCGCCGGTGGCCAACTCCTGATAGTTGGCCAAGCCCACGTACTCCGGCGGGTCGATCAGGTCGTATTGGCTGAAGCTGAGCGCGAAGCTCGCCACAAAAGGGAAGAGCTTGAACAGCAGCACGCCCAGCACGAAAGGCAGGACGAACAGGAAGCCCAGCCGTTTGTTTTCATACATGCACCGTGTCTCCGGCGGTGATGGTTGAAGCTACGACACGCTGGTGTTTGTTTTCCAGCGGAGCCCGCGGATCCGGCTTTGCCGAACCGCCGGGCTCGCCCCCTTGAGGGGACGTGCGCAGCGCGTAGGGAGTGGTGGGTCTATCTCGCCAACCAGCCCCCATCAACGGCCACGGTGTAGCCATTGACGTAGTCCGACGCTTGCGAAGCCAGAAACACCACCGGCCCAGCCAGATCATCGGGCACACCCCAACGACCGGCCGGAATGCGCTCCAAGATGGAGGCATTGCGGCCTTCGTCGGCACGCAGAGCGGCGGTGTTGTTGGTGGCCATATAGCCGGGGGCGATGGCGTTCACATTGATGCGGTGGGCGGCCCATTCATTGGCCATCAAGCGGGTGATGCCCATCACGCCACTCTTGCTGGCGGTGTAGGACGGCACGCGCACGCCGCCTTGGTAGGATAGCATCGACGCCACGTTGATGATCTTGCCGCCGCCGCCCTGGGCCAGGTACTGGCGGGCCACCGCCTGCGAGAAGAAGAACACCGTTTTCAGGTTCAGGTCGATGACATCGTCCCAATCCTTCTCGCTGAACTTGATGGCATCTTCGCGGCGGATGATGCCGGCGTTGTTGACCAAGATGTCCACCCGGCCGCTGAGGCTCTTGGCCTGTTCCACCAGGCCTTCCAGGCAGGTGATGTCGGACAGATTGGCGCGCAAATCCATGAAGCGGCGGCCTAACGCTTCGACCTGAGCACGGGTTGCATCCGGCTCCGAGACGTTCACGCCCACGATGTCAGCGCCCGCCTGCGCGAGCGCACAGGCCATGCCCTGGCCCAGACCGGTGTTGCAACCGGTGACGATGGCCACCCGGCCGTGCAGTTGAAAGTTATCGAGGATCATGTGGCGGCTCCGCTCAACGCAAGGCAGTCATCGGGACATGGTCCATGTCCTTGAAGACCTGGTTTTCACCCACCATGCCCCAGATGAAGGTGTAGGCCTGCGTGCCCACGCCGGAGTGGATGCTCCAGCTCGGGTTGATGACGGCCTGCTCGTTGCGCACCACCAAATGGCGCGTCTGCGTCGGCTCGCCCATCATGTGGAAGACGGCGGCGTTCTCGCTCATATCAAAGTAGAAGTAGACCTCCATGCGGCGGTCATGCGTGTGGCAGGGCATGGTGTTCCAGAGGCTGCCGGGTTCGAGCTGGGTCATGCCCATCAGCAACTGGCAGGTCGGCAGCACATCGGGCACCAAGAATTTGTAGATGGTGCGGCGGTTGCTGGTTTCGGCGGCGCCCAGGGTCTCGGGCGAGGCTTCGGCCAAGGTCACTTTGCGGTGCGGATAGGCGGTGTGGGCCGGCGCGCAGTTGAAGTAGAGCTTGGCGGGCGCGGCGGCGTCCACACTCTCAAACTTCAGCTGCTGGGCACCCTGCCCCACGTACAGTGCCTCGCGCGGGCCGATCTCAAAAACTTGGCCATCCACCGTGACGCGCGCGGCACCACCGATATTGATGAGGCCCAGCTCACGGCGCTGCAGGAAGAAATCGGTGCCGGTATGGCGGCCCAATTCCGGCGAAAAGCTCACCGCCTGGGCCACCGGCATGATGCCGCCGACGATGATGCGGTCGATCTGGCTGTAGGTCAGCGTGGCCGCGTCGGCCTTGAACAAGTCTTCCACCAGAAAGTGGCGGCGCAGGCCTTCGGTGTCCAGCGTGCGGGCGTGTTCACTGTGAATGGGTTGGCGGATTTCCATCATGCTTTTCCTTGCTCTGGCGGGTCTGGACGGTCCTGCCAAGACGGCAGGAGGGGGTATTTGGACGCTAGCTTAGTCAGCTCGGGACTTTCCCGGAATTATGGTTTCTATTTAGTGAACCACTGTTTCATTTTTTTGCGTGGCCGCTATAGTGATTCAAAATCGCTGTGCAGGAGACCCCGCATGAACCTGTTTTTCGACGCCGCCACGACGCCCTGGGAAGAGCTGGGCGACGGCATTCGCCGCAAGATCGTGGGCCACACGCCGGGCCTGATGTCCGTGCTGGTGCAGTTCGACCAAGGTGCCATCGGCACCCCGCATGCCCATGATGAGCACGACCAGATCGCCTATGTGATCAGCGGCTCGTTCGAGGCCGAGGTAGCCGGCCAGAAGCGCGTGCTGCGCGTCGGCGACGCCTTCATCGCCCCCCGCCTGCATCAGCATGGCGTGGTGGCACTGGAAGCCGGCAGCACGCTGCTGGATCAATTCACCCCCCGCCGCGAGGACTACCTCTAGCCCTCCAAGCCACACAGCGGCGGGCGGCACTACAGCAGCTCTCCGAGTCACCCCAGGCGCCCTGCGCGCGCCCCATTGGTCAACCCGACCGAGCCACGGACCCAGAAGCCTGGCCAGGGAACGACTTGCGAAACAATCGGAGACAGCCCTATGCATACCCGCCACCCACATTCCCGCCTTTCCAAACTCAACCACTGCTTGCTGGCCGCCAGCGCGCTTGGCTTTCTGGCCAGCCTGCCAGCTAAAGCCCAACAAGCGCCTGCGGCTGAGGAAAAACAGCAACTCGACACCGTTGTGGTGACCGGCCTGCGCGCCTCGCTGGAAAGCGCCTTGCGCGCCAAGCGCGATGACAAAGGCATCGTCGATGTCATCAAGGCCGAGGACATGGGCAAGTTCCCCGACACCAATCTGGCCGAGTCTCTGCAGCGCGTGCCCGGCGTGGTGATCGACCGCGATGCCGGCGAAGGCCGCAGCATCACCGTGCGCGGCCTGGGGCAGGACTTCACCCGGGTGCGCATCAACGGGGTGGAAGCCTTGGCCACCACCGGCGGCACCGACAGCTCGGGCGGCGCCAATCGCTCACGCGGCTTCGACTTCAATGTGTTCGCGGCCGACCTGTTCAGCTCGCTGACGGTGCGCAAAAGCAGCTCGGCCGATGTGGACGAAGGCTCACTCGGCGCCACCGTAGATCTGCAAACCGCCCGTCCCTTCGACATGAAGAGCTTCACCGCGGCGGTATCGGTGAAGGGCGTGTACAACGATCTCTCGGGCAAGACCAACCCCAAGGCCTCCTTCCTGATCTCCAACACCTTTGCGGACAACAAGTTCGGCGTGCTCCTCTCCGGCGCGTACTCCAAACGTCAGCTGCTGGAGGAGGGCTTCAGCACGGTGCGCTGGGACAACGGCCCGTCCTCGGGCGGCTGGTGCCCACCGCAAGGCGTCGCCACAGGTCTACCGACCGGATCAACCGCCACCAGCTGCGGCCCGGCCGCCCAAGGCGTGGCCCGACTCCCCAACACGGCCGCCAATCTTGCTGCCTTCAACACCGCGAGCAAGGCGGAGAACTTCCACCCTCGCCTGCCCCGCTACGGCCGCCTCACCCACGACCAGGATCGCCTGGGCCTGACCGGCGCGATACAAGCAAGACCGCTTGAGGGCACGCTGCTGACCCTGGACATGCTGTACTCCAAGCTCAAGGCGACGCGGCAGGAAGACTTCCTGGAAGCGATCTCTTTCAGCCGCACCCTCTCACAAGGCGGCAAGCCCCAGACCAGCGTCGTCGCTACCGAGTACGGCCCGAATGGCGAGCTGCTCTACGGCAAGTACAACGGCGTCGACATCCGCTCGGAATCGCGCTTCGACCAGCTCTCCACCACCTTTACCCAGCCCACGCTGACGCTGGAACAAGACATTGGTGAAACGCTCAAACTCACCGCCCGCGTAGGCCGCGCCACCTCGAAGTTCAATAACCCGATCCAGACCACCACCACCCTGGATGCGGCGAACGTGAATGGCTACGAGATCGACTTCCGCGCCAATGACCGCGCGCCTGCCATCACCTATCCCTTCAATCCCACCGATCCGAACGGGGCATTGAAGATCCTGGGCGTGCCTGTGAATGCCAGCAGCATCACCAACTTCACGCCTAGCGAGATCCGCATCCGGCCGCAGGGCGCCACAAACATCAACGATATCGCCCAAGTTGACTTGGCCTGGGAGCTGATCCCCGACCGGCTCACCTTGACGGGCGGCCTGAACTACAAAAAGTTCAGCTTCAACACCTTCGAGTCGCGCCGCACGGTAGAGACCATGAACACCCTGCCCGCGGGCGTCAACCAAGCCAGCCTGGTGACCACGCTCAATGGCTTCGGCAAGGGACAGAACCTGCCGGCCGGCACCGCCACCTCCTGGCTGATTCCCGACCTGAACGCCATCGCCAGCGCCTACGACATCTACTGCAACTGCCTCAAGTCCGGCGCGGCCGGCGGCCCAGGCGACTTCACCCTCACGTCCATCACCAATGGCAACGCGCGCGGCAATAACCGCGCCGTGGTGGAAACAGACACCGGCGGCTTCTTGCAAGCCGACTTCAATACCAAGCTGGCAGGCGTGCCGCTGCGCGGCAATGCGGGTGTGCGCTACGTCAAGACGAAGATGACGGCCGATGGCTATCTGGCCACCGCGGGCGGCACTGGCGTTTCTGCCGAAAACAGCTATAGCGATGTGCTGCCGGCGGTGAATTTGGCGGCCTCGCTGAGCAAGGACTTGATCTTGCGCGGCGCCGTGGCCAAGGTGATGTCACGCCCGCAACTGGGCAATCTGAGCCCGGGCGGCACGCTCAACACCACTGGCACGCTGTCCTACACCGGCGGCAACCCGCTGCTCAAGCCCTTCCGCGCCACCACGTTTGACACCAGCCTGGAGTGGTATCACGAGAAGAATGCCTTTGTGGGTCTCGGCCTGTTCCAGAAGAACATCAAAACCTATATCCAGACCCTGCGCAGCAACATTCCCTATAGCCAGACCGGCCTGCCCATGGCCCTGCTGCCGCCCGGATTCACCGGCGAAGAAGTGTTCCAGGTCTCCGCCCCGATCAACACCGATGGCGGCAAACTCAGCGGCTATGAGCTGAATGTGCAGCAGCCCTTCAGCTTCCTGCCCGGCTGGGGCAAGAACTTCGGCGCGCTCTTGAACTACACCTACGTCAAGTCCAAGATCCAGTACGTCGTGTCCCCCACCAGCACCGCCACCATCACTGACGACCTGATCAATCTCTCGCCCAAGTCCTACAACGCCACGCTTTACTACGACGACGGCACCTTGAGCGCGCGCTTGTCGGGCTCGCAACGATCGAGTTACTTGACCCGCGTGCCGGGCCAGAACAACAACGATGTGGAGGGCAAGAACGAGACCTTCAACGTCGACGTCTCGATCTCCTACAAGATCACGCCGCAATTGGACGTGACGCTCGAGGGCGTGAACCTGACCAACCAGCCGAACGACCAGTTCATCAGCCGGGCGCGCGACAGCGTGGTGGTCAACAACGTCACCGGTCGCGAATTCCTGGTCGGCCTGCGCTACAAGTTCTGAGCGGCGTGATCGGCAAGCTGGCTCTGTCTGCAGCCCTGCTCTGCGGCGTGGCGCTCCCCGGCCACGCGCAGACGCTGGGCTTGCGGCTCATCCTGGTGGGCGACTCCACCATGGCGCCGCGCAGTGGCTACGGCAACGCGCTGTGCCACAGCCTGGACAAGCTCGCCTGCCTCAACCTCGCGCGCGGTGGTCGCAGCAGCAAGAGCTACCACGCCGAGGGCTTGTGGGCGAATGTGCTCACGCTGCTGCGCGAGGGCGGACATCGTGATCTGGTGTTGATCCAGTTCGGCCACAACGACATGCCCGGCAAGCCAGGCCGCTCGACCGACTTGGCCACCGAGTTCGGCCCCAATCTCGCTGCCTATGTGCAGGAACTGCGCGCACTCGGCGCCCACCCGGTGCTGCTGACGCCGCTGACCCGGCGCACATTCGCGCAGGGTGAACTGCAGAATGATCTACGTCCTTGGGCTGAAGCGACCTTGCGCGTGGCCTCAACGCTTGAGGTGCCCGTCATCGACCTGAACGCGCTCAGCGCCGCCGCCGTGCAGGCCCTGGGTCAAGCCGAAGCCGACACCCTGGCCATGGCGCCACCGCAGTTTGACCGCACCCATCTGGGCAGCAAAGGCGCGGCGCTGTTTGCCGAGCAGGTGTTGCAGGCTTTGCTGGCCTTGCATCCGGAACTTCGCCCGGCGCTCACCACGTCGCCTTGAGCATGCTGGTCTCGTCTGCATTGAGCCCGGGCCAATGCCTGGGTTATCTGGCCTTCGCTTTCGGCATGGCCTGTTTCGCGCAGCGCGATGACCGGCGCTTCAAGCAGTTCATGGCGCTGGAATGCCTGGCCTATGTGGGCCACTTCTGGCTGCTCGGGCAGCCCACGGCGGTGGCCAGCAGCCTGGTGTCGCTGGGCCGATCGGTGGCCGCACTGCGCAGCCGCTCACCTTGGGTGGCAGGCTTCTTCATCGCACTTAGCCTGGGCATGGGGCTGTGGCTGCAAACAGGCTGGCTCTCGCTTTTACCCATCGCAGCCTCCTGCATTGGCACGACGGCGCTGTTCTTCCTCCACGGCCTAGGCATGCGCTTGCTGATGCTGGTCGGCACCTTGCTGTGGCTGACGAACAATCTGCTAGTGGGCTCTATCGGCGGCAGCTTGTTGGAAGCCTGCATTGCCTGCATCAACAGCTGGACGATCTGGACGATGTGGCGTGCGCCAAGACTCAAAGTTAGGGCCGGGCAGCCCCCTCAGGTTTGAGCCAGCGGCGTGACCACGGCTCATAGGCGGCCAAGGCCTTCAATGGCCAGGTGCCGAACCAGGCATAACCATTGCGGCGCTCCAGGCTGAGCTCGTTAACGTCATCATGCAGCGTCTTGTCGCGGTCGCCAAATACGGGCTTGAGGCTGAGTGCATCGTAGTAACGCGCCCACAGCGGGCCCGCACCGGGCTTAGAAGTCAGACGGCGGCCCTGGGCATCGTCCACCCGCGCCCACTTCACATCGGCCACCGCCAGCTCTCGCAAGGAAGCAATGCCCGCTTCCACCGCCCGTTTCATCTCAGCGGTGGGCTGGGTTTGGCGCATCAGGTAAAGCAGCACGTCAACGCTCTCGCCGGTGCATAGCGAGGCGGGTTCGTAATTGCGCGCGGCCACCGGTGCCAGGCTCAGCGCGTCGTATTGCTGCGCCCAAATTCGCTTGCGCCCATCGATGCTGACTTGCGAGGCCAGCAAGAGGGCGATGGCGCGCTGCTCGGCGGCCAGCGCCTGCTTGCGTAGCTCGGCGGGCACGAAGCCCCACTCGGTGGCGCCCTGCCCCACTTCGCCCAGCAACTCGGCCACTTCCACCACGGCGTTGTCGTTCAGCGTCACCGCATCGTGGTAGCCGCCTTGCAGCGGCCAGACCTGCGGCCAGCCCCCATTCGGGAACTGCGCAGCCAACAGGTAGGCCAGGCCTTTGAGTGCGCTGGCCCGGTAGGGGGCAGCGTCCGACTCTGGCAGTTGCACCGCTACCTTGGCCAAGAAGCGGACTTCGGTGATGGTGGCGTCGTTGTCGATGGTGCCCACATAGCTCCAGCGCGGGTTCTCGGCCAGATCGAAGTCGCCGGCCACGGCGCGCGGCGAATTGTTATCGGCCACATAGTCTTGGCCCGACAGGCGCGGTGGTCGGTCACGCGGCTGGTTCTTGCCCCAGCCGCCAGCCGGCGTCTGAAAGCTCACGATGTTGTCGGCCACCCGGCGCGCTGCGGCGCTGGCGTACCAAGCAGGAGCTTGGTTCAGCGGCATGCTTTTGTCGGCGTGGCCACCTTCGGGCGGCGCAGGTGCGGGGCTGCCGGGCGGCAACGCGGCGCGCTCAGCGGCCAGCGCTGCGCGGTCGACCTCACGCTGCTGCTGTGAGCGCGCCAGGTAAGCCAGCCAGGGCTTACGCTGCTCCAGCGGCAGCATCTCGATGCGCGCCACTGTCAGCGATACCGCCGGCACATTGACCCCGATGACGGCGGCCTGCCCATCAGCGGCCAGCAACTGGCCCAGGCCGAGCAGGCTGGCAAGCATCCAAGGCGCAATTTTCATGCGGATGTCTCGTTCATCAGATCGATCATCGCCGCGACGGGAATCACCGCACCACGGTGCTGAATCACGCGCGCAGCCAAGCGGTTGCCAAAGCGCGCAGCCTCCAGCGCCGAGTCCCCCAGCAAGCGCCGACTGAGGTAGCCGGCGGCAAAAGAATCGCCCGCGGCCGTGGTGTCCACCACCTTGTCCACGGGCTCGGTAGGCGCTTGCTGCCAAGCGGCATCCCCACTGCTGCGAACCAAAGTGGCGGCCGCACCGCGCTTGATGATCAGCTCGGGGCTTGGCAGCTCTTGGGCGGACATCACAGCGGCCTCCAAGCTAGGCAGGCCGAACAGGGCTTGGTGATCGTCGGCCGTTACCAGTGCGATGCTGGACAACTCGAACGCACGGCTGAAGGCGGCCCGCGCTTGCGCCGCATCGGGCCACAGGCGCGGCCGGTAGTTGTTATCGAACACCACAGCGGCGCCGCGCTCGCGCAGCGCCTGCATCAGCACGAACAGGCGCTCGCGCCCGGCCGGCGGCAGGATAGCCAGACTGATGCCACTGAGGTAGAGCGCATCCCAGCGCATCAAGCCCTGCTCCAGCGGCGTGAGCTTGCCATCGAAGTAGGCCTTGGCGGCGCTGTGGTCACGCCAGTAGCTGAAGCTGCGCTCACCTCGCTCATCCACCTCTATCAGGTACTGCCCCGGCAGCCGACCTGGGATCTGCAACACCAGGTCAAGGGCCAAGCCGTCGCCTGCCCAACGCTGCAGCAGCTTGGCGCTCAGCCCATCGTCACCCACGGCCGTGGCGTAGTGGCAGCTCAGGCCCCTGGCAGCGGCACAGCGGGCCAGATAGACCGCCGTATTGAAGGTGTCGCCGCCGTAGCGCTGCGTGAGTGTGCCCAAGGCCTCGCCCTGCAACTCCAGCATGCACTCGCCCACCAAGGCCACCTGTATGACGTGATTGACGTGATTCACGCGATCGTCTTGGCTGCTCACCCCCATGCAATCACCCAGTTGTTTTGAAACAGTGTTCCGTTATTCTATTTTGCGAGTTTGATTTTTCGAAACGGTAGTGACCCTGATGCTTGTATTGCCGCGCGATCGGCATCTACTGAAGTCCATCAACGCACACGAGCCGCAGCAAGGGTCAATGCAAGCAAAAGAAAAGGCGCCGAAGCGCCTTTTCTTGTTCACGCCCTCGAAGGGGCGAATGCCTTGCCTTGATTAAGCCAAGAGCATCGCATTGACGCGACGCACATAGGCGGCCGGGTCTTCCAGGTGGCCACCCTCGGCCAGCACGGCCTGATCAAACAGCACGTTAGCCAAGTCATCGAACTGGGCCGAGGCTTCCAGCTTCTTGACCAGGGCGTGCTCGGCGTTGATTTCCAGCGTCGGCAGCGAGGTCGGTGCGGCTTGGCCGGCTTGCTTCATCAGGCGGGCCAG
Organism: Roseateles sp. PN1; assembly: GCF_038419725.1. Lineage (NCBI taxonomy): Bacteria > Pseudomonadati > Pseudomonadota > Betaproteobacteria > Burkholderiales > Sphaerotilaceae > Roseateles > Roseateles sp. PN1. Next base: position 146,161 of record NZ_JBCARA010000006.1, on the reverse strand, counting down.
ATGGCCGCTCATATCGCCCTCTTCCACCACGATACAGGCGGGCGAGTCGACCAAACGGGTAGAGACGCGCACATCCTTGGCGCGGCTCTTCAGCGCTTCCTTCAGGCGGTCCAGCAGGGGCTTGAAGGTCTCAGCCGCTTCTTCGGCCTTCTTCTTCTCGTCCTCGTCTTGCAGCTTGCCCAGGTCGATGGCGCCCTTGGCGACGGACTGCAGCGGCTTGCCTTCGAACTCGTACAGATGCGAGAGCATCCACTCGTCGACGCGGTCGGTCAGCAGCAGCACCTCGATGCCCTTTTTGCGGAAGATCTCCAGCTGCGGGCTGTTCTTGGCGGCGCTGAGCGAGTCGGCGGTGATGTAGTAGATCGCGTCCTGATCTTCCTTGGCGCGCTTGATGTAGTCGGCCAGCGACACGCCTTCATCCGCATGGGTCGAGGCAAAGCGGAACAGCTTGGCCAGACGCTCTTGGTTCTGATGGTCTTCGCCGATGCCTTCCTTGAGCACCGAACCGAAGTCCTTCCAGAAGTCCGCGTACTTGGCGCGCTCGGCGGCGTCTTCGCTATCGGCCAGCGATTCCAGCATGCCCAGCACACGCTTGGTCGAACCTTCGCGGATGGCCTTCACATCACGGCTTTCCTGCAGCAACTCACGGCTGACGTTGAGCGGCAGGTCGGCCGAGTCGATCACGCCCTTGACGAAGCGCAGGTAGACCGGCATCAGCGCCTCGGCGTCGTCCATGATGAAGACGCGCTTGACGTAGAGCTTGACGCCACCACGCTTGTCGCGGTTCCACAGATCAAACGGCGCCTTCTTGGGGATGTAGAGCAGCTGCGTGTACTCGCTGCGGCCTTCCACCCGGTTGTGGGTGTGGGCCAGCGGTGCTTCGGTGTCGTAGCTGATCTGTTTGTAGAACTCGTCGTACTGTTCTTGCGTGACTTCGCTCTTGGAGCGCGACCACAGGGCCGAGGCCTTGTTGACCGACTCCCACTCGTCCTTGAGCACCTGCTTGGCGTTATCAGCGTCCCACTCTTCCTTCTTCATCAGGATGGGCAGGGAGATGTGGTCGGAGTACTTGCTGATGACGGACTTCAGGCGCCAGGTCTTGAGGAACTCGTCCTCGCCTTCGCGCAGATGCAGGATCACATCGGTGCCACGGCCGGCCTTGGTGATGGTCTCGACTTCGTAGTCGCCGGTGCCTTCCGAGGTCCAGCGCACGCCCGCTTCGGCGGCCACGCCGGCGCGGCGGGTTTCCACCGTGATGCGGTCGGCGACGATGAAGCCCGAGTAGAAGCCCACGCCGAACTGGCCGATCAGGTTGGCGTCCTTCTTCTGGTCGCCTTCCAGCTTGGCCATGAACTCGCGGGTGCCGCTCTTGGCGATGGTGCCGAGGTGGGCAATCGCCTCTTCCTCGCTCATGCCGATGCCGTTGTCGCTGATGGTGACGGTGCGGGCGGCTTCGTCGAAAGAGACGCGCACTTCCAGGTTCGGCGTGTCTTCAAACAGCGCGGCATTGTCCAGCGCCTCGAAGCGCAGCTTGTCGCAAGCGTCAGAGGCGTTGGACACCAACTCGCGCAGGAAGATTTCCTTGTTGGAATAGAGCGAATGGGTGACGAGGTGCAGGATCTGCTTGACCTCGGCCTGGAAGGCATGGGTTTGCTTTGTCATGGCTGATCGTTGTTCGAAAAAGTGGGTCAATGGAGGCGACCCGCGAGAGTGCCTCCTGCGCCACGCCACTTGGGGGCAAGAGCAAACAATTCAAGAGGGCGAATTGCGCGCAGAGCGCTACGGGGCATGCCGGGCCGCAGCGGAACTAAGCCAGGGCAATTCAGGACGGGATAGATAGCGCGAAGGCGCTGCGAATCACCCTGCAGCGCCCCGCCGCCTGACGCAGCCGATCAGTACGACAAGCTGTGCTTGGCCACATCCACCCGCAGCAAGGCCTTGCTCAGGGCGCCGCAGGCGGCGCGCGCATAGTCCAGCGCCAGCGCGGCGTCGTTGAAGGACACCGGGCCCATGGCGGCGGCCACGGCGACGATTTTGTCGGCGATCAGCACCTTGCCCGAGCCGCGCATAGGCACGCACTCAAACTTGACGAACTGCTCATCCAACCACGCGCGCGCCGCATCGAAGGAGAGCACCTCGTTCGAGTCGACCTGAAGGTCAAACTCCTGGCCGGGCCCGAAAACGACTTTGACGCTGCTGTGCATGCTTCACTCCTGCGCTGCTGTGCTGGGCTTGATTCTGCCGTATCAGGCGCGACTTGCCTTGACCGCTTGGCTGAGCACTTCCAGCACTTCCAGCGAATCGTCCCAACCCAGGCAGGCGTCGGTGATGCTCTTGCCGTATTCCAGCTTGGCGGGGTCGTCCTTGCCGGGGCTGAACTTCTGCGCGCCGTCATGCAAATGGCTTTCCACCATCAGTCCAAAGATGCTCTTGCTGCCCGCGCCCATCTGCGCGGCCACATCGCGCGCCACATCGAGCTGGCGTTGATGCTGCTTGGAGCTGTTGGCGTGCGAGCAATCCACCATCAACGTGGTGTCGAGCTTGGCAGCGGCCAGCTCTTTGCAGGCAGCGGCCACGCTCTCGGCGTCGTAATTGGGCGCCTTGTTGCCGCCGCGTAGGATGACGTGGCAGTCCTTATTGCCATTGGTCTCGACGATGGCGACCTGGCCGTTTTTGTGCACCGACAAGAAGTGGTGCGGGCGCGCGGCGGCCTGGATCGCATCGGTGGCGATCTTGATATTGCCGTCGGTGCCATTCTTGAAACCGATGGGCGCCGACAAGCCCGAGGCCAGCTCGCGGTGCACCTGGCTTTCGGTGGTGCGCGCGCCGATGGCGCCCCAGCTGATCAAGTCCCCGATGTACTGGGGCGAGATCACGTCCAGGAATTCCGAACCCGCCGGCACGCCCATGCGGTTGATCTCCAGCAACAGTTGGCGGGCGATGCGCAGGCCTTCGTCGATGCGGTAGCTCTCGTCGAGGTAGGGGTCGTTGATCAAGCCCTTCCAGCCCACCGTGGTGCGGGGCTTTTCGAAGTAGACGCGCATCACGATCTCCAGCGTGTCGGCGTACTTCTCGCGCTGCACCGCCAAGCGGCGGGCGTACTCCACGGCAGCTGCCGGGTCGTGAATGGAGCAGGGGCCGATGACGATCAGCAGACGGTCGTCCTTGCGGCTCATGATGTCGCGGATGCGCTTGCGGGTGCCGCTGATGAGCTTTTCCATCGGCGTGCCGCTGATCGGGAAGAAGCGAATCAGATGCTCGGGCGGCGGCAGCGGCGTCACATCGCGGATGCGCTGGTCATCGGTCTGGCTGGTCTTGTCTTGCGGCGAGTACCAACGTTCGGTTTCCACGGGCTTGCTGGCGTTCTTGGCATTCATGCTTGTTCGTTCTCTTGGGAAGGATGGACGAAAAAAAACCGCCTGGGGCTGGGTGCCCGGCGGTTTGCTTGAGATTCGCTGCGCTACTTGTGGTTCACGCTATCGCCTCTGTCGCCGCCGGTGCGGTTGCAGAAATACCAAAAGCTAAAAAAGGCGAAGCGCGAATTCATGGGCTTGAATGTAGCACGGCGGAATGACAGGCCACTCAGGCCGTGCCGCCGACGGTCAGCCCGTCAATGCGCAGCGTGGGCTGGCCCACGCCCACAGGCACGCTCTGGCCTTCTTTGCCGCACACGCCCACACCGGTGTCGAGTTGCATATCGTTGCCGATCATGGTGACGCGGGTCAGCGCCTCAGGGCCGCTGCCGATGATGGTGGCGCCCTTAACGGGGTACTGGATCTTGCCGTTCTCGACCCAGAAGGCCTCGCTGGCCGAGAAGACAAACTTGCCGGATGTGATGTCCACCTGGCCGCCACCGAAGTTGCTGGCGTAAATGCCCTTCTTGATGCTGGCGATGATTTCCTGCGGATCCTTGTCGCCGCCGAGCATATAGGTGTTGGTCATGCGCGGCATGGGCACATGGGCGTAGCTTTCGCGGCGGCCGTTGCCGGTGGGCGCCACCTTCATCAGGCGCGCATTCATTGCGTCCTGGATATAGCCCTTCAGGATGCCGTCTTCGATCAACACATTGCGCTGCGAGGCGCAGCCCTCATCGTCCACATTCATGGAGCCGCGGCGATCCGGCAAGGTGCCGTCGTCCAGCACCGTGACGCCCTTGGCCGCCACGCGTTGGCCGATGCGGCCAGCAAAGGCGCTGGAGCCCTTGCGGTTGAAGTCGCCTTCCAGGCCGTGGCCGATGGCTTCGTGCAGCAAGACGCCGGGCCAGCCGGGGCCAAGCACCACGGTCATCTCGCCGGCCGGGGCTGGGCGCGATTCCAGATTGGTCAGCGCGGCGGTGACGGCTTGCTCGACATAGCTGGCAATCATCTCGTCGGTGAAATAGGCCAGGCCGAAACGCCCGCCACCACCGCCCGAGCCGACTTCGCGGCGGCCATTGCTCTCGGCAATCACCGTCACGCTCAATCGCACCAGCGGGCGCACGTCGGCGGCCAAAGTGCCGTCGGCGCGGGCCACCAGAATCACCTCATGTTCGGCGGCCAAACCGGCCATCACCTGCGCCACGCGCGGGTCCTTGGCGCGGGCCATGCGCTCGGTGCGCTCCAGCAAGGCCACCTTTTCGGCGCTGTCCAGGCTGGCGATGGGGTCGGTCATGCCGTACAGCGCGCGGCTGCCGGCCACCGTTGGGCTGGACGGCACTTTGACTCGGCGGCTTTGGCCGGCGGCGGCGATGGAACGCACCGTCAGCGCGGCGTCCAGAATGGCGGCCTCGGAGATATCGTCCGAGTAAGCAAACGCGGTCTTCTCGCCAGCGACGGCGCGCACGCCCACGCCTTGGTCGATGCTGAAGCTGCCGCTTTTGACAATGCCCTCTTCCAAGCTCCAGCCCTCGGCACGGGTGGTCTGGAAATATAGGTCGGCATCATCGACCTTGTGTTCGGTGATCAGCCGCAGCGCCTTGCTGAGCACGGCATCGCCCAGGCCATAAGGCTCAAGCAGTTGGCTGCGGGCTGTTACCAGGCGGGCAAGAGTAGGTTCGCGCGAAATCATCCCGGCATTGTAGAAGCGCGCTCAAGACCTTTGACTTCACCGGTAAAGGCCCGCGCCAAGGCATCGAAGACCAGGCGCAGGCGCGGCGTGTCGCGCAGTTCGCGGTGCGCCGTCAGCCACAAGGGCAGCGGCGGCACGGCAATCTCCGGCAGCACGCGCTGCAGCGCTTCATCCCGGGCCGCCAAGGCCTGCGGGCCGACCGCAATGCCCATGCCGGCGCGCATGCATTCCCAGGCCACCAACTGGTTGTCGCAGCGGAAGCCAAAGAACTCGCGCCCGAGCTGAAAACCCGCCTGCGCGAAGCCGCGCAGCATCAGGTCAGACTGGTCATAGCCCAGCCATTGATGCGTCAGCAAATTGCCCATCTCAGGCCGGCCGTAGCGGGCGATGTAGTCGCGGTGGACGTAAAAGCCCAGCGGCCAGTCACCCAGCTTGCGGGCCACCAAGGTGGGCTGCTCGGGGCGGAACATGCGCAGGGCGATGTCGGCGCTTCGCTCCAACAGATTGGCCACTTGGTCGCTGGCCACCAGCTCGATCTGGATCTCGGGGTGTTGGCGCCGCAAGTCCAGCAGCACCGGCGGCAGGAAGTGATGGCTGACGATCTCGCTGGCCGTCAGTCGCACCGTGCCGGCCAGGGACTGATCGCGCGCGGCCAGCGTCAAGCTGAGTTCGCGTGCGCCTTCGCGCATGCGCTGGGCCGCGGGCAGCAAGGCCTCGCCTGCCGCCGTCAGGCGCAGGCCGCGGGCGTGACGCTCAAACAGGGTCTGGCCCAGAGCCGCCTCCAGCGCCGCCAATTGCCGGCTCAGCGTGGGCTGGCTTTGCCCCAGCTGCGGGGCGGCCCGGTTAAGCGAGCCGGCCTCCGCCAAGGCCAGAAACACCTGCAGCAAAGACCAATCCAGGGCTTGATTCATGCAGGCATTATCAATTCACTGATGCATATCTTCAATTCAATAACGGCTCTTCTGCATAGCTTGGGTTTTGCGCACACTGCTGCCATCGACCAACCAAAAAGGCTCGCCATGAGCAAGAACACCGTCCTCATCCTCGGCGCCGCCGGCCGCGCCGGCCAGGCATTCGCCCAGGCTTTTGCCCACGCCGGCTGGCAGGTGCTGGCCCAGGCCCGCAAACCCCTGCCGGCCACGCTGACGGCCCTGCCCCAAGTCCAGGCCTTGCGCTGTGACGCCACCGACAGCGCCACGCTCCTTCAGCTGGCCAAGCAGGCGGCCGGCGAGGTCCAAGTCGTGCTCAACGCCCTCAACCCGCCCTACCACCGCTGGGAGGAACTGCTGCCGCCGCTGGCGGCCAGCGCCCAGTCCACCGCCCTTGCCCTGGGCGCCTTGCTGATGCTGCCCGGCAATGTCTACAACTTCGGCCGCGAACTGCCGGCGCAGCTGCCGCTGGCCACGCCTGAGCGACCGGACACGCCAAAGGCCCGCCTGCGCATCGCGCTAGAAGCGCAAATGGCCGCTGCGGCGACCCAAGGCCTGGACTCGGTGGTGCTGCGCGCGGGCGATTTCTTTGGCGGCACGGGCAGCGGCACCTGGTTCGATCTGGCGCTGACAGCTAAGCTCAGCCAAGGCGTTTTCGTCTACCCCGGCGCGCTGACCCACATCCATGCCTGGGCCTATCTGCCCGACTTGGCACAAGCCTTTGTGCAGGTGGCGGCGCGCCGGGCGCAGCTGCGCGGCCACCACCGCTTGCATTTCGCTGGCCATGCCGTCGAGGGTCAGGTCTTGCTGGACACTCTGCAAGCGCTGTGCGGTCGGCGCTTGAAAGTGCGCAAACTGCCCTGGGGCTTGATGAAGCTGGGCGGGCTGGTGATCCCCTCTTGGCGGGCCGTGGCCGAAGTGCGCTATCTCTGGGATCGCCCGCATCAGCTGCTGGACACCGAGCTGCGCGCCCTGATCGGCACGCCGCCTCACACGCCCCTGGACCAGGCCTTGCGCATGAGCATTCCTGCGCTGCAGACTGCTGGCATCGCCCAGCCACTTAGCAACAAGCTCAGCGCCAAACTCAACGCCAAGGTCAGCCCATGATTCACCGTGAACGCCTGTGTGCCAGCTTGGAAGGCGACTTCGTCGTCTTCCTGATCGGCCTGCGCATCAACAAACCTTGGCTGCTGCACAAATGGTGGCCGGTCGCCTCCGCCATGCCGCGCATGCTGCGGGAGTTGCAGCAAAAGCCGGAGCTGGGCCTGATGCATTCGGAGATGTGGTTCGCCCGCACCACGCTGATGGTGCAGTACTGGCGCTCCATGGACCAGCTGATGGCCTATGCCAAAAATCGCGACCAGCAACATCTGCCGGCTTGGGCCGCCTTCAACAAGGCCGTGGGCACGGACGGCACGGTGGGCATCTGGCATGAGACCTATGCCGTCTCACCCGGCGGCTACGAGAACGTCTACGTCAATATGCCGCCCTTCGGCCTGGGCCTAGCCGGCCAGTTGGCGCCGGCCAGCGGCGCGCGCAAATCAGCGGCCGGCCGGATGAGTGCGAATAGGGCTTAGAACTTGTCCGCCAGCCGACCCCAGCTATTGACAGATAAGTTCTTAGTCGTCCTGATCTTCGCGGGCCTTTTTCTGCGCCAGCGCCAGCTCGTAAAGCTTGTTGCGCGGCGCGCCGCTGATTTCGGCGGCCAGGGCAACGGCCTGCTTGAGCGGCAACTCGGCCGCCAGAATTTGCAGGGCGCGCAAGGCCTCGGCGGGCAGATCGCTGTCGGCCGCGGACTCGGGCTTCATGGCGTGCAGCACCAGCACAAACTCGCCCCGCTCGCGCTGGCTGTCGGCCTCCATCCAGGCCGGCAGATCGGCGGCGGGGGCGGTGTAGACGGTCTCAAACTGCTTGGTCAGCTCGCGGCACACGGTCACTTTTTGCAGCGGGCACAGCTCGGCCAGCAAGGCGATCAAGGCCTTGATGCGGTGCGGGGCTTCGAACAAGACCTGGCTGCGCGGGCTGGCGCACAGGGCTGACAGCGCCGTGCGGCGCTCTGCCGTTTTGGTGGGCAAGAAGCCGGCAAACTCGAAACCCTGAGCCTGGGCATCGCCGGCCACGCTCAGCGCGGTCACGGTGCTGCTGACGCCGGGCACAGGGAAGACGCGCAAACCCGCCGCGGCTACCGCCGCCACCAGCACCGCGCCGGGGTCGGAGATGGCGGGCGTGCCGGCATCGCTGATGTAGGCAATGCGCTCGCCCTGCTGCAGGCGCGCGATCAGGCCCGCTGCGCCTTCGTGCTCGTTGTGCTGATGCAGGGCGATCAAGGGCTTGTGCAGGCCCAGATGGCGCAAAAGGCCGCCGCTGACGCGGGTGTCTTCGCAAGCCACCGCATCCACCAGACTGAGGACATGCGCGGCGCGGAAAGTCAGGTCGGCCAGATTGCCAATCGGGGTGGCCAGCACATAGAGTGTGGAGGCGGGGTACTGTTGGCCGCCTGCGGCAGCAGCGGCCGCGGCCAGCATCGTCGATGACACGGAGGCATTGCCAGCAATGTTGTTCAAGTGGAGTGCTTCCAGTAGTTCGTCTGAGTTGTCCAAGCCGCGTGGCGAGGCGGCCGAGGACCGCGCTTTGCACCATCTGCTGCGCCAGGGCCTGCGCCTGGTGCAGCGCAATTATCGGGTCGCTGCTGGGCCGCGGGCGCGCGGCGGCGAAATCGATCTGATCATGCAAGACAGCGCGGGCACCTTGATCTTCATCGAAGTGCGCTCCCGCTGCGATGCCTCGCACGGCGGGGCGGCCGCCAGCGTCACCCCCGCCAAGCAGCGCCGGCTGATCTACGCCGCTCAGCATTTCTTGCTCAGCCAGGCCACGCCGCCGCCCTGCCGCTTCGATGTCGTGGCGATGGACGGGGAGCAGGTTGAGTGGCTCAAGGCCGCGTTTGATGCGGGCTGAATTCGCGCGCTTGCGAGCGCCAGGCGGCGGCGCCCGGCAATAGTCCGTTACAGGCTCAAGCTGCGCAGGCATCGAGGGTTTGCAGGGAAGCCTTATGATCCCGCCCCATGCTAGAGCAACGCATCCAACAACAATTCTTCGAAAGCGCCGACCTGCTGTATCAAGCGGCCGAGAACCTTTCCCGCCCCTTGTCCACAGCCGCGCAAATGCTGATCGATGGCATCACCAGCGGCGGCCGGGTGCTGTGTTGCGGCCTGGGGCTATCTAGCCTGGATGCGCAATACATGGCCGCCTTGCTGGTGGGCCGCTTCGAACAAGACCGCCCCGGCCTCGCCGCCTGGGCGCTGGACGCCCAAGCCCACGGCAGCAGCCCCGACGCGGCCCTGTGCCGCCAGGTGCAAAGCCTGGGCCACCCCGGCGACCTGCTGCTGGTGTTTGAGTCAGCCCAAGCCCAACTTGGCCATTGGGCGCCGGTGCTGGAAGCGGCGCATGCCCAGGACATGTGCGTGATCGCCATCACCGGCAGCACGACCGACGAATTGCGCGGCCTGCTGCAAGACACCGATGTGCAGATCCGCATCCCCCATTCCCGCCCGGCCCGGGTGGCCGAATCGCACCGCCTGCTGGCGCATTGCCTGTGCGATGCGGTTGACTTGCAATTGCTGGGCGACGGCGAGTAAGCGCCAAACCTCGCGCCAAAGCCCGCGCAAGACCGGCAGTTCGTCTCCCCCTGAACGTTCACCCACGACCCCGAAATCACCCACCATGTCCAAACGCCTGCACGCTTTGCTTCCCCGTTATGCCCTGGTTTTTGCTGCCTTGGCCGCTGGCCTGGCCAGCACCGGCTGCGCTCCGCTGATGCTTGGCGGCGCCATGGTGGGCGGCGCACTCGTGGCGACTGACCGTCGCACCTCCGGCGCCCAAGTGGAAGATCAAGGCATTGAGTACAAAGCAGCCAGCAAGTTGCGCGAGAACTTCGGCGGCAACGCCCACGTCAGCATCAACAGCTATAACCGCACGGTTTTGCTGACCGGTGAGATGGCGACGGAAGAAGACAAGGCCAAGTTGGAAAGCGTGATCAGCAAGGTCGACAACGTGCGCACCGTGCTGAATGAAGTGGTGGTGGCACCCACCAGTTCGCTGGGCAGCCGCTCCAACGATCTGGTGATCGCGGGCAAGGTCAAGGCCACGCTGGTGGACGCACCCGATCTGCTGTCCAACGCATTTTACGTGGTGGTGGAGCGCGAAGTGGTCTACCTGATGGGCCGTGTCACCGAGCGCGAATCCAAACGCGCGGCTGAGTTGACGCGTGGCGTCAGCGGCGTGAAAAAGGTCGTGCGGGCTTTTGAGATCATCAGCGAAGACGAGTTGGCGCGCATCACGCCCAAGTCCAACGCGACCCCGGCCAAGTAAGCCCAAATCAGAACACTGGGCGGGCAGCAGCCCGCCCCAACCTCAGGGCAATGCTTAAACGAGGCGAGTGATCAGGCTGGAGGTATCCCAGCGCCGCCCGCCTTGCACCTGCACATCGGCATAGAACTGGTCCACCAGGGCCGTCACCGGCAGGCGGGCGCCGTTACGGCGGGCTTCGTCCAGCACGAGACCGAGGTCTTTGCGCATCCAGTCGACGGCGAAGCCGAAGTTGAACTGCTTGTCCACCATGGTCTTGCCACGGTTGTCCATCTGCCAGCTTTGCGCGGCGCCTTTGCCGATCACGTCCAGCACCTGCTTCATGTCCAGGCCGGCTTTTTCACCAAAGGCAATCGCCTCGGCCAAGCCCTGCACCAGGCCGGCAATGCAAATCTGATTGACCATCTTGGCCAGTTGGCCGGCACCTGACTCGCCCACCCGCGTCACCGCCTTGGCCATGGCCAAGGTCACCGGCTGAATGCGCTCGAAAGGCGCGGCGTCACCACCGCACATCACCGTCAAAGCGCCATTGACCGCGCCCGCTTGGCCGCCGGACACCGGGGCGTCCACAAAGTGCAGGCCCAGCGCCAGCGCCGCAGCGTGCAGCTCACGCGCCACTTCGGCGGAAGCCGTGGTGTGGTCCACAAAAATCGCACCGGCCTTCATGCCTTTGAACGCGCCTTGCTCGCCCAGCACCACGGCGCGCAAATCATCGTCATTGCCCACGCAGGCAAACACGATATCGGCCCCGGCTGCCGCAAGTGCAGGGTTGGCGGCGGCGCGGCCACCGTACTCGGCCACCCAGGCCTGGGCCTTGGCGGTGCTGCGGTTGTAGACCGTCACGCTGTGGCCGGCGCGGGCCAAGTGGCCTGCCATCGGGTAGCCCATCACGCCCAGGCCCAGAAAGGCGACCTGGAGGCTGGGAGTGGTCTCGTAACTGCGAATCGGAGCGGCTGCGTTCATGGTGTTTACAGAATAGTGAAATGTTCGGTGCCGGAGGCAATATCGCCGGAACGCGCGCGCTCGCTATTGAGCTTGATCTGCAGGCGCAGGTCGTTGACCGAATCGGCATTGCGCAGCGCGTCTTCGTAGGTGACCTTGCCCAGCTCGTACAGATCGAACAGGGCTTGGTCAAATGTCTGCATGCCTTGCTCGCGCGAGCGCTTCATGATTTCCTTGATCTCGCCCACCTCACCCTTGAAGATCAGGTCGGAGATCAGCGGCGAGTTCAGCAAGATTTCCACCGCCGCCACCCGGCCCTTGCCTTCGCGGCGCGGCAGCAGGCGCTGCGACACCAGGGCGCGCAGATTCAGCGACAAATCCATCAAAAGCTGCGCACGGCGCTCTTCGGGGAAAAAGTTGATGATGCGGTCCAGGGCCTGGTTGGCGCTATTGGCGTGCAGGGTGGCCATGCAGAGGTGGCCGGTTTCGGCAAAGGCCACGGCGTGCTCCATGGTCTCGCGGTCGCGCAACTCGCCCATCAAGATCACATCGGGCGCCTGGCGCAGCGAATTCTTCAGCGCCATCTCCCAGCTGTCGGTGTCGATGCCGACCTCGCGCTGGCTAACGATGCAGTTCTTGTGCGGATGCACAAACTCGACCGGGTCTTCGATGGTGATGATGTGGCCGAAGGTGGTCTCGTTGCGCTCATCGATCATGGCCGCCAAGGTCGTGCTCTTGCCCGAGCCGGTGGCACCAACCACGATCACCAGACCGCGCTTGAACTGCACCACATCACGCAGCACGGTGGGCAGCTCCAGCGAGCTGATGCTGGGCAGGCTGGCCGGAATGGTCCGCAGCACCAGGCCCACGCAACCTTGCTGCAGGAAGGCATTGACGCGGAAGCGCCCAATGCCCTGCGGCGAGATGGCGAAGTTGCACTCCTTGTTGCGCTCGAACTCGGCCGCCTGCTTGTCGTTCATGATGGCGCGGGCCAGCTGCAAGGTGTGCTGGCCGGTCAGCGGCTGGGGCGAGACCTTGGTGACCTTGCCGTCCACCTTGACGGCGGGTGGGAAGTCGGCGGTGAGGAACAAGTCCGAACCCTTGCGCGACTGCATCAGGCGCAACAAGTCGTTGATGAATTTGGTGGCCTGGTCACGTTCCATGGAAATCCTCTGCGCCGGTGCAAGATGCGAACCGGCAGACTTTAAGCCCTGTCAAGCCGGGGTATCGCCGGAAAAACGCCCGCCGGAGCCGGCGGGCGCTTGAGTGGAGGGCCGTCTTGCCCACCGCGAAAAATATGGCTCTGCCTGCGCGCCTTAGCCCGGGAAGTTGTCCGGGAACTTGGCCTTGGCGCGGGCCTCGGCGGGCGAGATGATGTTGCGGCGCACCAGATCGGTCAGGTTCTGGTCCAGGGTTTGCATGCCCTGGTTATTGCCGGTCTGGATGGCCGAGTACATCTGCGCCACCTTGTTCTCGCGGATCAAGTTGCGGATGGCCGAGTTGCCCAACATGATTTCATGCGCCGCCACCCGGCCCGAGCCGTCTTTGAGCTTGCACAGCGTTTGCGAGATCACCGCCACCAGCGACTCAGACACCATCGCCCGCACCATCTCTTTTTCAGCCGCCGGGAACACGTCAACGATACGGTCCACCGTTTTGGCGGCCGAGCTGGTGTGCAGGGTGCCGAAGACCAAGTGGCCGGTTTCCGCCGCGGTCAGCGCCAGGCGAATGGTTTCCAGGTCACGCATTTCACCCACCAGCACCGCGTCCGGGTCTTCACGCAGCGCCGACTTCAGCGCATTGGCGAAGCTCATGGTGTGCGGCCCCACCTCGCGCTGGTTGATCAGGCTCTTCTTGGACTCGTGCACGAACTCGATCGGGTCCTCGATGGTGAGGATGTGTCCGTACTCGTTCTCGTTCAGGTGATTGACCATGCCGGCCAGGGTGGTCGACTTGCCCGAGCCGGTCGGGCCGGTCACCAGCACCAGGCCGCGCGGGCGCAGGGCCAGCTCGGCAAAAATCTTCGGCGCGTTCAGCTGCTCCAGCGAGAGGATCTTGCTCGGAATGGTCCGGAACACGGCGCCAGCACCGCGGTTCTGATTGAAGGCATTGACGCGGAAACGGGCCAGGCCTTGGATCTCGAAGGAGAAGTCCACTTCCAGCGATTCTTCGTAAATCTTGCGCTGGCTGTCATTCATGATGTCGTACACCATGTCATGCACTTGGCGGTGTTCCAGCGCCTCGACATTGATGCGGCGCACATCGCCATTAACGCGAATCATCGGCGGCAAACCGGCGGAGAGGTGCAAGTCCGAGGCCTTGTTCTTGACCGAGAATGCAAGCAGTTGGGTGATGTCCATGACAGGGCAGTCCGCAGTGGAAATTAGAGTGAAGCAGGGGCCGGGCCATTATGGCGACGATATCGAGCAGGATTCAAAAACAACATCAGCGCATTGCCCAAGCCTGCCATGCCGCCGGGCGGGATGTGCACAGTGTCACGCTGCTGGTGGTGAGCAAGACATTTCCGGCCGAGGACGTGCGCGAGGCCTTTGACGCCGGCGAGCGCCGCTTTGGCGAAAACTATGTGCAAGAGGGCTTGGACAAGATCGCCGCGCTGGCCGATTTGCGCGATCAGCTGGAGTGGCATCTGATCGGCCCGCTGCAAAGCAATAAGACCAAGCCGGTAGCAGAACACTTTGACTGGGTGCACAGCGTGGACCGGCTGAAGATCGCGCAGCGCCTGTCCGAGCAACGCCCGGCGCATCTGCCGCCGCTCAATATCTGCTTGCAAGTCAATATCAGCGGCGAGGCCAGTAAGAGCGGCGCCAGCCCGGCCGAAGTCCCCGCCCTGGCCCGCGCCGTGGCCGGCCTGCCGCGCCTGCGCTTGCGCGGCCTGATGGCGGTGCCTGAGCCGGCCGCTGAGTTTGAGGCGCAGCGCCAGCCACACCGCGCCTTGGCCGCTTTGCTGGCCCAAGTGAAAGCAGAGTTGCAAACCGAGCAGCAAGACCTGACCCTCGACACCTTGTCCATGGGCATGAGCGCCGATCTGGAAGCCGCCGTCGCCGAAGGCGCCAGCATGGTGCGGATTGGCTCGGCCATTTTTGGCAGCCGGGCGGCCAAGCCCACCGCTGAACCAGACACCGGGCATTGACAGGGCCGAAGTGGCCAAACGCGAAGCCGCCGGCACTCCACTCCCCGACCTCTGGCGGCTGCTGATAATGCCCGCATGACTTCACATCTGTTTTCGGGCTGGCTGGCCCGCGCTGCGCTGAGTTGCTTATTGGCCGGGCAGGCCTTGCTGCAAGCAAGTGCAGCGACGGCCGATGCCCCCAACCGGCCCACCGCCACGCCCTTTGAAGACAGCATCGCCCAACGCGCGCAGGCCTGCACCCTGTGCCACGGCAAGCAAGGCCGGGCCGCGGCCGATGGCTACTACCCGCGCATCGCCGGCAAGCCGCAGGGCTATCTCTACAAGCAGCTGCTCAATTTCCGCGATGGGCGCCGCCACTACGGCTTGATGAGCGATCTGGTGGCGCCGCTCAGCGATGCCTATTTGCTGGAGCTGGCCGGCTATTTCGCGCAGCTGGACCTGCCCTATCCGCCCCCGCTGCCCGCCAGCTTGAGTGCGGCTGAATTGGCGCGCGGCGAGCAACTGGTATTCAAGGGCGACCCGGCGCGCAAGCTGCCGGCCTGCGTGCAATGCCACGGCAGCAAGCTCACTGGCGTGCAGCCCTTCATCCCCGGCCTGCTGGGCCTGCCGCGCGACTATCTGAATGGCCAGCTCGGCGCCTGGCGCAGTGGCCAGCGCCAGGCGGTGGCACCCGACTGCATGGCCACCATCGCCAAGACCTTGCGGCTGGAGGACATCAACGCCGTCAGCCAATGGTTGGCCGCCCAAGCCCTGCCGGCCGGCGCTAAACCCGCCCTGGCACTCCCGGCGCCGCTGCCCATGGATTGCGGAGGGCTGCAATGAGCCGCCGCACCGTGAGTTGGCGATGGGCGCGCGGGCTGGTCTTGCTCCTGCTGGCCGTTGCGATGGTGGCGGCGGCCGCCATCTGGCTGCTGAACCGGCCCGACGCTGCCGAGCCCTCGTCAAAGCCGCTGGCGATTACGCCGGCCCTGATTGAGCGCGGCGCCTATCTGGCCCGGGCCGGCAATTGCATGGGCTGCCACACGCAGCGTGGCGGCACGGCCTATGCCGGTGGGCGACCCATTCCCACGCCCTTTGGCAGCGTGTTCGGGCCTAACCTGACGCCGGACACGCAGCACGGCCTGGGGCAATGGTCAGCGGATGATTTCTGGAACGCGCTGCACAACGGCCGCAGCCGCGACGGTCGCCTGCTCTCACCCGCCTTCCCCTACACGAACTACAGCCTAGTCAGCCGCGCGGATGCCGACGCGCTCTACGCCTATCTGCGCAGCCTGCCCGCCGCGCCCCTAGCCAATCGCCCGCATGAGCTGCGCTTCCCCTACGGCAGCCAGCCGGCGCTGGCCGCATGGCGGGCGCTGTACTTCCGGCCCGCCGTGTACCAGGCCGATACCAAACAAAGTGCCGAGTGGAACCGTGGCGCCTATCTGGTTCAGGGTCTGGGCCACTGCAATGCCTGCCACGCGCCACGCAACGCTCTAGGCGCCACCGCCGGCCAACAAGACTTCAGCGGCGGCATGTTGGCAGCTTTGGGCTGGTATGCCCCGTCGCTGCATGCGCGCAGCGAAGCCAGCGTGGCGCAATGGCGACCCGAAGACTTGCGCGCTTGGCTCAAGACCGGCAGCAGCACCAGCACGCAGGGCAGCGCCCTAGGACCGATGAGCGAGGTGATTCTGGGCAGCACCCAATACCTCTCGCAGGCCGACCTCAGCGCCATGGCCCTCTATCTGCAAAGCTTGCCGCAGCAAGAGGCGCCCCACCCGCCCACCCGCAAGCCCGAGCCCTCGGCAGGCGCGGCACGCGCGGCCGGCGCGCAGCTCTACGAGCAGCATTGCGCCGCCTGCCATGGCGCCCAGGGCCAGGGCGTGCCCGGCGCCTACCCGGCGCTGGCCGGCAGCCGCAGCGTCACCATGGCCAATCCCGCCAATCTGCTGCGCATCATCCAGCGCGGCGGCTTCGCGCCGGCCACGGCGGGCAATCCGCGCCCCTACGGCATGCCGCCGTTTGCCAGCGTGCTGAACGACACCGAACTCGCCGCCCTGGCCAGCTATCTGCGCAGCGCCTGGGGCAATGTGGCGCAAGGCGACAGCGATATCCGACCCATGGACGTCCTCCAGCTCAAAAGCCAACGCATTGACTGAGTCCGCACACCCAACTCCAGAAGGAGTTGGGTGGCTGACGAAGGACCAGCCGCGATACCAGCGGCCGGCTGGGTCCGCGAAGCGAAGGCATGACCTGACCCCCATCAGTCAAGGGTAAACCCTTCACTTCAAGAGCTAGCGGTCTTTGCGCCGCATGCTCTAGGTGTTTGCCCCCACCGCTCTCCGCGCATTTCTTCACGTGCGCGAAATCTCGGCTTGCGCCAAGCTGACGCGAAGCCCCGACACTTGCCGCAGGCCAAACGTCTGGTTACAACTCGCCAAAAAGCACGGCGCGTGGTGAGCCCGATCAAAGCCAACAAGCAAGGGCTGCAGCGGCCCGCGGCAAATGTCACAACAGCCGGTTTACTTTCCATCGGCACCGACCTTTTGCTCAAGTCCGCGGCGCCCAAACCGAAATGGTGACAAGCCTCGCTGCAGGCCAGTCCCAGCCAAGATCATCATGTTCGGGGGCCAACAAGCAGCCAGAACATGAGCCATCGCGGATTGCAAAGAACAGTTGTACGTTGAGGAGAAGCTTTTCCCATGAAGCTATTGACAGATTTGCGCATCAGCCACCGCCTCGCGGTTAGCTTCGGCCTGATGATGGTACTGATGATCGGCATCGGCAGTTACGGCGCCAACACGGCAAACCATTTGGCCCAAGATCTGGACCGCACCGCCAATTCCAGCCTCGTGAAGATTGCGGCGGCGAACTCGCTGGAAAGCAATGTCAACGTGATTGCCCGCGCCTCGCGCGATCTGCTGCTGCTGGATGAAGCACGCCAGATCAAGAAGCAGAAGGCCGCCATCGCCACCGCATTGCAAGACAGTGAAAAGCAATTGGCCAGCCTGGAAGCTTCTCAGGACCAAGACAAGGAAGAAAAGGACCTGATCGCTCAAGTGCGTGAGCGCGAGGTCAAGTTCTTTGCCGCCGTTGCCCGCTTCGAGAAAGTGCAGCAAGACGCCAGCCCTGACGAAGCCCGTGAAAGCCTGATCACCGATGTGCGCCCGGCCCAACAAGCCTACCAAGACGGCCTCAAGGCCCTGGTGGATTTGCAGTTCAACCGCGCCCGTGATGTGGCCGTGTCCGGCGGCGAAACCGCCCGCACCTCGGTGCTGCTGACCGGCGGCATCGTGCTGGTGGCGGTGGTGCTGGGTGTTGGCGGCGGCTTTGTGATCACCCGCTCTATCGTCGTGCCGGCCCAGCGCGCCCAGGCGGCCGCCGAGGCCATCAGCTCCGGCGACCTGAATATGCTGATTCAGCCCAATGGCACTTGCGAGCTGAACCAGATGCTGCACGCGATGAAGGAAATGCAAAGCGCACTGTCCGGCGTGGTGTCCAGCGTCAGCAGCGCTGCTGGCGAAGTGGCCCAGAACTCCAGCGAGATCGCGCAAAGCAATGTCAATTTGTCGGACCGCACGGCCCGCTCGGCCGCCAGTCTGCAAGACACAGCCGCTTCGGTTGAAGAAATCGCTGCCAATCTGCATGGCGCCAGCGACCTGACCCGCCGCGCCGCCGGCATCGCCACCAAGGCACGTCAATCGGCCTCGGCCGGTGGCGCCGTGGTGGCCAAGGTGGTGGACACGATGGAAGAGATCAGCGCCAGCTCGCGCAAGATCGGCGACATCATCGGCGTCATCGACGGCATCGCTTTCCAAACCAATATCCTGGCCCTGAACGCTGCTGTTGAAGCAGCCCGTGCCGGTGAGCATGGCCGCGGCTTCGCGGTGGTGGCCTCCGAAGTGCGCGCCCTGGCTTCACGCTCGGCGGCTGCTGCCAAAGAAATCAAGGTGCTGATCCAGGAATCCTCGGTCAAGGTCGAGAACGGTACCGCCCTGGTCAACAACGCCGGCGTCACCATCCGCAGCGTGGTCGACGAGGTCAACAATATGGGCCAGCTGATCGAAGAGATCTCGCACTCGGCCCAAGAGCAGGCGGCCGGCGTGGGCGTGGTCAATAACGCCATGAACGAGTTGGATCGCACCACCCAGCAAAACACCAGCTTGGTGGATGAGCTGGGCCGCTCGACCGACGCGCTGACGAATAGCTCCTCGCGCCTGCTGGAAGCCGTTGGCTTCTTCAGCCCGACCAAGGCCCACGCGCGCTACTGAGTTCGCTGCAAACCTCACTGGCTTGCCACACCATTTTCAACACGAAGAATTCACGACTTCCTCACTCCCCAGAGGCTTCATCATGACCCACGCAGTACCCTTCAACACCCGCTCCATCGCCCTGTTCTGCGGCGCCCTGGCCCTGGCCTTCGCCGCCCACGCCGCAGCGCCCAAAGTCATCAAAAAGGTGCCGCCGGAGTTTCCGCGCGAAGCCGCCCAGCAGTCCATTTCCACCGGTGCGGTGAAAGCCAAGATGTCGATCGACGGCGATGGCAAGGTCACCGGTGTTGAAATTCTGGAAGCGGAACCCCGCCGCGTGTTTGACAAGGCCGTCACCCGCGCCTTGATGGACTGGCGCTTCGAGCCCTCCGGCGAAAAACAGACTCACGAAGTCAAACTGGTCTTCAAGAACGAAGACTGATGAAAAAAGAGCCTGCTGATGCAGGCTCTTTCATTTGAGCATTTGGGTATATGGATTCGGCTCATTCAGCCGCGCGGGAGGCGCCTGCTGACGGACAAGACTTAGGCCACCGATGTGCCGCGCCCATTTCCGCAGGCGAACTCAGCGCTCGCCCCCTCCCCGCCCGCCTCAGATTACCCAAGCCGCAAGAAACATCACGCAAACCACCGCCAACATCAGCTTGTGGCGCGGTTTCAGCAGCGAAAGTGTGGGCATGAGCAGCTCCTGCAAGGCGGCACCGAGGCTTTAGCCCCGCGCCGCAACCGTTTTGGATGGGCCGATATTTGCCCAAGCCTAGACATGAATCAAGAGGATCTTCCCGCCCCCGTCGGCTGTTCTGGCCAGATTCTGCTCGCCACAAGCCAATTCCGCCCGACTAGCGTTCAAGTTTTGGCCAAGCTGGCCGAACTCATTGCACCGCCGCTGCGATGAAGTTCAAGATCATGGCCGACACCCCTCCTGCCGCATCCCTCGCCGAACTGGAAGCCGCACTCGATGCCATGGTGCAAGAGCGCTACAACCAGGCCGAAAGCGATGAAGAAGCCGATGCGCAGGCGCTGCAGGCGCAAGACGGCGAGTACCTCCAGACTCGCATTCGCTGCCTTGAAGCCTTGCTCAATGCCGCCAACAACGAGGTGGAATGGATAGGCCCGGCAGCGCGCAGCACACCCGGCCAGGCGCTGCGGCGCATCAAAGCCCTGTGCGGCCGCTTCCCCGATCTCTACAGCGCCATGGCGGTTGTGGCGGCCACCCACCCGACGGTGTCGCGCGAGATGCTGGCCATGGCCATCAAGCAGTTCCGCCGCGATACCGAGAGTCTCAGCAAAGAAGATGTGATGGGCTTGCTGGTGAGCATCGTCAACGGCGGCAGCCAGGGCTTTGAGGCCGTGCTGCGCACCCGCAAGAACTCGGAACGCAAGACCGCCAGCTTGCCCTGGGGCAAAGACACCGATTGAAGCCGCCGCTCTAAGCGCCTCCTTGTGCGCCCCCTTGAGTGCCAGCTGATCAGCG
The DNA here is from genome assembly GCF_038419725.1 of Roseateles sp. PN1. Lineage (NCBI taxonomy): Bacteria > Pseudomonadati > Pseudomonadota > Betaproteobacteria > Burkholderiales > Sphaerotilaceae > Roseateles > Roseateles sp. PN1. The sequence goes on along the minus strand of NZ_JBCARA010000006.1, from coordinate 126,007 downwards.
CGTCTTGTTGACCTTGATCACCTTGGCAGTTTGCGCATAGTTGGCGCTGCCGCCGGACTTGATGTTCGCCACCCACAGGCCTGCACCCGCGGCGCTCAGCGTCACCACACCGGCCACCAGCAACCAAAACGACCACCGGCGCCCAGACCCTTGGCTCAGCGCGCGCTGGCGTTCACGGCTGGCCGCCGGAGCAAGAAAGTCGCCATGGGAGGGAGGTGCAGGCGGGCCATCGCTGCGCTGCACCCGCAGCACCTGCTTGCGGCCTTTTTGATCCACCGCCACCTCGAAGCTCAGGGCCTCGCCCACCTGGGGCGGCTCCGAGCCCGAAGGGAAGGCCGACGCATGGACGAACAACTCCTGCCCGCCTTGCCGGGGCGCAATCGCCCCAAAGCCGCGGTCATAGTTCCAATCCTTTAACGTGCCTTCAAATCTCATCATCGCCTCGGCTCAAGTGCCTTTGCAGCGATCATGCGCCCAAGACTCAAAAGGCCTGCAACAAGCTGTAAGCGAGGCGGCCGACGCGAAACAGCTGTTTACAAAACACTTGTCGAGGACAATACGCCTCTTTCTAGCACTGACAGACTGACTGAGCACATGGCCATCCACTGGTTTCCCGGGCATATGAATTCGACCCGGAATGCGATCAACGAGCGCATGAAGGCCGGCCTCGACGTGGTGATCGAAATGCTGGACGCCCGCTGCCCCGGCTCCAGCGCCAACCCCTTGCTGGCCAAGCTGACCGAGGGCAAGCCCACGCTCAAGCTGCTCAACAAGCAGGATTTGGCCGACCCCGAGCGCACGGCGCTCTGGCTGGCGCATTACAACGCCCAGCCCGACACCCGCGCCATCGGCCTGGACGCCAGCATCAAAGCCCCTGCCCAAGCCCTCATCAAGGCCTGCCGCGAGTTGGCGCCCTTGCGTGGCGGCATGGTCAAACCGGTGCGAGTGCTGATTTGCGGCATCCCCAATGTGGGCAAGTCCACCCTGATCAACACCTTGGCCTCCAAGCGCGCCGCCAAAACCGGCGACGAGCCCGGCATCACCAAGTTGGAACAAAAGATCGTCCTGGCCGAAGACTTCTACCTCTTCGACACCCCCGGCATGCTGTGGCCCCGCATCAGCGTGGAGGAAAGCGGCTACAACTTGGCCGCTAGCGGCGCCATCGGCCGCAATGCGTTTGACGAGGAAGAAGTTGCGCTGGAGCTGCTCAGCTATCTGCGCCGCGATTACGCGCAGGCCTTGATCGAGCGCTACAAGCTCGGCGACATCAGCGCCCTGAATGACGAGGACTTGCTGGGCGCCATTGGCAAGCGGCGCGGTGCGGTGCTCAGCGGCGGGCGCATCAATATGCAAAAGGCCGCCGAGGTCTTGATCTACGAATTCCGCCAGAACATTCTGGGCCGCATCACGCTGGAGACGCCGGAGGAATTCATCCAATGGCAGGCCAAGGCCGAATTGGCCGAGGCCGAGCGCAAGCTCAAGGCCGAAAAGCGCAAGCAAAAGACCAAGACACCGCAGCGGGGTGGTCCGGCGGTGGCCGCCGTGGCTGACGAGGACCAGGAAGGCGACGGCAGCGATCTAGGCGACCACGGCGATCAAGGCGATGAAGTGGTCACTGAAGTTGATGGCGTCGATACGCTCCAGTCTTCAGACGTCAGCGCGGACACCCGCGAGCAACTCAGGCCTACCTCAGCGCCGGATGGCGCGTAAACAAATCGGCCGGCACGCGCCGGCCTTGATGATTAGCGGCTTCAGCCAGGCCACACGCTCCGCTGAAGCGCTGGCTGACCTCGGCTAAGCCTCAGTTCACCTCCAAGACCACCTTGACGCTGCTGTCGACGGCGGACTTTTCGATATAGCCGATGGCATCCACATTGGCCGCGACGAACTTCTTCACCTCGTTCGCATTGCCAAGCTCTTTGGGCGGCACCGCTTTGCCCGAGAAGGTCAGACGCGACCACGCCGCCTTGACCTGCGCGGCGGTCTTGCCGGCGGCCTTGCTGTAGAACTGCTCACGCACCGAGCTGACGTCAGGCAGATCGGCCGGCACCGCCATGCCGCCACCGGGCAAGGTGGAGGACTTGCCCAGGAACACACTCGCCGCCTGCTCTTGCGTCAAGGTGCTGAGCGGGCTCTTGGGGTTGACGATCACGACGACCTGGGCCGACGCTCCTGCCGCCCACAAGCTCAGCAGCAACAGCCCCCAACGCAGCGGGTGGCCCGACTTCAATGACTTGAACGCTTCCATCTTGAACTCCTGAAGAATCTTGACGCCTCGGTGGCCCGCAAAGGCGGCCGCCTCGTTTAGAACACCATGTCGTAGGAGGCGCTGAGCACCCGCGCACTGCCCGCACCCGGCGTTGCCGTCGAGTCGCTCACCCGGTCAAACTGGAACTTCAGGGCGCCGCCCTTGTGAAGCTCATAGCGCAGGGCCAGCAACTGGCTGCGCAGCTTGACCGGCGTGTAGGAATCGGCATACGAGTCCTCCTGGTACGTGCTGGCGCCGCCGGTCAGGGTGAAGTCACCGACGCGGTAGCCCAGCGTTGCCAAGTAAAACTGCGCTTTGTAATTCAAAGACTTCCGGGTCGCCCGACCGAACTCGGTTCGCACAATCCAGTGGCCGACGTCAGCATTGAGGGCCAGCCCCAGGAATTCTTGTGCGGGGCCATCCTCGGCCACATCGACGACGCCGCTGTCTTTGTCGGTCTGTTTGAATTTGCTGCGCACATAGCTGACGCGGCCGGTGAACCAGTCACGCGAAAACTCGACGCTCGCGCCACCAATATTCGACCACTCCACCGTTTTGGGTGCGTCGCTGTAAATCCGCGAGTAGGCGTTCTTGCTGCTTTTCTCAGCACCGAACAAGAGATCGGTCCGCAGTGACCAGGGCCCCAACTCGGTGGCATAGCTGAGGCTGGCGCCGTTGTAATTGACCACGTCCCAGCCATACACATCGGGGCTGGGGCGTATGGTGTTGTAGGCATAGCCCACGTCTTGAAAGTCAGAGTAGTAGTAGAGCGGCAGGCGCTTGCGCCCGACTTGCAGCGTCCATTCGGGGGCGATCTGATAGGCCAGATACAGCCACTCCAGATTGGCATGCTGATCCTTCAAGCCCCGGGCCGTCACCTGCCCCGTCACGCTGAAACTGGGGTTGAACTTCACCGTGCCCTGCAGGCCGATGCGTGACTCCGGGCTGGCACTCAACTCGTCCTCGTAGACGCCAGCATGACCCCAGTCCGCGATGTAACGGGTACAGCCCTTGCTGAAGGCCGGCGCCAAGCCGCTGCTGACGCAGTCGCCGGTCGTTCGCCCCACCACCAGCGAGGCAAAGCCCGAGCCGCTGAATTCCTGCGCGCGGGCTTGCTGGGCGGCAAGCCCAAGACCGAGCCCCAGGCTCAGGGCAAAGAAGAGCCGGCTATGGCCCCACTCAGTCCGATGAACGCGCGGTCGTGATCCGCCACAAGTACCCATGAACATCTGGTGCTGCGCCATACGAACCTCCGGTCTGAACGGGGAATGAAGATACTGACAATCATTCCGGCAGGCATCGCACTGCGACGCCGCCGACCCTGGTGTCAACCATAGCGCTCAGACCCCAGGCGTGAACAGCCGCTGAGCGGCCATTTGGGTCAAAAAACCACGCCAGGCCGGCTGTGGCGAGCTGCTCGCTGTTTTTGCGTGAATTAGTCGACACGGCGCGCAAGGACCGGCCCGGCATGGCTTGAATCAAGCCGGCAAAGCAAGCAGCGGCCAGGCCTGGGCCGGGCTGGCGATGGCGCGCCCGGCCCGCCCGGCGCGACTCACGCAAGCCACCAAAGCCCCAAGCCAAGAGGCGCTGCGCTGCCCTGCGTAGGCGCGCCTGCAAATCGCTCACTCCGGGCTCGACTCCTTCGCAAGGGATGCCAGCCCCATAGCTTCCGTATACGTCAGGTGGATTTCATATTGGTGAATACCATGTGGCTCACGGCAGGCGCTTTGACTAAGCTGCCCGTCACCCATATGGGACATGAACAACTAGCGAGGAACACCATGGACATGACAGCCATCACCGAGGCCCTGCGCGGCAAACTCAGCGAAGACAGCGGCCTGAACGCGGTATTGAAGTTCGACTGCGGTGACGACGGCGTGGCCGTGATTGACGGCAAGAGCGTGCCCAACACGGTCAGCAATGAGAACCGCGACGCCGACTGCACCGTCGCCATCAGCCTGGAAAACCTGGCCGCTTTGCTCAAGGGCGAACTCAACCCCATGAATGGTTTCATGATGGGCAAGTTCAAGGTCAGCGGCGATATGGCCGTGGCGATGAAGCTGCAACGCGTGGTGTGATCCCACATGTCGGCAGTCGCAAACACCCGCCAGCAACAGCACCGCGCCGCTGCCCGCAATGTGGAAGACCTCAGCGCCCAGGCCCCGGCCGAGGCGCTGTATGGCATCACCGAGCTATGCCGCGCCTTTGACCTGACGCCGCGCGCGATTCGCTTTTACGAAGACAAAGGCCTGCTGGCGCCGCGCCGCGTCAACGGCGCACGCGTCTACACCCAGCGTGACCGGGCGCGGCTGAGCTTGATTCAGCGCGCCAAGGGCCTGGGTTCCTCGCTGGCCGAGATCAAGCAGTTTCTTGACCTCTACGGCGCGCACGGTGAAGGCCGCACCAAGCAACTGGAATTCACCCTGGAACGCACGGGCCAGGCCATTGCCGAGTTGGAACAAAAACGCAGCGCCATTGACGCCACCCTGGCCGAATTGCGCATGATCAACACAATGGTTCGCCAGCAACTGGCCGACCAGGAGACCTAAAGCCATGAGCCTGCCCCTGTTCCCCTCCGCCTGGATCAGCGAAGAACACAAGATGCTGCAAGACAGCGTGGCGCGATTCTTCAAAGAACGTTGGGTGCCACGTTCGCCCGAATGGCGCGAGGCCGGCATGATGGGCCGCGACACCTGGCTGGAGGCCGGCGCCACCGGCCTGCTGTGCGCCTCCATGCCCGAGCAGTACGGCGGCGGTGGCGGGGATTTCGGCCATGACGCGGTGATCTTGCTGGAGCAGGCGCGCGCCAACCTCAGCGGCTTCGGCGGCGGCCTGCATTCGGCCATCGTCGGGCCCTACATCCTGCATTACGGTAGCGAGGAACAAAAGCAGCGCTGGCTGCCTAAGATGGCCCGCGGCGAGTTGGTGGGTGCCATTGCCATGACCGAGCCGGGCACCGGCTCTGACCTGCAAAACGTGCGCACGGTGGCGCGGCGCGAGGGCGATCACTACGTACTCTCGGGCCAAAAAGTCTTCATCACCAATGGCCAGAATGCCAATCTGATCGTGGTGGTCTGCAAGACCGACAAGGCGCAGGCCGCCAAAGGCATTTCGCTGCTGGTGGTGGAAGTGGAGAACGCCGATGGCACGCTGGTGCCGGGCTTCCGCCGTGGCCGCAACCTCGACAAGATCGGCATGAAGGCGCAAGACACCTCGGAGCTGTTCTTCGACGAGGTGCGGGTGCCGGTGAGCAATTTGCTGGGTGGCGAGAGCGGCACCGAGGGCCAGGGCTTTGTGCAGCTGATGCAAGAGCTGCCGCAAGAGCGGCTGATCATCGCCGTCTCTGCCGTGGGCGGCATGGAGCGTGCCCTCGAAGAAACCATCAAGTACACCAAGGAGCGCAAGGCCTTCGGCAAAACCATCTGGGACTTCCAGAACACCCGCTTCAAGCTGGCCGAGGTGCAAAGCCAGGTGCTGGCCGCCCGCGCCTTGCTGGACGCCAGCATGAGCGCCCATCTGCGCGGCGAGCTGGACGCCGCCCGCGCCGCCCTGGTCAAGGCCTGGACCACCGATCTGGCCAGCAAGGTGATGGACGAATGCCTGCAGCTCTTCGGCGGCTACGGCTACATGATGGAGTACCCCATCGCCGAGCTTTACGCCGACGCCCGCGTCGCCCGCATCTACGGCGGCACCAACGAGATCATGAAAGAGCTGGCCTCGCGCTTCATGTGACCCGGCATGCGGGCCGCCCCGGCCCTGCGCCGCCGAGGCCTGCCCCGCTCAAGCCATAACTAGGAATTCCCCATGACATTCGACGCCTATCTGTTCGACCATGTCCGCACCCCGCGCGGCAAGGGCAAGAAGGACGGCGGCCTGCACCAGGCGAGCCCGGTGTGGCTGCTGCGCGGCCTGCTGCAAGCCCTGCAAGCCCGCAACCAACTCGACACCACCTTGGTGGACGATGTGGTGCTGGGCTGCGTGACGCCGCTGGGCGAACAAGGCGCCGACATCGCCCGCACCGCCGTGCTGGACGCTGGCTGGGCCGAGACAGTGGCGGGGCTGACGCAGTCGCGCTTTTGCGCCTCGGGGCTGGAGAGCATCAACCTCGCCGCGGCCAAGGTCGGCAGCGGTTTTGAGAACCTGGTGGTGGCCGGTGGGGTGGAATCGATGAGCCGCTGGCCCATGGGCAGCGACGGCGGCGCCTGGTTCATGGATCCGCGCATCAACCAAGCCCTGGGCTTTGTGCCACAAGGCGTCAGTGCCGATTTGATCGCCACGCTGGAGGGCTTCAGCCGCGCCGATGTCGACAGCTACGCCGTTGAATCACATCGCCGCGCCGCGGCCGCCCAGGCCGCCGGCCACTTCCGCCACGCCATCGTGCCGGTGCAAGACATTGCCGGGCTGACTTTGCTGGCCGAGGATGAAACCATTCGCCCCGGCACCACGCTGGAGACCCTGGCCAAGCTCAATCCCTCTTTCGCCGCCATGGGCCAAATGGGTTTTGACGCCACCGCCCTGCGCAAGTACACGACGCTGGAGCGCATCCAGCATGTGCACCATGCGGGCAATTCATCCGGCATCGTGGACGGTGCGGCGCTGATGCTGGTGGGCAACCAAGCCGCGGGTGCGGCAGCCGGCCTCAAGCCGCGCGCGCGCATCCGGGCGGCTGCAGTCATCGGCTCCGAGCCCACCATCATGCTGACCGGCCCGACCCCGGCTTGCCACAAGGCGCTGCGCCAGGCCGGCATGACGGCGGCCGACATTGACCTGTGGGAAATCAACGAAGCCTTTGCCACCGTGCCGATGAAGACGGCGCGCGACCTGGGCCTTAGTCTCGATCGCGTCAACGTCAACGGCGGCGCCATCGCTCTGGGACACCCCCTGGGCGCCACCGGCTGCATCATCCTGGGCACGCTGCTGGAAGAGCTGGAACGTCGCAATTTGAGCACCGGCTGCGCCACGCTGTGCGTAGGCGGCGGCATGGGCATCGCCACCGTGATCGAAAGAGTCTGAGTTCATGAGCACCTCACACCCAACTTCCGAGGCACTCCACCTCGAACTCGGCGCCGATGCCATCCTCGTCGCCACCATGGACCTGCCCGGCCATTCGATGAACATCCTGACGGATGCGCTGGCGACGCCGCTGATCGCCCTGGCGGCACGGCTGGAAAGCGATTCCGGTGTCAAAGGCCTGATCCTGCGCTCGGCCAAGAAAGACTTTCTGGCCGGCGCCGATGTGGACCGCCTGCGCGCCCTGAGCACCGCGCAAGAAGCCTTTGACGAATCAATGCGCTTCAAGAGCTTTATCCGCCGGCTGGAGCGCTGCGGCAAGCCGGTGGTCGCCATCCTGCACGGCCTGTGCCTGGGCGGCGGGCTGGAAATTGCGATGGGCTGCCACTGGCGCATCGTGGTCGATGACGGCCGCGCCCGCCTCGGCCTGCCCGAAGTCAAGCTGGGCCTGCTGCCCGGCGGCGGCGGCACCCAACGCCTGCCGCGCCTGGTGGGCATGCAACAAGCCTTGCAATGGATGGCCGAAGGCACGCATGTGCCGGCGGCGCTGGCGCTCAGCAGCGGCCTGGTGAATGCCCTGGCCGCTAACGCCGAAGACGCGCTGACGCAGGCGCGCGCCTGGATCGCCGCCACGCCTAAGCCCGTCCAGCCCTGGGACGCACCTAAGTTCCGCTACCCCGGCGGCGATTCACGCTCGCCCGCAGCGGCGCAATTGCTGGCGATTGGCCCGTCGATGGCGGCCGCCAAGAGCTTTGGCAACTACCCGGCGCTGAGTCACATCATGTCCAGTGTGTTCGAGGGTGGACTGACCGACATCGACCGCGGCCTGGAAATCGAATCCCGCTACTTCGCGGCCTGCGCCATCAGCCCCGCCTCGCGCAATCTGATTGGCACGCTGTGGTATCAGCTCAATGCGATCAAGAAAGGCGCTTCGCGCCCGGCCGATGTGCCGGCCAGCCAAGTCCAACGACTGGGCATTCTGGGTGCCGGCATGATGGGCGCGGGCATTGCCTATGCCGCCGCCAAAGCAGGCATTCCCGTGGTGCTGCTGGACCAAAGCCAGGCCGCAGCCGACAAGGGCAAGCAGTATTCGCAAGACCTGCTCGACAAGGCGGTGAAGAGGGGCCGCTCGACCGCGGAGAAGCGCGAGCGCCTGCTGGCCCTCATCACCCCGAGCACCGACTACGCGGCCTTGCGGGGCTGCGACTTGGTGATTGAAGCGGTGTTCGAGGACCGCGCCGTCAAGGCCCAGGTCACCGCGCTGGCCGAAGCCCAGCTGGCGGACACGGCGGTCTTTGCTTCCAACACTTCCACCCTGCCGATCACCGGCCTGGCGCAAGCCAGCCAGCGCCCGGCGCAGTTCCTGGGCCTGCACTTCTTCTCGCCGGTGGACAAGATGCCGCTGGTGGAAATCATTGTGGGCAAGGAGACCTCGGCGCAGACCCTGGCGCGCGGCTTCGACTTCTGCCTGCAGATCGGCAAGACGCCCATCGTCGTCAACGACTCGCGCGGCTTCTACACCAGCCGCGTGTTTGCCACCTATGTGATGGAAGGGCTGGCGATGTTGCGCGAAGGCGTGCACCCGCGCGCCATCGAAATGGCCGGCCTGCAAGCTGGCATGCCCATGCCGCCCCTGGCCCTGCAAGACGAGGTCAGCCTCAGCCTGGGCCTGCATGTGGCGACCCAGACCCGCAAGGATGTGGAGGCCGAGGGTCAGGTCTACACCGAGCATCCCGGCGAGGCCGTGCTGCGCCAGCTGTGTGAGCTGGGCCGCGTCGGCAAAAAAGTGGGCCAGGGCTTTTACGACTGGCAGGCCGGAGACAAGAGCTTGTGGCCGGGACTGGCCCAGCTCTACCCGCTGGCCGCCGAGCAACCCGCGCAATCAGTGCTGATAGCTCGGCTGATGTTTGTGCAAGCCAACGAGGCTGCGCGCTGCTTGCAAGAAGGCGTGCTGCGCTCGGTGGCGGACGGCAATATCGGCAGCATCCTGGGCTGGGGCTTCGCGCCCTTCCAGGGCGGCGCGCTGCAGTTCATCAACAGCCTGGGCCTTAAGCCATTCGTGGCACGCGCCACTGAACTGGCCCGCCTGCATGGCCCGCGTTTTGAGCCCGCGCAGCTGCTGCAGGAGATGGCGGCCAAGGGCGAGCGCTTCGAAGAAGGCGGCCCGGCACTCGATTGAACCAGCAAGGCCCCGGGGAGTGAGCTAAGAACCGCCCCCGGGCCGAGCGTTGCGACGCGTGCTCTGGCGGCTTACTTGCCGCCTTGTGGGCGAGCCTTGACCCGCGCCGGGGCCAGGCCGTCGGACAAGAGGCGCTGGCCGGCCTTGAGCTCATAGTCCAGCACATCCTGCAGGCTCAGCTTGTCGTCATGATTGGCATCGGCGCCGTCAAAGCCGGCCATGCGCGCGCCAATCACCTCTTTGAAGCTCAGGCGCTGATCCGTGTCCTGATCAAACTGCTGCAAAGTACGCAGCACCCGCTCGGCATGCCTGGGTCCGCCAACGGCCAGCAACTCATCGCGTGAAAGAAAACCATCACGGTCAGCGTCCAGGGCATGCCAGCTCTGCAGCATGTCTTTGCGGAATTCTTCCAGGCTGATGAAGCCGTCGTGGTCAAGATCACCGCGCTCGAAGGCTCGCCGAATCGCACTAGGAGACGGCAGGCGCGCAGCAGGCTCGCCGCCCTTGGCTTGCGCCGGCGGTTTGCCGGCCTGGGCCGGCGCAGGCTCGCCGGCTTGCGCCGTGGGCACATTCAGCAGGGCCAGTACGGCGCTGCAAGCGAGGATCCAAGAGCTGATCCGAGCAGAGTTAGGCGTCTTCATGAGCAGGCATCTCCCAAATGCAATTGATCGACCGACAAAGCGGCGGAGCTGGCTTACCAGGACCAGCGCTGCGAGCTGCTGCCATTGCAGCGATAGAGCTGCACCGGCTGGCCTTGCTGGAAGCGGCCGTCCCGCACATCCACGCACTTGCCATTCATCTGGCTGCGGATCTGGTTGCCGTAGAAATTCCAACGCTGGTTGCGCTGACCGTTGCAGCCCCAGGCGATCAGGCGCGTGCCGTCATCGCCATTGCCGCCCTGCACATCCAGGCAGAGATTGCCGCCCACGCGCAGCTCACCGCCGCGCCCATAGCTGAATCGCTGGTTGCCGCCACCATGGCAGCGGAAGAGGATGGCGCCGGCGCCTTGACGCGCATTGCCGTCGATGTCCAGGCACATGCCACCCGGGCCACGGATCACACGATCACGCCCGCCGGGGTAGCTGGGGCCGTTATCGTCCGGGTAGTTGTTGTTATTGTTGTTGTTGTCACGGTCGCGCGTGGCCAACACCGCCACACCGGCAATCGCCGCCAGCGCGGCCAGAGCCACGGCGGGGTTCACGCCGCTGCTGTCCTTGGCTTCTTCGTTATTGCCATCGCTGCCATTGTTCAAATTGTTGCCAACAATCTTGAAGCGCGCCGCGCAGCCGTTGTTGACCCACAGCTCCTTGTTGCTGAGGTCAAAGCCCCAACTGCGGTTGAAGCGGCAGGTGCCGCCCAGTTGCTCCAGCAGTTCCACATCCCGCGTGCCCGCAGACAGCGGCATGGATTCGTAGCCGCCGCGCGAACGCAACTCCACGGTTTGTTCGGCGGCGCGGGCCGCACCGGCCGGCAGCAGCAATGCGCCGATCGTCAGACTACAAACAAGACGGCTGAATTTTTGAGACTTCACATGACCTCCGCTGACTGGCATGAATGCACTGGGCATATGAGCGCAGTTTAAAAGCAGAGTGGCCGCGCCAAAACGTTCTCAGGTATTTTTGCGAGTGGGAAAACTAACGGCCGCGGCTCGCCACTTCCAGCTGATTCTGCTGCGCATGCAGTTCCCGCCGCTCCAGCCGAATCAAGCGCCACAAGCCCGCCATACCCAAGGCGAGCACAAGCGCCGTCAGCAGCAGCGCGGCACGGTAATTGCCGCTGGCCTGAGCCATCGCACCACTGAGCGCCGGCGCGCACACTTGCGCCAGGCCATAGCTGAGCGTCAGCCGCGCCATCGCCTTGCCCGGATTGGCGGGCGAGCGCCGCCCCACCAGCGCCAGCGTCATGCTGACGATGCCGATGAAGGTGGCGCCGTAGAGCAGCGCACCGCTCAGCGCGGCAGCCAGGCTGTCTGACGCTGCCGGCACCAGAACCGACACGCATTGCAGCGCAAAGGCAATCAGCAAGGCTTGCAACTCACCCACCCGCCGCGCCACCCGGTCCCACAGAAACACCGCCGGCATCGCCGCCAGGCCCACCAGCAGCCAAGCCCAAGGCCCCTGCCCGGCCAGCAAGGGCTGGCGCTCGACGATGGTGACGGTAAAGGTGGCGCTGATCACAAAGCCCCAGCCCCCGCAGAAATAGATGGCCGTCATCCAAGCCGTCCAGGCCCGCGAGGGCTTGCGCAAGTCGGCAGCGGCACTGGCCGCAGTTGTTGACGCCGGCGCAGGGCCTTGAGCGACCGGCACAGGCGGCCGCCAGGCCCAGGCCGGGATCAAAAAGATCAGGCCGAACAAGGCAAAGCCAAACCATTGCTGAGCCCATGGCAGCAGCAGGCGCGCCATCAGCAGCGCGCCTAAGGCCGAGACGATGATGCCCAGGCCTATGCCCATGAAATGCAGGCCCAGCTCCGGCCGGTGGCCACTGCGCATCAGCCAGTTCAGCACCAGACCCGAACCCAGCAGCATGCCCGCGGCCCCACACAGCCCACCCAAATAGCGCGACAAGGCCCAAACCCAGAAGTTGTCGCTCATGCCCATCAAGGCGGTGACCACCACGCTCAGGCAGAGGCCGAGGCTGTAGAGCCGATGGCGCCAACGCGGCGACTCCAGCCAGGAGGCCAACAAGGCCCCGCTCATATAGCCCATGTAATTGATGGCGGCCAGCCAGCCGCCGGCGGCATCGGACAGGCCAGCTTGCGTCTGCATCAACGCCAGCAAGGGCGTGAAGGCAAAACGCGCCAGGCCCAAGGTCAACACCAGGGCACTGATGCCACCGAGGATGACCTGCCAGGCGTGCAAGGAAGGTGGGCTGGCAGGGCTAGTATGGAGGCTCATGCTTGCAGCTTAGCCCATGCGCGGCGGCGAAGAATTCGCGCTTGCCCACTTGCATTTCGCCAACAGCGCACCCAACTGCACAGCACATGGACAGCGCCAGCCTCATCCCTTTTTTGATCGTCATCGCCCTGAGCCTGGCCCTGATCGTGTGGCTGGCGGGTGGGCCCATTTTCAAAGAGCGGCGCCGTCGTCGGCTGCGTGAGCAGCCCTTCCCGGCCGCGTGGCGGCGCATCTTGCGCAAGCATGTGCCGGCGGTGCAGCGCCTGCCGGCGGATCTTCAGTTGCGACTGAAGGCCGATATGCAAGTGCTGCTGGCCGAGAAGCCCATCATCGGCTGCGCGGGCCTGAAGGTCAGGGATGAGATGCGCGTCGTCATCGCCGCGCTGGCCTGCTTCCCGCTGCTGGGCGCGCGGCGCGGCTACTACCCCAAGCTGCAGCAAATCCTGCTCTACCCCGGCGCTTTTGCGGTGGAGCGCGTCCAGGCCGGGCCGGCGGGCTTGCAGATGGCACCGCAGCGCCAGGCGCTGACAGGCGAAAGCTGGGCCCAGGGTCAGGTCGTGCTGTCTTGGCAAGATGTGCTGGCCGGCGCGGCCAACCCGCAGGATGGGCACAACGTGGTGATTCACGAATTCGCCCACCAGCTCGACCAAGTCAAGGGCTTCGCCAATGGCGCTCCGCCGCTGCACAGCACGCCAGCCTACCGGCGCTGGTCTGCGGTCATGCTCGCCGAATTCAATGCCTTGCGGCAACGCTTGGCGAGCGGCCAGCCCGCAGGTTTGATGGATGCATACGCGGCCACCGATGCGGCCGAGTTCTTTGCCTGCAGCAGCGAACTCTTCTTCGAGCGCGGTCCCGAACTGGCTCAACAGCATCCGGCGCTGTACGAGCAATTGAGCCGTTACTACCGGGTCGATCCGATCAGCTGGTCTTGAACCTCAGGACCACAACTCCAGCGGCGGCTCACGCGTCAGCGCCCGCAAGATATCGCTGCGGGACAGAAAGCCGATCAGCGCGCTCTGCTCATCCAGCACCGGCATGCCGGGCAGGCGGAAGTCCAGCAGGGCTTGCGCCACTTCGCGCAAGGGCGTGTCGGGGTGGGCGCTGGGCACCGGCGTCCACATCGCCGCCGACACCGGGCGCTTGAACCAGGCGGCCCAGGCCGCACTGTCCTCCAGGTCCAAAGGCGTGGGCAGCAAATCGCCGCGCAAAAGCAGGCCCACCAAATGCCCGCCGGCATTGACCACCGGCGCTTGGCCGACCTTGGCCTCGCTCAAACGCGCCAGGCCTTCGGCCAGGCTGGCGTCTTGCGGCACCGTGATCAGCTGGCGGCTCATCAACTCTTCCACCAGACGAAGCGGCTGGCGTGGCGCATCAACAGGCACTCGGGCCTGGGCTTTGGCATAGAGGGCCAGGGCATCGCGCGGCAGCGGCTCCTCCGCCATCATGGGTGCATCGGGCTGGGGCTCGGCGCGCACCACGCCGCTGGACAGGCCCGGCCATTCATGCGTGAAGCTGGCGTCGCTCGCATCACTGCCACGGGCGCGCACCGGCGCCACCGCCCGTGCACGCGCCACCGCTTGCACGGGGCCTAGCGAGCGCAGACCTTCGAGGGGGCCGCTGTAGATGCGGCCGTTGATGCCGTAGACAGTGAACATGCGGGTCAGCCCTGTGGATGGGTTAGCGTGTTGACGTGATGGCGCGCTGGATCAGCGCAGTGCCGTGCTGCTCAGTTCAAGCGGCGCGCCGACGCAGTCTCGCACGGCTGCCGTGCCGGCTCAATGCGCCACTTGGTTGCGGCCACCCACTTTGGCGCGATACATGGCCGTATCGGCTGCGCCCACCAGGGTGTCTGCCGTATCGGCGGGTGAGATCAGCCCACCCCAGACCCCGATGCTGATGGTGACGCGGATGGTTTGCTGCTCCCAAGTCGTCGGGCTGCTTTCCACCGCAGCACGCAAGTCTTCGGCCAGGGTCAGGGCGCCCTCCAGGCTGGTGTCGGGCAGGATCAGCAGGAATTCCTCGCCGCCGAAGCGGCCGATCTGATCCTGTTCACGCAGGCGCGACTGCAGGGTTTGGGCCACCGATTGCAAGACCTTGTCGCCCGCCAAATGGCCATAGTTGTCGTTGACGCGTTTGAAGTGGTCGATGTCCATCATCAACACACTCAAGACCTGACCCTGGCGCCGGGCGCGGGCCACGGCCATGGCCAGCTGATCGGCGATGGCGCGGCGGTTCTGCAAGCCGGTCAGCATGTCTTGCATAGCCAGCTCGAAATTGCGCCGCTCGGCCCGCTCCATGATCATGTAGATGAAGCCGAGGGAGTTGCTCAAGACGCCCAACAAGGCCGCCACGATCAAGAGCGCCACGGCACGCTCGCTCCCCAGGGCCGCATTGTTGATGGGCACCTCGCCGGCCACCAGCACCAGCCGCGCCAACAAGATCACCAACACAAAGGCGAAGGCCGCTACCAGCATGAAGCGCCCGCGCCCCTGATGCTGCAGCTTGGGGCTGAGCAAGACGCGCAGGATCAAGGCGATCTGCACCATGAACACGAGGCTGACGCAGAAAACCCGCCATTGCAGCTGCTCAAACAGCACAAAAGCCGATAACGGCGCCAGCAGCGCCGGCGACCAAAGCCAAAAGCTGCGCCGCATCAAGCCATAGAAACGCCGTAGCGCCAGCAGCATCAAGACCAAGGTGCAGGCATAAGCGGCCGCATTGGCAGTAACGGCCCAGCGCGGCGACATCAAATGGCTGGCACCGAACAGCAGTTGCGCGCAAGTGAACGCCCCCAGGGACCAGGCCCAGGCCCAGCGCGGATCTTCAGGCGGCTGCCCCCAGGCCATGACGCAGATCCACAGCCCCATCACCAGCGACATGAGGCTGACCACGACAAACAGTGTCGGCACATCGAGGTTCATACTTCATTCTAGGGGCCGGGCATCGGCGACCGTAGCGATCTGGATGCTTCAATTAGGCGCCTGCAACTAGGCTTGGCAGCAGCACCGCCAGCGCCCTGTGACTCAGGCCAGCAAGCGCTCGCGCAAGCCCTTCAGCGTGGCCTCATCCAGGCGGCCGCTCTGGGCCGCCAAGGCCAGCTGGCGCAGGGCCAGTTGGCGGTAGAAGGACGCATGCTCACCGCCCAATTCGCTCAAGGCCTGCAAGTGCGCGGTGACCACGCCGCCATCGCCGCGCGAGATCGGCCCCGACAGCGCGCCGGCCAAGCCTCGGCTTTCCGCCGCTTGCAAGGTGCCCCGGGCCAGCGGCAACAAGGCCTGCAAAGCCTGCTCCGGCGGCAGGCCGATGCCGGCCCAGATCTGCTGCGCCTCGTCCAGCAGCGAGAGCATGAAGCTGGCGGCATAGCCTGCCGCCGCGTGATAAGCCACCCGGCTGCCAGGCGGCAAGCGCAAGGGCTGCATGGCCAGGCGCTGGGCAAAGCCTTGCAGCCGCGCCAGCAGAGGCGGCTCGGCCTCGATCGCCACCACGCTGCCAGCCAGCAATTGCAAGGCGCGCTCGGGGTCGGAAAAAATCTGCAAAGGGTGGAAGCCGCCGACTTGCGCGCCCGCCGCGCTGGCCGCGCTCAGCACGCTGAGTTCGCTGGCACCGCTGCAATGCACAACGGCCTGGTCGGCACGCCAGGGCAGGCTTTGTGCCACCGCGGCCAGGGCATCATCCGGCACGGTCAGGAACACCAGGTCTGCTGAGGCCATAGCGGCCTCGGCCGACATGGCCTGGCAGCCAGGGATGCGTGCGGCCAGGGCCTGCGCGCTGGCCGCCTGCCGCGAGGCCACGGCCACCACGGCCAAGCCGGCGCCGGCGAGCGCCCGGGCCAAGGTCTGGCCCAGGCGCCCGGCGCCGATGAAGGCGATGCGCGGCGAGGGTGCGACCTCGCTCGCCAACGGTCCCGCCTGGTCCATCAAGGCTTGACGAATTTGAGCGTCATGCGGTCACTCTCGCCGATGGCCTCGTACTTGGCGCGGTCCTTGTCCTTATTGCCGTAGGTCGGAGGCAAGGCCCAAACGCCGCCTTCGTGATCGGCTTTGTCCTTGGGGTTGGCATTGACTTCTGAGCTGCCCGCCAGCTTGAAGCCCACGCTCTCGGCCATGCGCACGACATAGCTTTGGTGGACGTAGCCGCTGCTGGCCTTGGCATCCTGCACCCGGTCGGCGGGCAGGCGGTGTTCCACCACGCCGAAGACACCGCCGGGCTTGAGCGAGTCAAAGGCGCTCTTGAACGCGGCTTGGGTCGCGGCCTCGCCTTGCGAGACCCAGTTGTGCACATTGCGGAAGGTCAGCACCAGATCGGCCGAAGCGGGTGCCACATAGCTCAGCTTGCCGGCGGCGGGGCTGAACACACCCACTTGCACGCGGTCGTAGAGGGCCGGGTTGGCGGCCAGCTTCTCTTGCATGCGCGCGGCGCTGCGCTGGAAATAGGCTTGGGTCGAGGCCGGGTCGTCACCACCCAGCACTAGGCGGCCCTTGTCACGCAGATAGGGCGCCAGGATTTCGGTATACCAGCCGCCGCCGGGCGCCAACTCCACCACGGTCATATTCGGCTTGATGCCGAAAAAGCTCAGCGTCTCGTAGGGGTGGCGTGCCGCATCGCGGGCGGCAAAGGCCGGCGTGCGATGGCCGGCGGCGATGGCGGCCTTCAGGCTTTGATCCTCCACCTGCGCTTGCGCGATGGACGCCGCGCTCGACATGCCGAGCAGCACGGTCAGGCTGGCCAAAAGAGCGGTTCTACGAGTGTTGTGCAGCAATTTCATGGTCAAGATTTCTCCGCGCGATGGAACTGAAGATGAAAGAGCAGCGAGTATGGCTTGCCTGGGCGGACCCTGCCAAAAGCCATGAGCGAAAATAGCCCTCATCCACTGTCCAGCCTTGCAGGCCAAGCGGCCTCTCGCGTCTGGAACACCCCACCACCATGCGCAGCAATGCGCCACACCGGCTCTGAGCCCCCATCACCATGTCAAACCCATCCGCCTGCCCTGTTTGCACGCTCGAGAACACCTATCGCGACGGCGCGATGAATATCTGCCCCGATTGCGGCCATGAATGGAGCGATGAAGCAGCGCAAGACGGCGCGACTGAGGACGGCGCCAAGGTGGTGCGCGATGCCAACGGCCAGGTCCTGGTCGACGGCGACTCCGTCATCCTGATTAAAGACCTCAAGGTCAAGGGCTCGTCCATCGTGCTGAAAAAAGGCAGCAAGGCCAAGGGCATCCGCCTGGTCGACGGCGACCATGATGTGGACTGCAAGATTGACGGCGTCAGCCTCAGCCTGAAGTCGGAGTTTTTGAAGAAGGCCTGAAACACCGGGGTCAGAGTCAATTTATCTCAGCACGCCAACGTCACGCCGCCGGAAAAATAAATCGACTCTGACCCCAGTTTTTAGTCCACGGGCAGCGCCGTTTCGTACTTCACTTCGCGCAGCACCACATTGCTGCGCACGCTGGCCACGCCGGGCACTTTGAAGACCTGGCTTTGCAGAAACATGTCGTAGGCCTTCATATCCGGCACCACGACCTTGATGACGTAATCGGCCTCGCCGGTAATGCCGTGGCATTCAATGATCTCGCGGCTGGCCAGCACCAGGCGCTCGAACTGATCCACCGCGCCCTCGCTGTGACGCACCAGGCTGACATTGGCCAGGACGCAGATATTGAGGCCCAGCTTCTCGCGATCCACCAGCGCCACATGGCGGCGGATCACGCCCGAGTCTTCTAGTTCCTTGATGCGCCGCCACACCGGCGTGGCGGACAAGCCCACTTTGTCGGCCAGGGCCTGAGTGCTTTGCCGGCTGTCGGCCTGCAAGGCCTCCAGAATCTGCCGGGTCGCTCGATCGAAACGCTCACCATCCATATCACCACCTTTTGAGAGAAATTCTCTCATCAAACCCTTTTCCACGGGTCAGAAGAGAAACATCACCCGGATGATGTGAAGAAAAATCTCCGCTTATTCTAAGAATTCGGAGACCGCCATGACAGGCAGCGCAACACCTTCTGCAGACGCCGTCCCGGGCACGACCACGGCCCCCGGCCACAGCGCCAGCCCCACGCCGGCCCTGCGCCCCTACAAGCTCTCCGACAACCTGGCCGCCACCAGCGGCGCCGTCTTCATGACCGGCACCCAGGCCATCGTGCGCTTGTTGCTCGCGCAAAAAGCCTCGGATGAGCGCGCAGGCCTGAACACCGCCGGCTTTGTGTCGGGCTACCGCGGCAGCCCGCTGGGCATGGTGGATCAGCAGCTGTGGAAGGCCAAGAAGTTCCTCGATGCGGCCAAGGTCAACTTCCTGCCCGCCATCAACGAAGACCTGGCCGCCACGGCCTGCCTGGGCGTGCAACGCGTTGCGCTCGACCCCAAGCGCACGGCCGACGGCGTGTTCGCGATGTGGTACGGCAAAGGCCCCGGTGTGGACCGCTCGGGCGACGCCTTGAAGCATGGCAATGTCTACGGCACCTCGGCCCAAGGCGGCGTGCTGGTGGTGTGCGGCGACGACCATGGCTGCGTCTCGTCCAGCACCCCGCACCAAAGCGATCTGGCCCTGCAGGCCTGGCATATGCCCATCGTCCACCCCGGCAATGTGGCGGAGTACCTGGAGTTTGGCCTGTACGGCTGGGCGCTGAGCCGCTTCTCCTCCACCTGGGTCGGGTTCAAAGCCATCTCGGAAGTGGTGGAGTCGGGCATGACGGTGGATCTGGACGCGATCCAGACCGACTTCCAGCGCCCCGACCATGTGCCGCCGGTGGATCTGCACATCCGCTCGGTGGATCTGCCCTCGCTGGAGCTGGAAACCCGGCTTGAGCACAAGATGAACGCCGTCAAGGCCTTCGCCAAGCTCAATGCCAGCATCGACAAACACATCGTCGTCAGCCCGCAGGCCACGCTGGGCATCGTCACCGTCGGCAAAGCGCATTACGACTTCATGGAAGTGCTGCGCCGCCTCCAGCTCAGCACCGAGGCATTGGCCGCTGCTGGCGTGCGGGTCTACAAAGTGGGCCTGGTGTTCCCGCTGGAAAGCAGCCGCATGCGCACGTTTGCGCAAGGCCTGAGCGAGCTGCTGGTGATCGAGGAAAAGGCCCCCGTGGTGGAGCGCCAGATCAAAGAGCTGCTCTATCACCTGCCCGATGCCCAGCGCCCGCGCGTGACCGGCAAGAGCGACGCCGAAGGTGCTGCGGTGCTGAGCGCCCTGGGTGAGCTGCGCCCCTCGCGCATCATGAGCACGGTGGCGCAGTGGCTGGCGCGTTTAGGGCCCAACCTGGACCGGCGCGAGCTGGTGCAAGACTTCCTCACGCCCTGCTTGCTGAGCAATGCCGCCGACGGCGTGCGCCGCCAGCCCTACTTCTGCTCGGGCTGCCCGCACAACACCTCCACCAAGCTGCCCGAGGGCTCGCGCGCCCTGGCCGGCATCGGCTGCCACTTCATGGCCAGCTGGATGGAGCGCGGCACCTCCGGCCTGATCCAGATGGGCGCCGAGGGCGTGGACTGGGCGGCGCACAGCCGCTTCACCACCGAAAAGCATGTGTTCCAGAACCTCGGCGACGGCACCTACTACCACTCGGGCTATCTGGCGATCCGCCAGGCCATCGCCGCCAAGACCAATATCACCTACAAAATCCTCTACAACGACGCCGTTGCCATGACCGGCGGCCAGCCGGTGGACGGCAGCACCAGCGTGCCTCAGATTGCACGCCAGGTGGAGGCCGAGGGCGTCAAGAAGCTGGTGATCGTGTCCGACGAGATCGACAAATACGACGCGCACCGCGGCCTCTTCCCGGCCGGCACCACCTTCCATGACCGCAGCGAGCTGGACGCCGTGCAGCGCGAGCTGCGCGAGATCCCTGGCGTGACCGTGCTGATCTACGACCAGACTTGTGCCGCCGAGAAACGCCGCCGCCGCAAAAAGGGCGAGTTTGCCGATCCACCCAAACGCATCTTCATCAACCAGGCGGTGTGCGAGGGCTGCGGCGACTGCGGCCAGGCCTCCAACTGCCTCTCCGTCGTGCCGGTGGAAACCGACTTCGGCCGCAAGCGCAGCATCGAGCAATCCAGCTGCAACAAGGACTTCTCTTGCGTCAATGGCTTTTGCCCCAGCTTTGTCTCGGTGCATGGCGCCGAGCTGAAGAAGCGCCAGGGTGCTGGCTTCAGCGCGCAAGACCTGGCACGCGAAGTGGCCGCGCTGGCCGCACCCGCCAATTGGCAATGGAGCGGCCCGTTTGACTTGCTGGTGACCGGCGTGGGCGGCACCGGCGTGGTCACCGTGGGCGCGCTGGTGTCCATGGCCGCGCACTTGGAAGGCAAGCAGGCCTCGGTGCTGGACTTCATGGGCTTCGCGCAAAAAGGCGGCTCGGTTTTGAGCTTTGTGCGCCTGGCTCCCACCAAGGAATTGCTGAACCAGGTGCGCATCGACACCCAGCAGGCCGATGTGCTCTTGGCCTGCGACAAGGTGGTGGGCGCCTCGCCCGACGCGCTAGGCACCATCAAACCCGGCCGCACCATCATCGTGGCCAATACGCATGAGCTGCCCACGGCCGCCTTTGTGCGCAACCCGGACGCCAATCTGCAAGGCGAATCCCTGCTGGCCAAGATGCTGCATGCGGTGGGCGGTGATGCCTCGCTCTTGTCCACCATCGATGCGCAGGCGATTGCCCTGAGCCTGATGGGCGACACCATGCCCAGCAACATCATCATGCTGGGTGCCTGCTACCAGCGCGGCCTGATCCCCCTGAGTGAAGCGGCGCTGATGCGCGCCATCGAACTCAACGGTGTGGCCGTGGAAGGCAATAAGACAGCCTTCGCGCTGGGCCGCCTGGCGATTGCCGCGCCGGAGGCCCTGGCACGCCTGGGCGGCCAGCAGGAGCAGAAAGTGCAGCTGCTGCTGGGCCAGGACAAACTCGACGGCGCGGATGGCCTGATCGCCCGCCGCATCGAGCACCTGACGGCGTACCAAGATGCCGCTTACGCAGCCCGTTATGAAGCCCTGGTCAAACGCGTGCGCGCCGCCGAAGCCCAGCTGGGCGAGGCAGGCAAAAGCGAGCGCTTGAGCAAGGCCGTGGCCCGCTACTACGCCAAGCTCTTGAGCTACAAAGACGAATGGGAAGTGGCCCGCCTCTACACCGACGGCAGCTTCGAAGCCAGCCTGAAGGCGCAGTTCGCCAACTGGCAGTCCCTGAGCTTCCACATGGCCCCGCCGCTGCTGGCCAAGCCGGGTGCGGATGGCCGCGTCAAGAAGGTCGAGCTGGGCTCCTGGACCTTCCGTGCCCTCAAGCTGATGACCAAGTTCAAAGGCTTGCGCGGCGGCCCGCTGGACCTGTTCGGCAAGACGGAAGAGCGCCGCATGGAGCGCGCCCTGATCAGCGAGTACGAAGCCCTGGTGGACGAGCTACTCCAGCACCTCACGGCCGACAAGCTGGACCTGGCCGTCAAGCTGGCCCGCCTGCCCGAAAGCATTCGTGGCTATGGCCATGTGAAGCTGGCCAATGTCAGCACGGTGAAGGCGCAGTGGCGTGATCTGCTCGATCGCTTCCACGGCCGCGCGGCCGAGCCGCTGGCGCAAACCGTGGCCATGCCGCAGCGCGTCAAGAGCGTGAGCGAGCTGTAAGGCGAGTTTCTGAGGTGGATGCCTTGGCCGCGGCCAAGGCCCCGCTAACTCATCACTTAAGCGCCACGCAAGCTCAGCCAGTCTTCCAGCGGACCGGGGCGGCCCAGCAAATAGCCCTGCAGGCAATCGCAACCTGTGCGCAGCAAGAAGTCGGCCTGCGCCGGGGTCTCCACCCCTTCGGCCACCACGCGCAGATTCAAGTGCTTGGCCATGGACACAATGGCCTCGACGATGGCCGTGTCATTGGGATCATCGGGCGTGTCCTGCACAAAGCTCTTGTCGATTTTGAGCTCATACAGCGGCAGCTTCTTCAAATAAGCCAGGCTGGAGTAGCCGGTGCCGAAATCGTCGATGGAAAAACGCAGGCCCAGGGCGCGCAGCTCGGACATACGGGCGCTGGTGTCTTGCCAGTTGTCGATCAGCAGGTTCTCTGTCACTTCCAGAATCAGGTAGTCGGCCGGGGCGCCGGTGTCCTGAATGATTTGCCGCAAGCCCGCCACGAAGTCGTCTTTGCGGAACTGCCGCGGGCTCACATTGACCGACAGGCATTGCAAGCGCCCAGCCTTGTGCAGGCGAGCCAGGGCCAAGCAGGCCTGGCGCAGTACCCGGTCGCCCAGCTCGATGATCAGACCCGACTCTTCGGCCACCGGAATGAAATCCAGCGGTGACACCCGGCCTCGTTTTGGGCTGTGCCAGCGCAGCAGCAACTCGCCACCGATCTCCTGCCCTTGCGCATCGAACTGCGGCTGCAGATGCAGCTCGAACTGCTCCAGCTGCAAAGCCTCTTTCAGGTCTTGCTCCAGGGCCAAGCGGCTTTGCACCTCGGCATGCATGGCGGTTTCGAAAAAGGCCACCCGGTTGCGCCCCGAGGCCTTGGCGCGGTACATGGCCGTGTCGGCCTCGCGCAGCAAATCGTCCACCGCCTCCGCGCCCTTGGGGAACAGGGTGATGCCGATGCTGCCCGAGATGTTGTAGCTGTGATCAAAGATGTGGTGGTCCATCACCAGCACCTCGCGCAGCTTCTCGGCCACGGCCATGGCATGGCGGGTGGCCTGGGCGGCGTCCAGACCCAGATTGCTGACCAGCACCACGAATTCGTCGCCGCCTAGGCGCGCCACCGTGTCGTCTTCGCGCGCCACTTCGCGCAGGCGTTCGGCCACCTGCTTGAGCAGCTCGTCACCGATCGAATGACCCAGGGCATCGTTGATGTGCTTGAAGTGATCAAGGTCGATGAACAAGAGCGCGCCCAGCTGCCGTGAACGCCGCGCCACCGCTAGGTCATGCCCGATGCGGTCCAGCAACATGCGGCGGTTGGGCAGGCCGGTCAGCACGTCGTAATGCGCCAGCCAGTGGGTGTGTTGCTCGGAATGTTTGCGTTCGGTGATGTCGCTGACGAAGCCGTGCCAAAGCACACTGCCATCGGGCCGCCGCTCGGGCTGGCCGCTGCCCAGGCGCCAACGCAGGCCCTGGCGCGGCAACACCACGCGGAACTCATGGTGCCAGGGCTGCAGCGTTTGAGCCGACCGTTGAATCGACTCCACCAGGCCGCGCTGATCGTCCGGATGCACCAGCTTGCGCACCACCGCATCGTCTTCCCGCACATCCAGCGGGCTGACCTCAAACATATTGAAAATGCCTTCGCTGGCGAAGGGGTAGCAGGTGCGTCCGTCAGGGTCGAGGCGGTACTGCACAAGTGCGCCCGGCACCCGCCGCGCCAGATTGCCCAGCAACTCCAGGCTTTGCTCCAGCTTGCGGGCCCACAGGCGACGCTCGGTGATGTCTCGGAAAGCGACGCTGGCGAATTGCTCACCCGCCTCGTCTTGGTAGGTCACCGTCGACACCTCGGCCTCGAAGCGCTCACCGTTGCCGCGAATCATGGTGATCTCGCCGCGCGCCTTTCCGTCGCGATCGCGTTCGTCAAACAAGCGCAGCAGGCGCGGGTCGCGCAGGTCCAGCACCTGCGAGCGCTGCACGCGGCGCAGCTGCGCTTCGCTTTGGCCGAGGATCGCGCAAGCCATGGGGTTGGCGGTGAGAATGTCGCCGCCGGGCCGGGTCTGCATCACCCCGTCCAGGCTATTGGCGAACAACAACCCGTAAATCGATTCACTTTCGCGCCGGCGCTGATCGACCAAGCCGAACTCACGCAAGGTCGTCGCCAGCTCCCTGTTCTTGCGGCGCAGCAGCAGCTGCGTCATCACCTGCCGGGCCAGCCGCTCCAGGTCTTCACACTGCTGCGGAGTGAAGGCGCGTGGCTCGCGATCCACCACGCACAGGCTGCCCAGGGCATGGCCCTCGGGCGTGATCAGCGGTGCGCCAGCGTAAAAGCGCACGGCCAGTGGGCCGGTGACCAGGGGATTGCTGCGGGAGCGGGGGTCATGCTCGGCATCCTCGATCACCAGCACCGCGCTGCCGCGGATGGTGATGTCGCAAAAAGCGATGTCACGCGCCGTCTCAATGACGTCCAGGCCCTGGCGGGATTTGAACCACTGGCGCTCGCTGTCAAGCAAAGTCACCAGCGAAATCGGCACGCCGAACAGGCTCACGGCCAACTCGGTCAGGTCGTCAAACGCCCGCTCGGGGGGCGTGTCCATGACCTCAAACTCCTGCAAAGCCTGCAGGCGAGCTTGCTCTTGTTCTAGCTCTTGCTGACTTGGTTCGACGGCAGCCGCCATCACTGCCTCCCGGTTTGCAGATAGGACATGAGGCGCCATCATGGCACGCCCGCCCTCAGCAAACCCGAGAAATTGGGCCCGAAACTGGCAATTGCCGGGCCGACTGCCTCATTCGCTCTGGCGCAGCTTGACCAATTGACCGGTCACCATCGCCGCCATGGTGCGGGCGACGGCGCGTGGTTCCAGCTTGGGGTTGTCGAACAGCAACTCCTGCGCGGCGTAGAGCGCGTCAATGCCCAGGCGCAGGGTCAGGCGCACCTCAGTCTGGTCGGCCTGCGGATAGGCTTGCATAAAGGGCTGCACCAGCAAGTCGGTAACCAGCTCATGGGAGCTATGGCGCACCTCCTGCAAGGTCGGTACGGCGCGCAGGGCGCGGGTGATCCAGATGCCGGCGGGCATTTGCTCGGTCAGCTGCAGCGTGCGTATGAACAGGTCGGCAATGCTGGCGGCCAACTCGGGCTCGGGCAGGCGCCAGGTTTCCGCCGTGGCCCAGGGCTTGAGCAAGCCATTCTGGCTGCGCATCAGGCGTTCGGCCAATTCACACAAAATGGCGTACTTGTTCGGGAAGTACTGGTAAAGCGCCGGCGGCGAAATGCCCGCGCGCTGACAGACCAGATTGGTCGACAGGCGCTCAATGCCCACCTCGCCCAGCAAGTCACCACAGGCGGCCAGAATGCGTTCGAAGGTTTCCACCGCCCGCTGCTGCGAGGGCACCTTTTTCTGCCTGAGATCAGGCAAGTTGCGCGGCACCAGCTTGTCTTGACTGGCAGGGTTTGCGGCGGTGTCGGCCACGCTGTTGGGCTCGTTCATCGGCCCAGTCTAGCCCAGCGTTTCAGCGCATTCTGTCGGGGTCAGCCCTGATCAGAATCATCAAAAAACAACGCCCTAAAAACGCCTGAGGTTCGCCCAAACCAGGGCCGATCAAAGGCGTTTAAGGCCGCAGCGCGTCAGTCACTTGATCACAAAAACCGGCACTTCTGCCAAGGTCAGCACCTTCTGCGCCACGCTGCCCAACAACACAGCGTCCAGGCCGCGACGGCCATGCGAGCCGATCACGATCATGTCGCACGCCGTCTGCTTGGCGTGCGCCACGATGGCCGGCGCCGGGCCATGCTCGCGCAGAATCTGGCTCGTGAAGTCCACGCCACAGCTCTTGGCGGCATCTTCCGCATGCTCGATGCCTTGGCGAGCGGCGGACTCCGAAGCCTCCAAGTAATAACTCATCGCCTCACCGCCACTATCGGGGAAGTAGAGAAAGGGCGAAGGATCGATCACGCTGATGATTTCCAGCACAGCGCCATAACGCTTGGCCATATCCGCGGCCACCAAGGCAGCACGTTGGGCGGTGGCAGAGCCATCGGTGGGCAGGAGGATGCGATGAAAAAACATGATGTGTCCCTAGCGATTACCGGCGGATGCGGGACCGCTATCTTCGGGCCGCTGCCCAGCGAAGGGCTTGCCTTGGATCAAGATTGCGCGCGCTCAGCTCACGAGGCGGGCGCGCCGCGCCCATGGGCATGGCCATTGCTGTAGCCATTCGACCCACCATTCGCAACAGCCTGTTCAGTAGGCTCGCTCGCGCCGCCCAAGTTCTGCCGCAACTTTTGCAAGGTCAGCTGCAGAATTCGCGCATCGCTGCTGGCGCGATGGCGCTGCAGCGCCTGCTCCAAGCGCACCTGGTTGAGCACGGCATGCCAATGCGAGGCCTCGGCCTCGCTGAGCAGGCAGCGCAAATCGGCCAGCTTGAATTGGGGCACCAGATCCACCACGTCGAACAGGCGGGCCAGCCAAGGATAGTCATGCGCCCAGGCGTCGCAATAAACCACTTGGCCGCGCAGATGGCTGTTGATTTGCTGGGCCACCCACAAAGGCGGCTTGCCATGCCGGCACAAGGTGGCGCGGCTGATGCCGTGAACCGCCTCGGCCGAGGCGTCCCAATGCTGCCATTCGGGCTCAGGTTGGATCAGCGAGCAAAACATGGCCCCGGCGGAGTCCACAAAGCCAACTTCGATCGGATAACTGCCGCGGCCAAAGCCCGAAGCCTCGATGTCCAGAATGGCGGGAATCTCGCCCATCTTCAGACCCCTTGTTTCGATACTCTGCGGCGCCACATGTTTTTGCCTGACTGTAGCCCAAGCGCGGCCCGCGCATCGGCCCACGCGTCGACTCAGGGCTTGAGTTCGATGATCTGCTCGCCCTCGAACAACTCGATCGCCGTGCGCGCCACCCGCTGGGAGTCGTAAAACGCATAGGCGCTGACGGCCGCCGCGCCGGCCAGCGGCACCCAGCGCGAAATCGACTTGCGCACCAGGCTCTCGCTCAGCTTGACGCCCACCACGCGGCTGATCTGCTGCATCACTTTGGCAGCCACGGGCTGCACCACCATGCGCTCCCCCACCCGCACGGCAAGGTCGCGCACGGCCTGGGCCGCCGTGTGGCGGAACATGCAGTAAAGCATTTGCTCGCGACCCAAGTCGGCCGTGCGGCCGTAGATGGCGGCGATGTCGGCCACCGCCTGGCGCTGGATGCGCCAGACCGTCAGCAGCTCGGGCAGGATGGTCAACCAGCCCAGCGGGCCCGGCGGCAGCGCCAGCGACCCTGCCGCCAGCGCGGCCTTCTGGGCTGCTTGCTGAGCCACGCTTTGCGCGGCGCGGGCGGCCTCGCTGGGCAAGGTGCTGGCCTGGCGGGCAGACTCGGGCCGGCTGGACACCAGATCCAACACCGCCTCGGACACCTTGGCGGCAAAGCCGCCATCAGCCTGCCCGGGCAAGGCGGGCAGGTTGTCGGGATTGCGACTGGTTTTGCTCATGCCTGCGCCCTTTTGCTCAGCGGCCACAAAATCATGGCGCCAAGCGCCAGCACCGCCACACCGACCATGGCCCCGGCGCGCACATAGACCACGCTGGACCACAAAACATACAAGCAGCACAGCGCAAAGGCCAGCGGCAGCCAGGGGTAGAACGGCACTTGGTAGTGGCGCTGCACCTCCGGCTCACTGCGGCGCAGGCGGATCACAGCCAGGGCGCTGAGCGTCATGAAGAACCAATAGACGGGGGACAGATAGTCCACCATGGTGGCGAAGCCGCCGCGGGTGATGGCGCCAAAAGCCACCAGGGCCAGAGCCACGCCGCTGGTGGCCAGCACGGCCGCGGTGGGCGTGCCGCGCTTGGCGTTCCAGCGCGCCAGATGCAGGCTGCCGGCCACATCGCGGGCGGCGGCATAAGTGGTGCGCGGCCCGGCAATCAAAATCGCATTCATCACCGACAGCGCCGTCAGCGACACGATGGCCACCATCAGCAACTCGCCCGGTCGGCCGAACACCGCCAGCATCAAGGCCGCCGCCGGCGCTTCGCTGCGCGCTAGGCCGTCCAGACCCAGCACTTGCAAATAAGCCCAGTTGGCCAGCAGATAGAGGCCCGAGACCAGCAGCAAGCCCCACCACAGGGCGCGCTTGATGCCGCTGCGCTGGTCTCGCATCTCGGCCGACAAGGTGGCCGCGTCGCTCCAGCCACCGTAGGCCAGGAACACAAACACCATGGCCTGGCCCCAGTTGTGCCGCGCCGGGTCGTCCACCACCAGCGGCGTTTGCGGCGCATGCCCGGCCCAGACCTGCACGCCCGCGCCCAGGCCCAAGAGCAAAAGCCCGCCCAGCACCACCGTGGTCAGGCCCAGCTGGGTGCCCAGGCCGACGCGCACGCCCAGCAGATTCAGCCCGGTCAGCAGGACGATCAGGCCGGCCCCCAGCACCGCGCTGGTATAGGGGCCCAACCAGGGCCGCAGGTCCAGCACCTGGCTCAGATAGTCGCCGAACACAAAGGCCAGCAAGGCCATCGAGCCGGTATGGATCACCGCAAAACGCGACCAGGCGAACAGAAAGCCCAGGCGCTGGCCGTAGGCGCGGCGCAGGAAGAAATAGTCGCCGCCGGTATCGGGAAAGCTCGAGGCCATTTCGGCAAAGCACAGCGCGCCGATGAAGGACAGCAAGCCGCCAAATGCCCATGCCAGATAAAGCTCGTAGGAGCCACCCAGCGCCGCCGCCACCAGCGGCGAGGTCTTGAAGATGCCCGCGCCCACCACCATGCCCACGCACAGGGCCACGGCATGTTTGACGTCGAGCTGGCGCTGCGGCAGGACGAGCACTGTGGGCGGGGTCAAGTCTTGCTGGGGCTGGCTGGGCATGGGGAAGTCAAGGCGGGCAATGGCTGAGGCAAAGGAAAGCGGAGAAAGAGGCCAACACGGCTGGCGAATGCTAACTGCTGTGTCCTGCCTGCCACGTTTGCATGAGCTTATTGCCGAACAGTCTTTGAGCGCCCTATCGCTTTGCCTTAGCCTTATCAGCTTTGTCACCGCTCTTTCACGACTAAGCCACCCAGCCGCCATGTTGCACACGCCTACCCGAATTGCCTGCGCCGCCCTCCTCGCCAATCTCGCGGGCCTGTCGCCCATGAACGCCTTGGCCCAAGTTGCCGACCAGCCAGCGGCCTCGGCCCAACTGGATCAGGTGCTGGTGACCGGCACCCGCGCCAAAGACCGCACGCTGCTGAACTCCGCCGTGCCGGTGGACGTCTTGAGCCAGGAAGACCTGCAGCGCGCCGTGGCCGGCGACGGCAACTTGGCTGCGGCCCTGCAGACCCTGCTGCCCTCCTTCAACTTCCCGCGCCAAAGCAATTCCGGCGGCGGTGACCATGTGCGCGCGGCCCAGCTGCGCGGCCTCTCGCCCGACCAAGTGCTGGTCTTGGTGAACGGCAAGCGCCGACACAACTCGGCCATCGTCAACCTGGAATCCAAGACCGGCAAGGGCACCAACCCGGTGGACTTCAACGCCATTCCGGTCTCGGCCATCAAGCGCATCGAGGTGCTGCGCGATGGCGCCGGCGCCCAGTACGGCAGCGACGCGATTGCCGGCGTGATCAACATCATCCTCGACGATGCCGACAATGGCGGCCTGGTGGCGGGCGGTGTGGGCGGCTTCCACACCCGCTTCGAGCCCAGCAATGAAACCTTGAACGACGGCCGCTCGCGTGAGCTGCAAGGCAAGCTGGGCCTCAAGCTGGGCGACAGCGGCTTTGTACGCTTCGGTGTCGAGGCCGCACACCGCGACCACACCAACCGCGCCGGCCCCGACCAGATTCCGCCCTGGGAAGACCAGTCGCCCGCCAATCTGGCCTTCCAGGGCAAGCGCAATTACGCGCCGGGCGAGCCGGAGTCGGATCAACTGGCCCTGTGGTTCAACAGTGGCTTCACGCTGGGCGGTCTCGGCGCATTGGGCAGCGATGCCCGCGGCTACGCCTTCGGCACCTGGCAGCAGCGCAAGAGCGAGGGCGCGGCCTACTTCCGCTACCCCGACAGTTTTGCCAATGTCAAAGCCATCTACCCGAACGGCTACCGCCCCGCCACCACCGGCAAGAGCCAAGACCTGCAACTGGCCAGCGGCGTGCGCGGCAGCTTGGGGGCAGACAAGAGCTGGGACTACGACGTCGCCCTCAACCTCGGCCGCAATGAGTTCAACTACGGCCTGCGCAACTCGCTCAATGTTTCGCTGGGCGCGGCCAGCCCGACGCAATTCCATCTGGGCGACTTCCAGACCCAGCAGCTGGGCATCAGCGCCGACTTCAGCCGCGAACTGGCGCTGCCCGGCCTGAGCAAACCCGCCACCTTGGCACTTGGCGTGGAAGCGCGGCGCGAGTCCTTCCGCACCAAGGCGGGCGACGAGGCCTCTTACGCCGTCGGCAGCTTCGATGGCACGCCCGGCGCCCAAGCCGGGCCGGGTCTGCAAGCGGCGGATGCGGTGGACCTGTCGCGCAATTTGGTCGGCGCCTACGTCGACCTCAGCGCCGACCTCACACCCAGCCTGTTTGCCGGCCTGGCCCTGCGCGCCGACCACTACTCCGACTTCGGCAGCGCGCTGACAGCCAAGCTCTCCGGCCGCTATGTGTTGACGCAAGACCTGGCCCTGCGCGGCGCCTTGTCCAACAACTTCCGCGCGCCCTCGCTGGCGCAAACCGGCTTCTCCTTCACCGTCACCGACCGCGGCGATGGTGGCACGCTCAGCCAGGTGCGCACCCTGCCGGTGCAAAGCGACATCGCCCGCGCCCTGGGCGCCGAGCCGCTCAAGGCCGAAACCGCCCGCAATGCCAGCCTGGGCCTGACTTGGCAGCCCAGCCGCCGCGCTTCGCTGTCCATCGACGCTTTTGATGTCAAGGTCAAGGACCGCATCACTTTGTCCGAGCGCTTGTCCAGCGACGCGCTGACGGCGCTGATCCAAAGCCAGTTCGGCGTGGCCGGTGTGAACGGCGTCAACTTCTTCACCAATGCGGTGGACACCCACACCCGCGGCGTCGATCTGGTCGGCCAATTCAGCCACGCGCTGGCGGGGGGGGAATTGCGCTGGACCCTGGCCTCAAGCTTCAACAAAACCACGCTGAGCAATATCCAGCAGAGCAGCGCGGCGCTCAAAGCCCTGGGCATCGACAAGCCCCAGGTCGGCCTGGAGGAAAGCAATACCCTCACCGACGCGGCGCCGCGCGACCGCCATGTCATCAGCGCGCAGTGGAGCAATAGCGGCTGGAACCTGCTGGCCCGCGCCACCCGCCACGGCTCGGCCACTCGGGTGTTTGACTTCGGAGACGGCTTCACCCCGACGCAGACTTATGCCCCCGTCTGGCAGCTTGACCTGGAGGCTGAGGTGAAGCTAACACGCAGCTTCAGCGTCTCGGTCGGCGGCGTCAACGTGACCGACCGCTACCCCACCCGCTCCATCGACGACATCAGCTACTTCGGCAACTTCCCCTACGACGTGCTCTCCCCCGTGGGCTTCAACGGCGCTTATTACTACGCCCGGGCACGCTACAACTTCTGAGTTTGGAATGCCGCTGCTTGCGGCAATAGAAAAGGGCGGCTTGCTGATGCAAGCCGCCCTTTGTTTTGGCGCTTTTGGCGCTTGGGCCGCAGCACCCGAAATTCGGGCGCTACGGCATTGAGCGCGCTTAGCGGTTGTCGACAAACACCAAGGTCGTGCCCAGGCTGACCGGGACGGCGTTGGTGGTGTCGTTGAACTGCACCTGGCCGAGGTAGCGATGGCCAACAGGCACCGACCAGCCCAGACCGATCGAGGCCGTGCCGCCAGCGTAGACAGCAGTTGGGCCAGCAGCGCGCAAGGTTTGCGCACCGACGACGGGGCCAAGCGTCCAGCTGGACAGAGCGTAGTCCACCTTGCCGCCGGGGCCATTGGTGGTGTCGTAGCCACTCACGCAAGCCGAGTAGGTACCGGCCGCAGGTGCCTTCAGGCTGACCACCTCATCCGTGGTGGCGCCGCCGCTGGAGCCGACATTGGCACCGGTGCCGCCAGGGCCGGCATAGATGTCCAGATCCAGGTCGACCGGGCCGCTGGTATCGGCGTCAAAGAGCTGGAAGCGCGCCAGCAAGGCACCTGCCGGCACCACGACGTCGTAGCACTGCTTCTGACCCGTGGTGATGTTGTTGGCATTGCGCGTTGCAGGCACCAGGCCCACGGGCGTCAGACCCAGCTTGCCGCTATAGCCCGACGTGACCGAGAACACCTTGCTGCCATTGCCGGTCTTGCGCACATCGCTGACCGAGGCCGGGATGGAGAAGCCACCGGCACTGCCATTGGCGCTCAGCGGGCTGGTGACCGAAGTCACGCCGTCGCTCCAGCTCAGGCTACCGAAGGACCAGGCGCTGGCTGAGACGGCCGCACCCGGGGTGACCTTGACGGTGAAGCTGCCGGTGGCGCCGGGAGCCAAGGTCAAGGAAGCCGGTGTCACCACCACGTCCCAAGACGGCAGCGTGGCGGAGGCCACAAAGGTCTTGGTCGCCGTGCTGACGTTCTTGATCGTGCGGTTGAAGGTCTTGGAGATCACGACGCCCTTGGCCGTCAGGGACGGCAGGTTCAGGTCGGTCGCGGCGATCGAACCCAAGCTGGCGCAGCTGCCGATGCCTGCTGGCGGCGTCAGGCCAATGCCGCACAGGAAGCGGCCATGGTCGGCAGCCGTCAGGTCATAGACCAGCGGCGTGGCCGTCGCGGCATTGGGATTCACATGCCCCGCGCCATAGCCCCAGCGATCAAGGTCAGGGACGCCATTGGCCAGCTTGACCGGGCCAGCAGAAGTCATCATCGCCGACTTGATGGCCGCAGGCGACCAGCTGGGATGCTGCTGCTTGAGCAAGGCAGCAATGCCGGCCACATGCGGGCTGGACATCGAGGTGCCTTGCATGGAGGTGGCACCACCCAATGGCAGATAGGTGCCGGCGATGGTGGCGTCGTGCTGCGCCTGGGTCTGGCTGTCATCGATATAGGCCGCCAGGATGTCCACGCCCGGGCCGGTGATATCGGGCTTGAGGATATTGCCGTTGGCCTTGTTGGGGCCGCGCGAGGAGAAGTCAGCCATCACCGGCGCCACGATGGCGGGCGGCGCGGCGGGCGGCTTGATCGTGCCTGTGGCCGAGCCCGCGGTGACGTAGTTGCGGATGGCTGCACGGTTAGCCACCGGCAGGTGGATGGAGGGCACCGAATGGAAGTCCGCCACCAGGCCGTTCGAATTCGCGTCGGCGTTGACCAAGACCATGCCGATGCCGCCAGCACGCTTGACCTCGGCGCTCTTCTCGACCCGCGCACTCACACCGCGATCGCAGACGACGATCTTGCCGCTCACCTTGGTCGGGTCCAGCGTGCCTGCGAAGCAACGCTGCGCATCGGCCACGGCTTGGCCAGAAGCGACCGCCGAGTCGGCCAGAATCATCGAGCCGGTCAAGGTGCTGCCGTACACCGAGACCCCGTTGCTGTACACGGAAGCATCGCCCAAGACCAGATCAGCCAGAGCCTGGCGGTCATGGGTGGAGGCGCCCACCGTCATCAGCCAGGGGCTCATGTGCGCCACCTGATTGGCCGGGCCGCTATTGCCGGCGGAGGCCGCCACAAACACGCCGGCCGCCGTTGCGTTCAGGTAGGCGATTTCGATCGGATCGTTGAAATTGGTTTGGGTGCCGCTGATCGAATAATTGATCACGTCCACACCGTCAGCCACCGCGTCGTTGATGGCGGCCAAGATGTCGGCCGTTTGCCCGCCATCATTGTTCGGCGTGGTGGTGGACGTCCAGAGCACTTTGTAGACAGCGATGCGAGCGCGTGGCGCCATGCCGGAGATGCCACCGATGGCGGTGCCATTGATGGTCGCATTGACGTTGGCATTGCCACCCGCGGTGGATGCCGTGTGGCTGCCGTGGCCGCCACCATCACGCGGAGACTTGTATTCCAGGCGTGGGTGCGCGGCGTATGCGCCGCCGCTGTTAGCAGCGCCGGCATACCAGGCGTCGCCGTAGTAGCGCGCACCGATCAGCTTGTTATTACACATGGCGGCGGTGAAGCCTTCACCGGCCACGCAAGTGCCTTTCCACTTGGCGGGTGGCGGGCCGTAGACCGAGGTACCCGCCTGGTAATAAGGAACCGGATTGCCCTGGGCATCGACCTTGTCGCCGAAGGAGGCGGTTTCGGGCCAGATGCCGGTGTCGAGCACGCCGATGATGACGTCTTCACCCTTGACCTTGCGCGCGGCCGTGTCCAGTTGCGACCACAAGCCGCCCGGTGCTGTCAGGCCCAGAAAGTCGGGCGTGCGGGTGGTGTCGGCCGGAATCAGCCGGGACTCGGTGACCGACACGACCTTGGTGGATGTCTGCAAAGCCTTGGCCTGCGCCGGCGTCAGGGCGGCCGAGAAGCCGTTGAATACCACCGTGTAATTGTGCAAGGCAGCGGGCGCGCCGACGCGGCTCAGCACCGCACTGTGCTGCGAGGTCAGATAGCTGCGATAGCTCTTCACATTGGCACCGGCGGCATTGAAGCGCGCGCCAGCGGCAGCCTTGGTGGCCGCCAGACCGGCGAGCTTGCCGTCATAGGTGGCGGCCGGTGCGTCGGCCATCTGAACGATGTAGATCTTCTTGCCACTGTTCTGGGCGACGGCGCCCATGCTGAGCGTGGCCAAACCCAGCATCAGCGCGATATGCAATTTCTTGTGGTTCATCGAAAACTCCTAGCGAGTTGCGGTAACAACAACGAAGCGGACCCGTGCCGGCGGATAGCCGGTCAGGCCTTGGTTTGGCGGCGGCGCAGCCAGGCCATGCCGCCCAGGCCGAGGCCCAGCATCAAGGCAGCCGAAGGCTCGGGCACGGCGGCGGTGACATTGATGTTGTCGAGCGCGAACTGCCCGTTGTTTTGCAGCGGCGAGGCGCACACATTGGCACCGTCAAAGCTGCAGGCGAAGAATTCCACCGACTTGAGATTGGTGTAGACCGAGAAGTCAGCACCGCTGTACTGCGCGAATTGATACGAGCCGGCAACGGCTGGCGCGAACAAGAAGGCCCAGCCCACCAGCGTGCCATCGGCCTTGGTGCCAACCGCTGCGATGGTGGTTTGGCCGCCTGGGGCAGGCACCAGCGGCACGAAAGCGGCGTCAAACGAATTCAGGTTGAACAGGCCGCCGTCGGCCTTTGTCAAGGTCAGGAAGCCTTCATTACCCTGTGTGTAGAACTGCGTGCTATTGCCCGATGGTGGCGCGGCCAGGGCGGCTGCCACGTCCACCGTGGCGAAGTCGTAACCCACGGTCATATTGAAGCCGGACTGCTGGAAGCTTTCGCCGGCGAAGTACAGGTTGGCAAGCCCGGGCTCATCAAAATCGATAACAGCGGCCGAAGCCTGCAGCGGTGAGGCAGCGATGGCCCCGGCAATGAGGGTGCTGGCAAACAGCGACCGTGTCAAAACTCGCATAGAAACTCCTTGGTGTGCTGAGGAGAAGTTGAGGACAAGCGGCTATTGGCCACTCATTCAATGCCGGGAGGGCAGGCGCCGACCATAGCGTTTGAGGAAATAAGTCACACGCGTAAAAACCCTGCGCGCCAAAGCAGCCGATTTTTGTGTTGGAGCCTTTTTCATAGGAGACGGGCAATTTCGCCTGCTTGTGCGCCCCCCCTTCTTCTGGGGGGGCGTTGAAAGCGAAGCACCCGGAAAAAGAACACGAAACAAGGAAACAAGGCCAAGGCCGATGGCGGACAAAGTGCCCGCGCGCGCAAGGGCGCCAAGCGGCTGCTGAAGCCCCGCACTCGCCAAGCTGTTGCGTGCCGGCCAAAGCCAGCCCAGCCGAGCGACCAGATTGCCGGCTTGTAATGCTGGGGTCAGCGGCCCCTCCCTAGACTGGTGCAAACACCCGATATCGCCAACAGGGTGTGACCGGAGACTGTCATGCTTGCCGCTTACATCACCCACGCCGACTGCGCCCGCCACGAAATGGGCGCCCAACACCCCGAATGCCCTGAGCGCCTGGGCGCCATCAATGATCAGTTGCTGATCAAGGGGCTGCTGGACTATATGCAGCCGCACGATGCGCCGCTGGCCACCGAAGATCAGCTCTCTCACGCGCACTCCTCGCTCTATGTGCGCGAGCTGATGGACGCCTCGCCCAGCGAGGGCCACCGCCAAGTCGACCCCGACACCAGCATGAACCCCTTCACCCTGACCGCCGCGCGGCGCGCGGCCGGTGCGGCCGTGCTGGCGACGGATTTGGTGGTGTCGGGCGAAGCGCCCAGCGCCTTTTGCTGCGTGCGCCCGCCCGGCCACCATGCCGAGCGTGCCGCAGCCATGGGCTTTTGCTTTTTCAACAATATTGTCGTGGGCATCCGCCATGCATTGGACGTGCACGGGCTGGAGCGCGTGGCCCTGATCGACTTCGATGTGCACCACGGCAACGGCAGCGAGGACATCTTGCGCGGCGACGCCCGGGTGCTGATGTGCTCCATCTTCGAGCAGGGCCTCTACCCCTTCACCGGCGAGGTGGACACCGCCGCCAATATGGTCAATGTGCCCCTGCCCACCCGCTCGGGCAGCAAGCAGTTCCGCGAGGCGGTGACCGAGCAATGGCTGCCGGCGCTGGAAGCCTTCCGGCCGCAGCTGATCTATATCTCGGCCGGCTTCGATGCTCACCGCGAGGACGACGGGGGCAATCTCGGCCTGGTCGAGGCCGACTTCGAATGGGTCACCCAGCAGTTGATGGACGTGGCCCGGCGCCATTGCCAGGGCCGCGTTATCTCCTGCCTGGAGGGCGGCTATGTGCTGAGCCCACTGGGCCGCAGCGCCGCCGCCCATGTGAAGGTGCTGATCGGTGCGGATTGATCCAGCACAATCGGCCGCGCCACCACAGCGATCACACTGAAGCCCATGGACAAGCACTATCTGAGTCAGTTGTTCCACCCGCAATCCGTGGTGGTGTTCGCCGGCCAAAGCGACGATGCGCAAGGCCTGACCCCGCACGCCAAGGCTTTGCGGGCGGCGCTGCGGGCGCAGCGCTACACCGGCACCTTGCAGTTTCTCGACATCCACACCACCGGCACCCTGGCCGAATTGGCGCAGGCGCAGGCCGATCTGGCCATCATCGCCCTGCCGCCGGAGGATGTGCCGGCTGCGCTGGAAGTGGCCGGCCGCATGACCTGTCGCGCCGCGTTGGTGATCTCGAGCGGCATCAACGCCGAGCAAGCGGCGGAGCTGAAAAAAATCGCCCGCCGCGAGGGCATGTTCCTGCTCGGCCCCAACTGCCTGGGCCTGCAGCGCCCGCGCCTGCAACTCAATGCCAGTGCCGCCGGGCCGCTAGCCACCGATGGGCCGCTGGCCCTGGTGTCCCAATCCGGCTCGCTGACCACCTCGATGCTGGACTGGGCCAGCAATAACGCCGTGGGCTTTTCCTCGGTGGTTTCGCTGGGGCCCAACACCTCGGTGGACATTGCCCAGGTGCTGGACTTTCTGGCGAATGATGCGCAGACGCACAGCATCATCGTCTACCTCGAAGGCATCCCGAACGCGCGCCGCTTCATGAGTGCGCTGCGCATGGCCGCCAATGCCAAGCCGGTGGTGGTACTCAAGGCCGGCCGCCGGCCGGCCGGCAATGAGGCCGCGCAAACCCATTGCGGCACGATTGTTGGCAGTGATGATGTGTTTGACGCCGCGCTGCGCCGCGCCGGCGCGGTGCGGGTGCGCTCCTTTGTCGAGCTGTTCTCGGCCGCCAAATGCCTGGCCTCGCGCTACCGGCCGGTGGGCAAGCGCCTGGCGGTGGTCACGAACGGCGGCGGTCCCGGCGTGCTGGCGGCCGACTGGATCAATGAAATCTCGCTCAGCCTGGGCCGCTTGTCGGCCGAGTCGGTCGCCTCCTTGCAGCCGCGCCTGCCTGAGCAGGCCTCGCTGGCCGATTTGATCGATTTATCCGAAGAAGCCGGCGCCGAGCATTACAAGGCGGCCATCGAAATCGCCTGCCGCGACCGCCAGATCGACGGCGTGCTGGCCATTTACTCACCCAAGGTTGGCGGCGATGCCTCGGCCGTGGCAAGCGCCCTGGCCGACATCAAGCGCAGCATCGGCAAGCCCTTGCTGTGCTGCTGGATGGGCGACACCTCGGTGATCGCCGCGCGCGGCTTGCTCAACGAGGCCGCCATTCCCAGCTTCCGCACGCCCGAGGCGGCGGTGGGCGCTTTCGGCAATATCGCCTCCTTCTACCAAAACCAACTGCTGCTGCAGCAAACGCCGCCACCGCTCTCGACCCTGGCCAAGCCCGATATCGAGGGCGCCCGCCTGGTGATCGAAAGCGTGCTGGCGGAGCGCCGCAAGGTGCTGACCGAGATGGAGTCCAAGACCCTGCTCTCGGCCTTCCACATCCCGGTCACCAACACCATCCTGGCGCGCAGCGCCAACGAGGCCATGATGATCGCCACCCAGCTGGGCTTCCCGGTGGCGATCAAGATTGCCTCTCCCGACATCAGCCACAAATCCGATGTGCAGGGCGTGGTGCTGAATCTGGCCAGCGGTGCGGCGGTGCGCGACGCGTACAACGATATGGTGGAGCGCGTGGCCCGCCTGCAGCCGCAGGCGCGCATCAACGGCATCACGGTGCAGAAAATGGCGGGCGCCAAGCGCGGCCGTGAGCTCTACATCGGCCTGGTCACCGACGAGCCCTTCGGCCCGGTGATTGTGTTCGGCGCCGGTGGCACCATGATCGAGCTGATCAATGACCGCGCCATGGAGCTGCCACCGCTGAACCAGTTCCTGGCGCGCCGCCTGATCGAACGCTCGCGCGTGGCCGAGACCCTGGGCGAGTGGCGCGGCGCGGCCGCCGTGAATATGGAAGCACTGGAGCAACTGCTGCTGCGCGTGTCGGAAATGGTGTGCGAGCTGCCCCAGCTGCGCGAGATGGACATCAACCCCATCATCATCGACGAGCATGGCGCGGTGGCGGTGGATGCGCGCATCGTCATCGACAGTGCGCAGCAAACCATCAGCGGGCGCAGCAATAACAGCTACAGCCACCTGGCCATCCTGCCCTACCCGGCGCGCTACGAGCAGATCTGGCCACTGCGCGGCGGCGGCGAGTATCTGGTGCGACCCATCCACCCCGACGACGCGCAGATGCTGCAAGACCTGGTGCAGCACCTCAGCCCGGAGAGCCGCTACTTCCGCTTCGTCTCCTCGATGGTGGAGTTGCCACCGTCCATGCTGGCCCGCTTCACCCTGATCGACTACGACCGCGAGATGGCCCTGGTGGCGGTGGCCAAGGAACGGGTGGCCGGGGCGGACGGCGAGATCAGCGAAACCGAGCGCATCGTCGGCGTCTCGCGCTACATCACCAACCCCGATCAATCCAGCTGCGAGTTCTCGCTGCTGGTGGCCGACGACTTCAAGGGCCTGGGCCTGGGCTCGCGGCTGATGGAAAGCATCATGGACGTGGCGCGAGAAAAGGGCCTGGCCGAGATCCAGGGCCTGGTGCTGGCCAACAACCCCAGCATGCTCAAGCTGATGAAGAGCCTGGGCTTCGCCATCAAGCCCTTCGAGGAAGACCGCGACTTCAAGCTGGTGACGCACGGGCTTTAATCTTTCTGCGTCGAGCCGAGCAGAAGAAACGTTACTTTCGACACCCAAGCACCCTGCGTTGTCAATAGTTTTAACCCGCAGGGCCGGCGCAATTCGTCGTCGATTACGCGGCTCCATCCCTTCATTTCTGCACCTGGTCGTTCACGCCTAGGGCGGCTGCCAAGCCGCTACTAATCTGAGTTCAAGCCAGCACCTTGAACAAGGCGTCAACTGGAGTCATCCAGCGCTGGTTATCCCCCAACCATAGCGAGGAAGCTCTGATGAACACCAGCAAGAAGTTTTTGACCGCCATCCTGTTGACCCTGATCGGTGGCGCCGCCTTGGCCGCAACGCCCGGCAGCCGTGTGGTGATCCAGGAAGACGGCGGCATCGTTCGGATGCCGGCCGATGTGCGCACCGATGTGCTCAAGGCCTGCCCGGGCTTCGCCCAGACCTTGCAAGACGAGCTCACGAGCACATGGCAGCGTTCAGGCGAAACCGGCAGCCTGTTGGTGCGCTTTGAGGTGGAAGGCGGCCAAGTCAGCTCGGTCCAGCAATTTGGCCTCTTGCGCGACAGCCTTGGCAAACCGGTACGCCGGGCCATGGCCAAGCTGCAGTGCGAGGGCGGCAGCGCCAAACAGAGCTTCACCTTTGTGCTGGACTTTGGCGGAAAGGATGCGCCCGAGGTGGGCAAGAGCTTTGTGCTGACCGCGCCTGCCGAGGCTTTTGCCCGCCGCTGAGGGCAGGGCCAACAAGCCAGCTGATGGCGCGCGCCAAACTCACGCCATCAGCAAAACGCCTGCACATGCAAACCCGGCGGCCCGGCCGGCCAACACCCTCGGGCCGCCCTTTGCGGAAATTTCTATTTGCTTATTCCAGATAAGCAAATTCCAAAACAGTTGTTCCTCGAATAAGGAACACAGGGCATCCTGCAGACCTTCGCAAAATTCTGCCCAAGGTCACTGCCATGTCCGTCTCGTCCAGTCCCCGTCGTTCCGCTATCGCTGCGCTGTTCACGCTGGCCTCGCTCGGCAGCCTCGCCGTGGCCTTGCCGGCCCGTGCGCAAAGCGCTAGCGACACCCTGCTCAACGTCTCCTACGACGTCAGCCGCGAACTCTACAAAGACATCAACCCCGCCTTCGCTGCCGCCTGGAAGGCCAAGACCGGCAAGACGGTGACGCTGAACCAGTCGCACGGCGGCTCCAGCAAGCAGATCGGCTCGGTCATTGGCGGCCTGGAGGCCGATGTGGTCACCATGAACCAAGCCACCGATGTGGACGTGCTGGCCGAAAAAGGCCTGACGCCTGCCGACTGGCGCAAGCGCTTCCCCAACAACGCCGCGCCTTACAGCTCGACGATTCTGTTCCTGGTGCGCAAGGGCAACCCCAAGCAAATCAAGGACTGGGCCGACCTGACCCGCGCCGGCGTGCAAGTCATCATCCCCAACCCCAAGGTGACGGGCAATGGCCGCTACAGCTATCTGGCCGCTTGGGGCAGCGTGATCGCCAAGGGCGGCAACGAAGCGCAAGCCAAGGAACTGGTCAGCAAGATCTTCGCCAATGTGCCGGTGCTGGACGGCGGTGGCCGCGGCGCCACCACCACCTTTACCCAGCGAGGCATTGGTGATGTGCTGCTGACGTTCGAGTCCGAGGCCGAGCTGATCGAAAACGAATTCGGCAAGGGTCAGTTCGAGGTGGTGAGCCCCAGCGTGTCCATCGACGCCGAAGCACCGGTGGCGATTGTCGACAAGGTCGCGGCCAAGAAGGGCACGGCCGAGTTGTCCAAGGCCTATCTGGACTTTTTGTTCACGCCTGCGGGCCAGGAAATCATCGCCCGCCACAACTTCCGCCCGCGTGACGCGGCGGTCTTCAAGGCCAATGAGAAGCGCTTCAGCAATATCAAGCTGTTCTCGGTGGACCAGATCCTGGGCGGCTGGCCCAAGGTCAGCAAGACCCACTTTGCCGATGGCGGCCAGTACGACCAGATCATTGCCGCGCAAAAGCGCTGAGCAATTGAGTTGGCGCGCACCGCGCGCCCTTCCTGACACCAAGCCCCGATGAACACCGCTGTTATGACTCAAGCGCCGACCGAGCTGCCGGCCCAGACGAAAAAGCGCAAGCCGCGCCGCGTGCTGCCCGGCTTCGCGCCCACCATGGGCTTCACGCTTTTTTATCTTTCGCTGATCATCCTGATCCCGCTCTCGGCGGTGTTCATCAAATCGGCCGGCCATGGCTTTGAGGCCTTCTGGGCCGCCGCCACTGCGCCGCGCGTGCTGGCGTCCTACAAGCTGAGCTTTGGTGCTTCGCTGCTGGCCGCCAGCATCAATTTGGTTTTCGGCCTGATCCTGGCCTGGAGCTTGGTGCGTTACGAGTTCCCCGGCAAGAAGATCGTGGACGCCTTGATCGACCTGCCCTTCGCCCTGCCCACCGCCGTGGCCGGTATCGCCCTGACCGCACTCTACGCCCCCAACGGTTGGCTGGGCCAGTTGCTGGCTCCTTGGGGCATTCAGGTGGCCTTCAAGCCCCTGGGCGTGCTGGTGGCGCTGATCTTCATTGGCCTGCCCTTCATCGTGCGCACGGTGCAGCCGGTGCTGGAAGACATGGAAACTGAGCTGGAAGAGGCGG
The DNA here is from genome assembly GCF_038419725.1 of Roseateles sp. PN1. Classification (NCBI taxonomy): domain Bacteria; kingdom Pseudomonadati; phylum Pseudomonadota; class Betaproteobacteria; order Burkholderiales; family Sphaerotilaceae; genus Roseateles; species Roseateles sp. PN1. The sequence continues at coordinate 83,887 of NZ_JBCARA010000006.1, read as the reverse complement.
CAGCATCCCTGGGCGCGCATCGCTGGCAGACCTTCCGCCTGGTGGTTCTGCCCACGCTGACGCCGGCCCTGCTGACCGGCTTCGCCCTGGCCTTTGCCCGCGCCGTGGGTGAGTACGGCTCGGTGATCTTCATCGCCGGCAATCTGCCCATGGTCAGCGAGATCACCCCGCTGATGATCATCTCCAAGCTGGAGCAATACGACTATGTGGGCGCCACGGCCATCGCCACCGTGATGCTGATCTTCTCCTTCGTGCTGCTGCTGGCCATCAACGGCTTGCAAGCCTGGAGTTCCAAACGCAATGGCCAGGAAGGTCGCAAATAATGGCCGCCGCTATTTCTTCACTGAGCGCCGCACAGAGCGCAAGCCAAAGCGCCAACAAAGCCCTGGGCCGCTACCAAAGCAACCCCGCCACCCGCGAAGCGCCCTGGGTTCGGCGCGCGTTGCTGGGCCTGGGCCTGAGCTTCTTCGCCCTGTTTCTGGTGCTGCCCTTGGTGGCGGTGTTCACCGAGGCCTTGCGCAGGGGCTTTGATGTTTACCTCGCGGCCATCGTCGAAGCCGATGCGGTCTCGGCCATCAAGCTCACCTTGATTGCCGCGCTGATCTCGGTGCCGCTGAATCTGGTCTTCGGCGTTAGCGCCGCCTGGGCAATTGCCAAGCATGAGTTCCGCGGCAAGCAGCTCTTGATCACGCTGATTGACCTGCCCTTCTCGGTCTCACCCGTGGTGGCGGGCCTGATCTATGTGCTGCTGTTCGGCGCGCAAGGCTGGTTCGGCCCCTGGCTGCAAGAACACGATGTGAAGATCATCTTCGCCGTGCCCGGCATCGTGCTGGCCACCATCTTCGTCACCTTCCCCTTTGTCGCGCGCGAGCTGATCCCGCTGATGCAAGCTCAGGGCCGTGACGAGGAAGAAGCCGCCACCGTGCTCGGCGCCTCGGGTTGGAAGACCTTCTGGCTGGTGACCCTGCCGAATGTGAAGTGGGGCCTGCTGTACGGCGTGATTCTGTGTAACGCCCGCGCCATGGGTGAGTTCGGCGCGGTGTCGGTGGTGTCCGGCCATATCCGCGGCATGACCAACACCCTGCCCCTGCATGTGGAAATTTTGTACAACGAGTACCAGTTCGCCGCGGCCTTTGCCGTCGCCTCCATCCTGGCCTTGCTGGCCCTGGTGACCCTCGTTTTGAAGCAATTTGTCGAGTGGCGTGCCCACGCCACCCTGAAGGAAGCCCCATGAGCATTCAAGTTCGCAATATCAACAAGAGCTTCGGCGCCTTCACCGCCCTGGGTGACGTCAGCCTGGACTTTCCCACTGGCGAGCTGGTCGCTCTGCTGGGCCCCTCGGGCTGCGGCAAGACCACGCTCTTGCGCATCATTGCCGGCCTGGAAACAGCCGACCGGGGTCAGGTCTTGCTAGATGGCGAAGACGCCTCCGACACCCATGTGCGCGAGCGCCAAGTCGGCTTTGTGTTCCAGCATTACGCCTTGTTCCGCCACATGACGGTGTTCGACAACGTGGCCTTCGGCCTGCGCGTCAAGCCGCGCAAGGAACGGCCCAGCGAGAGCGTCATCAAGAAAAAAGTGCATGAGCTGCTGAACCTGGTGCAGCTGGACTGGCTGGCCGACCGCTTCCCACCCCAACTCAGCGGCGGCCAGCGCCAGCGTATTGCTTTGGCCCGCGCCCTGGCCGTGGAGCCGCGCGTGCTGCTGCTGGACGAGCCTTTCGGCGCCCTGGACGCCAAGGTCCGCAAGGAGCTGCGCCGCTGGTTGCGCCGCCTGCATGATGATCTGCACATCACCAGCGTCTTCGTCACCCACGACCAGGAAGAAGCCCTGGAAGTGGCCGACCGCGTGGTGCTGATGGACCACGGCCGCGTAGAGCAAGTGGGCACACCGCAAGAGGTCTACGAGCGCCCGGCCACGCCTTTTGTCTACGGCTTCCTCGGCGCGGTGAACCGCTTCGAAGGCCAGGCCGCCGGTGGCTCGGTGCATATCGGCGAACACCAGCTGAGCCATGGCGACAGCCTGATCCAAACCGGCCATGTGCAAGCCTATGCCCGCCCGCATGAACTCAAGATCCTGACCGCGGCCGACGCTACGGGTCTGCCCGCCACCGTGGACCGCGTGCTGAGCTTTGGCGCTGCAGCCCGGGTCGAGCTGCTGGGCCCGAACGGCCAGCATCTGGAAGCCGAGCTGAGCCGCGAACAGGCCTTGGCTTTGAATCTGCAGGGCGGCCAGAAGGTGCGGCTGAACGCCACGCGCTTGAGTCTGTTTGAGGCGGCTAAGGCAGCTTGATTTTCTTTCTGAGTTTGTCGGAGTAAGCCGGCAAGTCGGGTGAGTGACTTCGCTCATGCCTGGGCCAGAGGCCCAGGCCTTCACCAGGCGCAAACAGTTCTCAGGACTGTTTGTGTCCAGGTTCAGTCCCCCGGCCCGGGCTGCGCCCGCGCCGCCCCCTTGACTACGCTACGCCACTCACCCGACTTGCCTCCCGCCGCGCACATATTGCAAGAGTCCGCACAGGCCGATTTGAATCAGGTCGGCTGGGTGTTCTGCGTAGCGAAGTCAAGGGGGAGGCGAAGGCTTTAGCCGTAGCCGGAGGACATGAGCGGAGTAGAGCACCCAGTCGGCCTGATTCCGAACAAGCCCAATTTCCGAATTTGACCCATCCCCATGAACTTCCAGCAACTGCGCATCATCCGCGAAGCGGTGCAACAGAACTTCAACCTCACCGAGGTGGCGGCGGCGCTGTTCACCTCGCAGTCGGGGGTCAGCAAGCACATCAAAGATCTTGAGGATGAGCTGGGTGTGGAGCTGTTCGTGCGCCGAGGCAAGCGCTTGCTGGGCCTGACCGCGCCGGGCAAGGAGCTGGCGGTGATCGTCGAGCGCATGTTGCTCGACGCCAAGAACATCAAACGCCTGGCCGACCAGTTCTCTGACGCCGAAGTCGGCCAGCTGACCATCGCCACCACCCACACCCAGGCCCGCTACGCGCTGCCGCAAGTGGTGGCGCGCTTCAAGGCCGCGTTTCCGCGTGTGCACTTGGTGCTGCATCAAGCCAACCCCGCTGAGATCGTCACGCTCTTGCAATCAGGCGAGGCCGACATCGGCATCGCCACCGAAGCGCTCGACCAAGACCCCGCTTTTGTCACCTTCCCCTACTACGACTGGCATCACGCCGTGGTCGTGCCGCAAGGCCACGCCTTGGCCCAGCTCGACTCGCTGACGCTGGAAGCCTTGGCCGAACACCCGCTGATCACCTACCACCAGGGCTACACCGGCCGCGCCCGCCTGGACGCCACTTTTGCGGCGGCCGGCCTGGCGCCTGACTTTGTGATGTCGGCACTGGACGCGGATGTGATCAAGACTTATGTGCAGGTGGGCCTGGGCGTGGGCATCGTCGCCAGCATGGCGTTTGAGCCCAAGCGCGACGGTGGCGAGCAAGGCCTGCAGTTGCTGAACGCCGCGCATCTGTTCAAGGCCAATACCACCCGCATCGCCCTCAAGCGCGGCCACTATCTGCGTGGCTTTGCCTACCGCTTTTTGCAGGAATGTGTGGCGGATCTGAGCGAGGACACCGTCAACGCAGCACTGGGCGGCGAGTGAGCCAGGCCCTGACATGGCGGGGTCACACAAGCGAACTAGATTGGGCAGCTTGTCCGACCCTTCTGAGTTCGCCCTGCCGTGTGCCTACGCCGAAAGCTCCGCTGCCTTGCCCTAAGCGCCAGCGCGCTGCTTCTCCTCAGCGCCTGCAGCCCGCGCCAGTATTTGCTGCGCCAGGCCTCGGATGAAATCGCCAGCCAAGCCCAAGCGACTGAGGAAGACCTGGGCCTGGCCAAGGATGCCGGCGCCTTCTACCTGAAGCTATCCGAGGCCCTGCTGCGCCAAGACCCCGGCAACGCCAAACTCGCTGAAAGCGTGGCCGCCGGCTTTACCCAGTACGCCTACGCTTTTCTGGCCTGCGAGGCCGATCGCATCGAGGCCCGCAGCCCGACTGAGGCCCAAGCCCTGCGCGAGCGTGCGGCACGCATGTATGCGCGCGCCCAGCGCCACGCCAAGGCCATGCTGGAGCAGCAGACACCGGGCCTGAGCGCCGCGCTCGAAGCCGCAGGCAGCGCCAACAGCAGCAACACATCACTGCGCCTGAAGCCCGAACAAGTCGGCCTGGCCTACTGGGCCGCAGCCGCCTGGGGCGGGCAAATCAGCCTGTCCAAAGACTCGCCCGAAACCGTGGCCCAGCTGCCCGCCGCCCTGCGCCTGGCGCAGCTGGCCTATGCCGCACAAGCCGACTATGGCGCTGGCGCCCTGGCCAGCTTGATGGGCATTTTTGAAGCCAGCCGGGCCGGCGGCTCCGCCGCCACGGCCTTGCCCTACTTTGACCAGGCCATTGCCTTCGCCGGCCCGCAAGCGGGACCCGCACTCTTGGCCAAGGCCGAAGGCCATGCCCTGCCGACCCAGGACCGCGCCGGCTTTGAAGCCCTGCTGCGCCAAGCCATTGCCGCCACCCAAGGCCGCCACGATTTGCCCAGCCAGGTGGCACGCGAGCGCGCGCAGTGGCTGCTGAGCCAAGCGGCCGATCTGTTTTGATTTGATTGGATTGACTTGATTGCTAACTTCAAGAGGCCTGTGATGCCAACCCACTTTTGCCGCCGCCTGCTGCTTGCCACTTTGGCGCTGAGCCTGAGCTTGTGTGGCCCGCTGGCTAGCGCCCAAGCCAACAAGCAGTTGCGTATCGCCAGCCTGGTGCCCAAGAACTCGCTCTACCACCGCCAGCTGATCGAGATTGGCGAGGCTTGGCGCGCCGCGCAGGCGGCCGAAGGGGGCAGCGCGAAGTACCTGATCTTTCCCGATGGCAGCCAAGGCGGCGAAGCCGAGATTGCCCGGCGCATGCGCATCGGCCAGCTGCAGGGCGGGCTGCTGTCCGTCGTGGGCCTGCGCGAGATCGAGCCCAGCGTGGCGGCGCTGCAGAACCTGCCGCTGCTGTTCCGCAGCTGGGAGGAACTGGACTATGTGCGCGAGAAGATGCGCCCGGCCATGGAGAAGAAGTTTCTCGACAAAGGCTTTGTGGTGCTGGCCTGGGGTGATGCGGGCTGGGTGCGCTTCTTTTCCAAGACCGCTGCGACCCGGCCCGAAGACTTCAAGAAGATGAAGTTCTTCGCTTGGGGCGCCGAGGCTGAGCAGCAAGACATCATGAAAAGCCTGGGCTACACGCCCGTGCCGCTGGAGACGGCGGACATCCTGCCCGCCATCCAGACCGGCATGATCAATGTCGTCCCCGCCACGCCCTACTTCGCCCTGGCCAGCCAGGTCTACACCTCGGCGCCGAATATGCTGGACATCAACTGGGCGCCCATCGTCGGCGCCCTGGTGATCACCAAAAAGGCCTGGGACGAGATGAGCCCCGGCGTGCAGCGCCAGGTGCGCGCCAGCAGCGACAAGGTGGCCGTGCAAATGCGCGCCCAGGCTCGGCGCGAGGTGGACGAGGCGGTGGAGGCGATGCAAAAGCGCGGCCTCAAGGTCAACAAGCCCTCGGCCGCCGAACTCAAGGAATGGACAGAGCTGGCGGAGAAGCTCTACCCGCGCATCCGCGGCGCCATGGTGCCGGCCGACACCTTTGACGAGGTATTCACGCATGTGAAGGCCTTCCGTTCGGGCAAGCCTTAAAAAGAACAAGAAGAAGCCCCGCAAGTGCACATTCTGAAAACGCTGTTCTCCCGCTTCGACGAAGGCCTGGCCTCATTGGCCTTGGCCTTGATGTGCGTGATCCCGCTGGTGGAAATCCTGGCGCGGCCATTGCTGGGCAGCGGCATCGAAAACGCCTCGGTGCTGGTGCAGCATCTGGGCCTGGTGATGACGTTGTTCGGCGCCGTGGCGGCGGAGCGTTATGGTCACCTGACCACGCTGGCGGGTGGCGTGACGGCCTTTACTGACGCGACAGGCAGTCGCCGCGCCCAACTCGCCCGCAGCGCACGGCGTGTGTTTGCCGAAGGCAGCGCGGCTCTCGTCTGCGGCCTGCTGGGCTATGCCAGTTGGCGCTTTGTGGCGAGTGAGCGCGAGGTCGCCCATGCCCTGGCCTATGGCGTGCCGGGCTGGTGGATTCAGCTGGTGATGCCTTTGGGCTTCGGCCTCTTGGGTTTGAAACTGGGGGCGCGCTGCTTCGCTGACGGGCCCGCCAAAGTGCTGGCCGCCTTTGGCTTCCCGCTGCTGGGTTTTGTGCTGGGTCAGCATTTCGACGGCCAGGCCCTGCCGCTGCTGCCACTGGCGCTATGGATCATCGCCATGCTGGTATGCGGCGCCCCCATCTTTGCCGGCCTGGGCGGCTTGGCCCTGGCGCTGTTCTGGCAAGACGGCATGCCCCTGGCCACCGTGCCGCTGTCGCACTATCAAATCACGGTCAACCCCTCGCTGCCGGCCCTGCCGCTGTTCACGCTGGCCGGGCTGATATTTGCCCGCACCGGTGCGGCGCAGCGCCTGGGCAATTTGTTCTTAGCCATGTTCGGCGGCAGCACCAGCGGCACGGTGGTGGCCGCGGCCCTGCTGTGCTCCGTGTTCACCGCCTTCACCGGCGGTAGCGGCGTGACCATTCTGGCCCTGGGCGGCTTGCTGCTGCCCTTGCTGCGCGAGGCCGGCTACCCCGAGCGGCGCGGCATCAGCCTGGTCACCAGCGCCAGCGCCTTAGGTGTTCTGCTAGCGCCCTCGGTGCCGCTGATCATGTACGCCATCATGGCCCGCGTGCCCATCAACACCATGTTTCTGGCCGGTCTGGTGCCGGCGGTCGTGATGGTGGCTTGCTTGCTGGTGTTTGGCGGCTACCTGCGCCGGGGTGGCTTGGGCAAGCCTGTTGCGGCAAATGTGGCCAATGCGGCGAACGGGCTGGCGCCACGGCAAGTCGGCTCGATCCTCTCGGCCTTCTGGGCTGCGAAATGGGAAGTCTTGGCACCCGTGGTCGCCATCGGCGCGCTGGCCAGCGGCTTGGCCACGCCCACCGAAAGCGCGGCGCTGACTGCGCTCTACGCCATCCTCACCCAAGCGCTCGCGCACCGTGACCTGAGCCCCGCGCGCCTTGGTCAAGTCTTGTCGGACTGCGCGCAAATCATCGGCGGGGTGATGCTGATCCTGGGCATGGCGCTGGGCTTAAGCAACTATCTGGTCGATGCCGGCATACCAGATGCGGCAATTGAATGGGTGCAGGGCACGATTCCAAACAAGTTCGTCTTCCTCTTGGCCCTGTGCGCCTTCCTGTTCGTGGCCGGCGCCCTGATGGAAATCTATGCCGCCATCGTGGTGCTGGTGCCGCTGCTGCTGCCGGTGGCGATGAGCTATGGCATCGACCCGGTGCACTTCGGCATCATCTTTTTAGCGGCGATGGAGATGGGCTTTTTGTGCCCACCGGCCGGAATGAATGTCTACTTCGCCTCGGCCATGTTCGGCAAACCGATTCGCTATGTGGCGGTCTCGGTGCTGCCCGCCCTGCTGGCCATCTTCATTGGCACCGTGCTGATTTCCTGGCTGCCGGTGCTCGCGACGGGCTTGCCCAGCCTGCTGGGGCGCTAGTGGCGGCAGGCCTGCAGCGGCGCGGCCTGCGCGGCGGGTCTGCATCGCAAAGCGCCCCCCCATGACGCCCGCACCCAGCGGGCCGGCCAGCCCAAGGGCAAGCCTTGGGCTTACAAACGCTTCAAGCGCAGCGTCAGCGTGCCGGCGCTGGAGCCCTTATTGCTCCACATCCAGCAATGGTCCTGCGGCGCACTGACGGTCAACTCACCCTGAGCCCGCTGCACTTGCTTCTGCCGCTCGGGGTAGCTGACTTGCTTGCCCAGGTGGAAATGGATATTGAAGTCCAAGGCCTGGTCGGACTCAAACTGCCACGCGATGCGCTGCCCTTCAGCCACCGGCCCGCAGACCTCGGCGAATTTGCCGGCCGCCACTGGCAGCTTGGCTTCAAACACGCCCGCCTCACTCCACACCAGCGGCGTGATCTCGGCCCAGGCCAAACTCGGGCCCATGCCGAGCAAGAGGGCGACCGAGACGGCCAAGGCTGAACGGGCGGACTTAGCTGAAAAGGCGCGGAACTGTCGATTTGGCATATGCATGCGCGGCAAGCGAATATCAAAAGCTGGCAGTATGGCGCCTAGCCACACCGCCCAGCTTTCACAACCAACGCCACACCCGCAGCAGCCACAGGGGCACGTGCTTGATCGGCGCGGGAGTGTAGGTCTGGCGGTAGAGAGATTGCATGATTCAAAGGCCTTTGCTAGAGCTTGTATGCTGGGGCAGTGATGCAGTGAAGTACTGTATGAACGTACAGCATATCGACAGATCGCGGGCTTGCCAAGCCCTGGCGGTGAGAAGTTTGGAGAATTTTTTGATGCGATCTTTTGTGACGAATCAGGGCCGGGCCACACCCCTGCGGGCGCTAGGGGCACTGCTGCTGGCAGCAGCCGCCACGCTCCCCGCCCAGGCGCAAACCCTGCGCTGGGCCGCGGCCGGCGACCCGCTGACCCTGGACCCCTACGCACAAAATGAAACGCTGACCAATGTGGTGAATGCCCAGGTCTACGAGTTCCTGGTGGCGCGCGACAAGCAACTCAATCTGGTGCCGCTGCTGGCCACCGAGTGGAAGCAGACCGGCCCACTGAAATGGGTGTTCAAGCTGCGCCCCGGCGTCAAATTCCACGACGGCCGGCCCTTCTCGGCCGAGGACGTGGTGTTCTCGCTGCAGCGCGCCCAGCAGCCCAGCTCGCAAATCGCCATGTACGCCAACGCGCTGGGCGAAGCGCGCGCGCTTGACAAGCTGACGGTCGAGTTCACCCTGCGCCAGGTCAACCCCATCTTTTTGCAGCACCTCAACACGCTCTACATCATGAGCAAGGGCTGGGCCGAGGCCCACAAGGCGAGCAAGACGCAGGACTTCTCCGCCAAAGAAGAAAGTTATGCCGCCTTCAACGCCAACGGCACCGGCCCTTTCCAATTGGTCAGCCGCGCCCCCGACAGCAAGACCGTCTTCAAACGCAACCCCGCCTACTGGGGCAAGATCGAAGGCAATCTGCAGGAGGTGGTCTACACCCCGATCAAGAGCGACGCGACCCGCATCGCCGCCCTGGTGTCGGGTGAGGTGGACTTCGTGCTGGACCCGTCGCCGCGCGATCTTGAAAAACTCAACGCCACGCCCGGCGTGAAGGTCATCAACGGGCCCGAGAATCGCATCATCTTCATCGGCATGGATCAAGCCCGCGACACCTTGCTGGGCGGCAGCGGCAAGAACCCCTTCAAAGATGTGCGGGTCCGGCGTGCGCTCTATCAAGCCATCGACATCGAGGCGATCAAGACCAAGCTGATGAACGGCCAATCCGCCCCCACCGGCGCGGTGGTGCCCTCGCCGCTAGGCGCATTCAATGACCCGGCGATTGAAGCGCGACTGCCTTTTGATGTAGCGGCCGCCAAGAAATTGCTGGCCGAGGCCGGCTTCGCCAATGGCTTTGAGTTCACCCTGGACTGCCCCAATAACCGCTACGTCAACGACGAGCGCATCTGCATGGCGCTGGCCTCGCAATGGGCCAAGATTGGAGTCAAGGCCCGCGTCAATGCGCAGCCCAAGGCCATCATCTTCAACAAGCTGGAGCAGCTCGACACCAATGCCTATTTGTTCGGCTGGGGCGGATCCATCACCGACCCGGAAAGCATCTTCACCAGCCACTACCGCAACCGCGGCACCGCCGGTGTGGGCGAATACAACCGCGGCAATTTCAAGGACGATGAGCTGGATGCCATCGTCGCCGCCAGTTCCAAAGAGGCCGACCCGGCCAAGCGGGAAGTGCTGATTCGCCAAGCCTTCAAGCGCCAGGCCGAGCAAGTGCATTACATCCCGCTGCACCGCCAGTTCATCCCCTGGGCGGCACGCAGCCATGTCACGGTGGTGCACCGGCCAGACAACTGGCTGGAGTGGCGCTGGGTGAATGTGGCCGAGAAGAAATAGCCAGCCCCATCACCGGCCCGCACATCCGCGGCTAAAGCCCTGGGCAAGGCCGCGCCTTTAGCCCGGGCGGTACACAGGCCAGACCCGATGAATAGGCGCAGTCATGGCACGCGGGCATGGCCGGGCGCATACTGCGCCCATCCGCTGGCAGTTTCAGCGCCTTGTTTGCGCTTCACCGCCAGGCCCGCCATGTCACAACAAGCCCCCTTCTTCCATGCCGACTCCGGCACCGTGCGTTTCTGGACGCTGATCGGCGATGACTGGGTCGGCGCCAGCATCAGCAAAGAAACCCTGCACTACGTCTTCAATCGCGACAAAAGCGATGACCAGCCGCTGCCGACCTATCTGGCCCATGCGGCGGCGATCGAAGCGGCCGTGCGCCGCCGCATCGCCGGTGGCTCGTATCAGCCGGTGATCCTGCGCGAGCCAGATCTGCGCCTGCCGGCCTAGCGCCGCAGGGCGCCGCGCCCATCAGACCGGGTCGAGCAAGCCCTGCCAATACAAATCACAGGCCAGCAGCACCATGCGGGTCTGCGTGTCGTGCGCTAGCTGGAAGGCCTCACCGTAAACCGTCTCGTCCGGGTATTCGGTGATGAGGGTGAAGGGTGCGCTGTCAGTGCGGCTGTCCACCGCCACCATGCAGCCGATGCCATTGATGATGCGCATGGGCATCTCGCCCCAATGCGCCTCCCAAAGCCGGTACTGGCGGGCATTGAATTCCAGTAAGCGCTCATCCAGCGCCAGCCCGGCCGTCAGCGCCTGCAGATAAGGCCAGGGGTCCAAGCCGGCATGGTGACGCATGATCAGAAAGAAACCGCGCGGTATCGCCCAGCTGGCATAGCCCGGCGGCAGATAGCCCGACAAGGGCCGCGTCCACTCATGCGCCGGATAGCCGTGCAGGCTGAGGTGTAGGCGCGCGCCGCTGCGCTGCAGCGCCTCCAACCGGGCCGCCTTCTCGCCCAACTGGCCGGGTGCGGTGCGCCATTCCAGATCGTCACCCAGGGCGGTGAAGCGCGCGGCGTGATGCATATGGCGGGGCTGTTGCAGGCAGAGCTGCTGATGCAGCGCGGCGCCGTCCGGGTTCTCCAGCGCGACCAAGGCATAGGTCGCATCGGCGCGGTGCTGCAACTCCGCCACGGCCCGCAAGGCGCCAAGCACGCCAGAACATTCATTGGCATGTTGGCCGGCGGTGATCACCACCGCCGGCCGCATGCCCCGGCGATGCAGGCCCGACACGGCGCGGCCCTGGGTCGACAGGCAGCCAAAACGCTCGCCCGCCAGCGAGCCCATACAGGCCGCCACTAGCGCTGGGCTCAGCGGCGCGGCGCAGGTGGCCAGCGCGGCTAGGTCAAAGCCATCGGCTTGGGATTCGGCTTGAGATTCAGCCAACAGTGGATGTTCGAGTAAGCGCATGCGCACCCGGGTCTCGCGCACCTCGGCCGCCGCCGGCAAAACAATGGGCACGATTTGGCCCGGCCGCAAGCTGCGGTCGCCCGCGCCACGGCCAGCGCGTTGCTGGAAGAACTCCAGCAGGCCGAAGTAAAAGTCCTCGTGCAAGGCCTCGCGGGTGCTGATGACTTCATCGCCAAAAGGCAAAGCCGCTTCGATGCCGCCGATCTCCACCTCGATCATGAGGCGCTGGAAATAGGGCTCATTCCAGCCCCAGTCATGCGCGGCCACCGCGGCCAGCACGGCATCGAATACACCTTGGTAGTCATCGCCCACCAGCGGGCCATCGCGCAGCAAGGCCTCGCCCGCCCAGGCACGCAGCCAGGCGGTGGCCGAATGGTCGGCCCGCAGCGGCATGAACACAGTCAGCGGGGCTTGCTCGCCGCGTTGCAGTAGAACCGTGTCGGCGGCTTGTGGCTCGCTCAATTCGAACTGCAGCGCGCCTTCAGCCAGCAGGCCGGCCAGGGGATAAGCCTCCATGCGGTAGCGTTGCGCCAAGGCTTGCGGCAGCTGTACTCGCAAGACCTGACCCTCAGGCGTTCCGCCGTCCTGCCCGACAGCCTCCAAGCCAAAGTCCTCCAGCACTGCATGCAGCAAAGGCTTGTAAGCGCTGCGCAGCCGCGCCTCTATGCCCAGCTGCGCCAGCCGCAACTCGGCGGCGGCGCGGGTGGCACGGTCTTCGAAGACCCAGGCCTCCAGGCGGCTCGCGCCTTCGCGAACCGCCCAGGCCTCGATCACATCCAAGCTGCGCGGCAGGCGCAGATCCAGCAAGCACTGCTCAGGCATGGGCAGCAGGCGCTTAAAAGCTGAACCGGCCTTCGGCCACGATCTCGCTCAAGAGTTTGCGTGGGCTCGGTGCTTCGCGGGCTTGCAGCGCTTCGGCCAGCATGGCTTTGTCGCCCTGCTTGCCAATCGCGACCACGCAGTTGAGGTGGAAGCCGGCAGGCACGGCCAGACCCTGGCGCAGCACGGCCGCATCAAAGCCGCCCATGGCATGGCTGACCCAACCGGCATGGTGGGCTTGCAAAGCCAGGCTGGCCCAGGCCGCGCCGGTGTCGAAGGCGTGGGTCCCGAAAGCCAATGGCTCGGTCGTGCCATGTGGCAGCCAGGTCTCAGCCGAGATCACCGCGACCAGGGCCGAGGCGTTCTTGGCCCAGCCTTTGTTGAAGTCCACCAGGCTGGCAAAGATGGCCTCAAAACCCGGCGTGCCCTTCAGCCCATAAACAAAACGCCAGGGCTGCACATTGCTGGCCGAGGGCGCCCAACGCGCGGCTTCGAAAAAGCTCAGCAGCGTCGGCAACTCAATCGCCTCACCGGTCAGCGCACGCGGGCTCCAGCGCTCAGTGAATTGGGGGTGAATGGGGAATTCGGTTTCGCGGCTCATGTCGACATCCTCTTGCGGCGCGCCGGAATCGGCGCTGCCTGCATTGTGACAAGACCTGATGAGTTCGAGCCATGCCCAAGCCTTTGACGGCGGTCGACGACCGAGCGGACGAGTACAGCCCTGAGTTTTTGCAAAGCTTTGCTGAACTTCTTGGTTCACGTCAGCGGCTGCATTTCCTACATTGAGCAGGCATCTTGATGGCTGATTTTCAGCAAGCCCCGCATCCACTCACGCAAAACACCTTGCCATGACAACTTTCTCGCGCCGCCGCCTTGCCACCCTCGCAGCCACCGGTCTGCTGGCATGCGCTGGCTTGACCCAAGCCCAGGCTCAAACACAGCTGCTGAATGTTTCCTACGATCCGACGCGGGAGTTCTATCAAGAATTCAACGCCTCCTTCGCCAAGCAATGGCAGGCCAAGACGGGCGAGGCGCTGTCCATCAAGCAGTCGCACGGCGGCTCGGGCAAACAAGCGCGTTCGGTGATCGACGGCCTGCAGGCCGATGTCGTGACCCTGGCCCTGGCCTATGACATCGACGCCTTGCATGATCAAGCCAAGCTGATCCCGGCCGACTGGCAAAAACGCCTGCCCCATAACGCCAGCCCCTACACCTCCACCATCGTCTTCCTGGTGCGCAAGGGCAACCCGAAGAAGATCAACAACTGGCCCGACCTGGCGCGCTCGGGCATTGACATCATCACGCCCAACCCCAAGACCTCGGGCGGCGCACGCTGGAACTATCTGGCCGCCTGGGGCTATGCCCTGAAGCAGCCGGGTGGCAATGCTGACTCGGCCCGCGCCTTTGTCAAACGCATCTATGCCAATGCCAAGGTGCTGGACTCCGGCGCCCGCGGCTCCACCACCACTTTTGTGGAACGCGGCATCGGCGATGTGCTGATCGCCTGGGAGAACGAGGCCTATCTGGCCGTGAAGGAACTGGGCCCGAGCAAGTTCGAGATCGTCACGCCCGAGTTGAGCATCCTGGCTGAGCCGCCGGTGGCCGTTGTCGACAAAGTGGTGGACAAACGCGGCACCCGCAAGCAGGCCGAGGCCTATCTGAACTTTCTCTACACCCACGAGGCTCAGGAGATCGCTGCCAAGAACTACTACCGGCCGCGTGACGCTCGCGTGGCGGCCAAATACGCCAAGCAGTTCGCCCCGGTGAAGCTGTTCACCATCGACGAGTTGTTCGGCGGCTGGCGCACCGCGCAGAAGACCCACTTCGACGATGGCGGCCAGTTTGACCAGATCTACACGCCGGGTGGGCGCTGAGGGCGCACTGCCGCCACGAATTCCGAGACAAGCCTGCGAGGCGCCTAAAGCGTGTCAGCTGTATCGGGGTTTGATGGCTTGAGCCAACTGCCCATCGTCAAAGCGCGCGGGCCAAACTCCGCCCGCCAAGCCTCCACGCCCAAGTCCTAGCCGCACTGCCCCACATAGCCACAGGCGGTGCAGAAATCGCAACCGTCCTTGTGGATCATGGTGGCATTGCCGCATTCCGGGCAGGGCTTGCCGGCCATGGCGGGCACGGTGTTGCCGCTGACCGCCTTGGCCTGAGGCGCCTGCAGCAAGCCCATTTCAACTTGCGGCATGCCCTGCTCGTCCAGCACGCCCAACATGGCGTAGCGGTGGATGATCAGGCGCGCCACATAGGCTACGGTGGAAGGCCAGATCTGCTGGCGGCGCTCACCCGAGAGCGTGGGCACCGGGGCCATGAAATGGCCCAGCGGCTCGCCCACGTTGAGCAGCTTGCGCAGCTTCATGCCGATCCAGGCCGGGTCCATCACCCGCATGTCCAGGCTCAGTAGGCGGGCCATGCCGTCCAGCGCCTTCGGGTAATTGCCCGAGAAGCCCATGGCGCAAGGCCGCGTCACCACACCGCCATCGGGCGTGGGCAGGCTGACCTCTTTCAGGGTCAAGGTGAATTGCTCGTTAGTCGCCGGGTTGTCGACGTCCACCGCCCAGGCCAGGGTGCCCATGGTGCTGGTGCGCGGCTCTTCGCGGCTGAACATGGCGTCCAGCACCGGGGTGGCGCCGCCTTCTGCCAGGGCACCGAGCTGCTCGCAGCGCCAGCGGATGACGGCGGCCGTGGCCGCCACCACGCCGGGGAAGAGGCGCGGCTCGCCGCCTGGGGGCATGGGCATTTCAAACGCACGCTCTTCGGCCACGGTGGCCAGGGCATCAAGCTTGAGGCGCAGCCAAGCGGCGTCATTGGTGCGGAGATCCATCGACAAGGTCTTGGCCACAGCGGCCAGCCCGCGCGGCTGCTCGGCGCCATTGACCCAGACTTCGAAAGGCAGGTTCTTGCCAAACAGGCCGGCGTCGGGGCCGACTGCGGGCAGCTCGCCCACGAAGAGCGCGAAGTCGCCATGCGGGTGGCGGATCATGTAACTCCAGGCCGGGTTACCGCCGGGCAGCTCGGGCCGGCTGGGCCAGCGCAGCGAGGCCAGCACGGCATTGGGCAGGCGCGTGACCAGCATGCGCTGGTTGCTGCCGTCGGCGCTGCTCACCGGTTTGAGGGGCTCGGGCTCAGTCACCGCCGGAGCCGCGTCCACACTCAGCACCGAGCCGAGCACGCTATTGGGCCGGTAAGTGGCCAGGCCCTTGAGCCCCGCCTTCCAGGCCTGGTGGTAGAGATTCTGGAACTCGGTGTAAGGGTAGTCCACCGGCACATTGACGGTTTTGGAAATGGCCGTGTCGATGTACGGCGCCACGGCCGCCACCATCAGCGCATGATCCGAGGCGCTGAGTTCCAGCGCCGTGACGAAGGCGGAAGTCAGCGGTGCGCCGGTGCCGAACATATGGCGATACAAGCGCCACGCATGGTCTTCCACCGCGTATTCTTTGTAGCCGCCATCGGGCATGCGCTTCTTGCGGGTATAGCTCCAGCTGAAGGCCGGCTCGATGCCGTTGGAGGCGTTGTCGGCAAAGGCCAGGCTGATGGTGCCGGTGGGCGCAATCGACAGCAGGTGTGAGTTACGCAAGCCCTGGGCGCGGATCTTGTCCTTCAGGCCTTGCGGCAGGCGCGAGGCGAAGTTGCCGCCCGACAGGTACAGATCGGCATTGAAGAGCGGGAAAGCGCCGCGCTCCACGGCCAGATCGGCCGAAGCGCTGTAGGCCGCATCGCGCATCACCTCGCTGATGCGGCGGGCGGCGTCACGCGCGGCTTCGCTGTCGTAGCGCAGACCCAGCATCACCAGGGCGTCACCCAGGCCGGTAAAGCCCAGGCCGACGCGGCGCTTGTTGCGCGCTTCCTGCTGCTGGGCGGGCAAGGGCCAGGGGGTGACGTCCAACACGTTATCCAGCATGCGGGTGGCCGTGCGGCAGACGTCGGCAAAGCCAGCTTCGTCGAACTCAGCGGTCGCAGCAAAGGGATCGCGCACGAAACTCGTCAGATTGACCGAGCCCAGGCAGCAGCAGCCATAGGCCGGCAAAGGCTGCTCGGCGCAGGGGTTGGTGGCGGAGATGGACTCGCAGTAGTGCAGGTTGTTGTCGAGGTTTATGCGATCCAGGAACAGCACGCCGGGCTCGGCATGGTCGTAGGTGGAGCGCATCACCTGGTCCCACAGCTCGCGCGCTTTGAGCTTGCGGTAAACCCACAGCCCGTCGGCGCGCTGATAGGCACCGGCAGCGCGCTGCTTGGGGCCGGGCTCGGCCTTGTGGGTCAGCTCGAATTCGGCGTCAGCGTCCACGGCTTGCATGAACACATCGGTCACGCCGACCGAGATATTGAAGTTCTTCAGATCGCCCTGGTCCTTGGCGTGGATGAACTCCTCCACATCCGGGTGGTCGCAACGCAGCACGCCCATTTGGGCGCCACGCCGGCTGCCGGCGCTTTCCACCGTTTCGCAGGAACGGTCAAACACCCGCATATAGCTGACCGGGCCGGAGGCATTGCTCTGGGTTGAACCCACCCAGGCGCCGCGCGGGCGGATGCGCGAAAAGTCATACCCCACCCCCCCCCCGCGCCGCATGGTTTCAGCGGCTTCGGTCAAGGCGGTGTAGATGCCTGGGTGGCCATCCTCGACGGAGGCAATGGAGTCGCCCACCGGCTGAACAAAGCAATTGATCAAGGTCGCACTGAGTTCGGTGCCTGCGGCGGAATTGATGCGCCCGGCCGGCACAAAGCCGCGACGCTGGGCGTCCAGAAACTTGAGTTCCCACTCGGCCCGCGCCTCGGGCGCCTCGGCCTCGGCCAAGGCGCGCGCCACCCGCTGGCGCAATTGATCCAGGGTCTGCTCATCGCCCTTGGCGTATTTTTCCAGCAAGACCTCGGCACTGATCTCTTGCGCGGACAAGGCTGCAGCCGGCGCAATGGCCGTCAGGGGGGCCTTCGCGGCCAGGGCTGGCGCCAGGGCCTCGTCATCAAAACTCTGTTGGGTGGGGATAGGCGGGGTCATGCTGAGGATCTTTCAATTGGGGCGAGGCAAGGTCACCATGATGGACCCATCTTAGCGATCGGAACTTGACCCCGCGCAGGGCTTGTCCCGCTTGCGCCCGCGAAAAAACCGCTTCTCAGGCCCGCAGCAATTCGGCTTGTTAGCGCCTACTTTCCCGCCAACTTCCGCGCTTTCAATGTCACAAGGCGGGACTAAGATGGTGGGCCGCCTGCCGCACAGAGGCGGGTAAATTTTTCTTGATCTGGACGTATGAAGCCCAGGCCGGACAGGCGAGCAAAAGATGCGCTCGCACCGGCCATAGGGACAGATAGCAACGGGCGCAGTTGAGCCGACTCTTGAGATGAATCACAGCAGCAAAAAACTTAGCCCCAACCAGGATGACCTGCCCAAATTGGCCGTCGCGCTGGAATATGCCGACCTGAGTGCCGCGCTTTACCTGGCCGGTGGCAGCGACCACGCCGCCCGCTTGCTGGCAGCCGCCGCCGAAGAAGTCTTGGGCGAATTGGCCAAGCTCCTGGGCGGCCACGCCCGCAATAACGACGCCGTACAGACCTTGCTGGCCCGCATCGCCTTGCGCTACCAGGCCCCTTTGATCGACACCCGCAGCCAGGCCGCCAATCGCCAGCTTCAGTCTACGGGGCCTAACGGCGAGCGCGACGAGGTGCGCGCCGCCACCGCCACCTATCTGCGCGCCGCCTGGTACATCCTGGAGTCCATGGGCCTGGAAGCGGTGATTCCGCAGCGCCTGCAAAAAGCGGTGGACCAGAGCACGATTTGTCGTTGATTCGACTCTGATTGGCCGCCGACGGGCCTGCAGCACTAGCCGCCGGGCGTCGCGCCCCAAATGCCCGCGAATTTGCTAGCAATTCAGTGCGCAGGCCGGGGCTCGGTCTGCTAGCATCATTTCAGCTTTTGGGAGCTTGCCATCAATACCGAACGCCGCCATTTCACCCGCGTCGCCTTCGACGTCGAGGCCGAGTTGATCACCACTCATGAGCAGATTCAGGCGCATGTGCTTGACCTCTCACTGAAGGGTGCGCTGCTCAAGCTCCCGCACGCCAAGTTCGTGACCCTGGGTCAGCCTTGCCTGCTCAAAATCACCCTGGCCGACAAGACCACCACCATCGCGATGGCCGGTGAGCTGGCCCATGTCGAAGGCGAGTCCGCCGGCCTGCTGTGCCGCAGCATCGATATCGAGAGCATCACCCACCTGCGCCGCCTGATCGAAATGAATCTGGGCGACGCCAGCTTGGTGGAGCGCGAACTGATCGCGCTGATTGGTCACTGAACCAGGCCGTCAAGCCAGGATGAATTTCCTCAGCACCGCAAACGCGGCGAGCGGGTCATCGCGCCAGGCGCCGTGCCCCACGCCCGGGAAGGTCACCAGCTGAGAGAACTCAGCGGGCAAAGCGGCAGCAATCTCACGCGCATCCACGGCCGGGCAGACCGGATCTTCCTCACCCGCCATCACCAGCACCGGGCATTGCGCGCCAGCGAGTCCAGGCAGCAAATTGAGATGCTGCTTTTCGCCGGCGACAAAGTGCAGCAGGATGTCTTCGCGCACCAGCGTTCGCTGCGCCGACAGCGGATCGGCCGGTGCGGTCGTGTTGTAGAGGTGGCGGCAGCCGGCCCAGTAAGCGGCCCAGGTGGCCGGGTCGGGGCGAGTCCAAAAAGCTTCCGCCAAGGCGCGGGCTTGCGGGCCGCCGCGCTTCTCAAATCCATCGAGCTTGCGCCCTAGGCCCATATGGTGCGAGGTGCTGGACAAAATCACCTTGGCCGCATGGCCGGGATGGCGCGCAATGTAGTGCTGCGCCACAAAACCGCCGAATGACTGGCCCAGCACGATGGGTTTTTCGATGCCCAGGGCGTCGCACAGGCGCACCACATCGTCGGCCCAGGTGTCCAGCGTCCACTCACTCGGCGGCCGCTCATCGCTGCGGCCATGTCCGCGATGGTCGTAGTAAATGATTTGCGCAATATCCGCCAGCTGCGAAAAGCCTGGTTTGAAGGCGGCGTGGTCGAAGCCCGGCCCGCCGTGCATGCAGATCAGTGTGGGCTTTTCGCGCATTTGCGCGCCATCGGGCACCAGGCCCGGCCCTTGCACATCCACGAATAGGCGCACACCCTGACCGATATCGATTCGCATACCCACTCCAGTGTCCAAAACCGGCAGTATGCCGCTGTCGCCTTGTTGACCCCGCGCCGTGGCCGGACGGCCCACAATCCGCCCCGAACCGTCATCCGCCGACCACTCTTTCTCAGCCATTTGGAGCCCGCCATGTCCGAGCAAGCTCACTACCGCATCTGCCCGCTGTGCGAGGCCTGCTGCGGGCTCGAAATCCGCAGCGACGGACAGCAAGTCATCAGCATCCGCGGCGCCGAGCAGGACGTGCTGAGTGCCGGCTTCCTCTGCCCCAAGGGTGTCAGCCTGAAAGACTTGCACGAAGACCCCGACCGCCTGCGCCAGCCACTGATCAAGCGCAACGGCCAATTCGAGCCTGCCACGTGGGACGAAGCCTTGGCCGAAGTCGAGCGCCGCCTGCTGCCGATTCTGCAAGCGCAGGGCCCCGACGCAGTCGCCGCCAGCATTGGCAACCCCGCCGTGCACAAGATCGGCCTGCTGGCCTACTTCCCGCGCCTGGCGCGCGCCCTGGGCAGCCGCAATATCTTCTCCGCCTCCACGCTGGACCAGATGCCCAAGCAGCTCAGCGCCGGCCTGATGTTCGGCCACTGGATGAGCGTCCCGGTGCCGGACCTGCCGCGCAGTGATTTGCTGCTGATCCTCGGCGCCAACCCCATGGTCAGCAACGGCAGCTTGTGGACCGTGCCGGACTACCGCGGCAAGGCCAAGGCCATGCGCGCTCGCGGCGGCCGCATCGTCGTGATCGACCCGCGCCGCAGCGAAACCGCTCATGCCGCCGACGAGTACCTGCCCATCCTGCCGGGCGGCGATGTGTTTTTGCTGCTGGGCCTGGTGCACACCTTGTTCGACGAGGGCTTGGTGAAGCTGCGCCATCTGGCCGAGCATGTGGCCGGGCTTGACGAGCTGGGCGCGGCCGTCAGCCCCTACCCGCCCGAGCGCATGGCCGCCGGCTGCGGCATCGCTGCCGCCACCCAGCGCCGCCTGGCACGCGAATTGGCGGCCGCACCACGGGCCGTGCTGTATGGCCGCATCGGCACCTGCACCCAGCGCTTTGGCACGCTCAATAGCTGGTTGATTGACGTCGTCAACATCCTGATCGGCCAGCTTGACTCAGAGGGCGGCGCCATGTTCCCCAAGGCCGCCGCCTTCGCCGCCAACACCCAGGGCAAGCCCGGCAGCGGCCGCGGCATCACCACCGGGCGCCGCCACAGCCGCGTCAGCCAGGCGCCCGAGGTCTATGGCGAGCTGCCGATGAATTGCCTGGCCGAAGAAATCGAAACACCCGGCCCGGGCCAGGTGCGCGCCCTGATCAGCGTGGCCTGCAATCCGGTGCTGTCGGCCCCCGACGGCCCACGCCTGTCCCGCGCGCTGGACAGCCTGGACTTCATGCTCAGTCTCGACATCTATCTGAACGAGACCACCCGCCACGCGGACGTGATCTTGCCGGGCTTGTCACCGCTGGAGGATCTGCATTTCGACATGGCCTTCCCGCAGCTGTCTTGGCGCAACCATGCGCGCTTCTCTGCGCCGGTGTTTGCCAAGCCCGCCGGGCAGCCGGCCGAATGGCAGATCCTGCTCAGGCTCGCGGCCATGGTCGAGGGCAAGGATTGGCGGCAGGACATTGATGCACTCGAAGATGCCGCCTTCCCGCCCGACCCCGCCGCCCCCGAGCTGCGCGGGCCCGAGCGCCTGATCGACCAAGGCTTGCGCCATGGCCCCTATCGCCTCAGCCTTGCCGAAGTCCGCGCCACGCCGGGCGGCATTGACCTGGGGGAATTGCAGCCCCGCATTCCCGAACTGCTGCGCACGCCCTCGGGCAAGATCGAACTGGCGCCGCCCAGCTTGCTTTCCGCCCTGCCCGAGGTCGAAGCCGCCCTCGCCCAGCCAACGGAGGGCATGCGCCTGATCGGCCGGCGCGATATGCGCTCAGGCAACAGTTGGATGCACAACCTGCCGGTGCTGGCCAAGGGGCCGATACGCTGCACCCTGCTGGTCAACCCGGCCGACGCGCAGCGCTTAGGGCTGCAAGAAGGTGGAATGGCCACCGTGAGCAATGCCAGCGCCAGCCTGCAAGCCCAGGTCAGCCTGAGCGCGGACATGATGGCCGGCGTGGTCAGCCTGCCGCATGGCTGGGGCCATGACTTACCCGGCATGCAGCTCAATCTGGCCGGCGAGCGACCGGGAATCAATATGAACGCACTGATCGGCGAGGGCCTGCGCGACATGCTGTCGGGCAATGCAGTGTTGTCGGGCATTGCCGTCAATGTGCAGGCCGCTTGATTTCAGCACGCACCATCTTGACCCATCGCAAAGAATCATTTAGGAAAATCAGCGCCGCTGTGTTAGACTTCAAGGCATAGATACGCACAAGACCGTTTCTTCAAGGTCTTCAATCTGCAGCCACCGCAGTACGTTCGCGACCCGGCTCGCTTCAGTTTCAACTCCCCGTTTGACTGTTCTTGAGTGTTTCTGTCCTTGCAGGCTGTGTAGCCGCGAGGTGGTTTTTATTTAGTTTCAAAAGGAACAATCATGACGACAATGCAAACTGGTACCGTGAAGTGGTTCGACGACGGCAAGGGCTTCGGCTTCATCACACCTGAAGACGGCTCCAAGGATCTGTTCGCCCACCACAGCGAAATCCGCAACAACGGCGGCTTCCGCACGCTGGCTGAGAACCAAAAGGTTGAATTCGAAGTCAAGCAAGGCCCTAAGGGTCTGCAAGCTTCGAACATCCGCGCTCTGTAATTAGCGCCGGGCAGCGCTTGTCGCTGCCCACACTCGACGCGTGAGCGTCGAGCTTAAAAAGGCACCCTCCGGGGTGCTTTGTTTTACTTCATTGATTTGCCCAGACCACAAAGAACAAAGGCAAGCAGTGAAGCTTTGAAAGTACTGGCCTCCCAAGCCATGTCCTGTCCGTTCGAGGCCTCGAAGACTCACGGACCGTTGCACCCGCCATGCTGCAACTTCCCTTCGCCATACCGCATCTGAAGATTGCTTCGGGTGCACACCTCTATGAAAAATGCATAAGAAAACAAGCATTGAGGTGGGCAAATATCTTGTCTCACCCATTATCAAAACCCAAGACGACGGCAGCTTCGCAGCAGCGGTCTCCATTCGTTCCGGCTCCGGCATGGCCAGCCATGACCGTGTGATGCGCTTCACGCGCCGCTTCCTGAGCCAGCGCGCTGCAGTGCGCTACGCCACGGCCGAAGGCCTGGCATGGATCAAAGCCGTGCACTGATCGCGGCCTGAGCCGCCACCACCCTCTCACTGCGGTGGCGAACAACAAAAAGGGCTCCCGAGGGAGCCCTTTGCCGTTTCATGGCAGGCCGAGATCTCGGCCTGCCTCAGGCATCAGCTCTTATCGGCTGCCGGCGTCGCAACGCCGCCGCCCAAGGCCTTGTAGAGGTTGACGCCGTTGAGCAGAGTGGCCAAACGCACCTGCACCAAAGCCTGCTCGGAGGCGAAGCTGGCGCGCTGCGCATCCAACCATTCCAGGCTGTTGGACGCCCCATTGGCATAGCGCAGATTCACCAGACGCAGGCGCTCGGCCTCGGCCTTGGCTTGCGCGCTTTGCGCTTGCAATTGCTCGCCATAGGTAGCGCGGCCGGCCAGACCGTCGGCCACTTCACGGAAGGCGGTTTGCACCGCTTTCTCATACTGCGCCACGGCAATGCCCTGCGCCGCCTTGGCCGAATCCAGATTGGCCTGGTTGCGGCCGGCGTCGAAGATGGGCATCAAGGCCTGGCCGGTGATGGTCCAAACCGAGTTCTTGAACAACTCCGACAAGGCTGAGCTGGCAGTGCCGTAGTTGGTCGTTAGCAAGATGCTCGGGAAGAAGGCCGCACGGGCCGCGCCGATATTGGCATTCGCCGCCATCAGCTGCGCCTCGGCCTGGCGCACATCGGGCCGCGCCACCAAGACCTCGGACGGCAAGCCCGCCGGCACATCCGCCAGAGACTGCGCCGCCAGGCTCAACCCGGCCGGCAGATTCGCAGGCAGGGGCTGACCCAGCAGCAAAGCCAGTGCATTTTCATCTTGCGCCAGATTGCGCTTGGCCTGAGCCAAGCTCGCCAAAGCGGAGGAATGTGCCGACTGCTCGCTGCTGTATTCAAGCGCCGAGGCTGCGCCACCATCGAACTTCAAGCGCATCAGGCGCAGGGATTCGCCGCGCGTGGCCACGGTCTCTTGCGAGAGCTTGAGCAATTCACCGTCGGCCACCCAGGC
This sequence comes from Roseateles sp. PN1, assembly GCF_038419725.1. NCBI lineage: Bacteria > Pseudomonadati > Pseudomonadota > Betaproteobacteria > Burkholderiales > Sphaerotilaceae > Roseateles > Roseateles sp. PN1. The sequence goes on along the minus strand of NZ_JBCARA010000006.1, from coordinate 60,316 downwards.
CAGATAGGCCGAAGCAACGCCAGCGACCAGCGAGATCTGCGCGGCGCGGCTGCCCTCGGCCGTGGCCAAGTAGCGCGCTGCGGCCGCATCGCTGAGGTTCTTGACGCGGCCCCACAGGTCCAGCTCATAGGCCGTGATCTGCAAACCGGCCTGATAGCTATTGACGTTATTGCCCTTGCTGTCAGGGGCGCGCGAGCCCTGCACGCCGACGCCCACTGTGGGCCAGCGATTCGAGTCGGCCACGCCCGCCAAGGCACGCGCTTGCTCCACATTGAGCAGGGCCACGCGCAGATCGCGGTTGTTCTCCAGCGCCAGCTTGATCAACTCACGCAGGCGGGCATCGCTGCCGTAGAAGTTCTGCCAAGGCAGCTCGGCGGCGGCCGGGCCGCTTCCCTTGACGGTCGCGGGTGTGGCCGACCAAGCTTGTGCCACCGGCGCGGCCGGCCGCTCGTTCTTGGGCGCCAGCGAACCGCAGGCACTCAAGGCCAGGGCGGCGGCCGCAACCGCGACGATGTTCAGAGGTGATGAATTCAATCGGCTCATTTCAATGCTCCTCCGTGCGGGGGAGTGTCGGTTTGTCGCTACTGATCTTGTGCACATTGGCGGCACCCGGCGGAGCCTTGAAGATGCGACGCACCACGTAGAAGAAGATCGGCACAAACAACACAGCCAAGAAGGTGGCCGTCAACATACCGCCCATCACGCCGGTACCGATGGCACGCTGGCTGGCCGAACCTGCGCCGGAGGCGAAGTACAGCGGCAACACGCCCAAGATGAAGGCCATCGAGGTCATGATGATGGGGCGGAAGCGCAGATGGCAGGCCTCCAGAATGGACTCCACCAGACCCTTGCCCTCGGCCTGCAGGTCTTTGGCGAACTCGATGATCAGAATCGCGTTCTTGGCCGACAAGCCGATCACCGTGATCAGGCCCACCTTGAAGTAAACGTCGTTCGGCATGCCACGGAAGGTCATGCCCAGCAGCGCACCCAAGATACCCAGGGGCACCACCAGCAAGACCGACAGCGGGATCGACCAGCTTTCGTACAAGGCAGCCAAGCACAAGAACACGGCCAGCAGCGAGAAGGCCAGCAGCACGGTCGCTTGCGAGCCCGAGAGCTTTTCTTCGCGCGACAAGCCGGTCCACTCAAAGCCGATGCCCTTGGGCAGCTTATGCGCCATCTGCTCCAGCTCCTTCATCACATCGCCGGTGGAGGCGCCGGGGGCGGCGTCACCTGCCAAGCGCATGGCGGGGTAGCCGTTGTAGCGCACAGCCTGGGTCTGACCGGTGATCCAGTGCGCATGGGCAAAGGCGGACAAAGGTACGTTCTGACCCTGCGCATTGATGGCATTGAGGCGCAGGATGTCGTCGGGCTGCATACGCGACGCCACATCAGCCTGCACGATCACGCGCTGCAGGCGGCCGGCGTTGGGGAAGTCGTTCACATAAGACGAGCCCAACGTCGTGCCGATCACATTGGCCACCGACTCGTAGCTCACGCCCAGGGCGTTGGCCTTGTCGCGGTCAATGTCGACCTGCAGTTGCGGCGCGTCTTCCAGGCCATCGGGGCGCATGCCAACAATCTTCTTGTTTTGCGATGCCATGCCCAGCATTTGATTACGGGCATTCAGCAAGGCCTCGTGGCCCAGATTGCCGCGGTCTTGCAAGCGCAGCGCAAAGCCGGTGGCATTGCCCAACTCAGGAATGGGTGGCGGGCTCAGCGGATAGATGAAGGCATCACGCACCTGGCCCATCATGGCGCCAAAGGCGCGGCCTGCCAGCGCCGAGGCGCTGTGCTCCGGGCCGACACGCTCTTCCCAAGGCTTCAGCGGCACGAACACCAGCGCGGCATTCTGACCCTGGCCAGAGAAGGAGAAGCCGATCACACCGATGGTGGCTTCCACCTCGGGCTGCTTGAGCATGAAGTCTTCCACATGCTTGACGGCGGCTTCGGTACGGTTGGCCGTCGCACCAGGCGGCAGCTGCACGTTCACGATCAGATAGCCCTGGTCTTCATTGGGCAGGAAAGAGGTGGGCATGCGCACATACATCCAGCCCACGGCCGCCAGCACCGCGGCGTAAACAATCAGCATGCGGCCGCTGCGCTTGAGCAGCTTGGCCACCCAGCCTTCATAGCCCTTGGCGGTGCGCGAGAAGCCACGGTTGAACCAGCCGAAGAAGCCGCTCTTCTCGTGGTGATGCCCCGCTTCCACCGGCTTGAGCAAGGTGGCGCACAGGGCCGGGGTCAGCGTCAAAGCCATCAGCGCGGACAGCAGCATGGACGCCACCATCGCCAGCGAGAACTGACGATAGATATTGCCCACCGAGCCAGAGAAGAAAGCCATCGGCACGAACACCGACACCAGCACCACGGTGATGCCAATGATGGCGCCGGAGATCTGCGTCATGGCCTTGCGGGTGGCCTCCAGCGGTGACAGGCCCTCCTCGCTCATGATGCGCTCGACGTTCTCCACCACCACGATGGCATCGTCCACCAAGATACCGATGGCCAACACCATGCCGAACAAGGTCAGCACGTTGATCGAGAAGCCCAGGGTCAACATCACGCCGAAAGTACCCAGCAGCGCGATGGGCACCACCAGGGTCGGGATTAAGGTGTAGCGCCAGTTCTGCAAGAACAGGAACATCACCAGGAACACCAGCAAGACGGCCTCGCCCAGGGTCTCCACCACTTGGTGGATCGACACCTTGACGAACTTGGACGAGTCGTAAGGAATCTCGTAGACCACGCCCTCAGGGAAGAACTTCTGCAACTGCAGCATGCGGTCCTTGACCGCGGTGGCCGCGGCCAGTGCATTGCCGCTGGGCGCCAGCTGGATACCAATACCGGTGGCCGGCTGACCGTTCAGGCGCGAGTAAGTGCCGTAGCTCTGGCCACCCAATTCGATCCGCGCCACATCCTTCAGGCGGACGCTGGAGCCATCGGTGTTGGCGCGCAAGACGATGTTCTCGAACTGCGTCGTGTTTTCCAACTGGCCATTGACCACCACCGTGGCCGACATGGTCTGGCTGCTGAGGTTGGGCAGGTCGCCGATGACACCGGCCGGCGTCAAGGCATTCTGGTTGCGGATGGCGGCATTGACCTCGGCCGGGCTGAGCTTGTAGCTCAGCAGCTTGGCGGGATCCAGCCAGATGCGCATGGCGCGCTCGGTACCGAAGAGCTGCGCCTGGCCGATGCCGGGAATGCGCTGCAACTCGGGCACGATAGAACGGGCGGCATAGTCACCCAGCGAGATCGGGTCTTTGGTGCCGTCCTTGCTGGACAAGGTCACGAACAACAAGAAGTTGTTCTGCGCCTTGTCGACCCGCACGCCTTGCTGCGTCACCGCAGCAGGCAGGCGCGGCGAAGCGCGCGACAAGCGGTTCTGCACATCGACCTGAGCCAGGTCGATATTGGTGTTGGCCTCGAAAGTGATGGTGATGGCACCGGTGCCATTGGCCTGGGAGGTGGACTCCATATAGGCCAGGCCGGTGGCGCCGTTGAGCTCCTGCTCAATCACCGAGATCACGCTTTCGTCCAACACCTTAGCCGAGGCGCCCGGATAGGCCACGCTCAGCACCAGCGAGGGCGGCGCCACCTTGGGGTATTGCGACACTGGCAGCACAGTGACGGCAACAGCGCCGAACACCACGATGAACAGGGCGATCACCCAGGCAAAAATAGGTCGATCAATGAAGAATCTTGACATGGCTGCGTCCTCGCCTTAACGCGCTGCGGCGCTGGCGGCCGATGCTGCTGGGGCGGCAGGTGCCGATGCAGCCGGCGTCCACGGCACCGGGGTCACCGGGGCGCCGGGCACAAACATCTTTTGGAAGCCGTCCACGATCACTTGTTCGCCGGCTTGCAGACCTTCCAGCACCACCCATTGATTGCCTTGGCCGCGATCGACCTTGACCTTGCGCGGCATGGGCTTGTTGTCCGGGCCGACGACCAGGACCGAGTCGCCCTGGTTGCTGCGCGTCACCGCCTGCTGGGGCAGCAAGATGCCGGCCGGCAACTCGCCTTGGCTCAAGCGCACACGCACATATTGGCCGGGCAGCAATTGGTTGTTCGCATTGGCCACTTCGGCGCGCAGGGTCACCTGGCCGGAAGTAGGGTCCACACTCAGGTCGGTGAACAGCAGCTTGCCGGGCTTGGCCAGTTCGGTGCCATCGTCCAGCACGATGCGCACCTGGGCGCTTTGCGCGGCATCAGCGCGCATCTTGCCGTTGCTCAGGGCGCGGCGCAGTTGCTGCACCTCGTTGGCGCTTTGGGTGAAGTTGACGTAGACGCTGCTGGTTTGCTGAATCAGGGCCAGTTGCGTGGCCTCTGCCGCGCTGACCAAGGCGCCTTCGGTTACCAAGGCCCGGCCGATGCGGCCAGAGATCGGCGCGCTGACTGCCGCGTAATCGAGATTCAACTTGGCGGTCTGGATGGCGGCCTTGGCGGCAGCCACATCGGCTTCGGCCGACTTGGCTGCAGCGACCGAGGTGATGTATTCCTGCTGGCTGATGGCCTTGGCTTCGGCCAGCGGCTTGTTGCGCTCGGCCTGGGCTGATGCTTGGCTCAAATTCGCTTGCGCCTTGATCAGGCTGGCATGCGCACTGTCCAGCGCGGCTTGGTAGGGAGCGGGGTCGATCTGGAACAGCGGCTGGCCGGCGCGCACTTCGGCGCCTTCGGTGAACAAGCGCTTGAGCACCACGCCATTGACACGGGCCCGCACCTGCGCCGTGCGCAGGGCTTCAACCCGACCCGGCAGCTCGGTCTGCACAGCCACCGGCTGCAAGCTGGCTTTCACCACGCCCACCTGGGGAGGTGGCGGCATGCCACCGGCTGGGCCCGCGGCCGCTGCCTTGTCACCGCCGCCGCAGGCCGACAAAGCGGCAAGCACAGCGACGCACAAAGGCAGGAGATAAAGCGCTCGTGCGCCAGCGCCCAGCTTGGGCGAAGGGTTGCTTGCTTGTTGGTTCATATTGATCTTGCTCAATTGGATGAAGAAGTTCATGGCGCCTGGCAGTTGCAGCTAGCGATCCATTTTTGCGCGATAAGCCCCTTTGCCTAACAACAACTTGGGTTCAAACGTGGGGCCAAAGCCGCGAAATGAGCGACAGTATATACAAACATACATTCGTGCATGTATGTAATCTTGCTTAGAATAGGGTCATGGCCAGGAAAACCAAGCAAGAAGCGCAGGAAACCCGTACGTGCATCCTTGATGCGGCGGAGCAGTTGTTTCAGCAACGCGGCGTTTCGCGCTGCTCGCTCCACGACATCGCTCTCCACGCGGGCGTGACCCGCGGGGCCATCTATTGGCATTTCAAAGACAAGGCTGAGCTCTTCAACGCCATGATGGAGCGCGCCACCATGCCGCTGGAAGAGGGCTTGAGCCCTGCGGTCGAGCCCGGCACCGACACGGAAGAGCCCGCGCTGAGCCTGCTGGATCTGCGCTGGGGCTTGGTCAACGTATTCCACTCGGCCATGCATAACGAGCGCGCAAGGCGGGTGTTCGAAATTTCGACGCAGAAGGTCGAGTACACCAGCGATATGCAGGCCTTGGTGGATCGCCGACTGGCCTCACACCGCGGTTGGCGGGCGCAGAACGAAGCCTCTTTTGAGCATGCCAAGGCGCAGGGGCAACTGCCCGCCAATCTGAACAGCGCCAATGCGGCGGTGACGCTGGTCGCCTTGGTCGACGGTTTGCTGCACCAGTGGTGCATGGACCCCCTGTCCTTCGACTTGGTGGCGGTTGGCCAATCCACGGTGGAGACTTTTTTGACCGCCCTGAGCTACCAGGGCGAGGCCCTGCTGCCGCCGATGACAGCCGAAGAGTCAGCGCGCCTGGGCCAAGGCAATCTGTGCGGCCCACGCCGCGCGAGCGACTGAAAAAGCGCATCCCGCTCGCATTTCAGGCCTTTTCCGGCACAAAGCCCACAGCCAAGCCCCCTGAATTGCACAGGCCTTGTAGGGGTTTGCGCTTGGACAAGGGACAATCGACCCTTCCCCAAATTCAGTGAGGCGCAGCCGGCCACCCGTCGGCCTGCGCTTTTGCCGCGCCATTTCAAGATGCAAGCCCAAAAGTCCAGCAGCAAGCCAGCCACCGCCGACAAATCCGCCAAGGCCACCAAGGCCTTGACGGCCTACCGGCCGTTCTGGGCCAAGCGCTTCGGGCCGGCCCCGTTCTTGCCGATGTCGCGCGCCGAAATGGAGCAACTCGGCTGGGACAGCTGCGACATCATCATCGTCACCGGCGATGCCTATGTGGATCACCCCAGCTTCGGCATGGCCGTGATCGGCCGCACGCTGGAGGCGCAGGGCTTTCGCGTCGGCATCATCGCCCAGCCCGACTGGCAAAGTGCCGACCACTTCAAGGTGCTGGGCAAGCCGAATTTGTTCTTTGGCATCGCCGCCGGCAATATGGATTCGATGATCAATCGCTACACAGCGGACCGCAAGATCCGCAGCGATGACGTCTACACCCCTGGCGGCCAGGGCGGCAAGCGCCCCGACCGCGCCACGCTGGTCTACACCCAGCGCTGCAAAGAAGCCTGGAACGATGTGCCCATCGTGATTGGCGGCATCGAGGCCTCGCTGCGCCGCATTGCCCATTACGACTACTGGCAAGACAAAGTCCGCCGCTCGGTGATCGTGGATGCCAAGGCCGATCTGCTGGTCTACGGCAATGCCGAGCGCGCCATCGTGGAAGTGGCACACCGCCTGGCCGCGCGTCAGCCGATCGAGAGCATCACCGATGTGCGCGGCACCGTCTTCATGCGCCGCACCAATGACCCCACGGCCGAAGGCTGGTTCGAGCTGGACTCGACCGAGGTGGACATGCCCGGCCGCGTGGACGAGCACATCAGCCCGTACCAGACGATCGAGCAGACCGCCGAGGAAAAAGCCGCCGGCTGCGTCACGGGCCAGGTCAAGGCCGGCCAAGAGACGGGTGACGGCAGCAAGCCCATCACCATCCACCGCAAGCCCGCAGCCGCACCGCTGGCAGGCAAGATCCAAATGCCGCCGCGCGAACGCACGGTGATCCGCCTGCCGGCCTACGAGCAGGTCAAGAGCGACCCGGTGCTCTACGCCCACGCCAACCGCGTGCTGCATTTGGAAACCAACCCCGGCAATGCCCGCGCCCTGGTGCAGCGCCATGCCGACCGTGATGTCTGGATCAACCCGCCACCCATCCCGCTGACCACGCCGGAGATGGACCATGTATTCGACCTGAACTACGCCCGCTCACCCCACCCGAGCTACGCCGACGCCAACGGCAGCCATGACGGCGAGACCAAGATTCCCGCCTGGGAGATGATCCGCTTCAGCGTCAACATCATGCGCGGCTGCTTCGGCGGCTGCACCTTCTGCTCCATCACCGAGCATGAAGGCCGCATCATCCAAAGCCGCTCGGAAGACTCGGTGATCCGCGAGATCGAGGAGATGCGCGACAAGGTCAAGGGCTTCACCGGCGTCATCTCCGACCTCGGTGGCCCCACGGCCAATATGTACCGCATCGGCTGCAAGAGCCCCGAGATCGAGGCCGCTTGCCGCAAGCCGTCCTGCGTCTACCCCGGCATCTGCCAGAACCTCAACACCAATCACGACCCGCTGATCAAGATGTACCGCCGCGCGCGGGCCTTGAAGGGCGTGAAGAAGATTCTGATCAGCTCAGGCCTGCGCTACGACCTGGCCGTGCAGTCACCCGAGTATGTGAAGGAGTTGGTCACGCATCACGTCGGCGGCTACCTCAAGATCGCACCCGAGCACACCGAGGACGGCCCGCTCACCAAGATGATGAAGCCGGGCATCGGCACCTATGACCGCTTCAAGAAGATGTTTGATGCCGCCAGCGAAGAAGCCGGCAAGAAGCAATACCTGATTCCCTACTTCATCGCCGCCCACCCCGGCACCTCGGACGAGGACATGATGAATCTGGCCGTCTGGCTCAAGAGCAATGGTTTCCGCGCCGACCAGGTGCAAACCTTCTACCCCAGCCCGATGGCCACGGCCACGGCCATGTATCACTCGAACCGCAACCCGCTCAAGAAGATCAGCCGCGACCCGGCCACCAGCGAGGTGGTGGACATCGTGCGCGGCGACCGCCGCCGCCGCCTGCACAAGGCTTTTCTGCGCTACCACGACGCCAACAACTGGCCGATGCTGCGCGAAGCGCTCAAGACCCTGGGCCGCAGCGACTTGATCGGTAACGGCAAGCATCATCTGATCCCGAGCTACCAGCCCGTCACCGACGGCAGCTACGAGAGCGCGCGACGCAAAAACTCTACGCCGACGCCTACCGGGCGTGGCGGCGCAGGCCATGGCGCGTCCGCGGCAACAGTGCGACCGGTTGCCAAGTCGCTGCACCACCCTTCGCAAGCGCGGCCCCAGTCTCGGCCCAACGCGCAGCCACAGCCGGGCCAGATCCTGACCCAGCACACCGGCCTGCCGCCGCGTGACAACGGCTCGCGCCCACCAGCCAAATCAACCCGGCCGCTAAAGCCTCACGGGGCTGCTGGCAAGGCGGGAGCATCGGCGAGCCCGTCTAGCCGCGCCGGCAAACCCAGCCCCTCAGGCAAGCCGGGCAAACCAGCGAAACCAGGCCAGCGCTGAGCACTGACCACTGAGCGCAGCCTCAAGGCTGCTGCTTGGCTTGCCTGAATAGGTTGGCCACCCGCAGCGCCAGTTGCACAAAGCTCAGAATTCGGGCCAGGCCAGGCCGCCGGGCGCGCCCCTTGAGCAACATCGCCGCGCCCGCGGCGCCACCGGCCAAACCCCACCAGCCCAGCGGCTGAGTGAGGGTTTGCGCCTCCTTGCGCATCTCGGCACGCAACTCGATGCTGCGCAGGCGCAAGGCTAGGTGGCGCAGCTTCAGGTCATTGAGTTCTTGTTGAAACATGATGCTCAGCCTCCCAAAGCTTCACGGTCGCGCGCCAACTCGGCCACGCTGCCGGCAAACGCGCCGCCTTTTTGACTGATATTGGCGCTCGCTCGCCGCCAGCACCACCATGCCAGCAGCGCGTAGCCCGCGCCCAGCAGCAAAGCCGCCAGCCAACGCCATGGCTCCGGGCTGAGCAGCAACACGGCCGCCGAGAACAAGCCCAGCGCCGCCACGGCCAGCAACAAGGCCATCAAGGCCTGGACCAAAGCGGAAAACAGCCGCAGCTTCTCCGCCTCGAGCTCGACGGAGAACATATCGACGCGGATTTCCAGCATCTCCAGCGCATGCGAAAACAGGCGCCGTACACTGCCAAACAGGCCGCCGCTCTCGACGGAATCGGCCGCGCCGGCCTTGGTCGAGGCCGTCTCCGGCGACTCTTCTCGTGCTTCCCTCATGCCATCTCCTCAATATCAAAACTAACGCCACCCTTTTTACAGGGATCACTTCGTGAACAATGCTGCTACAAGTGAGTTTTCAAGTGTTGCGTCACATCAGCGCACAGGGTTGTGAGCATGGCGATGAAGTTCAGAATCGAATACCCTTGTGCCATTGTCAATCTATCGGCTGGAGCATAGCCCCCCCATGCAAGAGACAAACAGTCCGATGCCCCCTGAAGCACAGGGCGATGACGATTTGCTGGAATTCCTGGAAGGCCCTGAGCCGGGCGACCGCGACCCTGCCGGTTCAGCCAGTCATTGGCGCATCCTGATCGTTGACGACGACAGCGACGTCCACAAAGCCACCGAACTGGCCATGCAAGGCCTGCTGGTCGAAGGCCAGCCGCTCACCTTTGTCCACGCCCGATCCGCGGCCGAAGCCCGCTATGTGCTGGCCCATGAGCATGATCTGGCCGTCGTTCTGCTCGATGTGGTGATGGAGACCGAAGACTCCGGCCTGCAACTGGTGCGCTATATCCGCGACGAGTTGCAACTGGCCTCCCTGCGCATCGTGCTGCGCACCGGCCAACCCGGCTATGCGCCCGAAATCGAAACGGTGCAGGCCTATGACATCAACGACTACAAGACCAAGTCGGAACTGACCCGCACCCGCTTGTACACGGTGCTCACGGCCGCCATCCGCTCCTACCGCCAGATCTGCGCGCTGGAAGCCAACCGGCGCGGCCTGGAAATCATTGTGGAGGCCAGCACCGAGCTGAGCCGCCTGCGCGGCTTGCACCGTTTTTCTGAAGGCGTGGTGACACAGATCTGCGCCATGCTGGGCATCTTGCCCGAGGGCCTGGTGTGCGCACAGGTGGGCTCCGACGCCAGCACCGATGTGCGCATCGTCGCCGCGGCAGGCCAGTACAGCAGCTTGATGGATCTGCCACTGAGTTCGGTACCCATCTCCGCCGTGCGCGATCCGCTGCAACGCTGCTTGCAACAGCGCGAGAACATTTACGAGGAAGGCACCTGCCTTTACTTCGGCCTGTCCAACGGCCGCCCAATGGCCGCGCTGGTCGATGTGGGCCGCACCCTGGGCGAAATGGATCAGCGACTGTTGCGCGCCTTTTGCGCCAATATTTCGGTCGGTCTGGAAAACGTGGTGCTTTACAGCCAGTTGCTGGACCAGGCCTATAACGACCAATTGCTGCGCCTGCCCAACCGCAACCGCTTCGTCGAGTTGCTGGACAAAAACCTCAAGGATCCAGCCGGCATCACGCTGGCCTTGATCGACATCGACGATTTCTCCGACATCAACGACGCCTTCGGCCACCAGTTCGGCGACCAGGTCTTGCAAGCGGTGGTGGTTCGCCTGGGCGAGCGACTGGGTTTCAACACCGCGATGGCCCGCGTCGGCGCCGACACCTTCGGCCTGCTGGGGCCAAGCGCCCAAGTGTGCGGCGAATCGATCGAAGCCGTGTTCATCGAGCAATTCGCAGTGTCGGGCGAGCGCCTGCAACTGTCGGCCACCACCGGCCTGGTGCGGCTGGAGGATTCGGCCGCGGTGGGCTCCGAGCTCTTGCTGGACGCGCAAATTGCGCTCAAGCAAGCCAAGTTGCAGCATCGCGGCTCCTCACAGTATTTCTCACCCGCCATGGGCACCGATGCGCGCGAACGCTTCAAGCTGCTCAAAGGCTTGCGCGCGGGCTTCGAAGAAAACCGCTTGTTCGTGGTCTATCAGCCGCAGGTGGATTTGGCCACCGGCAAGGCCATTGGCGCGGAAGCCTTGCTGCGCTGGCGCACCGAAGAGGGCCGCTTTGTGCCGCCCGACCAATTCATTCCCTTGGCGGAAAAGTCTGGCCTGATCATCAGCATTGGCGAGTTCGTGCTGCGCACCGCCTGCCATCAAACCAAGCGCATGCTGGAACTCGGTTACGCCGACTTCCGCATGTGCGTGAATGTGTCGCTGGCGCAGTTCCGCCACCAGGACTTCATCGCCATGCTGATGCGCGCGCTGCGTGATATCGGCGTCGACGGGCGCAATCTCGAACTCGAGATCACCGAATCGATGGCGATGGAAGACACCGAGCTGGTGATGCACATCCTGGCGGACATCAAGCGCTGCGGCATCACGGTGGCGATTGATGACTTCGGCACCGGCTTCTCATCGCTGAGCCATCTGCGTCAGCTGGATGTGGACCGGCTCAAGATCGACCGCGCCTTTGTGCGGGAAGCGCAAAGCTCCAGCGCCGGCTCGACGATTGCACAAATGGTCATCAATCTGGGTCGCGGCCTGGGCCTGACGGTGATCGCCGAAGGCATCGAAACCGAAGAGCAGCGCCAGCAACTGCTGGCCCTGGGCTGCCACGAAGGCCAGGGCTATTTGTTCGCCCGGCCCATGCCGGCAGAGCAGTTGGAGCGCTGGATGGAGCACCCGCTGGCGGCCGAGCAAACCTGAGGCACGCCGGCTGAACCGGCGGCGCTGAAGTAAATGCTCGGCGCTTGCCGAGCACTCGCACCAGCCGCGCCAGCCAAGCGCGCGGCATCAGCCTGGCGCGGCCAGCGCACCAGGATCAGCGGCGGCTGATCAACATGCCCAAGAGCAAGCCCACACCGGCCGCCAGGCCGATGGACTGCCAGGGGTTCTCATGCACATAGGCATCGGTGGCGCGGCCCGCAGCGCGGGCACGCTCCACGGCAGCTTCCTGCAGATCGGCCAGATTGTGCTTGGCACGGTCCAGGCTGGCCTGCACCTTGGCGCGCAGCTCGGTGGCGCCTTCGCCGGCCGAGCCTGCGGTCGCCCGCAGCAGCGACTCGGCCTCGGCCACAACCGCGTGCAAATCGCTAATCAAACGGTCACTTTGAACGGTGGGGATCTCTGCCATGGTGTTCACTCCTTGAGTTATTGAGGCCATCTGAGTCAGCCGATCTACGCTCGGCTGAAGAACCTGCCGGCAAAGCCCGGGCGGGCTTTGCTGCAGCGAGTTCATCAGGCAACGATAGCGCGTATCAGCTCAAGAGGCTATCTGGGGGCACATACTCGTATCCCAAGTCCCGCGCCACCGCCTCGTAGGTCAGCTTGCCCTGCGCCACATTGAGGCCGGCGCGCAGATGCGGGTTGTCCTTCAAGGCCTGCTTCCAGCCCTTGTCGGCCAAGGCCACGGCATGGCCGATGGTGGCATTGTTGAGCGCGAAGGTCGAGGTGCGCGCCACCGCGCCGGGCATATTGGCCACGCAGTAATGCACCACGCCGTCGACCACAAAGGTCGGATCGGCATGGGTGGTGGCGTGCGAGGTCTCAAAACAGCCGCCCTGGTCGATGGCCACATCCACCACCACGGCGCCCTTCTTCATGCGCGCGACCATCGCCCGCGTCACCAGCTTGGGCGCGGAAGCGCCCGGGATCAGCACGCCGCCGATCACCAGGTCAGCCGACAGCACCGCCTCTTCCACGCTTTGCACATTCGAATATTGGGTGCTGATGCGGTTGCCGAACACCAAGTCCAGCTGTCGCAAGCGGTCCACGCTCTTGTCCAGCACGGTGACGCGCGCGCCCATGCCGACAGCCATCTGCAAGGCATGGGTGCCGACCACGCCGGCGCCCAGAATCACCACATGCGCAGGCGCCACGCCGGGTACGCCGCCCAGCAGCACGCCCATGCCGCCCTTGCTCTTCTCCAGATGTGCGGCACCCGCCTGAATCGACATGCGGCCGGCCACCTCGCTCATCGGCGCCAGCAAGGGCAAGCCGCCGCCCGGGCCGGTGACCGTTTCATACGCAATGCAGATGGCACCGGACTTGACCAGGGCCGCCGTCTGCTCAGGGTCAGGCGCCAGATGCAAATAGGTGTAGAGGATCTGGCCCGGGCGCAGCATGGCGCACTCCTGCGGCTGCGGCTCCTTGACCTTGACGATCATGTCGGCCTGGGCGAACACGGTGGCCGCATCGGGCGCCAGTGTGGCGCCGGCGGCCAAGTAATGCTCGTCCAACAAACCAATCGCAGCCCCCGCGCCGGTCTGCATCAGCACCTTGTGGCCGCGCGATGTCAGTTCGCGCACGCTTGCCGGTGTCAGGCCCACCCGGTACTCGTGGTTCTTGATCTCTTTGGGGCACCCTACCGTCATCTTGTTTTGGCTCATCACAGTCTCCTTGTGGCTCGTTGGCCGGTTATAGGCCTCGCAGTTGTACGACCGAAGGCCACGAAAGTGAAGCGGCATCACACGCCCTTCATCGCCATAAGGGAAACTGATGTGCGGCGCCCTGCGGCGGCACGGCACACTCAGGGCATAGTCCGATGGAAGCAGCAGGAGTTCACGCATGAAGCCAGCCAAAATCCTCGTCGCCCAAGGTGGCGGCCCCACCGCCGTCATCAACCAGTCGCTGGTGGGCGTGGTGCTGGAGGCGCGCCGCCAGGCCAAGGTCGAGGCCGTCTACGGCGCCTGGCACGGCATGCGCGGCATCATCAACGAAGACTTCGTTGATCTGGGCCAGGAAACCAGCCACAACTTGGAACTGGTGGCCGGCACCCCCTCCTCCGCCCTGGGCTCCACCCGCGACAAGCCTGACGCGGCCTACTGCCACCAGATCTTCAAGGTGCTGCAGGCCCACGGCATCACCCACTTCTTCAATATCGGCGGCAACGACTCCTCCGACAGCGTGCGCATCGTCAGCGAGGAAGCAGCGGCCGCTAACTATCCACTGCGCTGCATCCACATCCCCAAGACGATTGACAACGACTTGGTGGAGAACGACCACACGCCCGGCTTCCCCTCCGCCGCCCGCTTTGTGGCCCAGGCCTTCGCCGGCGCCAACCTCGACAACGCTGCCCTGCCCGGGGTCTACCTCGGTGTGGTGATGGGCCGCCATGCGGGCTTTCTGACCGCGGCATCGGCCTTGGGCAAGAAGTTCCCTGACGACGGCCCGCACCTGATTTACCTGCCCGAGCGGGTGTTCGAGCTGGAACGCTTTCTGGCCGATGTGAAAGCCATGTACGAGCGCCATGGCCGCTGCGTCATCGCCGTTTCCGAGGGCATCCACGACGCCGCCGGCGAGCCCATACTCGCTCAGCTCAGCACCCAGCTGGACCGCGACGCCCATGGCAATGTGCAGCTCTCTGGCACCGGCGCCCTGGCCGATCTGCTGTGCGAGCAAATCAAATCCCGCCTCAAAATCAAGCGGGTGCGGGGCGACACCTTCGGCTATCTGCAGCGCAGCTTCATCGGCTGCGTCTCCGACGTGGATCAACGCGAGGCCCGCGAGGTCGGCGAAAAGGCAGTGCAATTCGCCTTCCACGGCCAGCGCGATGGTTCGGTGGCGATCAAGCGGGTGGGCAACTACTCGGTCGATTACGAGTTGCTGCCGCTGACGGCGGTGGCCGGCAAGACCCGCGTGATGGAAGACGAATTCATCAGCGCCAGCGGCACCGATGTGACCGATGCCTTCCGCCTCTACTTGCGCCCTCTGCTGGGCTCAGGTCTGCCGGACGCCTTCCGTCTGCGACCCAACCCGGTGGCCAAGGTTTTAGGTCGGACATAAGCGGCGGCCGCCTGGCTCAGAAGGGCCGGCTGATCAATACAAAGAGCTCGGGCTGCCAGCGGCGCTGTAACAGCGGGCTCCTGGCAGCGTCGCCTTGCAACTGGTGGACACCGAGCTTTGATCGCAACAGCCATTGATCGTTGAGCCGGTAGCTCAGGCGGGCGAACAGGCCCGCGCTGACCAGCCCCTCGCCCACCTGATAACTCGGCACGCCAAGCTTGGCCGCCTGCGGCGCGCTGAGGCCAAACATCGCTTGAGCCAGGCGCTCGTCCATCAGCTGGGCGCTTGCACCCACAGCCAGCTGCAGCGTTGGCAGCGCCAACAAACCGAAGTCGCCGGAGAGCTCAAGCGAGCTGCCTTCGCCGACCTGCTCCCGGCGCGCCAAACGCGTGCTCAAGGCCGCCTGCAACTGCAGGCGCCCCAAGCCTAGCTCGGCATTCCAGCGCAGCGCGGGCGCCATTGGAATCGTGTCCAACTGACGGTAGGCCGCGGGCAAGTCCTCAGACCGGCGCACATTGATATCGGGCGCCACCGCCACCCCCAGCTGCAAGGCAGCCAATGGGCGAAACTGCAGACCGAGGCCGCGCACGCTGCTGATGTAGAACCAGTCTCGGTACTGCGATTCAAGCACCGGCAGGGGTAAGACAATCATCTGCTTGGACCCGGCATAGCTGGGAAACATGGCCAAGCCACCGCCCCACTGGTGCGACCAAGCGGAGGCGGGCGGCAGCTCTACTGCGGGCGGGGTCGCTGGAGTTTGGGCCTGCAGCGCGCTGCCGAGCAGGGCGTGCAGCGCCAAGGCCAGGATGGCCAGTCGTCGAGGGAGTGCTTGCGATTTCATCATGAGGCGTACGTTCATAAGGTCTGGGGCTGAAACAAGGAGCCGGTAAACGGCAGTCGCGTGAGCGGCATCACTCCACTTCGATCACATCGTTGTTGGAGCCCGATTTGGTGATCTTGGCCTGCAGCCCCAAAGGGATATAGACGGTGTTGCCGGTGCCGGTGAGATCGATGTGCAGCACCGTGGCCGTCTTGTTGACGCGGATGGTGTTGTGCAGCCCCGTCACCAGCAAATTCCGGACCGTGTTGCCGGCACTGATCTGCACCTCGTTGCGTGCGCCGGTGATTTCAATGTCGTAGCTGCCGACCTTGTTCAAGGTTTCCTTCTGGCCAATGCCGTCAACCAGCATGCGGCCGTCTTCTTCGCTGCTGCCGCCACAGGCAGCCAAAAAGGCCAGAGAACACAGCAGCAGCGCTGCACTCGATCCATAAATTGAAGGAACTTTCATAGTGCGTTTCATTGAGAGTGGTGGGTGATGACGGCAGTGTGCAAAGGCGCGCATGAAGCTCAGATGAAGCCGCACAGCCGGTGCGCGCGCCAACATGAAGCTGCGATGAAGACCGCAGGGCCAAGCCGCCAAAACGCAGGCACGCCACTCCTAGAATCCCCGGCCATCGACGCTCTAGCCCGCACCATGTCCAACATCTTGCTTGTCGAAGACGATCTGCCGCTGGGTAACTCACTCCAGCGCGTATTGACCCTGGCCGGCCACCATGTGGTGTGGCTGCGCAATGGCAGTGACGCGCGACGCTTTCTCGGCGATATGGACTTCGCGCTGCTGCTGCTCGACATCGGCCTGCCCGACGAGCTTGGCCTGGATGTGCTGGCCTGGTTTCGCCAACTCGGGCGGCAAACGCCGGTCATGCTGCTGACCGCACGCGACAGCGTCGGCGAACGAGTGCAAGGCCTGGACGCCGGCGCCGACGACTACCTCGGTAAGCCCTTCGCGATGGAAGAACTGCTTTCCCGCGTGCGTGCGCTATTGCGTCGGCAAAGCGGTCAGGCCAGCAATGTCTGGCAGCTCGGGCCTTTGAGCATAGACACCGCGCGCCGGCGCGTGCTGCTGAACGCGCAGGAGGTCACCTTATCGGCCCGCGAATACGACATCTTGCTGGCCCTGGCCGCCGAACCCGGCCGGGTGCTGACGCGCGCTCAGATCGAAGCGCGCCACCAACTCAGCGACACGCTAGACAGCAACGCCACCGACGTTCACGTCTACAAGCTGCGCAAGAAGCTAGGCAATGAGTGGATCAGCACCGTGCGCGGTGTTGGTTATGTGCTCGAACTCGCGGGGGCCGGCACATGAGCAATGCGCCGGTGTCCGCGAGCGGGAGGCTTGATGGACAACACCCGTCGCTGATCCAGCGCCTGATCGCCTGGCAAGCACTTGCCCTGGTGCTGGCCTGGTTGGCCCTGGCCGGATTACTGACCTGGCGCGGCGTGGGCGAGGTGCAAACCCGCTTGCAAGGCATGAGCACGGTGATGGCCAGCGCCGCCTTGAGCCCTGAGTATGAGCTGCCGCAACGCATGGCTAGCACCGAAGGCGCGGCCATGGCCCTGCAAGGCCTGGACGAAGAGTTCGCCCAAGGCCTGCGTCCCGCCTACCAGCTGTGGGACCACGAGGGTCGCCTGATCTACCGCAGCGCGAATGCCCCTCCCACCCGACTCGATGCCGCAAGCGCCTTCGGCGAAACACTCAACTGGCAGGTACAGCGCTCGGAGCCCGGCCTCGGCCGCACGTTGCTGATAGCCGCGCCACGCGAGTTGGCCCCAAGCGCCATGCTGCCCCTGCTCTGGCAGGTGCTGACATCACAGCTGGGCGTCTTTCTCTGGCATGGCTTGGTGATCTGGCTGAGCGTGCGCGTCGGCTTGCGCCCGCTGGCTCAACTGGCGGAGCGCATTGCCCAGCGCCGCGCTGGCGACCTGGCGCCGGTACAGGTGGACCGGCTCTATGCCGAAACCGCCCCCGTGCTGCGTGAGCTCAACGAGCTGCTGGCCCATGAAGCCCAAAGGCTGGACAAGGAGCGCCGCTTCCTGGCCGACGCGGCGCACGAGCTGCGCACGCCGCTGGCCGCAGTCAACGCCCAAGCGCATCTGCTGCTCAGCGAAGCGGACGCCCAAGCCCGGGGCGAGGCGGCCGCAGCACTCACACAGGGCATTGCCCGCGTTTCCCATCTGCTGGCCCAGTTGCTGACCCTGGCTCGCGCCGAGGCATCCCCGACCAAGCCCGAGCCAATCGAGCTTGATGCCGCGAGCCTGCTGCGCGGCCGCGTCGCGCTGCTGGCCGGTCTGGCACGGCCACGCGGCATTGAGCTGTCACTGAACGCGCCCGAACACTTGCCCTTTCGGCTCGAGCCCGAAGGGTTCTGTTCGATCGCCGACAACTTGATCGACAACGCGATCCGCTACACCGCGCCCGGCGGCCGGGTAGAAGTGAGCCTCAGCCGGCAAGGCGATGTGTTGGCATTCGGCGTGCGCGACAACGGCCGCGGTATCGCGCCTGAATTGCGTGAACGGGTCTTCGAGCGCTTCTACCGCGTGCCCGGCAGCGCCGAGCAAGGCACCGGCCTGGGCCTGGCCATCGTCAAACGGGTGGCCGAGCGGGACGGCGCGACGCTGAGCTTTGTCGCCGGGCTAGACGGGCGCGGCCTGGGCCTGCGCCTGCTGATCCCGTCTCAGCAAGGCAAGGCCGCCGGCGCCGGGCAGCAGGGATAAGGGGCTGGCATCGCCCAGCGGGCCTGAGCGGCGGTAGCATGCAAGCCTCCTCTTCTGAGACCCACGCCATGTCACCCCAAACACCCCCACCGGCCGGCTGGCCGCGCCTGAGCAGCAGCGTGTTTTATGCCAACGCCAGCCAAGCCATCGACTGGCTGGTCGACGCCTTCGGCTTTGAAGTGGCCATCCAGGTCATGAGCCCCGACGGCAGCCGGGTCTTGCATAGCCAGCTGCTTTATGGCGAAGCCATGATCATGGTGGGCGAAGGCGGGGCCGAGCGCGAGCCTAAGTTCGGCATCCCCTGCCGCAGCCCGCTGGCCGTGGGTGGCGCCAACACGCAGTGCCTGATGCTGTTTGTCGACGATGTCGAGGCCCATTGCGCGCAGGCCCGGGCGGCCGGCGCCATCATCCTGGCCGAGCCGGAATTGCATGACTATGGCCCCGAGTACTGGGCCGACCGCAGCTACGGCGCGCAAGACCCCGACGGCCATATGTGGTGGTTCACCCAGCGGGTGCGCGATCCGGCCTGATTTAGCCGTCCTGCTTCATCGTGCGGGCGAATGCCGAATCGACAAACAACTGCCGGCCGACCGCCGGACAGCACGGGCGCGTACAGTCCGGCCACCATGTCAAACGCCACACCTCCCAGTTCTAGCGCCAGCGCCAGCCCGCACCCCGCCAACACCTTCACCGAACTGCTGGTGACCTTGCTGGCGCCCTCCTTGGTGCTGATGCAGCTCAGCGGCCCGGAGCGCCTGGGAACCATGGGCGCGCTTTTGCTGGCCCTGTCCATGCCGCTGTTCTGGGCCTTGCGCACGGCAGTGCGCGAACGCCGCTTCAGCTGGATGGCGGGCTTGGGCGTACTCAGCACCTTGATGACCGGTGGCATCGGCCTGCTGGCCCTGGATGCGCAATGGTTGGCCGTTAAGGAAGCGGCCGTGCCGGGCCTGATCGGCCTGGTGGTGCTGATTTCCGCCATGACACGCAAACCGCTGATCCGCCTGCTGGTATTCAACCCGCAAATCATGGACGTGCCGCGTATCGAGACCGCCCTGGCCGTGCGCGGCGCCACCGCCGCGTTTGAGCGCTGCCTGCGCCTGGGCACCTGGATGCTGGCGGGCAGCTTCGCCTTCTCCAGCACGATGAACTACGCCCTGGCGCGCTGGGTGGTGCAAAGCCCCGCCGGCACCGAGGCCTTCAACGCCGAGCTGGGTCGCATGAACTTGCTGAGCTGGCCCGTCATCGCCATCCCGTCCACCTTGATGATGATGGGCGTGCTGTTCTACCTGGCGCGCGGCATCAAGCAGTTGACCGGCATGAAGCTGGAAGAGTGCCTGCGCCAGCAATAGTCCACGCCAAAAGCATTCCGCAGCCGAATCGCTGAGTAGGATGGCAGCCTCATTCCAAGCAGGAGCAAAGAAGATGGGACAGATGATCGAATTCACGCGCCCCGACGGCGCGTCCAGCCCCGCCTACCTCGCCCGTGCTGCGGCAGCCAATGCCCCTGGCCTGATCCTCTTGCAGGAATGGTGGGGGCTGAACGACAACATCCGCGCCACCGCAGACCGCTATGCCGCCGCCGGTTTCACCACCCTGGCGCCCGACCTCTACCGCGGCCGCCAGGCCAGCGATGCCGACGAAGCCAGCCACTTGATGAGCGGCCTGAGCTTTGCCGATGCCACCCACCAAGACCTGGCCGGCGCACTGGCCTATTTGCGCGGCGCAGCCGGCTGCCCCAAGGTGGGCGTGAGCGGCTTTTGCATGGGCGGCGCGCTGACGGTGGCCGCGGCCGTGCATGTGAAAGGGCTGTCTGCCGCCAGCTGTTTTTACGGCATGCCGCCGGCCGACTTTGCCGCGCCGCAGGACGTAGGCATTCCCTTCCAAGGCCATTACGCCGACATCGACGACTGGTGCACGCCCGAGGCCGTGAAAGCCTTTGTGGCCCTGCTGCCGCCGGGCGCCGACATCCATCACTACCCGGCCGCCCACGGCTTCTTCAACAGCAGCCGTGAGCATGTCTACGACGCGGCCTGCGCCGACTCGGCCTGGCAACGCACGCTGGACTTTCTGCGCCGGCATCTGCAAGGCTAGGGCTGGAACGACGCTCCCGCCGATCTAGCCGAGCGCGCTGATCAGCTCAAGGCGAAGAGGGCTGCGCTGGCGAAGGCGCTTCCTGCGCAGGAAGCTCCAGCTGCAGCCACTCGATCTCAAAGCGCGCCCCCTGCCCCGGCGCGCTCTTCACGCTCAGGCGGCCTTTGAGTTCTTTGCTGACCTGAGCCTGGGCTTTGAACAGGCCCAGGCCGCTGCGACCTTGACCAAACTGGGTGGATACGTAGGGGTCGAACACACGCGGCAGCAGATCGGCAGCAATGCCGCGCCCCTGGTCTTGCACGGATAGCCACAGCTGATGGCCGGTGCGCCCGGCGCTGACCCGCACCAAGCCCGCCTGCCCGGGCGGGTAAGCATGGCGCGCCACGTTTTGAAACAGCTGCACCAGCACATCATGGATGACCCCACTGGCCACGTTCAATGGCTCGGCCAGATCTAGCTCCAGGCTGAGCGCGCTGCTGGGGCCCAAGGCCTCGCGCCAAGCGGCATGGACCAGCGTTTCGAGTGGCTCCTTGGCGGCAAGATCCAGCCGCGGCTCGGGCAACTCAGCGACGAATTCCTTGTATGTGGCGATCAGCTTGATTGCACGCTCGACGTTGCTCAGCGACAAAGCGCCGCCTGTCGTCAGGGCGAGCACATCCGCCTGCAGGCCCGAGCGCGAGACCGCCCCTTGCTGCAAACGCTGCTCAAGGGCTTGCCCCCGCGCCACCAAGCTACTCAGCGCCGTCAGAGCAACGCCCAGAGGCGTGTTCAACTCATGCGCAACCCCTGCCAACAAGCTGCCGAGCGATGCCAGGCGGCTGCTCGCAATCAATTCGTCTTGCAAGTCACGTTGCAACTGAAGCGACTCACTCAAAGCCTGATTCTTGTGCTCCAGCGCCTTGGCATGCGCTTGGGCATGTTCTCGGTCGACCTGGGCATGGTGCAGCTCCGCCTTCTCAAGCGCCATCGTCAACGCCCTTTGGCTTGACAAGCGCAGATCGCTCAGCTCCCAGGCATGGGCTTGCTCAAGTGCCAGCAAGGCCCCCTCCCCATCGCCGATCTGCATCAGCCAAGGCGCCAGCTCCCTGAGCCTCCGCGCGTGATGAGCGTTCTTGCTCTGCAAGCTCGCCAGGCCGGCAATGCTTTGCTGCATCAGCTGCGCTGCACCGGCGAAGTCCTGGCTGGCGGCGCAGCACTTGGCCTGCGCGGCCAAGACTTCGGGCTCGAAGCGCCGCCGCGCATAGTCGCTGATGCGGGCCAAGTAGGCACTCGCGCTGCTCACGGCTTGCTGCGCCTGGCCATAGTCGCCCATTTCCAAAAAGGCCTCGGCCACGCCCGTCAAGGCATTGCAGGCCTCAGCCCAGCGCCGCTGCTGGACACTGAACTTCACGGCCGCCTGAGAGGCCTGCAGTCGCCGCTCAAAGTCACCTTGGCGCCGGTAGGCCAGGGCGAGATCCGTGAGGGCCACCACCCACGGCCCCGGATACGCTGCCTCTTGGTAGAGCGCTGAGGCCGCCAGCAGGCACTCAATCTCGCGCTGAGTTTCCTGCTTCACGCAAAGACAGGCGGCCAGCGCGATCTGGTAGTGGGCTCTATCCTCCGGCGCAGTCGCGGCCTCCGCATTCAGATCAGTCAAGCGCGCCAACAGCAGGGCCGCCTGCTCCACCTCGCCGATGAAGGCATGAAGGTGACAACTCTTGGCGAGCAAATAGATGCGGTAGGAGGCACCCAGCCCCAACTCGGTCCAGCCCAGGCCAATGGCCAAAAGCGGCGCCGTGGTTTGCCCCTGCAATTCCTCATCCAGCAGGCAGACCAAATGAGCCACCAGCGCCACCCCGAATTCACTGGGCGCCTCTTGTTTCAGCTGTTCGAACAGAGCGAGCGTCGCCGGAAGCTGATCGCCGGCCTGACTGGGCTCACCCCAGTAGCGGGCCTGCTCGGCCCGCAGCCAAGCCCAACGCTCGGCGGGTGTGGCGGGGGGACTTGGCAGCTGCGGCATTCTTCGCTCCAAATGAACGAAAACATTCTGCGCCCAAAAGATGCGCCCAAGCGGAAAGCACAGTTGCCGCGCTGCGAAAGACGCCCTAGCCCGCCCGCATGGCTGCGCCGAAGCAGCCATTGCAGGCCAAATAGAAAAGCGACCGGTCCCGCCGCCCAAAGGCCGAAGCGGGAAATTCCGGTCGCTGCCGGCCCGAGCGGGTCAACGCTCAGGCCGCTTCAGTCACTGCGGGCAATCAGGCCTGGCGGCTATTGCGGCGGCGCGCCACGAAGCCCAGCAGGCCCAGGCCACCCAGCAGCATGGCGTAGGTTTGCGGCTCAGGCACGGCCGTGATCTGCACCAGGCGGTCAACACCGCTGCCGGGGTGCTGCACGTTCACATAAGCCACATTGGGGTTCAGCGTGTCAAAGTACAGGCCGGTGGGCTCGGCACCCACGGTGCTCAGGCTCGCCCACTTGCCAACCGATTCGGCCACGCCGTCACCGTCGCTGTCCTTGGCGAACCAGATGTCGGCCTTGCCGCCGTCCTGGTCTTCGATCACATAGATATTGCCGTCGGCGTCGATGGCCAGGTTGTCCGGGTTGCTCCAAGTGGCACCCACCTTCTGGCCGGTGGCCATGTCGATGCTGCTGTTGTCAGCGAAGAGCTTGACCTCGGTGCTGTCCAGGTTCAGCGAGTAGACGCGGCCACGGCCATTGCTGCTGTTGGCATCATTGTCGGAGTCGGTGGTCGTGAAGTAGACGATCTGCTTGCCATCGGCCAGGGTGCGGATCTCCAGATCTTCGGGGCGGTTGTAGCCGGTGCCGCGCACGCTGGCGTGATCGGCGGTGACGCGGCCGTCAATCGTGCCGTCGGCCAAAACGGTGGAGACACCCGCCAAGGCGCCGCCGCTGGCGTTGGTGATCGCCACCCAGGAGGCTGCGCCGGTGATGGCCGAGCCCGTGTTGCCCTCGAACTGGCCGCCTGCACCCACTCTCAGCGCGAAGGTCTGGCCGGCTGCAAAGTAGTCATTGCCATTGTTCGCATTGGGATTGGCCGACACGTATTTGTAGATGGCGCCGCCATTGAGTTCATCGACAAAGTACAGGCTGTTGTTCTTGTCGAACGCCAGGCCTTCGTGCGAGACGCGCGGCAGGATGCTGCGCTGGATGAAGTTGCCGCCATTGGCTGTGGCCGTGGTGGCGTTGGTCAGTTCGAACAGGCGACCACGGGTGCTGTTAGAGCCCCAGGACTCTTCGGCCGTGACATAGCTGCCCCAAGGGGTCCAACGCGAGGCATCACCGGACACAAAATTTTGCGTGCCGGGCGCCACCACGGTCACGGTACGGGTGGCGTAGTCCTTGTTCCACAGGTCCACGCGCTGCACGCCGCCGGTGCCGGTCTCGAAGGGCATGAACAAGTAACGGCCACGATCAGCGCCGGTCTCATTGGCGGTGATCATGTCCCAGGAGCCGGAGTTGCTGCCGGGCACCAGGCTGTTCTGTGTCGCGCGGTCAGCCAAGATGGTCTGGCTGAACTTGGGCGAAGACAGCTGGAAGGGCGCGGTCTCGGGCAAGGCGCCGGCGGCCACATTGCCGACCATGGGCGTGAAGTTGGAGAAATGGCTCAGGCCGGCCGAAGCGGCCTGGCTCAGGGCGAGAAGACCGAGGCCGGCGATGGCGGCGGCAATACGAGAGGGGGCGAATGTCATGAAGGCAACTCCGAATAGCGGGCTTGAAGAACTGGCGACTGCTGTCTTGGTGCAAGACCTGCAGCGGCGAGTGTCCTCAAATGCCGTGACCTCGGAGTGACCCGCTTGTTACCGGGCATGAGCCAGTTGGCCCATGCCTGGCGGCACGCTTCAACGCAGCTTCAGCCGGCGCGCTTGGCCAGCAGCGCCCGCGCCACGCGCGACACCGGTTGTCGGCCCAGCACGCCGGAGATGAAGGCGCCGGCGTCGACCAGCTTGTCGAGGTCGATGCCGGTCTCAATGCCCAGGCCGTTCAGCATGAAGACCACATCCTCGCTGGCCACATTGCCGGTGGCGCCCTTGGCATACGGGCAGCCGCCCAGTCCGGCCACGCTGGTGTCGAAATGGTGCACGCCCAGCTCCAGGCAAGCGTAGATATTGGCCAGCGCTTGGCCGTAGGTGTCGTGGAAATGGCCGCTGACCTCGACCAGCGGATAGTGCTTGAGTGCGCGCTCCATCGCGGCCTGCACCTTGCGCGGTGTGCCCACGCCGATGGTGTCCGCCACGCCCAGATGATCAACGCCGATGGCCTTCATCAGCAGCACCACACGCTCCACCTGATCGGCGCTGATATCGCCCTCGTAAGGGCAACCCACGGCGCAGGACAAGGCGCCGCGCACCTTGATGCCGGCGGCATGCGCGGCCTCGACCACCGGCGCGAAGCGCTCAATGCTTTCGGCAATGCTGCAGTTGATGTTCTTCTGGCTGAAGGCTTCGGAGGCGGCGGCGAACACCACCACTTCGTCGGGCCGGGTCAGCAGGGCCGACTCCAGTCCCTTCATATTCGGCGTTAGCACCGAATAGCGAACGCCGGGCTGGCGCTCGATGGCGGCCATCACGGCCGCGTTGTCGGCCATTTGCGGCACCCATTTGGGCGACACAAAGCTGGTGACCTCGATTTCCTTCAGGCCGGCGCCTTGCAGCATGGCCACCAGCTGCGCCTTGTGCGCGGTGGAAACCGGCTCTTTCTCGTTTTGCAGGCCGTCGCGCGGGCCGACATCGACGAGGGTGACGTGATTGGGCAAATTCATCTCAGGCCTCCATGCGCAGCAACTCGGCACCATCGCCGATCTGGTCGCCCACGGCAAACAGCAACTCGGCCACCACGCCGTCCTTGGGCGCATTGATGGTGTGCTCCATCTTCATGGCTTCCATCACGGCCAGGGGCTGGCCCTTGCTTACCTTATCACCCACCGCGGCCAGGAAGCTGACCAGCTTGCCCGGCATCGGCGCCGTCAGGCGGCCGGCCTCGGCCGCGCCGTCACCGGCATGGGCCAGGGCATCAATTTCGGTGATGTAGGCACTGCCTTGCGGAGCGAACACGGCCACGGTTTCGCCGTCGGCATAGCTGTTCACCAGCACACGCTGTTGCGCCAGGCCAGAGCCCAAGAGCAGCTCATGGCGCTCCAGGCTGCTGGAGTTGACAGCAAAAGCCAGGGCCTCGCCGCCATTGATGCTCAGCTGCATGCCGCCCTGGTGGTGGCGAGACAGCAGCACCGCGTGGCGCTGACCAGCGATCTCCAGATCGAAGCGGCGCGCCGAGGCGCCGAACAAGCGCCAGCCGTCGCGACGGCTCCAAGGGTCGGCATCTTGTTGCTGCGCCTCGACGGCCAGGGTGTGGGCAACCACGGCGGCCGAGCTGATCTGCAGTGGCAGGCCCGGCTGTTCAAACAGAGCCGCGCGTTCGCGCTCGATCAGGGCTGTGTCCAGATCGGCGCTGGCAAACGAGGCCGTGGCGGCGCAGCGGCGCAGAAAGGCCACATTGGTCTGCAGGCCGACGATGTGGGTGTCGCGCAGGGCAGCGTCCAAGCGGGCCAGGGCCTGGGCACGGTCCTCACCCCAGACGATCAACTTGGCGACCATGGAATCGTAGAAGGGGCTGATGGCATCGCCCTCGCCCACTCCGGCATCGATCCGCACCGGGCCGCGCTCAAAAGCCACATGCTCGGGCCAGCGCGCCACGTTCAGCGCGCCAGTGGCCGGAAGGAAACCTGCTTCAGGGTTCTCGGCGCAAATGCGCGCTTCGATGGCATGGCCATGCATGGTCAGCTGCTCCTGCTTCAGCGGCAAGGGCTCGCCCGAGGCCACGCGCAGCTGCCATTCGACCAAATCCTGGCCGGTGATCGCTTCCGTGACCGGATGCTCGACCTGCAGGCGCGTGTTCATCTCCATGAAATAGAAGCGCCCGTCTTGCTCGCAGATGAACTCCACCGTGCCGGCGCCGCTGTAGCCCACGGCCTTGGCCGCCGCGACGGCCGCGCCACCCATCTGGGCGCGGCGCTCTGCGGTCATGCCAGGAGCGGGCGCTTCTTCCAGCACCTTCTGATGGCGGCGCTGGACCGAGCAATCACGCTCAAAGAGGTAGACACAGTCGCCGAAGTTATCGCCAAACACCTGGATCTCAATATGGCGAGGGCGTTGCACATAACGCTCGATCAGCACCGCATCGTCACCAAAGCTGTTGATGGCCTCGCGCTTGCAGGAGGCCAGCGCGGCATCGAACTCGTCGGCGTTGTGCACGGCCCGCATGCCCTTGCCCCCACCGCCAGCGCTGGCCTTGATCAAGACAGGGAAACCGATGCGCACGGCCTCGGCTTCGAGCAGGGCCGGGTCTTGGTCGGCGCCGTGGTAGCCGGGCACTAGGGGTACACCGGCCGCTTCCATCAAGCGCTTGGACTCAGCCTTCAAGCCCATGGCCTGGATGGCGCTGGCCGGCGGGCCGATGAAGACCAGGCCATGCGCGGCGCAGGCCTGCGCGAACTCCTCGTTCTCGCTCAGAAAGCCATAGCCTGGATGGACGGCTTCGGCGCCGGTGGCCTTGGCGGCATCGATGATGCGTTGCCATTGCAGGTAGGAATCGCGCGGCGCCGGGCCGCCGATCAGCACCGCTTCGTCGCAAGCCTGCACATGGCGGGCCTGGGCATCGGCCTCGGAATAGACGGCCACGGTCTTCACGCCGATGCGGCGCGCAGTGGCCGCCACGCGGCAAGCGATTTCGCCGCGGTTGGCGATCAGGATCTTCTTAAACATGGCTTGGTCTCCTCTTGGCCCGGAAATGCGTCCGGCTTGTATTGCATGGGGCTCACAGCCCCAGTCGACGCAAAGCGTCTGCCCGCAGGCGAATCATTTGATTCATAGGCGGCGTCGGCAAGCTCGATGGGCAAGCCAGCTCGGTGTCCGGGCCCGCTGCATAGCGAACTGCGATCGGTTGCCCGCCCTGACATGTCTTTGCCACAGCCGCATATGCCGCCACAGGGTCGGCCAGCACCGGCTGCCCTGCCAAGGACTCAACCTCGCCAGTGACACGAAGGCTGCGGCACTGCACAGCTGGGTCCAACCTGAAGGCCTGGGGCAAGGTCCAGAAACCGACAGAGCCGCCGCAATCGCTGCCCATCAAGGCGGACATCAGCGCGGCGGCCGACTGCCTGCGCATGCCCAAGGGCAGCTGCTCGCTGCGCTGCACCGGCTCGGGATCGGCAAGGCCCAGCGCTTGAAGGCGCGCCAAGAGTCCGCTGGCAAAAGGCTGCTGCGGGTCCTGCAAGAGCTGCGCCATCGCAGCCGCGGCGGAACCGGCATCGGCCCAGGCCACAAAGGCGGCCACGTCCAGCGGGCGGTCCTTGCTGTGCAGCGGCCCCATCTGAGCCAAGGCCGACGGCTTGTCGTCGCGGGCCGTGCGCTGGGCCTGGCCGAGCAGCATCAGACTCATGCCGCAGGCATAGGCGTCGTCACCTTGGCGTCCCGGCTTCATCGCGGCAGCCACTTGCGCACCGCGAGCGGCCACACAGTTGTTCAGGTTCGACTCGATATCGGCACGCAGCTCCGCTGCATCCAACAGCGACTGCTCGCGCAAGAGCAGGCGAGCCATCCATTCGGCATGGCCCTCGTGCAGCCAAGGGCGCTGCTGATCGGTGCCGAACAGTCCGCTGTTCCACCAATGCACCACCTCATGCGTGACGAAACCTTCCAAGGCGGTTCCGGGCATGGTCTCCAGCGTCCGTGGCAGGCGCAGGCGCATCATGCGACCTGCCGTGGTGTCGCCGTGAAACCCAGGCAGGTCCGATACCGCGGTGACCACCGCGCCCGGCCCGGGCAAGGCCGCACCATAGAGTTGGGTCAGGCGGGCCAAGGTGTAGTCGAGCACTTTTCGTATGCGTGCAACTCGTGCGTTATCCAGGACCGGGTCGACCAGGACATTGACACCGGGCAAGGCGAGCAGTCCCGTGGAACTTCCCATGTACACATACTGGGCCACGCCGAGAGCACGGACTTCATCGCGAGAGGCGCCGGCCAGGACGCGATCCACTTGCTCCGCGCTCGCGCTTTGCTCGACGGGCGCGCGCTCCACACGGCCCTGATGGATGACGATGCCGCCTTGCGGCGGCAGCCAGCGCCAACGCAAGCCATGGCCCTTGAGTAGGACCGCTGCATGGCCGCTGTAAGCGAGCACGCCGCTGGAGTCGCTGAGCGGCTGGGCCGCTTCGTAGGTCGCATCCAGCGCCAAAACGCGCGCCTTCAGGCGCAGCACGGCGCTGCGGCAGTCGGGCTCTTGGCGCAGCCGGATGCCGGTCGCCGTCAGCTCTGTGCATGAGCCTTGCGGCTTCATCATCTCGCCGCGCCAGCGCTTGTGAGCGTCCCGGTCGGCATCGAAAAAACTCAGCTCATGCACACCCTCGGGAGGCGTGTAACGGATTTCCAGCTCACCGCCCGGAAGCAGCTGCTGACTGATCAAGAGCTCTCCGGCCTTCGCCTGGGCGCCCAAGGCCAAGGCTCCGACTGCGGCGCACAGCATGCGCCGCCAGGTCGATGCGCACAAATTCATGGCCATGCTCCGCGCCATCAGTGGCCGTGCGAACAGCCAGCCGGCGCCTCTTGCGGCGCCAGATTGGCCTCGCTGGCGCAGCGCATGCCCAAACGATTCAACAGCGCCCGATCCTTCTCAGCCTGCGGATTCGAGGTGGTGAGCAGCTTGTCGCCATAGAACATCGAATTGGCGCCTGCCAGGAAGCACAGGGCTTGCATGCTCTCGGGCATCTCTTCACGGCCGGCGGACAGGCGCACCATGGCGCGCGGCATGGTGATGCGAGCGACCGCGATGGAGCGGATGAATTCGAAGGGGTCCAGCGCCTCCGTGCCCTTATCGGCCAGCGGCGTGCCTTCGACCTGCACCAAGTTGTTGATCGGCACCGACTCCGGGTAGGGATTCAGATTGGCCAGCTGCACGATCAGGCCGGCGCGCTGGCGGCGGGTTTCGCCCATGCCGACGATGCCGCCGGAGCAAACCTTCAGGCCCACATTGCGCACGCGGTCCAGGGTGTCCAGGCGGTCTTGGTAGGTGCGGGTGGTGATGATCTGGCCGTAGAACTCGGGCGAGGTGTCGAGGTTGTGGTTGTAGTAATCCAGGCCGGCTTCGGCCAATTGCTCGGCCTGGCCGTCACCCAGCATGCCGGCGGTCAGGCAGGTTTCAAGGCCCATGGCCTTGACCTCCTTGACCATCTCGCCAATGGCTTCCAGATGGCGTTCCTTGGGCGAGCGCCAGGCGGCACCCATGCAGAAACGCGTGGCGCCATTGGCTTTTGCCGCGCGGGCCGCTTCCAGCACTTCTTGCAGCGGGATCAGCTTTTCGGCCTTGAGGCCGGTGTCGAAGTGGGCCGACTGCGGGCAGTAGGCGCAATCCTCTTCGCAGCCACCGGTCTTGATGGACAAGAGCGTGGACAGCTGCACCGCATTGGCATCGAAGTTCTCGCGGTGCACTTGCTGCGCCTTGAACATCAGGTCGTTGAAGGGCAGGTCGAACAGGGCGGTGACTTCATTCACCGTCCAGGGCTTGTCATTGCGGCGGTCGTCGTCCCGGGTGGGGGTCAGCGATTGGATTTGATTGGTGGTTTGCGAGTGGCTCATAGCGATTCCAGGGCAGGCAAGAAAAACGGTTCGGATCAGTTCGGGTCAGACCAAGCACTGCGGCAGCAGCGCTTGAAGATTCAAATGTTCGGCCACGGCGTCGGCCGTGGGAAGCTTCAAACGGGGTATATGGCCCCAGCAAGGCGCGGCCAAGGCCGCATCCAGCGCGGCCAGATTGTCGGTGACATGGGGCATGGCCGGATCCACGGTGTTGGCCACCCAGCCGACCAGCGTCAGGCCACGGGCGCGAATGGCTTCGGCCGTCAGCAAAGCATGGTTGATGCAGCCCAGGCGCAGGCCCACCACCAAGACCACCGGCAGCGCCAGCTCGGCCGCCAGATCGGCGGTGTCAAAGCCCGCGCTCAAGGGCACGCGGAAGCCGCCCACCCCCTCCACCAGGGCGAAGTCGCCCAGGGCGGCGCTGGCGCGAATGGCGGCCAGCACGGCGTGGCGCTCGATGCTGCGGCCTTCCATCGCCGCGGCGATATGCGGTGCGCAGGCGGCGCGGTACTGCAGCGGGCCGACTTGCTCCGGGCTCATGCCGATGTTTTGCGCGGCATGCAGCTGCTGCACGTCTTCGTTGACCCAGCGGCCGTCCACCAGATCCTGGCCGGCAGCCAAGGGCTTGATGGGCGCCACGCGCAGGCCAGTCTGGCTCAGCGCATGAGTCAGCCCGGCGGTGATGCAGGTCTTGCCAATTTCGGTGTCAGTGCCGGTGATGAACAGGCCTTTGAAGCTGGCCGCCTGAGAGGCTGTTGTGTTGGCACTCATGCAGCCACCTTGTCCATATCGGCGGCGGCTGCGCTCAGCGCTGCCAAGAGCTCATCCACATCCGCTTCGCTGTGCGTCGCGCACAGGGTGATGCGCAGCCGTGCCTCACCCTTGGGCACGGTGGGTGGGCGAATGCCCGGCACGCGCAGCCCTTGCGCTTCCAGGCGCGCGGCCAGGGCCATCACCTCGGCATTGCCGCCGATGATCAGAGGCTGAACAGGGGTGTCCGAGGGCGGCAAGCGCCAGCCCAGGGCCGGGTGGCGCTGCAGAATCGCATCCACACCGCGGCGCAGCTGGGCCTGGCGCAAACGCAGATTAGCGCGCCGCGCGCGGCCCAGCTCGCCGTCGATCAAGGCAAAGCTGGTCAGCAGCGCATGCTCCACGGCCGGCGGCGAGGCGGTGGAGAAGATGTAGTTGCGCGCCGCTTGCAGCAGGTATTGGGTGATGGTGGCATGGGCCACCACAAAAGCGCCCGCCAGGCCGGCGGCCTTGCCCAGGGTGCCGACCAGAATCAGGCGTTCGCTGCTGAGATTGAAATGCTCCAGCGAGCCGCGCCCCTGCTCACCCAGCACGCCAAAGCCGTGGGCGTCGTCCACGATCAGCCAGGCGTCGAACTCTTCGGCCAAGGCCAGCAGCGCGGGCAGCGGCGCCAGGTCGCCGTCCATGCTGAACACCGCGTCGGTGATGATGAGTTTGACCTTGGCCGTGCTGGCCGCCAGCAGCGCGCGCAGGCCGGCCACATCGGCGTGGCCATAGCGCTTCACCTCGGCCCGCGCCAGGCGGGTGCCGTCGATCAAGGAGGCGTGGTTCCAGGCTTCCGAAAAGATCTCGGCGCCTTCGTCGCCCAGCGCCGTCACCACGGCCAAGTTCGCCATATAGCCGGTGCAAAAGCCCAGGGCCGTGGCCTGCGGGATATGCGGCTTGAACCAGGCCCCCAGGGTCTGCGCCACTTGCTCGTGGGCGCGGCTGTGGCCGCTGATCAGGGGCGAGGCGCCGGAGCCGCCACCGTAAATCTGCGCGCCTTCAATCAGCGCGGCCTGGATGGCGGGCTCGGCGGCCAGACCCAGATAGTCGTTCGAGCAGAACATCAGCAGCTCGCGCGTGCGGCCGTCGGCGCCACGCACTTGTTGGCGCGAGGCGGTGGCACTTTCGGCCTGACGCAGAAAACGGGTGAGGCTTTGAGCCTCGATGGCGCGCAGCTTGGCGCTTAAATGATCAAGCAACATGGGGTTGGTCCGCAGAGTCGGACGAGGGCGATTGGGACAGTACTTCGTCCAGGGTCAGCGTGACTGCGCGGGCCAGGAAGGCGGCCGTGTCGGCGTCAATCACATAAGGAGGCATCAGGTAGACGGTGTTGCCGATCGGGCGGATCAGCAACTCATGGGCGCGCGCTGCCAAATGGAAGCGCTCGGCGAAACGCAGGCCAGGCTCTTGCACATCAAAGGCCAGGATCGTCCCCAGCTGACGCAGATGCTTGACGTTTGAATGGCCAGCCAGCGGCGCAAAGGCCTCGCGGAGCAGCGCGGCTTGCTGGGCGTTGGCCTGCAGCTGGCCAGCATCAAAACGGTCCAGCACCGCATTGGCGGCGGCGCAGGCCAGGGCATTGCCGGTGTAGGAATGCGAGTGCAAAAAGCCGCGTGCGACGTCTTCGCTCCAGAAGGCCTGATACACCGCTTCGGTCGTCAGCACCAGCGACAGCGGCATGGTGCCGCCGGTGATGCCTTTGGACAGGGTGATGAAGTCCGGCCACAGCTCATTGGAAGGGTCGGCCTCAGCGCCCAGGTGGGCAGGCACGGTCGCCGATGACCGGGCGTGCGCATGCTCCCAGGCGAAGAACGTGCCCGTGCGGCCGCAGCCCATGGCGATTTCATCGACGATCAGATGCACCTCGAACTCGGTACACAAGGCCCGCAAGCCGCGCAAGTATTCAGCCGAGTACATCACCATGCCGGCGGCACCCTGCACCAGGGGCTCGATGATGACGGCGGCGATCTGGCTGCCGCGCTCGCTCAGCAGCGCCCGCATCGCGGCCAGCGCCTGCGCTTCATTGCCCAGCCGGGCGTCGGGTGACTCAACGATGTGGGCCCGCATCAGAAGCGGGTCATAGGCATCGCGAAACACCTTCACGTCGGTGACGGCCAAGGCGCCGATGGTCTCACCGTGATAACCGTTCTTCAGGCAGACGAACTCGCGCTTCTCGGCCCGGCCCCGGTTGCGCCAGCTGTGAAAGCTCTGCTTGAGCGCAATCTCCACCGCGCTGGCGCCATCACTGCCGAAGAAGACATGGCCCAGCGCGCCGCCGGTGCGCACGCTCAGGCGCTCGGCCAGGCGCACCGCCGGCGCATGCGTGCAGCCGGCCAGCATCACATGCGGCAAGGTGTCGAGTTGCTGCTTGATGGCCGCATTGATGCCCGCATCGGCATGGCCGAAGAGGTTGACCCACCAGCTGCTGTTGGCGTCGAAAAAGCGCCGGCCGTCCATATCGAAGAGCCAGCCGCCCTCGCCGCGCGCGATGGGCAGTGGCGGCGTGACTTGGGCGCGCGCCATCTGCGTGCAGGGGTGCCACACCGCCGCCAGGCTGCGTTGCTGCCATTGCTGGCTGAGGGCGGACAAATCGCTGGGAGAGGGACTGCTCATGGACGGGGAAGGCGGGCGGGCAAGAAAAAGGGGAAAAAGAAGGAATGAGGCGTGGGCAAGGCAAAAAGAGCATCAGGGGCGAGGCGGCCAAAGTGCCGACCGAAGCCAGCAACTCGCCGCCGCTGCGTTGCCCGATTGGCGCCGCGCAGCGGGCGACAATGGTGCCAGCTATTGCTCCCCTCAGCTCATGAGCCAGGCCGGTGGGCGCTTGGCCAAAAAGCTCTGCACGCCCTCGCGGCCTTCTTCGCTGGCGCGGATGTCGGCGATGCGGCGGGCGGTGTCCTCACGCAGCTCGGGCGTGATGGCGCGGTGCGCAACATCCTGCACCAGCTTTTTGCAGGCGCGAACGGCCGCCGGGCCGTTGGCCACGATGGCGGCAGCCAGGGCATCAACCTGGGCGTCCAGCGTCTCGGCGCTGGCCAGCTCATGCACCAGGCCATGGGCCAGGGCACGCTCGGCGCTGAAGCGCTCGGCGGTGACGAAGTAGCGGCGCGAAGCTTGTTCGCCCAAGGCCCGCACCACATAAGGCGCAATGGTGGCGGGCAGCAGGCCCAGCTTGGCTTCCGAGAGGCAGAAGTTGGCGGACTCCGCCGCAACCACCACATCGCAGGCCGACAGCAGGCCCACACCGCCCGCGAAGGCATCGCCCTGCACCCGCGCGATCACCGGCACCGGGCAGCTGTAAATGGCCCAGAGCATTTCCGCCAGGCGCTTGGCATCGCTGTAGTTCTCCTCCCAGCCGTAGTGGGCCATGGACTTCATCCAGTTGAGGTCGGCGCCGGCGCAAAAAGCCTTGCCGGCAGCCGCCAGCACGATGACACGCACGGCCGGGTCGGCGCCCAGCTGGCCAAAAGCACGGCCCAGCTCCTCGATCACTTGCTCATTGAAGGCATTGCGCAACTCGGGGCGATTCAGCGTGAGCCTGGCCACGCCGCCCTGGGTTTGCAGGGTCAGCATCTGGTAGTCGTTCGTGCTTATTGTTGTCATCGTCGTCGTCATCACTGATTGTCCTTCCAGACTACGTCCTCATTGACCGCATAGAAATCGCAGGGTTTGCCACTGCGGCGCTGGCAAAAGCTCAAGGCCCGCGACATCGCGTCATCCCCCGAGGCATAGCCCCACTGGCCGGACTTGTTCAACACATAAGCGCGCGGCGGCTTAGACGCCAGAAAGCGCCGGTAGCCATCCAATGCCGCCGCGCTGCGCACAGGCAGGGCCGACTCATCATCGAGCGCCGCAAAGCGGCTGGCCGCCGGCGGCTGCAGCAGGCCCGGCTGCGCGAAGCCCAGCGGGGCCAAAAAGGCATCGACCATGGGCTGCCAGACATCGTTGGCAGCAGAAAACAACTTGTGGCCATCGTCGCCGATGGCGGGCAGCAAGCGGTAATCCGCCACACCGCCGGCCTGTCGATACATCTGCGCCCAGTTACCGGAGTGGCGCGGGGAGAAGTAATGGTCGTTCTCGGTATAGACCCACAGCGTGGGTGTGGCGGCGCGTGGCGGTGAGGTCTGGCGCAAAGGGGGCGGCGTCGTTGCGTCGGCCGAAGCATCAGCGCCGTCGCCATCCGCACTGCCGCTGCCTGCATTCAATGCGCCCATGCGGGCGTAGAGCCGATCCAGCTGGGCCGACTGACAGGGCTCACCACGATGGTTCACCGGGCTGCCCCCGTGACCACCGGCGAAATTGATCGCGGCTACCAGGCCAGGCGGGCGCAGCGCCGCCGCCGCCAGGGTGGAGATGCCGCCCACCGACTGCCCCACCAGCACCAGCCGGTTCGGGTCGACAAAGGCTTCGGCCGCCAGGTATTTGGCGACCTTGATGATTTGCTGGGCCGCCGCCGTCACGGCCGGCGCATAGCGCGGGCTGTTGCAGGCGATGCTGTCTTCCGGGTCGCCGCGCGAGGCCAACTCGCCATAACCCAGGCGCAGCGGCACCGCCACCACAAAGCCCTTGCGCAGGAAAAAGCGCGCGGCCGACTCAAAGCGCTGGCGCGGATAGCTGGCGCGTGTTTCGGTATTGCGGCCGTGGCTGATGATGACCAAGGGATGGGGGCCGGCGCCCTCGGGGCGAAACAGCGTCACCGGCAACTCGCCGCTGACCTCACGGCCAAAAGCATCGAGCACCGCAACCGGCACGCGCAGCACAGCTTCACGCACATCCTGCTGCAGAGGGCTATCCGCCTGGGCCCAGAGCGAGCCGTGAGCAGCGCAGGCCATCAAGCCGGCCAGCAAACCACGCCTGAGCTGGCGCACAGTGGCGCGACCAGAGCGCCGAGAAGCGGCGTGGCGCGTCTTCATGACTGCGGCCGGCAGCAAGCCGTGCTGAATCGTTTCGATGCATTGCAACGCGCCATGTGCACCTCCAAACCTAGGAGCCGCCATTTTTTCACATCACATCCGGAACACGCCGAACTTGGTCTCGGCGATGGGGGCATTGAGCGCCGCCGCCAGGCCGAGTGCCAGCACACGGCGGGTGTCGGCCGGATCGATCACGCCGTCATCCCACAAGCGTGCCGAGGCGTAGTACGGGTGACCTTGGTCTTCGTATTGCTGGCGGATCGGCGCCTTGAAGGCTTCTTCTTCGGCCGCGCTCCAGCTGCCACCCTTGGCCTCCAGGCCATCGCGCTTGACCGTGGCCAGCACCGAGGCGGCCTGCTCGCCGCCCATCACCGAGATGCGCGCATTCGGCCACATCCACAAGAAGCGCGGCGAGTAAGCGCGGCCGCACATGCCGTAATTGCCGGCGCCGAATGAGCCGCCAATGATGATGGTGAACTTGGGCACCTGGGCGCAGGCCACGGCCGTGACCATCTTGGCCCCCGCGCGGGCGATGCCTTCGTTTTCGTACTTGCGGCCGACCATGAAGCCGGTGATGTTCTGCAAGAACACCAACGGAATCTTGCGCTGGCAGCACAACTCGACGAAGTGCGCGCCCTTGTTGGCGCTCTCGGCAAACAAGATGCCGTTGTTGGCGACGATGCCCACCGGCATGCCCTCGATATGAGCGAAGCCGCAGACCAGGGTGGCACCGTAGCGCGCCTTGAACTCGTCGAAATCGGAGCCGTCGACCACCCGCGCAATCACCTCGCGCACATCGAAGGGCTTGCGGGTGTCGGTCGGGATCACGCCGTGCAGCTCGGCCGCATCAAACAGCGGCGCGCGTGGCGGCTGCAAGAGCAGATCGCCCTGCCCCAGCTTGCGCCAGTTCAGCGCGGCAATCGACTGGCGCGCAATCGCCAGCGCGTGGGTGTCGTTATTGGCCAGATGGTCGGCCACGCCGGAGAGGCGGGTGTGCACATCGCCACCGCCCAGGTCCTCGGCCGTCACCACCTCGCCGGTGGCCGCCTTCACCAGCGGCGGGCCGCCCAGGAAGATGGTGCCCTGGTTCTTGACGATGATGGTCTCATCACTCATGGCCGGCACATAGGCGCCGCCAGCCGTGCAAGAGCCCATCACCACGGCGATTTGCGGCACGCCCTGGGCCGACAGATTGGCCTGGTTGTAGAAGATGCGGCCGAAATGGTCGCGGTCCGGGAAGACCTCGTCTTGATTGGGCAGATTGGCGCCGCCCGAGTCCACCAGGTAGACGCAGGGCAAGCGGTTCTGCTGCGCGATCTCTTGCGCGCGCAGATGCTTTTTTACCGTGATGGGGTAGTAGGTGCCGCCCTTCACGGTGGCATCGTTGCAGACGATCATGCAATCCACCCCGGAGACGCGGCCGATGCCGGCAATGATGCCGCCGCCGGGTGCGGCGTTGTCATACATATTCAGGCCGGCCAGAGGCGCCAACTCCAGAAACGGCGTGCCGGGATCCAAAAGCATTTCCACCCGGTCGCGCGGCAAGAGCTTGCCACGGCCGGTGTGCTTGGCGCGAGCCGCCTCGCCGCCACCCTGGGCGATTTGCGCCAAGCGGGCATTCAAGTCATCCAGCAGGCCGCGCATGGCGTCGGCATTGGCCTTGAAGTCGGCAGAGCGGGCATTGAGCTTGGTCGAGAGTGCGGCCATGGGGTCTCCGGCGGAAGGTGGCGTCACGCAATCGATCGGTCCTTCAATCGATTTGAGTGAGGCTCAAGTTTTTTCGGCAAATACAAACTCCTTTTGGGAGCTTGCAAAGCGGTGAGGATATTGAATCAGCGGGATTTGCACAAGACGGACTTGAGCTTTACTCAATTATTACGCAGAATCCAGCCTGTGACAGCACTTAGCCCCACCGCCTCCTCCGCCACAGCTCGCCCATCGGCCCGGCCACCCGCACGCCGAGCCCCCGCCAGCGCCAAGGCCGAGCAGCGCGTGCGCGACATTCTGCGCGTCGGCCGCGAGGTGTTTGCGGAACGCGGCTTCGAGCAGGCCACCACCATCGAGATCGCGCAACGCCTGGGCATCTCCGAGGCCACCGTGTTCACCTACTTCCACGGCAAGCGCGAGCTGTGCATGCGGGTGATTCAAGACTGGTATGCCGAGATCATCGGCGCCATTGAAACCGGCTTGCCGCGCAGCGCCAGCGTGCGCGAGCAGCTGGAGTTCATGGTCCACACCCATCTGCGCCTCTTTTTGCAGCAAGGCACTGGCCTGTGCGCCCTGGTTTTGTCCGAGGGCCGCAGCCAGGGCCATGCGCTGGGCGAAGCCTTCATCGAACTGCAACGCCGCTACACCGCGCCGCTGATGGCCTTGCTGGCCCAGGGCCAGGCCAGCGCCGAACTGCGCCAAGACGTGCCGCTGCGACTGATGCGCAATCTGGTGCTGGGCCCGATGGAGCAAATGCTCTGGGAAGTGGTGCTGACCGGCCGGCAAATCGACATCGAACAAAGCGCCAAGGACCTGGTGGCCCTGCTGTGGCCAGCCTTGCAAGCGCCGGAGCAGGAGCTGCAAGCCTTGCGCCGCTTGCGCAGCGATCTGGAAGCGACGCTGAAGCGGGGCTGAGCCGGACCTGGCAATGGGCGATTGGCGGCCTGCGCCTGTGCTGCAAGCCCTAATTTCGCACGCAAGCAAACTCAGCCGGAAAGCGTTACGCTGTCGCCCACCCTGACATCGACCCTTCCCCGCTGGAGCCCTGCCCATCATGATCAAAATGACCGTCAACGGCCGCGCCGTCGCGCTGGATGTCGACCCGAGCGAGCCTCTGCTGTGGGCTTTGCGTGAAGACCTGCAACTCACCGGCACCAAATTCGGTTGCGGCATGGCCTTGTGTGGCGCCTGCACCGTGCACCTGGACGGGCAGCCGGTGCGCGCCTGCTCAACCCCCTTGTCGGTGGCCGCAGGCAAGAAAGTCACCACCATTGAAGGCGTGGGCGCCAGCAGAGTTGGCAAGGCCACGCAAGCGGCGTGGGTCAAGCTCGATGTGCCGCAGTGCGGCTACTGCCAGAGCGGCCAGATCATGAGTGCCTGCGCCCTGCTGGCCAGCAAGAAGAAGCCGAACGACGCCGATATTGACGCCGCCATGAGCGGCAATCTGTGCCGCTGCGGCACCTACAACCAGATCCGCGCCGCCATCCATGTGGCCGCCGATTCGCTCAACGGCAAGAAAGTAGGGGCTTGAGATGGCTGATACCGCATTCACAAGCACGCGCCGCGGCTTTCTGAAATCAGGCGGCAGTGCCGCTCTGGTGATCGGCTTCGCTCTGCCCTTGAGCAATAAGGTGCAGGCCGCTGCCGCCGCTGCGGCTAGCCAGCAAAGCAATACCTTCGCACCCAATGCCTGGCTGCGCATCACGCCGGACAACCGCATCACCGTGGTCTGCGGCTCGGCCGAAATGGGCCAGGGCGTGCTGACTTCCATCCCCATGCTGGTGGCCGAAGAGCTGGATGCCGACTGGAAGCTGGTGGGCGTGGAGCAAGCGCCCGCCCACGCGGCCTACAACAACCCCATGTTCGGCATGCAAGCCACCGGCGGCAGCACCACCATCCGTGCCCACTGGACACCGGTGCGCCAGGCCGGCGCGGCGGCACGCGAGATGCTGGTGGCAGCAGCCGCTGAGTTGTGGAAGGTGGACGCCAGCCATCTGCGCACCGAGCGCAGCTTCGTCATCAACACGCTCAACAAGAAGAAGCTAGCCTACGGCGCACTGGTCGAAGCCGCCGCCAAGCAAGCGGTGCCCACCACGCCCACGCTCAAGAGCAGCGCCGATTTCAAAATCCTCGGCAAACCCACCGCCCGGCTGGACACCCCGGCCAAGGTCAACGGTCAGGCCAAGTTCGGCATTGATGCGCACATTGAAGGGATGCTCGTCGCCGTGATGGCGCGCGCCCCCTTCCCCGAGGCCAAGATCAAGAGCATGGATGAGGCCAAGGCCCGCGAGGTCAAGGGCGTGCGCAAGATCATCACCATCCCGCACGGCGTGGCGGTGTTGGCCGACGGCTACTGGTCCGCCAAGCAAGGCCGCGATGCGCTGGCCGTGCAATGGGATTTGGGCGACAAGGCCCAGCTCAATTCGGCAAAAGTCAGCGAACTGCTCAACGACGCCGCCAATAGTGCCGGCGCCATTGCGGCGGACAAGGGCAATGTCAAAGACGCCGCGGCCAATGCCAGCAGCCAGCACAGCGCCAGCTACGAAGTGCCCTATCTGGCGCACGCCTGCATGGAGCCGCTGAACTGCCTGGCCTGGGTCAAGGGCGACGAGGTGACGATCTGGGCCGGCACGCAAAGCCAAGGCCCCTCGCAAGGCATCTTGAGCCAGGTGGCGCAGGTCACGCCCGCCAAGGTCAAGGTCAACACCATGCTGCTGGGCGGTGGCTTCGGGCGCCGTTTCGCCCCCGACTTCACCATTGACGCCACCTTGCTGTCCAAGCTCAGCGGCAGCCCGGTCAAGCTGATCTACACCCGCGAGGACGATATGGCGGCGGCTTATTACCGCCCCGCTGCCCTGGTCAAGTTCGAAGCCGCGCTGGACGAGCAAGGCCGCCCCAGCATGTTGCGCGCCGATGTGGCCTCGCCGTCCATCATGGCCGGCTCGGGCTTCATGAAGCTGCCCGAAAGCGGCGTGGACAGCCAGGCCGTGGAAGGCCTGGCCGACCATCTCTACGACATCCCGCATCAGCGCATCGCCTATGGTCGCGCCGAGCCGGGGCCGCAGGTTTGGTTCTGGCGCTCGGTGGGGCATTCGCAGAACGCTTTCTTCATCGAAAGCTTTGTGGACGAGTTGGCCGCAGCCGCCAAGGCCGACCCGCTGCAATACCGCCTGCAATTGCTGGACAAGCACCCACGCGCCAAGGCCGTGCTGCAAGCGGCTGCAGCCAAGGCCGGCTGGGGTCAGCCCTTGCCGGCAGGCGTCAAGCGCGGCATTGCTTTGGCAGAGAGCTTCGGCAGCTTGGTGGCCGAAGTGGCTGAGGTCTCGGTGGCCGCCGACGGCACGCCCAAAGTGCACCGAGTGGTGGCGGCGGTGGATTGCGGCCAGACCGTCAACCCGCAAACCATCGCACGCCAGATCGAAGGCGCCATCGTCTACGGCCTAACGGCGGCCTTGTACGGTCAGATCACCTTGAAGGACGGGCGCGTGGAGCAAAGCAATTTCCACGACTATCCCGTCCTGCGCATGAACGAGATGCCCAAGGTGGAGGTGCACATCATCCCCAGCATGGCCGCACCCGGCGGCATCGGCGAGCCGGGCACACCGCCCATCGCGCCGGCCGTGACCAATGCGATCTTCGCCGCCACCGGCGTGCGGATTCGCAAGCTGCCGATTGAGACGGCGCTGCTGAAGAAGGCCTGAGCGATCCGCTCAAGCCCAATTCATCGGTAGCTCAAGGGGCCGGCGGATAGCCGGCCTCGCTCAACGCTGCCGCCACCGCCTCGCGCGGCAGTTCTGTTTTCACCTGCAGCTCACGCGTGTCGCGCTTGAAGTCCAGCGCGGCTTGCGCGTCTAACTCGGCCATGGCCGCGGTGATGCTGGCCACGCAATGGCCGCAGCTCATATCGGGCAGTTTGAAGTCATAGCTATTCATCTGGGTGTCCTCGTTGGAAGCATGGATGGATGGATGGATCAGTGCGGAAAGCTTAAACCCTGCCATCGTGGCAAGGTCAAGCTGGATGAAAAGTTTGCGCAGGCTGTTGACCTTGCCATGATGGCAAGCTTGATACTGCCGACATGAACACAAACACCTCTTCGAGCTGGGCCCTGCCCATCAGCGGCATGACTTGCGCCTCTTGCGTCAAGCGAGTGGAGAAAGCCATTGCCGCCGTGCCGGGCGTCAGCGCGGTCGAAGTCAATCTGGCGACCGAAATCGCCAGCGTGACAGGCGGCCTGAGTGATGGCGGCGCACTGAGCCTAGACACATTGCGCCAAGCCGTGGAGAAAGCCGGCTACCAGCTGACCGAGCGAAGCTGGCAGCTGCAAATCAAGGACATGACTTGCGCCTCCTGCGTGGGCCGGGTCGAGAAGGCCCTCCTGAAGGTGCCCGGCGTGCTGCAGGCCGAGGTCAATCTGGCCACCGAGACGGCCCAGCTGCGGGCGCTGAGCACCGTCGAGGCCGATCAGTTGCTGGCGGCGGTGCTGCGCGCCGGTTATGGCGCACAGTTGCAGCAAGACAGCGAGGTCAATGCCCAGCCGGATCGCCCCAGCTGGGCCCACAGCGGTGGCCCGGTCTTGCTGGCGGCTTTGTTGTCGGCGCCACTGGTCCTGCCCATGCTGGCCGAGCTGTTTGGCGGGCATTGGATGCTGAACGGCTATTGGCAGCTGGCCCTGGCCGCCCCGGTGCAGTTCTGGCTGGGCGCGCGCTTTTACAGGGCCGGCTGGGCCGCACTGCGCGCGGGCAGCGGCAATATGGATTTGTTGGTGGCCCTGGGCACCAGCGCGGCCTTCGGCCTGTCGATTTACGAACTGCTGGCCTATGGCGCACACAGCATGAATCTGTATTTCGAATCGGCGGCCGTGGTCATCACCCTGGTCTTGCTGGGCAAGTGGATGGAGGCCCGCGCCAAGCGCCAGACCACCGAAGCCATCCGCGCCCTGAAGAAGTTGCGCCCCGAAACCGCCCGCGTGCGGCGCGACGGGCAAGAGCAGGAACTGCCCCTGGCCGCCTTGCGCCTGGGCGACGAGGTCGTCGTGCGCCCAGGCGAGCGCATCCCGGTGGACGGCGAGGTGCTCAGCGGCGCCAGCCCGGTGGATGAGTCGCTGATCACGGGTGAGAGCCTGCCGGTGGACAAGCACGTGGGCGACCGCGTGGTGGGTGGCGCCATCAACGGCGAGGGCTTGCTGCTGCTACGCACCACGGCCTTAGGCGCCGAATCCACCCTCTCGCGCATCGTGCGCTTGGTCGAGTCGGCGCAAGCCAAGAAGGCGCCGATCCAGCGCATGGTCGATCAGGTCAGCGCGGTGTTCGTGCCGGTGGTCATAGGCATCGCCTTGCTGACGCTGCTGGGCTGGGGCTTTTACAGCGGCGACTGGGAGCACGCAATTCTGAATGCCGTGGCGGTGCTGGTGATCGCCTGCCCTTGTGCATTGGGCCTAGCCACGCCCACGGCCATCATGGTGGGCACCGGCGTGGCGGCGCGGCGCGGCATTCTGGTCAAGGATGCTGAGGCGCTGGAATTGGCCGCGCAAGTGGGCCTGGTGGCGTTTGACAAGACCGGCACCCTGACCCAAGGTCGCCCCCAACTGGCCGACCTGCAGGCCGTGGCCGGGCTGAGTGAGGCCCAAGCCCTGGGCCTGACCGCCGCCCTGCAAGCCGGCAGCGAACACCCACTGGCGCGGGCGGTGCAGGAACGTGCAGCCGCGCAAGGTCTGAGCGTTCTGCCTTGCAAGGATTTGCGCGCCGTGCCGGGCCGCGGCCTGAGCGGCGTGGTGGGGGCCCAAGCCTATGTGCTGGGCAGCAGCCGCTATATGCAAGAGTTAGGCGTGGACTTGGCGCCCATGCAAGCGGCCGCGGAGAAAGCGCAGGCCGCGGGCCACAGCATGTCATGGCTGGCCCAGGGCAGTGCCGAGGCTGGCAGCGCGCCGCGCCTGCTGGCGGCCTTGGCCTTCGGTGACCAAGTCAAAGCCAGCGCCGCTCCGGCCATTGCCGCCCTGCACGCCATGGGCGTGCGCGCCTTGATGCTCAGCGGCGATAACCGCGCCGCGGCACAGGCGGTGGGCACGCAGCTGGGCTTGGACGAGGTGCGCGCCGAGATCCTGCCCGAGGACAAGGCCCGCATCGTGGCGGAGCTCAAGCTCGCCAGCAGTGCCGGCCAGCAGCGTGTGGCCATGGTGGGCGACGGCATCAACGACGCCCCGGCCCTGGCCGCAGCCGATGTGGGATTCGCCATGGCCACCGGCACCGATGTGGCCATGGCCGCGGCCGGCATCACCCTGATGCGCGGGGATGTGGGCCTGGTGGCGGAGGCGATTGCCTTGTCGCGCCGCACCGTGGCCAAGATCCGCCAGAACCTGTTCTGGGCCTTTGCCTACAACGTGGTGGGCATTCCGCTGGCGGCACTGGGCTACTTGAACCCCATGCTGGCGGGCGCGGCGATGGCGCTGTCCAGCGTGTCGGTGGTCAGCAATGCCCTGTTGCTCAAGCGCTGGAAGCCATGAGGATGAGCATGATGAAGCAAGAAGAACTCTTCAATATCGGCGAGGCGGCGGCGCGCTCAGGCGTGTCCGCCAAGATGCTGAGGCACTACGAGTCCTTGGGGCTTTTGCCCAAGGTGGCGCGCACCGAGGCGGGCTACCGGCTTTACTCCGAGCGCGAAGTGCACACCCTGCGCTTCATCCGCCGCGCCCGCGACCTGGGCTTTGCCATGGCCGAGATCAGCGAGCTGCTCAAGCTCTGGCAGAACCGGCGGCGCGCCAGCAGCGATGTGAAACGCATCGCCCAAGTGCATATCGATGACCTGAATCGGCGGCTGCAAGAAATGAGCGCGATGAAGCAAGCGCTGGAGCAATTGGTGCATTGCTGCCAAGGCGACGAGCGACCGGACTGCCCCATTCTGGACGGGCTGGCGAGCTGAGCGCGGCGTAAGGCCTCAAGAAAAAAGGGCCGCTCGCGGCGGCCCTTGCGGCTGAGTGGAGAAAGCCCCCCTCAGGCCTTGCTGCCCACTTGGCGGCGGCGCGCCCAGGCCAGCACCGCCACACCCAGGCCGAACATGGCATAAGTGGCGGGCTCGGG
This sequence comes from Roseateles sp. PN1, assembly GCF_038419725.1. Classification (NCBI taxonomy): domain Bacteria; kingdom Pseudomonadati; phylum Pseudomonadota; class Betaproteobacteria; order Burkholderiales; family Sphaerotilaceae; genus Roseateles; species Roseateles sp. PN1. Next base: position 15,706 of record NZ_JBCARA010000006.1, on the reverse strand, counting down.
CACAGCGGCCACAGCGTAAATGGCGTCAGCCATCAATTGATGACCCTTGGTGGTGGGGTGGATGGCGTCGTAGAACAAGCTGGTCGACAGGTCACAGTTCAATGCCACCTGACCGCAGGCATCGGTGACATTGCTCAAACCCAATGCGGCGCCATTCATCACCGTCTGAGTCATGAACGCGTACATATCGAAAGCTTGCACACCGGCTTCGCCAGCCAGGCGCGCATGCAGCTTGGCGTCCATCTCCTCGGCGGTCTTAGAACCCCAGAACTGCCCACTGAAGCCCAGGCTCAGCGCCATCGGCGTCAGGCCAAAGTTGGGGGTATTCACGACCAAGATGTGTTTGGCGCCACGCTCCTGCAAGGCATCAACCATATTGCCGATGTCCAGCGCGTAGTCGGCCGCCGTCTTGCCAACGATGGCAAATGCCTCAGCTTGCGACTGGGCGCCAGCCAACTGATCCAAGGCCACACGCACATTGTTGCCGCCGCCCGAGATGATGAAGAGCTCATTGCCCGACACCGTCTTGCTCGGGTCGCCCAGGAACATGCCGAGCTGCTTCGTCATGCTGAAGGGGAAGCCGCCGGGGCCATCAACGCCATCGGCACTGGTCTCGGCGCCGCCGAAAGCGTAGTTATTGCCGCCAAAGCTGGGGTAGCCGGGGGCGCCGAAAACACCGGAAGGCGTGAGTGGCAAGCCCATCTTGGCCGCGAAGTACTCCGTCCACACGGGGCCATTGCTGTAGCGGCCCGAGGCGTAGGGCAGCTTGGAGAAGTCGGTATTGCTCAGCGGCGCAGCACCGGGGCCGAAGCCGCCCAAGAGTGCTGCGTTATTGCCGGAATCGGACAGGCTGTCGCCGAAGACCACCAGGCCGGAATAGCTGCCCGCCTGGGCCAAGGCGGCCACGGCCAGCATCGCGCCACCGAGGGCGAATTTGATCGGGGAATACGGTGTCATTGCGGGTTCCTCGCTCCACTTGCTGTGTCTGTTGAAAGGACGGAGGGAAGCAAATGTCCGCTTGGCGGCGTTTGCTGCACTTGTCGCGCTTTTTGAAAGCCGGGTGCAGCATCGCCGACGAGGCGCGCGAGTGTCAATGTGATTCGGCCACGCCTTCTGGGGGTATGGCGCGCGCGACAGCACGCGCGAAATTCGCGTTAGCGCCCGGTTTTACCCTCTGGCCTGGGCACCGGCGGGAAGAATGCCGCACGCTCCTGCGCCACCTGATCCGAACGGCGGGCAATATTCCCACACACCAGGTCGCAGAGTTCGTAGACCGCAGGATCGGCAATTCGGAAGAAGGCACTGGTGCCGCGGCTTTCGCGCATCACCAAGCCGTGCTGCTGCAAGACCGCCAGATGGCGCGAGACATTGGCGGCACTGAACCCGCACAGCGTGGCCAAGTCACCGACCCGGCGCTCTTCCTGGCGCAACAAATTGAGAATTTGCAAGCGCGTCGGCTCTGCCAAGGCTTGAAAGTAGCCAGCGATCTGCTCCAGGGCGGCGGGGGGAAGATCTTGCATGACGGATGGGAGCGGGAGGCATAGAGTCGGGGCGTTCCCCAGTTTAGTTGAATGCTTGCGCACTTGCCTAGTTGCTTTATTGTTTATTTGCATGATTACGCAAATACGCATAGAATTTAACTGAAGCAGCCCATGCACCGAGGACTCCCACCCCATGACCAAGACTTCACCCCACTTGCCGGAACTGTTGGCGCACTTGCCAAGGTCGGCCGCTTCGGCGACCAAGGTAGCCATTGCCGCCATGGTCGCTATTGCCGGGATTGGGTTTGCCGCCCCCTCGTGGGCTCAGCAAGCCCCTGCAAAGGCCGGATCCACGGCCAGCCCCGCCCCGCTGAGCAGCCTGCTGCTGCGGGCCGGTGGCAATGGCGATGTGCGTTTCGGCCGCAGCTTTGATGGTGTGGTGGAAGCGCAGCGGCAAACGGTGATTGCCTCGCAAGTCGCCGGCGCCATCGTGCAGATCGAGGTCAAACCCGGCGACCGGGTCAGCCAGGGTCAGATCCTGCTGCGCATCGACGCCCGTGCTGCCAATGAGGCGGCCTTGGCCAGCGAGGCCCAGGCGCAAGCCGCGCACGCCACCTTGCAGCTGGCCACGCGTGATTTCGAACGCCAGCAGCAGCTCTTCAAACAACGCTACATCAGCCAAGCCGCCCTGGACCAAGCCGAGAGCCAGTTCAAAGCCACCCAGGCCCAGGTGAACGCGCAACTGGCGCAAGCCAGCGGCGCGCGCACGCAAAGCAGCTTGCATGTGGTGCGCAGCCCCTATGCGGGCGTGGTGTCCGAGGTGCCAGTGGCCTTGGGCGATATGGCCATGCCCGGCCGCGCGCTGCTGACCGTCTATGACCCCAAGGCCTTGCGCGTGACGGCCAATGTGCCGCAAAGCGTGGTGAGCAGCTGGGGCCCCAAGCCGCAGCTGAGCCTGGAGCTGGCCGGCCAACAAGGCATCACACCGGCGCGGATTCAGGTCTTGCCGGTGGTGGACGCCGCCACCCACTCGGTGCAGCTGCGCCTGGACTTGGCCGATGCCAATCTGGCCGCGGCGACGCCGGGCATGTTCGCCCGCCTGTGGTTGAGCGAGGCCGCCGGTGGAGCACCTGCTACAGACAACACAGGCAAGGCGACGGGCGCCGCGCCCACACCCATCATGTTGCCGCGCTCGGCCGTGGTGCGCCGGGCCGAGTTGAACGCCGCCTATGTCTTGGACGCGCAAGGCCGGCCCTTGCTGCGCCAGTTGCGGCTAGGCCGCGTGCAGGGCGAGATGGTGGAGGTCCTGAGCGGCCTGAACCTCGGTGAGCGCGTCGCCACCGACCCGGCAGCCGCCGCCCGCTGGAAGGCACAACCATGAGCGCGCCAAATCGATTGGGTGCCAGCGGACGCATTGCGGACTTTTTCCAGTCCGCCCAGATCACCCCGCTGCTGGCCTTGGTGGCCTTGCTGCTGGGCATCTTTGCGGTGCTGGTAACGCCACGCGAAGAAGAGCCGCAAATCAACGTCACCATGGCCAATGTGCTGGTGCCCTTCCCTGGCGCCAGCGTGGGCGATGTGGAGCAGATGATCGCCACGCCCGCCGAGCAAGTGCTGTCACAGATGGCCGGGGTCGAACATGTGATGTCGGTATCCAAGCCCGGCCTGGCCCTGCTGACGGTGCAGTTCAAGGTCGGCGTGCCGCGCACCGAGGCCCTGGTGCGCCTCTACGACACGGTCAACTCGAATGCCGACTGGCTGCCCAGCGGCCTGGGCGCTCTGCCACCCATCATCAAGCCCAAGGGCATTGATGATGTGCCTATCCTTAGCCTCACGCTGTTCAGCAAAGGCAACTCAGAGAAGACCGGCACAGCCGACGCCAACAACGAAACCGGCGCCTTCGAGCTTGAGCGCGTCGCGCGCGGCCTGGAAGCCGAACTCAAGCGCGTGCCCGGCACCCGCGAGGTCAAAACCATCGGCGGCCCAGGGCGCGGCGTAAACATCGAGCTTGACGCCGCACGGCTGGCCAGCGCCGGCCTGACGGTGGCCGATCTGCGCCAGGCTTTGCAATCCGCGAACGCCGGCGCGCCCCTGGGCGAGGTCTTGCGCGGCAACAAAAGCATCGCGCTGGAGGCCGGCGCCTTCATCGCCAATGCGGCTGATTTGGAAGAGCTGGTGGTCGGCGTGCGCGCCGGCAAGCCGGTTTATCTGCGCGATGTGGCCGAGCTGCGCGATGGCGCCCTGCCCGCGACGCGCTATGTCTGGCATGCCGAGGGCGGCCAGAGCTACCCGGCCGTCACCCTGGCCATCACCAAGAAGGCGGGCGAAAACGCCATCGACGTGACCCGCGCCCTGACGGCCCGCGTGGCCGATCTGCGCAACACCTTGATCCCCGCCGATGTGCAAGTGGCCGAGACGCGCAACTACGGCGCCAGCGCCGATGACAAGGCCAAGAAGCTGATCCAGAAGCTGCTCTTCGCCACCGCCTCGGTGGTGGCCCTGGTCTTCATCGCCCTGGGCCGGCGCGAGGCCGCCATCGTCGGCACCGCCGTGATGCTGACGCTGACCGTGACCTTGTTCGCCAGCTGGGCCTGGGGCTTCACGCTCAACCGGGTGTCGCTGTTTGCGCTGATCTTCTCGATCGGCATCTTGGTGGATGACGCCATCGTGGTGGTGGAGAACATTCACCGCCACCAGCAACTCTTCCCCGGCCGCAGCCTGAAGGACATCATCCCCGGCGCGGTTGACGAAGTGGGCGGCCCCACCATCTTGGCCACGCTCACCGTCATCGCCGCACTCCTGCCCATGGCTTTTGTGTCGGGCTTGATGGGGCCGTATATGAGCCCCATCCCCATCAACGCGAGCATGGGCATGCTGTTGTCGCTGGCGATTGCTTTCACCGTCACGCCCTGGCTGGCGCGAATCTGGATGAAGGCCTCTCCTGCCACCGATGCCAGCCACGACACAGGTGCCAGTTCTGCTGGCGAAGCGCCACATGCCCCTCAAGCACATGGCCTGGCCGCCAAGCTGGCGCCCCTGTTCGAGCGCATCTTCACCCCGCTGCTGGACGCCAAGCGCGGCGGGCGCAACCGTGGCCTGCTGGGCCTGGGCATTGCGGCACTGATTGCCCTTTCGCTGGCCTTGCCCGCAGCGGGCTGGGTGGTGCTGAAGATGCTGCCCTTTGACAACAAGTCGGAGCTGCAAGTGGTGGTGGACCTGCCCGTCGGCACGCCGCTGGAACAAACCGCCGCCGTGCTGCGCGAGTTGGGCGCTTACCTCGACGGTGTGCCCGAAGTACGCCACTACCAAGCCTATGCCGGCAGCGCTTCGCCGATCAACTTCAACGGCCTGGTGCGCCAGTACGACCTGCGCAGCGAGCCCCAACAAGGCGATATCCAGGTCAATCTGGTGGATCAGAAACACCGCAAGGAGCAAAGCCACGCCATCGCCCTGCGCCTGCGGCCGGAGCTGCAAAAAATCGGCCAGCGCTTTGCCGCCAACGTGAAGTTGGTGGAAGTGCCGCCGGGCCCGCCGGTGATGTCGCCCATCGTGGCGGAGATTTACGGTCCCGAGGCCGCCGGCCGCAACGCCGTGGCCGCCCAGGTGCGCGCCGTCTTCGAGGCCAGCGCCGGCCTGGTGGATGTGGACGACAGCCGCATCGCCAGCGCCCCGCGCCAGCTGCTGCTGATCGACCGCAGCAAGGCCGCCCTGCTCGGTGTGCCGCAAAGCTTGATCGTTAGCACCTTGCGCGCAGGCTTTGCCGGTGAGCCCGTCACCTATCTGCACGACCAAAGCCGCAGCCCGGTGCCCGCGGTGCTGCAACTGCCGCCCTCTACACAAGGCGATATCAACAGCTTGCTGGCCTTGACGGTGCGCAGCCAAAGCGGCGCCAGCGTGGCGATCCGCGAGCTGGTGACGCTGTCGGACACGGTGCGCGAGCAGCCGCTTTTCCACAAGGATGGCCTGCCGGTGAACTATGTGATGGCCGATATGGCTGACGCCAAGACCGGGCTGGACAGCCCCCTCTACGGCCTGTTCAAAATGCGCGGCGAGATCCAAAAAATCAGCACGCCGGGTGGTGGCACTTTGCAAGAGTTCTTCATCAAGCAGCCCACCGACGCCCTGCGCGACTACAGCCTCAAATGGGACGGCGAATGGCAGATCACCTATGAGACCTTCCGCGATATGGGCCTGGCCTATGGCGTTGGGCTGATCCTGATCTATCTGCTGGTGGTGGCCCAGTTCGGCTCCTATCTGACGCCGCTGATCATCATGGCGCCGATTCCGCTGACCATCATCGGCGTGATGCCCGGCCACGCCCTGCTGCACGCGCAGTACACGGCCACCAGCATGATCGGCATGATCGCGCTGGCCGGCATCATCGTGCGCAACTCGATTCTGCTGGTGGACTTCATCCAGCTGCAATTGCGCGAAGGCATGGCGCTGGAGCGCGCCATCATCAGCGCCGCCACCGCGCGCGCCCAGCCCATCATCCTGACCGGCCTGGCGGCCATGATGGGCGCCTTCTTCATCCTCGACGACCCGATCTTCAACGGCCTGGCGATCTCGCTGATCTTCGGCATCGCCATCTCGACGCTGCTGACTTTGGTCGTTATTCCCCTGCTCTACTTTGTGGCCTACCGCCACGCCCATCCAAAGGAAATTCAATCATGACCACCTGGCAACTTGTGCGCGTCATCGCCGGCACATTCATCCTGGCTTCGCTGGCCTTGGGCCTGCCCGGCAGCCCCGTCTTTCACTCCCAATACTGGCTGGGCTTCACCGCCTTTGTGGGCATCAACTTGCTGCAGAGCGGTTTGACGAAATGGTGCTTGATGGAGTCCATCCTGGCCAAGCTGGGCCTGCGGCGCGGCAACTGAGTCCAGCAAACAAAACCCTTCTGGCGTCGTTGCCCTGGCTTGCCGTACCAGCAAGGTACTGTCTACGCCAGGGCGCCTAGCCAGAACCGCTTCGCTGGGCTTTGTTTGCCGGACTCAGGGCCGCAGCCAACGAGACTCAGGCCAGGCGGCCTTCCTGAAAGTCACGCACGGCCTGCTTGAGTTCCGTCTGCGTATTCATCACAAAGGGGCCGTACTGCGCGATCGCCTCGCCCAGTGGGCGGCCCGCGATCAGCAAGGCCCGGGCGCCGGCGGGGCCGGCGCTGAAGGCAACGCGCTCTGCCCCCGGCGTATTGGCCAACAAAGCCATGCGCTCGGCCGGCACCGGCGCGCTGTCGGCATCAAAACTCAGCTCGCCTTCGTAGACGTAGACAAAGGCGTTGAAGGCCTCGGGCAGGCTTTGCTCGAAGCTGGCGCCGGCTTGCAGATGCAGGTCCAGATACAGCGGCTCGGTCGTGTCGCGCTGCATGGCGCCGGCCTGGCCATGGCTGGTCCCAGCGATCACACGCAGCAGGCCACCGGGGATGGTCACTTCGGGAATCTCCGCCGACGGAATGTCCCGGTACCAAGGCGGGCACATCTTGTCTTTGCCGGCGAGGTTGAGCCAGAGCTGAAAGCCCGCCATGCGCCCGGCCGTCTGCTCCGGCATTTCGGAATGGATCACGCCGCGCCCGGCCGTCATCCACTGCACGCCGCCGTCGCCCAGCAAGCCCTCATTCCCTGCCGAATCGCGATGCCGCATGCGGCCCTGCAACATATAGGTGATGGTCTCAAAGCCGCGATGCGGGTGGCTGGGAAAGCCGGCGATGTAGTCACCCGGCTGATCGGAGCCGAAGGCATCCAGCATCAAAAAAGGATCGAGCCGGCGCTGCAAATCCTGGGTCAGGACACGGGTGAGCTTGACGCCCGCGCCATCGCTGGTGGCTTGGCCGGTGATGATGCGCTCGACGCGGCGGGCGGGGCTTGATACAGGCTGTGACATGGAATCGCGGGCAATGGTTTGAACTTGTCGGCGACCTTAGCAGCTTTCGCCCCGGCGCTCATGGTTCAAGGATTTGCGCCTTGGGCCCTATACTCGCGCTTCGCTCCGGGGAGCCCTGCTGCGCCAGACTTGTTCTTGCGCCGGGCTGAGACATGGTGGAAGCCATGGACCCGCTGAACTTGATCCGGTTAATACCGGCGTAAGAAGAGCCTGCTCATGTCCCCACTCGCCCACCTGGTATTGCGCCAGCGCGCCGGCTTTGAGCAAGACCTGACCCTACGCCCGTATTCCACCGGCCCAGGGTTTGGCACTCCGGAGATTTCTCTCAACCGGAGCCCGCCAGCGCATGAACACCGTCACCACCCCTAAGCTCAGCGAAGCCGCTACAAGCGCCATCGATTTCGAAGCCCGGCTGCTGCAAAGCCGCAGCCCTCTGCCGGCCTCCAGCAAACAGTATTTGAGCGGCCAGATCCACCCGGAACTGCGCGTGCCGCAGCGCGCCATCAGCCTGACAAACGGCGAAGTGGTGAGCGTGTACGACGCCTCCGGCCCCTACACCGACCCGGCCGCTGCGATTGATGTGCACCACGGCCTGCCCACCCCGCGCGCCGCCTGGTTGGCAGCGCGCGGCGACAGCGAGGTCTACCCGGGCCGTGAGATCAAGCTGATTGACGACGGCCTGCGCGACCAAGCCCAGCAACAGCGTCTGCACGAGCTCAGCGCCGGCCTGCGCCGCCAGCCGCGCCGCGCCAAGGCGGGAGCCAATGTGACGCAGATGCATTACGCCCGCCGCGGCATCATCACGCCCGAGATGGAGTTTGTGGCCATCCGCGAGAACCAACGCCACGAGTGGATGCGCGAATACGAGCAAGATGCCGAACGCGAAGCGCGCCTGGCCGGCAACCCCTTCGGCGCCAGCATTCCCAAGATCATCACGCCCGAGTTTGTGCGTGATGAGGTGGCGCGCGGCCGCGCCATCATCCCCGCCAATATCAATCACACCGAGCTGGAGCCGATGGCGATCGGTCGCAACTTCCTGGTCAAGGTGAACGCCAATATCGGCAACTCAGCCGTCACCTCCAGCATCGAAGAAGAGGTCGAAAAGCTGGTGTGGAGCACCCGCTGGGGCGCGGACACGGTGATGGACCTGAGCACCGGCCGCAATATCCACACCACCCGCGACTGGATCGTGCGCAACAGCCCGGTGCCCATCGGCACGGTGCCGATTTATCAGGCGCTGGAGAAGGTCGGCGGCGTGGCCGAAGACCTCACCTGGGCCATCTTCCGCGACACCTTGATCGAGCAGGCCGAACAAGGCGTGGACTACTTCACCATCCATGCCGGCGTTTTGCTGCGTTATGTACCGATGACGGTGAAGCGCCGCACCGGCATCGTCTCGCGCGGCGGCTCCATCCTGGCCAAGTGGTGCATCGCGCATCACCAGGAGAACTTCCTCTACACCCACTTCGAAGACATCTGCGAGATCATGAAGGCCTACGACGTCAGCTTCTCGCTGGGCGACGGCCTGCGGCCCGGCAGCCTGTCGGACGCCAATGACGAAGCCCAGTTCGCCGAACTGCGCACCCTGGGTGAGCTGACCAAGCTGGCCTGGAAGCACGATGTGCAAACCATGATCGAAGGCCCCGGCCATGTGCCCATGCACATGGTGCAGGTCAATATGACCGAGCAGCTCAAGCACTGCGACGAAGCGCCCTTCTACACCCTGGGCCCGCTGACGACCGACATCGCCCCTGGCTACGACCACATCACCAGCGGCATTGGTGCCGCCATGATCGGCTGGTTCGGCTGCGCCATGCTCTGCTACGTCACGCCCAAGGAACACCTGGGCCTGCCGGACCGCGATGACGTCAAGCAAGGCTTGATGGCCTACAAAATTGCCGCCCATGCCGCCGACATCGCCAAGGGCCACCCCGGCGCAAGGGCGCGTGACGATGCCTTGTCCAAGGCGCGTTTCGAGTTCCGCTGGGAAGACCAATTCAACCTCGGCCTGGACCCGGACACCGCGCGCGCCTTTCACGACGAAACCTTGCCCAAGGACAGCTCGAAAGTGGCGCATTTCTGCTCCATGTGCGGCCCGAAGTTTTGCTCGATGAAGATCACGCAAGACGTGCGCGACTACTCGGCGCAGTTGCAGGCGGACCAGCAACTGGCCGAGCAGGGCATGCAAGCCAAGAGCGCCGAGTTCAAGGCGCAGGGCAGCGAGATCTACATCCCGATCCAGAAGGCTTGAGACCGATGGCACGCATTGCCATTGCCGGCGCGGGCCTGGCCGGGCGGCTCTTCGCTTTCGCGCTGAGCCGCGCCGGCCACGCGGTGCAAGTGTTCGAAGCCGGCCCCGGCCCCGCGCCCAGCTTCGACGGCCAGGGTGCAGCCGCCTTCACCGCAGCCGGCATGCTGAGCCCGTTGGCCGAGATGGAGAAGGCCGAGCCCGAGGTGGCCGAACTGGGATTTGCCTCGCTGCGGCTATGGCCGCAAATCGTCGCCAGCCTCCGCCTGCCGGTGCAGCTGCATTGCCAGGGCAGCCTGCTGCTGGCGCACCGGCAAGACCTGGGCAGCGCCCAGCGCATCTTGGCCCGCTTGCCTGACGCGCCAGCGCCCTTGTCGGCCGGCGCGCTGCGTGAGCTGGAACCGGCCTTGCTGCCCAGCGGCTTGCTGGCCTGGCTGCTGCCGGGCGAAGGCCTGATCAATCCTGTGCAGGCCATGGCAGCGCTGCACGCAGGCGCAGAAGGCGCGCAATGGCATTGGCAGCAGCCCGTCGCCAGCGTGGAAGCCGGCGGCTTGCTGCTGGCGGACGGCAAGCGGGTGGCGGCGGACTGGGCCATTGACACACGCGGCCTGGGCGCGCGCTCCGCCGAGCTGCCCCTGCGCGGCGTGCGAGGCGAGGTGCTGCAGCTGCGCTTGACCAGCCACGGCTTGCGCCGCCCGGTGCGCCTGCTGCACCCGCGCCACCGGGTCTACCTGGTGCCGCGCAGCGAGAGCGAGCTGATGCTGGGCGCCAGCGAGATTGAAAGCGAAGACCGCAGCGAGGTCAGCTTGCAAAGCGCGGTGGAGCTGATGGCCGCCGCCCACAGCGTGATGCCAGCTTTGAGCGAGGCCCGCATCACCCGGCTGGACCGCAATCTGCGCCCCGCCCTGCCCGACAACAAAGCCCTGGCCCACTGCGCGCCCGGCCTGATCCGCCTGAACGGCCTCTACCGTCACGGCTGGCTGCTCGCACCGGCCCTGGCGCAGCAATTGCTGAACCAAGCCGGCCTGGCCACACTTGAACACGAGCCTCACCCATGAGCACCCACATCCAGATTTTTCTTGACGACCAAGCCCTGTCCCTGCCCGCGCCGCTGAGCCTGGCCGATTTGCTGCAGGCACAGCAGCGCGCGCCGGAAAGCGTGGCCACGGCCCTGAACGGCATGTTTGTGGCCCGCGAAGCCCGCGCACAGACGCAGCTGGCCCATGGCGATGCCGTGCTGCTGTTCAAAGCCATTGTGGGCGGTTGAAGGCCATGATGATGTCCACCCCCGACGCCCTCTGCATCGACGGCAAAACCCTCCATAGCCGCCTCTTCCTCGGCAGCGCCGGCTACCCCAGCCCACAGACGCTGGTGGAAGCCATTCAGGCCGCCGAGTGTCAGGTCTTGACCCTGGGCCTCAAGCGCACCTTGCAAGCGGGTGACAACGGCTTTGTCGCCATGGCCATGCAAGCCGCCCAGGCCCAGGGCGCGCACCTGCTGCCCAATACCGCCGGCTGCCGCACGGCACGCGAAGCGGTGCAACTGGCGCAGATGGCGCGCGAGCTCTACGGCACCCACTGGATCAAGCTGGAAGTGGTGGGTGACGAGCACACCTTGCAGCCCGACCCTTTCGAGCTGCTCAGCGCCGCCACCGACTTGGTCAAAGACGGCTTCACCGTCTTCCCCTACTGCACGGAAGACTTGATCCTGTGCCGGCGCCTGCTGGAAGACGCCGGCTGCGCCGTGCTGATGCCCTGGGGCGCGCCAATTGGATCGGGCCAGGGGCTGCTGCATCTGCAAGCCCTCAAGACCCTGCGCGAGCGCCTGCCGCAGGCCACGCTGATCATCGACGCGGGGCTCGGTGCGCCCTCGCAAGCTGCGCAGGCGCTGGAGCTGGGCTTTGACGCCGTGCTGCTGAATTCCGCCGTGGCACAGGCGCGCGCGCCGGTGGCCATGGCCGTTGCTTTTCGCGACGCCGTGCGGGCCGGGCGCCAAGCCTATCTGGCCGGACTGATGGCGCCGCAAAACTTCGCCACGCCATCCACCCCGGTCAGCGGCCACGCATTTTTATTGGGGCAGCCATGAGCAGCGCCTGGCCTCAACCCTGCTTGCCGTCCGCTTATGCGCCGGATCAGCAAGACCTGACCCCATCACACTCGGCCCCGCCCATCGTCTGGAGCATCGCCGGCACCGACAGTGGTGGCGGCGCCGGCCTGGCCGCCGATCTGCGCGCCGCAGCGGCCATGGGCGTGCACCTCTGCCCGGTGGTGGCGGCGGTGACGGCGCAGAACTCGCTGGGCGTGCAAGCCGTTCATGCCCTGCCAGCCGAGCACATCGACACCCAGCTGGCAGCCCTGTCCCAGGACATGCGGCCCCGCGTCATCAAGTGCGGGCTGCTGGCCAGCGTGGCAGCGGTAGCGGCAGTCGCGCGCTGCGTCGACGCTTTGCGCAGCGATGTCAGCCGGGGCCCGGTCGCCCTGGTGGTGGACCCGGTGCTTGGCGCCACGGCCGGCGGCGTGGCCTTTGCCGATGCGGCACTGATCGAAGCCTATCGCCAGCTGCTGCTGCCCCGCGCCACCCTGATCACGCCGAACCGCCGCGAGGCACAAAGGCTGGCGGCTGGCAGCGATCAAGCATCGGCACCGGAGCTGGCCGAGGCCTTGCGAGCGCTGGGTGCAGAGGCGGTTTGCATCACCGGCGGCGACGATCTCGCACTGGGCGCTGCCGAGCCAGCTGATCCCGCCAGCTCAGCTGGCTCCATCAACGGTCTGGCATTGGACTGGCTAGATGCCAGCCTGGGCAGCACCCCGGTCAACGGCTGGTTGGCGCTGCCGCGCCTGCCGTCCACACATCACCATGGCAGTGGCTGCACCTTCGCCACCGCTGCCGCCGCCGCTTTGGCGCACGGCTTCCCGCTGCCCGACGCCGCGTTGCTGGCCAAGATGCTCACTTGGACCGCCGTACGCGACGGCCATGCCGCCGGCCAGGGCGCCGGGCCGGTGCGCGCCAGCGCCAGCTTCATCGAAGACCCGAGCTGCATGCCGGTGATGGGTTTTGCGGATGAGCGGGAACTGGACGCCGCCACGCTGGCACGCTGGCGCCGCGTGTTGGCAGAAGCTCACAACGAGCCTGCGGCCGAACTGGGGCTCTATGCCATCACCGACGGTCCTGACAAGGCGGCCGCCCTGCTCGCCCTGGGCCTGCCTCAGGTGCAACTGCGCATCAAGGCCGGCGCCGCTAGGGCGCATCTGCAGGCCGACATTGCGGTCGCCACGCAGGCTGCGGCCGACGCCAGCCAAGGGCAGCTCTGGGTCAACGACCACTGGCAGCTGGCCCTGGCCGCTGGGGCCCAAGCCCTGCACCTGGGTCAGGAAGACTGGGCCGGCTTGAGCGCCGCGCAGCGTGAACCGATTGTCAGCGGCAAGGTGAAGTTAGGCATTTCCAGCCATAGCCTGTGGGAATTGGCCCGCGCTCGCGGTCTGAACCCGACTTACATCGCCTGCGGCCCGGTCTTTGCGACCACAACCAAGGACATGCCTTGGCGCCCGCAGGCCATGACTAATCTGCGCTGGTGGGTGCGCATGGCCGGCCGGCCGGTGGTGGCGATTGGCGGGCTGCTGACACCCGCGCAAGTAGCGGATTGCGCCGCTCAAGGCGCAGCAGCGGCCTGCTTGGTGAGGGCCGCAGATGCGGCGCTGGCCGAGCCGGATCCTGCGCAAGCCTTACGTCCCTTCGAGCAGGCCTGGCGCGAGGGCCGGCTGCGGTGGACGCAAGATCAAAGCCCGGCTTTACGGGGCTTAGCGCCCGGACTGTTTGCCTTACTCCGGTGCCCCGAAGCCCACTTCGACCCGACCTTCACGAGGCCGTGAGATGGGCTGAAAGCGCCATTTCGAGATCGCATCAATGGCCAGTTGGGTCGCACGGCTATTGGTGGAGCGCAAGGCCTTGGCCTGCTGCACGCTGCCATCGGCCTGCACCATAAAGCTCACCAGCACCGAGCCACCCGCAAAGTCTTTCAAATAGCGGCGCGGCACCTCGGGCTCGACACGGTGGATCAGGGTCAGCTGCGGCTCTTCCTCCACCACCGGTGGCGCAGCTGGCTTGGGCACGGCCGGGGCGGCCAAGGCCAGCACGGCGGCGTCCTTGCGTTCAGCGGCTGGCGCAGGTTCGGCAGCAGCGATGGCGGTTGCTGCAGGTGACGTCGCGTTGGTGGCAGCGGCGGCGGCGGCTGCTGCTGCAGTTGCGGCGGCTGCCACGGCGGCTTCGGTATTGGACGAGCGGCCGGCTGCGACGGGCGCGGCCGCATTATTTGTGTTGGCGGCGGGCGCCTTGGCGACGCTGGGTTTGGCTGGGGCGGCAGCCGGCGCGGCCGCGTTCTGCTTTTTGTTGGCGGCCTCGCCTTGGAGGCGGATCCAGGTAAACACCCGATCGGCCTGCTTTTGCGCACGCTCCTCGGCCGCTTGAGTGGCGTCCTGCTTGGCATCCGATTTGGCATCTGCGGCGCTGCCAGAGCTGGTCTGCGCCAGCACCTGCGGCATCAAACCGGCCAGCGCGACCAAAGCAATACAACTCGGCAAGCACCGAATCTTGCGGACTACAAGACGCATATTCAAAAACTCCCCCTCAACTCATCAAGCACACCATGAACCGCCCTAAGCCGACGTCAGACCTGATCTTGCTGAACACATGCCAGCGCAAAGGCTGCCATCTTGCCGTCAGTTGACTGTCTGCTCGTGCCGCGCAATTCCCCTGGGCGCAGGCGTGGGGCAGTGTAGGGAGGTCTCGCCCATCTCCACTGCCGGGGTTTGCCCTAGGATTTGGCCGCTTTGCCAAATAGCTAACGCAAATGAACGGTAGCGGGCACTAAAAGCGGCCGCCGGATGGGGTCAGGTCTTGCGACGGCTGACTCAAAGCCTCAGAAAAATGGGCCCGGCCGCCCTCGCCTGCTCAAGCAAGCAGGCAAATGCAGCCGGGCCCTTAGCCACTGATTCCAAGTCAGCGCCTTTGGCGGCGCTCGCTCCTCAGATCATTTTTTAGCGTCAAAGCGCAGCACGATGCTGCGCACCTGATCCACCGAAACGCCGGCCTTGCGCTTGATCGCGCTCAGGCTGTGGGCGCTGAGCACCTCATGGCCCAGTTGCGCGGCTTGCGGCGGCAAGGCTGCACGCAAAGTGCCGTTGGAGAAGAACTCCAGCGACATGCCGGCCATTTCGCCACCACCCAGATCCAGCATGGTCTCGGCACGCGCGCTGACGTCCAAGCCCTCATGCTTGGGCAACTCGGCCTGGGTCAAGCTGTGCTGCTGGAGGCTCAAGCTATCGCCCTGATCCTGCACAAGGTAGTGACCCAGATGATCCAGGCCGCCGCTCGCGCCGGAGTCGCGGAACAAGGGCAAGAGGTTCTGCACCGGCTCCGTGGGGGCATTGCCCGCCATGCTCAGGCTGATATGCCCGCCGTTTCGCAGCATGTGCAGGCCACCCTCGGTGGCGGGCGTCCGGCCGCTGCGATCAGCGCTCGCCGGGCCGGCCGCATCACCGCCGGAACCTACCCCTTCGGCCAGCGCCAGCAAGGTGGGCACCGGGCCAGTCGCCGGCAAAGCGCCGGCCAAGACGCTAGATCCAGCGCCGCTGGCAGCACCATTCGAACCATTTGCACCGTTTGCGCCGCCAGAGCCGTTCGATCCACTGCCACCCGTAGCACCCGCACCGCCCGTCGCATTGCCGCCCTGCGGCTTCACCAACAGCCCGGCCGTTTGGCCTTGCACGTCCAGGCTCAGGATGCGAGCCACCGTCTCAACCTGGCCGTGCGCCAGCTGGTAATTGCCGGCGTCAGTGCCGTCCAGGTTCAGCTTGACCACCACGAGCTTGCCATCAGCGGCCAACAAGTCTTGGAACTGCCCGGAGGCCAGGGCGCGGACACTGTCACCCGCCACCACGCCGATCAAACTCGGTGCCTCCAGCTGCGCGTCACGCGAGCCATCGAAGTACTTGTCCTTCACCACCAGCGGCGCGGTCTGCAAGGTCTTGGGCGTGATGTCGCCCTTGGCCTGCACTTGCGCGCCGGCCAGCTGATAGTTGCCGGCGTCGGCACCGGCCAA